>NZ_CACRUY010000028.1 GCF_902652685.1 Mycobacterium sp. Marseille-P9652
ACGGCTCCAGGCGCGCGCCGAATTTGCTGCGGGGGCGGCGGACGCCCGAGCGGATCGTAGGTGAACGGACCGGTCGAGTACGGATCCGCGGGATTGCTCACGGGCCGCCTCCTTCACGGGATGCTGCCCCGAATGTAGTCCAAGGCAGCGGGTCGGGGTGGAACTTCCACCGCTGCACATAACGGTGTGATGTGCGTCGCATTCGCGGCGCTTCCGGGACGGGCCAGGGAACCCCGTCTGCCGCCATCATCGCAGCTAGACGGCGTGAGATCGGGCATTCGACGGCGGGTGGGCAATGCCAGCCTACGAATATCGATGTTGCAGTGCTACGTATTACTGTGTTTGTATACGTAGCAGTTGCTGAGGCACCATGCCGCGGCGGTATGCGTGAAGGAGAAGCGCCATGAGAATCTGCCCCACCCACGTGGTCCGCAGGGCGCTCGGCCTGCTGGGCGTCGCGGCGGCCGCCGCGGTGGTGCTGATCGTCAACGACGTCGCGTTGATGACCGCGCGGGCGGTGTGCACGGGTCTCGCCGCGACCAACACCACCAACTACGGCTTCTTCGTCCAGCTCGCCAGGCACGGTCGGTCCTGGAACTTCCGGGAGGGCCTGGGTCATCCCACGCTGGTCGCGGCCTGAGGCGGCCGCGCGAGAGCCCTTGTTTAGGGCGGACACTCGGGGGTAACCGGCCTTCGTGGGCTCGGTGGCCGGGGCTTGGCCCGAAACATGGCACAGCAGCAGGATGTTTCGCCTGCTGAGCCTTGGCGGCTACGTCGCGTTCGACGCCCCGAGGGCCGTGACCGCGCTGGGCGCGGGACTGCTCGTGGCGCTCGCCGCCACGCACGCCTATCTGCTCACCAGCCTGCAGGCGCCGCCCGCCTTCTTCGTCGCCTACGCCGTCGCCGCGATCGCCGGATGCCTGGCCGCCGCGGCGGCGCTCGGGTACGGCCGCAATCGGCTTGCGCCGCAAGCGGGTTGGCTGCTGGGCAGCCTTCTTTCGATGCTGTTCCTCGCGCTCGACCTCGGCACCCGGGTGGCGAGCGTGCCGGGCCTGACGACGGCGACCGGGCGGTGGGACTTCGCCCCGGCCACCTTCGCCCTCGCCTTCGCGGGCGCGTTCCTCGCGCTGCACGCGTCGGTGTTGCTCGGCATCAACGTCGCCCACCCGCGACGGCAGCACTGGAACGACTGAACGGGCGCAAGTGAAATGAACCAGGCGGCAACGGTACTCGACTATCCCGCGTGGCTGCGCATCGACCATTGGCTCAACGTCTTGTTCCTGACGTTGCTGCTGCGCAGCGGCATCGAGATCCTTTCCACCCACCCGAAGCTGTACTGGCGCGACGACAGCAAGCCGGGCACGGAGTGGGCGCGCTTCACCACCAAGACGATGCCGACCGACCGGCTGTGGGACACCCTGGACGAGGAAGAGGACTACAGCTCGCTGGTCGCGCTGCCCGGCCACAAGAAGCTCGGCATGGGCCGGCACTGGCATTTCATCTCGGTGCTGGGCTGGATTCTGGTCGGGCTGTCCTACTACGTGCTGCTCTTCGCCACCGGTCAGTGGCACCGCTATTGGCCCTACTCGTGGTCGATCTTCCCCCGGGCGCTGGACGACATCATCACCTACATGACGTTCAACCTGCCCCCGCTGCTGCCGGGCGAACCGTTGGACGCGATCCAGAAGCTCACCTACGCCGGTGTGATCTTCGTGCTCGCACCGTTCCAGATCCTGACCGGCGCCGCGCAGTCGCCGGCGATCGAGGCGCGGTTCGGATGGTTCGTCAGGATGTGGGGCGGCCGGCAGAGTGCGCGCAGCCTGCACTTCCTCGGGTTGGTCGCGTTTCTGGCGTTCATCGTCGTCCACCTCGCGATGGTGTTCTTCTGGGGCTGGGGACAACTCAACGCGTCGATGATCTTCGGCGCGGTCCGCAACATCAATTGGGCGACCGCGTGCTCGTTCGCGATCATCGGCGCGATCGTGGCCGTCCACATCGCGGCGACGGTGTGGAGCCTGCGCCGGCCGGTGCAGGTGCGGCGCGTGCTCGGCGCGGTCATCACCCGCGCCCGGTTGATCCTGCTGCGGCCGCTGAACTCCCGGCAGCATTACCCGGAGCGCAAACTGTCGGAGGAGCACCGCGTCAACGGCAAGCCGCCGTGCTCGGCGGAGTACAAGGTGATGGCGGTGCACAACTTCGCCGACTGGCGGCTGCAGGTCGGCGGCCTGGTCGAACGGCCGGTGACGCTGGACCTCGCGGCGTTGCGCGCGCTGGGGGACCCGCACCGGCAACGGGTGCTGCACAACTGCGTGCAGGGCTGGTCGAGCGTCGGGGAATGGACGGGGCTGCCCCTGGCCGAGTTGGCCGAGCTGGTGCGGCCGCTTCCCCAGGCGCGCTACGTGTGCTTCCTGACCATGCAGGACACCGGGCGCGACGAACCCAGCGCGGAGGGGGAGGGGCAGTTCTACGAGGTGATGGACCTCGAGCTCGCGTACAAGCCGCAAACCATCCTCGCCTACGAGATGAACGGAAAACCGTTGCCCATCAAGCACGGTGCGCCGCTGCGGCTCCGGGTCGAGACCCAGGTCGGCTTCAAGATGGCCAAGTGGATCAGCCAGATCGAGTTCGTCGACGACCACGCCGGCATCGGCTACGGCCTGGGCGGCTGGCGCGAGGACAACGTGCACTACGACAAGGACGTGGAGATCTGACATGGCCGACTCGTTCGGGGTGCGTCCCGAGCTGATCCACCTGGACCCGGTCGCGCGCGGGCGCGTGCGAGAGCAGATCGCCGCCAAGGGCGGCCACTGCGAATGCTGCGGCGCAACGGAATTCGGTGTCGGGGACGCCCTGTACCTCGGATTCCTCTTCCTGGACGAGGAGCCCGACGCCTACATGATCGCACTGACGTGCCACCACCCGGGCTGCGCCAAGCCGCGCACCGGGATCACTCTGCGCGAGAACGAGTTCCTCGACGAAAGCGCTTCGCCCGAGCCGGCCGGCCGGTCGTGAAGACCGGGTGCGCGAGCCGGAAGCGATCGATCAGCGGTGCCAGCGCGCGCAACTCGTCGCAGAGTTCTCCGAACCTGCGTTCGTCGGCGTCATCGAGGCGGCCCAGCGCGCTGTAGTGGACCAGGCGCCGCAGCCGCCCCGCGAGAATGGTGCCCCACCGGATGCTGAAGTCGTAGCGCCGACCCTCGCTGATCGGATCTCGATCATCCTCCCGCGCAAGCTCTTTGAGCGCCTCGACCTGAGCGGTGATGAGTTCGATGTCGTCGTCGGCGTCCACCGCCGCGCGGGTGTCCTCGTCCGTTGCGCTCATGACTGTCTCCTCTCACAGGTGCGGCTTGGCGACGCCGACGACGTAGGGCACGCCGGCGAGGGTGAGATACACGCGGTGCGGGCCGACGGCCATCCCCGACACCGGTGCCGACTGCGCCGGCCCGGACAGGCGCCCGCGGTAGTCGACGTCCGTGATCACCGGGATCCGTTGTCCGGGAAAGCCGGTGAAGCTGTCCGTCTCGAGGACCACCAGCTCGTGGTCGGTGGCCGCATAGATCCGGGTGTCGTCGGTGCCCAGCGCGCGGATCGGCGAGGGAAGCCAGGCGCTGGCCAGCGTCTCGATCCCGTCGCCGCCGCGGCGGGACTCCACGGCGGTCAGCACGTTGCTGTCGCGGCCGGCGACATAACTGCGGCTCACCGCGGTCCCGTCGCCCGCCGAAACCGCGACGTCGATCCCGAGTTCGCCCCGCTCCTCGGGGGGAGACGACGAGCCCTGGTAATGGCGGATTCCCGTCGGTGCGTAGAGGTGGTAGTCGATTTCGCGGCCGCGGTTGGCGCCGCGGACCGTGGCCGCCGGGTCACCGGTGACCCGGGCAATCGGCAGGGCGCGCAACCCGTACTCGTCCACCGGCGTCACCGACGTTCCGTCGGCCGACAGGGCGAGCAGCACACGCAGGCCCGCGTCCTGGGACAGGTACGCCGGTGCCGGCCCGGCATCGAATTCGCTGACCTGGCGCAGCGTTTCGAGGCTCAGGCCCGCGACCTTGCCGCGCTCGGGCTGGGGCACGAACACGACGCGGTCGTCCTTCTGGCTGATCTGCAGGTTGCGGCCCACCGACAGGGGCGCGGAGAGCCGGGTGGTGGCGGCGTCGGGGCGGTCCCCGGCGCTGACCTCGGCCACGCGGTGGTCGTCGGTGAGGGCGACGAGCGCGTGCTGGCGGTACGACCACACCGGCTGGCGCATCGGCTTGTCGACCGGCCACACGACCACCTGCGGCGCGGCTTCGAACGAACTTCCCGGCGCCGCGCACGCCGCCGCCGCGCCCGCGACGACGGCCGCGCAGAGCGGAGTCAGGCGCCGCGCCCGCCGCGGTCTGCCGCCTTGTCCGGGGCCAGGTTTGGCGATAGTGACCAGGGGTAGCCGAACGGGGAGCGCGTGAAGGGCCCGGCGCGCCGCCACCACGCTAATCGGGAGGAACAACATGGCCGACACCTCCATCATGTCGCCCACCGACGTGGTCGACTTCCTTTGCAGGCAGCACGAGCAGATCAAGTCGGAGTTCGAGCGAACGCTCGCGGCGACGGGCGAGGAGCGCGAAGCCGCCTTCGTCGACCTGCGGCGGCTGCTCGCCGTGCACGAAACCGTCGAGGAGCAGATCGTCCATCCGCGAACCAAGCGAAAGGTGGCCGACGGCGTCACCATCGTCAGCGCGCGGCTGCAGGAGGAGAACGAGGCGAAGAAGATGCTCTGCGAGCTCGAGAAGATGGACGTCAGCGGCGACGGATTCACCCGGAAGCTCACCGAGCTGCGCGACGCGGTCCTCGAGCACGCCGGACACGAGGAGGCCGAGGAGTTCGCCAAGCTGGGCGAGGAGCTGAGCAACGACGAGCTCGAAAGGATGGGCCGCGCAGCCAAACTCGCCCAGGCGATCGCGCCCACCCGGCCCCATCCGGGCGTCGAGTCCCGGATGGCGAACGTGGCCGCGGGCCCGTTCGCGGCGATGCTCGATCGCGCCCGCGACGCAATCACCGGCAAGGGCTGAGCCGTGAGGGCGGGGTAACCGATGCCGGCAGCCAGAACCGCGGGCGCGGCCGAATACCTGCCGGACGACCGGAGTTTGGAGTCCCTGCGCTCGGCTTCCGGCAGTTGCCGAGGCTGCGGGCTGTTTGAGGACGCGACCCAGACCGTCTTCGGTCACGGCGCCACCGGTGCCCCGCTGATGCTGGTGGGGGAGCAACCCGGAGACCAGGAGGACCGGACGGGCCTGCCGTTCGTCGGTCCGGCGGGCCGCCTGCTCGCCCGTGCCCTCGAGGACGCCGGCATCGATCCGGCGGCGACGTACCAGACCAACGCCGTGAAGCACTTCAAGTTCACGCGCAAGGGCGGCAAACGGCGGATACATCAGAAGCCCGGCCGCACCGAGGTGGTGGCCTGCCGGCCGTGGCTGCTCGCCGAGATCGAGGCGGTGCGGCCGCGTGTGATCGTCTGCCTCGGTGCCACCGCGGCGCAATGCTTGCTGGGAGCCGACTTTCGGGTGTCCGCCCACCGCGGCGAGGGGCTGCGCCTGCCGGCGTCTGCCGCCGACGCGCGGCTCGACCCCGAGCCGCTTGTCGTGGCCACGGTGCACCCGTCGGCGGTGCTGCGCGACCGCAGCGACCGCCACGACGAGGCATACAAGTCCTTCGTCGAGGACCTGCGCGGCGCCAGCGCCCATCTTTGACCAAGCCTTGGTTGGTGATTCGCCGCGCGCCGAGCGTGTGCCCACTGCGAAATACCTGCCGAAAACTCGCAGTGAGTGCACGCTCGGCGGCACGGCTGGTGGTCCGTCAACTCTTCCTGTGCGGCAGGAACTCCTGCGCCTTGGTCTTGAGCCCGACCTTGACGAAGCCGACGCTGTCCTCGTCGCCCGAGAGCACGGCCGTGGTGGCCGCCTTGAACTGATCCCACGTGGCGTGCGGGGGAATCGGGGGCATGTCGGGGTCGGTGTAGATGTCGAGCACCGTGGGGCGGTCGGCCGACAGCGCGCTGCGCCACGCGTCCCCCAACTCGTCGGGGTCCTTGATGGCCATCGCGTTCAGCCCCAGGCTAGCCGCGAAACCCGCGAAGTCCACGTCCGGAAGAGTTTGCGACTCAGCGAATTTCGGCGACCCGGCCATCGCGCGCATCTCCCACGTGACCTGGTTGAGGTCGTTGTTGTGCAGGATCGCCACGATCAGTCGGGGGTCGCCCCACTTCCGCCAGTAATGCTTGATCGTGATCAGCTCGGCCATGCCGTTCATCTGCATCGCGCCGTCGCCGACGAAGGCGATGACGGGCCGCCGCGGGTTGCCGAACTTGGCGCCGATCGCGTACGGCACGCCCGGCCCCATCGTGGCGAGGTTGCCGGACAGTGAACCCCGCATGTTGCCGCGGAACTTCAGTTGGCGCGCATACCAGTTGGCCGACGACCCGGAGTCGGCGGTGACGATGGCATCGTCGGGCAGCATGGGGGAGAGCTCGAAGAACGGGCGCATCGGGTTGACCGGGTCGGCGCTCACCTTCGCCTCCATGTCCATGGTCTTCCACCAGCGCGCCACGTTGGACTCGATCGTCTCGCGCCACTTGCGGTCCTCCTTGCGGCGCAGCAGCGGAATCAGCGCGCGCAGCGCCGCCTTCGCGTCGGACACGAGATTGACCTCATACGGGTACCGCATGCCGATGAAGCGGCCGTCGATGTCGATCTGGACCGCGCGGCACTGCTCGAACCCGGGCAGGAACTGCGTGTAGGGGAAGCTCGATCCCACCGTGAGCAGCGTGTCGCAGTCCCGCATCAGCTCGTAGCTGGGCCGGGTCCCGAGCAGGCCGATCGACCCGGTGACCCAAGGCAATTCGTCGCTCAGCACGTCCTTGCCCAGCAGCGCCTTGGCCGCCCCGGCGCCGAGCAGGTCCGCGACCTCGATCAGCTCGTCGCGCGCGCCGGCGGCACCCTGCCCGACGAGCATGGCGACCTTGCCGCCCTCGTTGAGCACCTGCGCGGCGTGCTGCACAGCAGCGTCGTCGGGGGCGACCGCCGGCCATTCGATGCCCAGGCTCGAGGGCACCATCTTGAAGGCGTGGGTGGGCGGCGAGTACTCCAGCTCCTGGACGTCGGACGGAATGATGATCGCCGTCGGCGCGCGCTGGGCGAGGGCCACCCGGATGGCGCGATCCAGCACGTTCGGCAATTGCTCTGGGACCGTGACCATTTGAATGTAGTCGCTGGCGACGTCCTTGAACAGCGTCAGCAGGTCGACCTCCTGCTGGTAGGACCCGCCCATGGCGCTGCGGTTCGTCTGCCCGACGATCGCCACCACCGGCACGTGGTCCAGCTTCGCGTCGTAGAGCCCGTTGAGCAGGTGGATGGCGCCGGGGCCCGAGGTCGCCATGCACACGCCGACGCGGTTCGTGAACTTCGCGTAACCCACCGCCTCGAACGCGCTCATCTCCTCGTGGCGCGACTGGATGAACATCGGCTTGTTGTCCGCGCGGCCGAAGGCGGCGAGGATCCCGTTGATGCCGTCGCCGGGGAACGCGAAGACGTGCTCGACGCCCCATGCCCGCAACCGCTCGAGCAGGAAGTCGGAGACCTCTTGTTTGGACATTGGATTTGCCTCCTACGACAGTCCGCGTGATGATCTCGCGTCGGCTGCGATCGGTTCTGGCGCCGCAACGACGGGAGCCGGGATGATGGGTCGCGGGCGCCGGTGTTTTTTCACCGCGGGCGACGGGTGGCTGTGCGCCGCACTGCCACGCCCCTTCGTCGTACCCCGCAATCGCCGAAGCTAAGCGCACCGGCCGCGAATTTTCAGGACTTTGTCAGGTGCACCGGCGGCCGCGCTAGAATCCCTGCGGCACACCGTTGCCGAGATACGCCAGCCCCGCCGCCCGGACCGCCGCGGGATCGAGCAGGTTGCGGGTGTCCAGCACCGCGGCCAGCGGCGCGTCGCGGGCGATGGCGCGCCAGTCGAGGTCGCGGAACTGGGGCCACTCGGTGAGCACCACGATCGCCTCGGCCGCCTTGGCGGCGCGGTACGGGTCGTCGGCCGCGGTCACCCGGCTCGCCTGCAGGACGGCGGGGTCGATGTGGGGCAGCTGCGGGTCGTAACCCATGACGTGGGCGCCGGCCGCGGCGAGCTCTCGGCAGGCGGCCAGGGCGGGCGAATCGCGGGTGTCGCTGGTGGCGGCCTTGAACGTCAGTCCCAGCGCGGTGACCCGGCAGCCGGCCAACGGCCGGCCCAGGGTTCGGCGCAGCGCGGCGCCGATCCGGCGCGCCTGGGCGGTGTTGGTGCGCCGGGCGGCGTCGACCTCGGCGAAATCGACCCCGTGCCGCCGCGCGGTGTGGATCAGGGCCGCGGTGTCCTTGGGCAGGCACGACCCGCCCCACCCGGGCCCCGGCCGCAGGAACTCCGGCCCGATCCGCCGGTCGGCACCCATGCACCCGGTGACGTCGTCGATATCGGCGCCCACCCGGGTGCACAGCGTCGCCAGCGAATTCGCGTACGAGAGCTTGACGGCCAGGAACGCGTTGCTGGCGTACTTGGCGAGCTCGGCGCTCTCCGGGCTCATCCGCTGCACGCGTTCGGCGCCGAGGCCGTACGCCCGCTGCACCAGGTGGGCGGCCGACTCGTCCGCGGTGCCGATGACCAGGCGGTCCGGGTGCCGGAAGTCGTGAACGGCGCGTCCCTCGCGCAGGAACTCCGGGGCGGACACCGCGCGAATGCCCTTGTGCCGCAGCCTGTCCGCCATGGCCGACGTGGTGCCCACGGGAATCGTCGACTTGAGCGCGACGACGGCGCCGGCGCGCAGGACGCCGCCCAGGCGGTCGACCACCGCGCCCACCGCGCTGAGGTCGGCCCGGCCGTCGTCGGCGCTGGGGGTGGGGACGCAGACGAAGACGACGTCCCGGTCGGCCAGCGCGGCGAAGTCGGCGCTGAACGTGAGCAGGCCGCGGGCCAGGCCGTCGCGCAGCAGCGCCGGCAACTGCGGCTCGTCGATCACCGGGATTCCCGCCGCCAGCGTGCGCACCCGCTCGGGATCGATGTCGACGGCGATCGTGTCGATCCCGTGTGCGGCCGTGCAGACGGCGGTGGTGAGACCGACGTAGCTGGCGCCCACCACCCCGACGCGCGGTGTGCCGGTCATGCCGTCTCCCTGAGAATCGTGCGCGTGGCGGCCAGCACGCTGGCGACCGTGATCAGCAGCAGCCCCTCGTGGGGGGTGTCAGCGTGCGGGTCGCCGACCCCGCCGGCCCACAGCGCGGCGTGGGGCGCGGGGCCGCGCGGCCCCCACCGGGCGGGGGCGGTGGGTCCGAACAACACCACCGACGCGGTGTTGGTGGCCGCGGCCAGGTGGCCGATGCCCGTGTCGCCGCAGATCACCAGCCGGCTGCCGGCGACCAGCGCGGCCAGGGCCGGCAGATCGAGCAGTCCGGCGACGACGGCGGTGCGCGGCAATCGGGCGGCGCGGGCGATCTCGTGCGCCAGGTCGAATTCGCCGGACGACCCGGTGATCACGATGTCGTGGCCCTCGTCGCGCAGCGCCGCGGCCACCGCGGCGAACCGCTCGGGGGGCCACTGGCGCGCGTGGGACGACGCGCCCGGATGGATCACGACGGCGTCGATGCACTCGGGGACGACGGTCGACCGCGGCAGCGTGACATCTTCGAGGTCGCAACGGATTCCGGCCCATTCCAAAAGGGCGCACCACCGGTGCATCTCGTGGATCTCGGGCTGCCACGGCGGGCCCAGCAGGGCGGGATGGCCGGAGTGGCAGTGGGTGAGCACCGTCTGCGGCCCCCACGCCAGCAGGTGGTCGATGCTCTGGGGGCCGCAGCCGTGCAGGTTCACCGCGAGCGCCGGCGGTCCGGCGAGCGGCCGGACGTCGCCGAGGCACGACGTGGGCAGCACGTCGTCGATTGCGCCGGTCATCATCGCCAGCTCCCGGTAGCGGTCAGGGGCGGCGAGGGTGACGCGCGCGGCGGGGTAGTGCCGGCGCAGCCCCCGCAGGGCGGGCACCGCCGTCAGCAGATCGCCCAGGCCCAGGGCGCGCAGCACCACGATGGTGTCGTCCGGCCCGGCGTCGAGCGCCTCCCCGACCGCTAAGGTGCCTCCTAAGGCCATGACGCCTCCGTCGAGGCGCAGACCACGAGTTCGCGCACCTCGCAGCCGGCCGGCTGGGACAGCGCGAAGAGCACGGTCTCGGCGACGTCCTCGGGCCGGTTGAGCTTGGCGTCGGCCGGCGGCTTGTACTGCTCGGTGCGGCCGTCGAAGAAGGGGGTGTGCATGCCGCCGGGGATCAGCAGCGTCACGCCCACCTCGCCGGCGAGCTCGGCCGCCAGCGCGCGGGTGAAGCCGACGACCCCGAATTTCGAGGCGCAGTACGCGGTGGCGTCCCCGACGGCCTTGATGCCCAACGTGGACGCGCACGTGACGATGCGTCCGCCGGTGGCCCTCAGGTACGGCAGCGCGGCGCGGACGACGGCGGCGGTGCCCACCAGGTTGACCGCGATGACCTGCTCCCACTCCTTGGCCGGCACCTGCTCGAGGGTGCCGCACGAGTCGATGCCCGCCGCCGTGAACACGCCGGTGATGCGGCCGTCGACCTCGCCGGCCAGCGCCTCGACGGCGGCCGCGACCGCGCTGGTGTCGGCGAGATCGCAAGCGGCGTAGGGGATACCGTCCCCCGGGGGATTCTTGTCGATCACCAGCGGGACGGCGCCCCGCCGGGCGACCGCGGCCACCGTGGCCGCGCCCAGCCCCGAGGAACCGCCGGTGATCAGCACGCCGTCGCGTCGTTCTGCCGTCATGTCAAGCCCTTTCGGTAAACGTGCGGCCGGACGAGGCCGCGGCGATCAAACGGGAAGAGGAGTAGCCGGCCACCGTCGGCAGAATCACGACCTCGCCGCCGTGGCGGTGGACGACGGCGGCCTCCGGCAAGTCGTGTGCGGTGTAGTCGCCGCCCTTGACCCAGACATCGGGCCGCAGCGCGTCGAGCGCGTGTTCGGGCGTCGGCCCGTCGAAGACCGCGACCGCGTCCACGCACGCGAGCGCGGCCAGGACGCGGGCGCGATCGACGTCGCGCATGACGGGTCGACCGTCGCCCTTGAGCGCGCGCACCGACTCATCGGAGTTGACCAGGACGATCAACGCGTCGCCGAGCTCGCGCGCCTGCCGCAGCAGCCGGATGTGACCGGTGTGCAGCAGGTCGAAGCAACCCCCGGTGGCGACCACGGTCCGCCCGGCGCGCCGCAGCCGCTCGGCCAGGGCGAGCGCGTCGACCGCCGCGGTGTCGTCGAGTTGGCCGCCGGAAGGCAGCACGCCCGCGCCGTCGCCCGGGACGGGCGTCGAGACGGAGGCGGCGCCGCCGGTGGCGACGAAGCGGGACGCGTCGGCGACGGCGGCCTCTACGGCGGCGACCGGGTCGGCCCCGGCGCCGAGGGCCACCGCCGCGGAGACGGCGAACCGGTCGCCGGCGCCGCAGACGTCGGCCGCGGCGGCGGCCGTGCGCTCCGGGATCCCGACGTGGCGCGGCTCGGCGTTCGCGGTGTACACCCGGGCCCCGCGCGCGCCGCGGGTGATGCAGACCGCGCGCGGCTCCCACCTGTTCAGCAAAACCGGGCCCGCATCGCCCGGCGTACCCGCGCAGAAGTGCTGGGCCTCTTCGTGATTCGGCGTCACGAGCGCGCATCCCGGCACGGGCGGCGCACCGCGCGGGTGGGGGTCCCACACCACCGGGATCCGCGGCGCCAGCTCGGTGAGCGCCGCGCGCAGGCCGGGCAGCGCGGTCACCCCGGCGCCGTAATCGGCGACGCAGATCGCGCGCGCGTCGGCCAGCGCCTCGGTGGGCCCCGCGGCGAGCGGGCGCTCGACCGGGGCGGCGTCGCCCCGGTCGACCCGCAGCATCGACTGGCCGCGGGCCCGGATCCTGGTCTTGGTGACGGTCGTCCCGCTCATCGGCAGGGCGATCACCGTCACCCCGGCCGCGGTCAGCAGGTCGTGCAGCCGGCGGCCGCCGTCGTCGTCCGCGATGCCGGTGATCAGCACCACCGCCGGCTCGGTGCGGGCGGCGAGCAGGGCCGCGAGCCCCGCCCCGCCCGGGCGCTGCACCGTCCGCTCGGCGTCCACCACCGGCACCGGCGCCTCGGGGCTCAGCCGGCTGGCCGAACCCAGCACGTCGACGTCGAGGATCGAATCACCCACGATCACAAGTGGTTTCATGAGGCGTCCCGCAGCAGTATCTCGTCGTCGAGCGCCAGGCACAGCCCGTGGACCAGCATCAGGTGGATCTCCTGCACGGTGGCCGTGGCGGCGGCGTCGACGCAGATGGCGTCGTCGCACGCGTCGGCCAGCTCGTTGGGTCCGCGGCCGGTCAGGGCCCAGGTCACCATGCCCGCATCGCGGGCGGCCTTCGCGGCCGCCAGCACGTTGCGGCTCCCGCCGCTGGTGGACAGCGCCATCAGCACGTCACCGGGCCGGCCGTGCGCCCGCACTCCCCGCGCGAACATCTCGTCGGCGCCGTAGTCGTTGGCGATCGCGGTGAGCGCCGACGTCTCGGCGTGTAAGGCGATGGCGGACAACGGGATTCGTTCGTGGCGGAAGCGTCCGACCAGCTCGCTGGTGAGGTGCTGCGCCTCGGCGGCGCTGCCCCCGTTGCCGCATGCCAGCAGCCGGCCGCCGCCGGTCAGCACTCGCGCGAGGTGGCGGCCCCACCCGCGCAGGCGGTCGGCCTCACCGGCGGTGCGCGCCACGGCCTGGCTCAGCGCGCCGAAGTGCGCCTCGATCATGGCTCTCCCCCTTCCCGCCGCACGGCGGCGAGCAGCTGCTCGTCGCTGATGCCGTCGAGGCAGGGGTGGCCCGGCACCGGACACACCCGGGCGCGGCTGGCCCGGCACGGCGCGAACTGGTCGCCCAGCACGGTCACCCGCCTGCCGTACGGGCTCCACTGGGTCGCCGGCACCACGGGGGCGAACAGCGACACGACCGGGGTTCCGACGGCGGCGGCGAGGTGGGCGGGGCCGGTGTTGGGCACGACGACGACGCGCGCCGCGGCGAACACCGCCGCCAGCTCCGCCAGGCTCGTCCGCCCGCCCAGGTCGACGGCCCGGTCGCCCGCCACGGTCTTTGTCAACGCGGCCTCGCTCGGGTCGCCCGTGACCAGCACCCGGTAGCCGGCCGCGGTCAGGGCCGCCACCATGGCAGCGCTGCGGTGGTCGCTCGGCCGCCGGGCCGGGACCGCGGCGCCCGGATGGAAGACGACGAACTCATCACCCGCCACCGTGGCCGCCAGCCCGGGCGGCAGCGGGTCGACGGCGCGGATCCGCAGCGCCCCGTCGTCGCCGGCGGGCAGCGGGCAACCGGCCGCGTCGGCCAGGGACAGCGCCCGCTCCGGCTCGGGGATGCCGGGGGGCACGTGGTGTCGGAGATCCAGCAGGGTGCCCGGGTAGTCGGTGCAGATGGCGCCGACCCACGGCACCCCCGCCATCCGCGCCAGCAGCGCCAGCGGCAGCGGCGACTGGTGGAACGACGTGAAGATGTAGACCCGTTCCGGCGCGATGTCGCGCAGGTGCTTGAGGAGGGCGTCGGCGTGGGCGGCGGTGAGTTCCGGGGAGTCGAAATCGACCCAGGGGGCCTGCCATTCGACGATCTCGTCGACGCCGACGAGCAGCTCGGCCGCGTCGCGTCCGCGCGGCCCGGCCAGCATCACGACCCGGTCGTGGTGGGCGGCGACCGCCCGCACCGCGGGGCCGGTGATCAGCACGTCCCCCGCGCTGTCCAGGCGGGCCACCAGTGCGGTGGTCGATGCGGTCGTCACCGGCACTCCCGCAGCACCAGCGTCACCGCGTCGTCGAGGGTTCCGGCCACCCGCGCGTGGGCCCGCGCGTGGTCCACCTCGTCGGGCAGCGTGCGCCCGGTGGGCACCAGCACGGCCTGCGCGTCCGCGGCCAGCGCCGCCCGGACGTCGCCGCCGGTGTCGCCGATCATCACGCAGCGTTGCGGGGGCACGGCGAGCGCCTCGGCGGCCGCCAGCACCATCCCGGGCCGCGGTTTGCGGCCGCCGCAGCCGTCCGCCTCGCCGTGCACGCACACCTGCCAGGAGTCGAACGGCCCCAGCACCTCGTCGACGCGCGCGTTGACCGCGGTGAGCTGCTCGGGGCTGATCAGCCCGCGGGCCACGCCGGATTGGTTGGTGACGACGGCGAGCAGCAGCCCGCGGCGGCGCAGGCGCGCCAGCGCCCTGCACGCGTCGTGCGTGGGCCGCACGCCGTCGGGATCGTTGAGGTAGGGCCGGTCGACGATGAGGGTGTCGTCGCGGTCGAGCAGCACCGCGAGCGGCGGGTCGCGCCGCGCCCGGCGGAAGGTCCACTCGCCCGCCAGGCGGTGTGCCACCGCCGCCGGGGGGATCGCGGCGCTGGTCACCGAAAGGCGAAGCGCCTCAACCAGAGTGCGCGGCCCGGCGAGCCAGCGGCGGGCGGTGAACTCGGCGGTCAGCAACAGCCACAGCGCTGCCGCCGCGCGGGCCGGCGCGGGCCGGCGCAGCGCGGCCGCGGCGATGGCGCCGGCGCCGGCCAGGGTGGTGGCCGCGTGCGCCGGCATCCTGCCGGGCCCCTCGCCGACCAGCGCCCGCCACGACCGGCCGTACTTGCGGCGCAGCAACGCGTTGTCGCGGTTGCCGACCTGCGCGCGGACGCTCGACCACCAAGTGGCCGCCGCGACGGGGTGGGTGCTGCGGCGGTTCCCGCGCTCGATCGCCCCGCCGGCCGACACGATCCGCACCGCGAGGTCGGAATCCTCCCGGTAGGCGCGCGGGAATCGCTCGTCGAAGCCCCCGACCGCGACCAGCGTGTCGCGCCGGTACGCCATGTCGGCGGTGATCCAGCGGGCCTCGGCCAGCCGCAGCGTCCGGCGCTCGTCGTCGGTGGGCCGGCGCGCGCCCTCCGCCGGCACCTCGACGACGGCCTGCGAACCCACCGCGCCCACCGCGTCGGCGGCCTTCAGGTCGGTGGCCACATCGGCCTTCCACTGCGGCCCGGGCACCACGTCGTCGTCGAGGAAGCACACCCAGCGGGCGGTGGTGGCCCGCCAGCCGACGTTGCGGGCGGCGGCGGGCCCGCGCCCGCCGCTGCGCAGCACGCGCACCCCCTCGGCGTCCTGGTCCATGGGCAGGGCGGTGCCGGCGTTCGGCCGGTCGTCGACCACCACCACCGCGGCCGGCGTCGGGCCGGAGCCGCACTCGAGCGCGGTGAGCAAGCGCCGCAACGATTCCCGGCCCACGGTGGGCACCACGATCGCGTAGTCGGGTGTCACGGGCGCCGCCTCACCAGGTAGGAGCCGAGCGCCAGCACGTCGATGGGGGAGCCCCCGAAGACCTCCAGGGCGTCGCGCGGACTGTCCACCATCGGCCGCCCGGCGGTGTTGAAGCTGGTGTTGACGACCACCGGCACCCCGGTCCGCTCGGCGAACCTGCTGATCGTCGCGTGCAGGCGCGGGTCGGCGGCGCGGTCGACGGTCTGAATCCGCGCGGTGCCGTCGACGTGGGTGACGGCGGGGATGCGGTCGCGCCACTCGGGGGCCACGTCGTGGACGAACAGCATGTACGGGCTGGGCAGCGGTCCGCGGGCGAAGATCTCGGCGGCCCGCTCGGCCAGCACCATCGGGGCGACGGGCCGGAACTGTTCGCGGCCCTTGACGGCGTTGAGTCGCTCGAGGTTGGCAGCGTGGCGCGGATCGGCGAGCAGCGAGCGGCCGCCGAGGGCGCGTGGCCCGAACTCGGCGCGGCCCTGGAACCAGCCGATCAGCTGGTTGTCGGCCAGCGCGTCGCCCACCGCGCGCGAAAGATCCTGCGGGCGTTCGTAACCCACGGCGGCCTCGTCGAGCACCGCCCCGATCTGGTCGTCGGACCAGCCGCGCCCCAGCCGGGCCGACGGCATCGGGGCGATGGGCTCGCCGAGCGAGGCGGCCAGGCTCAGCGCGGCGCCCAGCGCCGTGCCGGAATCCCCGGCCGCCGGCTGCACCCACACCCGGTCGAAGCCCGACTCCGCGTGAATCCGCGTGTTGGCAACGCAATTCAGCGCCACGCCGCCGGCCAGGCACAGCGCGTCGCCGTCGGTGCGCTCGCGCAGCCAGCCGACGAGGTCGAGCAGCACGTCCTCGACCACCCGCTGCACGGTGCACGCGAGATCGGCGTGCACGGGGTCGAGCTCGCCCGCGTGCGGCCGGCGGGCCGGGGCCAGCTCGTCCCACTCGATCGGGTCGGTGCGGAAACCGCCGTCGCCGCAGGCGTACACGCGCTCTCGCAGGCGCTCGGCGAACCGGGGCTGCCCGTAGGACGCCATCGCCATGACCTTGTACTCGTCGCTCGATCGCGCGAAACCCAAATGCTCGGTGAGGCTTTCGTAGAGCAGCCCCAGCGAGTGCGGCAGCGGCTGCGACGCCAGGATGTCGAGTTTGTGGTCCCGGTAGACACCGGCCAGCATCGACGTGCGCTCGCCGCGGCCGTCGACCACGAGCACCGCGGTGTCGGGATGCGGGGAGGCGAGCGCGGTCGATGCGGCGTGGGCGACGTGGTGGCGGACGTGGTGGAACACGCCGGGATTCAGGCCGGGCACCGCCGAGGCCAGGAAGCGCGGCGCGCGCTCGGCATACAGCGTGCGCAGGTACTCCCAGTCGCGGTCGAGGCCCGCGGGGTCGAGCGGCTCCTCGTACATCAGGGCGGGGTCGTAGGAGTAGCCGATGGCGTCGACCTCACCCGGGGCCACACCGGCGTGCTCGAGGCACCAGCGGATCGCGGCCACGGGCATCTCCCAGGTCGAGAACGGCACGGCCTGCTTGCCGTGCTTGCGCCGCGAGAACCGTTCCTCCTCGGCGGCCGCGACGACCTCCCCGTCGACGACCAATGCCGCCGCCGAGTCGTGGAAAACCGCGTTGACTCCAAGAATTCGCACCGCGCCCCCTACTGCGCCAATCGCTCTGCAGCGGCGGTGATCTCCGGACCCGGGCCGCCGACCGTCGCGCGGAACCACTCCACCGTCCTCTTCAATCCCGTGCGGTAGTCGACCAGCGGCTCCCAGCCCAGCCGTTGCGCGGCCAGCGAGATGTCGGGGCAGCGGCGCTGCGGGTCGTCGACGGCCGCCGGAATCAGCTCGATGGTCGAGTTGCTGCCGGCGAGGTCCCGGATCAGCTCGGCGGCCGCCCGCACGGTCAGCTCGACCGGGTTGCCGATGTTGACCGGTCCGCTGAAGTCGCTGCACGCCAACGCCATAAGCCCCGCGACCGTGTCGTCGACGTAACACAGCGAGCGCGTCTGCAGACCGGTGCCCGCCACCGTCAGCGGCTCGCCGCGCAGCGCCTGGCGGCAGAACGTCGGGACCATGCGGCCGTCGTCGGAGCGCATGCCCGGGCCGTAGGTGTTGAAGATGCGCGCGACGCCCAGGTCGGCCCGGCCGAGGCGGTGGCAGGCGAACGCCAGGGCTTCGGCGTACCGCTTGGCCTCGTCGTACACGGCGCGCGGCCCGATGGGATTAACGTTTCCCCAATATGTTTCGCGCTGCGGGTGCTCCTCGGGGTCGCCGTAGACCTCGCTGGTGGACGCCAGGACGAACCTCGCGCCGGCGCGCTCGGCGATGTGCAGCGCCGTCTCGGTGCCGGCCGAGCCCGTGCGCAGCGTCGCGAGCGGCATCCGGTGGTAGTCGATCGGCGAGGCCGGCGACGCCAGGTGGAACACCGCGTCGAAGGAGGTGCCGACCATGTCGGCCACTGACGGATCGCAGATATCGTGTTGCAGCAGGCGGTATCCGGGGCGGCGCGTCAAGCGGTCGGCCGTGCCGGGGGCGCTGGTCGACAGGTCGTCGACGCTGACCACCTCGACCCCGGCGTCGAGCAGTCGCTCGCACAGGTGCGCCCCGACGAAGCCGGCGCCGCCGGTGACCAGAACGCGGGACAGTGAGCGCACCGGCGTCTGATACCCGCTGCCCTCGGGGCGAAACGTTTCACCCGCCGCACGCGGGGTAGTAGCCCCGGTCATGCCGACCGAGTCCAAGACGTCCTTCGTCATCGCGACCCGCGACCGCTCGGAGGAGCTGTGCTCCGTGCTGTGGCGACTGATCGAGTCGACCCCGTGCCCGATCGTCTTGGTGGACAACGACTCCCGTGACGACTCGGTGCGGGCGGCGACCGCCATCGCCGCCGCGTCCGGCGGCCGGGTGGAGGTCGTCGCGCTGGACCGCAACGAGGGCGCGGTGGCCCGCAACGTCGGCGTGGCGCGTTGCGGCACAGCGTATGTTGCGTTCTGCGACGACGATTCGTGGTGGGACCCGGGCGCAATCTCGCTGGCCGAAGACTTCTTCGAAAGGTATCCCAGCGTGGCGCTGCTCGCCGCCCGCACCGTGATGCTGCCGCAGCGCCGCGAGGACCCGTTCGCCACGGAACTGGCCGACAGCCCGCTCGGGCACAATCCCGCCCTGCCCGGCCCGTCGATCCTGGGCTTCCAGTCCTGCTCGGCGATCGTGCGCAAGTCGGCGTTCGAATCGGTCGGCGGGTTCAGCCCGATCCTGCACTTCCGCGGCGAAGAGGGCCTGCTGGCCTGGGATCTGGCCGCCGACGGGTGGGACCTGTGCTTCTGCGGGGCGCTGGTCGCATACCACCAGCCGTCGGTCACGCGATCCCCGAGCAGCGTGCAGCGGGCGCGGGTGCTGCGCAACGAACTGCTCAGCGCGTGCCTGCGGCGGCCCGTGGACCGCTGCGGCCGGGCTGCCGCCGCGCTGGCGTGGGCCGCCGCGCGCGATGCCGCCCACGCGAAGGCGTTGCTCGAGGCGGTGGCGGCGCTGCCCGCGGCGGTGCGCGCCCGTCGCCGGCTGCCCGCATCCGTGGAACGCTCGCTGCGCCTGCTGGAAAGCCCCCATCGGGGAAACGTCTGAGCCACAACGTCACCCGGAGCGTTTGCTTGGTGTGCTCATCTCGCGACGCAGCGGCGCCACCCTCTCGTAGGCGCGTTCGGTGTCGGCGGCCACGCGGTCCCAGGTGTAGCGGCCGTGGGCGCGTTCCCGGCCCGCCCGGCCCATCGCCTCGCGCCGCCGGCGGTCGCCGAGCAGCGGCGCGAGGGCGTCGGCCAGGGCGGCCGCGTCGCGCGGCGGCACCAGGCGACCCGTCACGTCGTCGACGACGGTGTCGCGGATGCCGCCGACCGCCGTCGCCACGACGGGGACCCCGCAGGCCATCGCCTCGAGCGGCACGATGCCGAAGGGCTCGTACCACGGGGTGCACGCGACCACGTCGGCCGACCGCAGCACCGCCGGCATCTCGGCGCGCGTGATCCCGCCGAGCAGCCGCACGCGATCCGACACGCCGAGCTCGGCGGCTAGCGCGTGCAGGTGCTGCGCCTCCCCGTCGCGGGCCAGGGCCGCGCGGCGCGGGCCGCCGACGATCAACAGCTCGGCTTCGGGGACGCGGGGCAGGGCGCGGATGAGCGTCTCGAATCCCTTGCGCGGCACCAGGCGTCCGACCGACACGATGCGCGTCCGCTCACCGCGGGGCGCCACCGGGCCGTCGGGGGTGAACGCGTCGGTGTCCACGCCGCACGGCACCACCGACGTCCGGGAGCGGGCGCGGCCCATCCGGACCAGCTCGAAGACCTCGTCCGTGCTGGTGGCCGTGACCCAATCGGCCTCGCGGGCGATCGTGGCCTCGAGCCCGATGCGCGAGTCCGGGCTGGTGTCGTCGAGGCCCTGGTGCGTCCGCTTCACGACGCCGAGCGCGTGGAAGGTCTGCACGGTCGGGATCCGGTGTGACCGGGCGGCGCGCCCGGTCGCCAGGCCCGACATCCAGAAGTGCGCGTGCGCCACGTCGGGCGGCTCGGCGACCCAGTGCGCGTCGAGGACGCGGCCGAAGGCGTACATGTACTGCAGCAGTGCGTCTTTGGGCAGCACGCGCGCGGGCCCGGCGGGCACGTGCACGACGGAGTAGCCGTGCTCGGTGTCGACGCAGACGGGCAACCGCGGGTCGTCGCGCCGGGTGTACACGACCACGTCGTGGCCGCGTCGCGCCAGGGCGGAGGACAACTCGGCAACGTGGACGTTCTGGCCGCCCGCGTCCACCCCGCCCAGGTGCGCCAGCGGGCTGGCGTGTTCGGAGATCATCGCGATCCTCATGCGGGCCCCTTCCCGATCATCTGCGTCATGTGCTTCATCGGCATAGCTCCTCGAACACCCGGTCCCAATCGGCGAGGAGGCGCCCGAGTCCGAAACGCGCGGTGGCGAATTCGCGCGCGGCCTTGCCGGCGGCCGCGGCGGTCGCCCCGTCGTTCAGGTAGTCGCGCAGGGCGCGCCCCAGCGTGTCGGGGTCGACGCTGACCACGCCCGCCTCGGCGGGGACGACGAACGGCGCCATCGTCGTGCCGACGGCGACCACCGGCATCCCCAGGAACATCGCCTCGATCAGCGACAGACCGAGCGACGTCCAGCGCGCGGTGTGCAGGTACACGCGCCGGCGGGCGATCTGCTCCCACAGCGCGGGTGCCGCGACGTCACCCCGGCCGGTCACCCCGCCCCCGTCGTAACCCAGCGACTCCGTGCCGATGCCCCACACGTCGATGCCGCAGTAGGCCGACAGCGGTTCGAGCAGGTCGGCGCCCACGACGCGCCCGCGTCGCGCCGGTTCGTTGATCATCGTGGCCGCCCGGGGGATGTCCCCGCCGTACAGCGGGCCGGGGTCGGCGACGCCGTGGTCGATCACCCGCGTCGGCGCGCGCCCGTTGTCCCACATCAACCGGTTGAAGTCGGTGACGTGCACCAGGGGGATGTCGGCGCGGTCGGCGAGCGGATGCCGGCTGCCGGCCGGGCTCGGGCGGGGGGCGTTGTGCTCGACGTACACCGCCGGCACGTCGGCGCCGGCGCGCCGGCCCGACCAGCGGGCGAAGAGCGCGGCCTCGTGGGGGCGCTGCAGCACCACCAGGTCGATGTCCTCGTGCCGCAACGCCTCCAGCGGTACCTCACGCGCGCCGGGCCACGACCGCCCGGCCAGGCCGATGCCGTCCTCCCCGCCACCGCGTGCGAGCGGGATCAGGTAGGAGTGCGATCCGGCGACGAACGCCTGCGTCCACGAGCCGTGGACATGCCACACCAGAACGTTCCTGGGGGTGCCTCGATCGACCATGGCGGGCGAAATACCCTATGGGTCATTACATAAACGGGGCACTTCGCCGAATGTCGGCGCACGCCCAATTCGCACCGGTTTGCCGCACGAGCGGATCGCGTTGTGCGGCAACGGCATCAGCCCAGTATGGCCGCGCGCTTGGCGGGAGCCCACCGGCGCGATGCTGTCCGCGTCGCGAAGTGTCAAGGACGTGGGACGAACGCCGGAGCCCGATGCGCGCCCGCGCCAGCAGGTGTTATGTCAGCGCCGCGGACGCCGTTGGCCGTCAGGCACTTCGCCGCGGGGACAGTGGGTTTGGGTGCGCGTGCGCCGACGCTTCCGCGATCGCATGCTGTTTGCCACGCTCGGGCCGACCTGCCGCCTGGAGGCGGTCGGTGAGTTTGCTGATCGACTCAGGCGGTCTTCGCCAGAGCGGAGGACCCGGAGGCGCTGTGCCCCTTGGCCACTCGCCGGATGAGCACCCGGGTGGCCTTCTCCATGATTTCCTGGGCGACGTCGGCCTGCCGGGTGCGTTCGGCGCGCCGGGCGGCCGCGGCGATGGTCAGCCCCTGCTCGTAGCCGGTGACGACGCGCGGGTCCACGTACGAGCCGCGGGCCACCGCCGGCGTGTTGCCCAGTTCCGCGGCGACCTCCTTCATCACCGCCGACGTCACCCGTTTGGCGACCCGCTGCGAGACGGCGGGGTCGGCGTCGGCGAACGCCGTGGCGGCGAGCACCGTGCCGTGCCAGGTCCGCAGGTCCTTGACGGTGAACTCGTCGCCGACCAGTTCCTTGAACCGGGCGTTGAGGTCGTCGGAGCGTAGGTCGACCCAGCCCGATGAGGTGCGGCAGACCAGCAGCCGTTCGGTCCGGTTGGGGCGGCGCATCAGCGCGCGCACTGCACGGACCACCTCGTCGTCCTCGATCTCCACGCAGCGGCGTACCCCGTGCTTGGCCGGGAAGTCGAACCCGACCGCGTGCTGCTTGACCGTCACGTGCTCGCACAGCAGCGTGGCCATGCCGTATGACTCGTGTTCCTCGGCATACTGCTCGCCGCCGGCGCGGAAGTAACCGCGGTCGAGCAGCCGCAGCGCCACCGCGAGCACCCGGTTGCGGGTCAGGCCCTGGCGTGCCAGGTCTTTGGTGATCGCGGCGCGCCATGCCGGCAACCGCGTCGACAGTTCCAGCACGCGGTCGAACTTCTCCTCGGCGCGCTCCTGCTGCCACGCGGTGTGGTACAGGTACTGGCGGCGACCGGCCGCGTCGACGCCCACCGATTGGATGTGACCATTTGGGTACGGCGAAATCCACACGTTCTTCCAGGCCGGCGGGATCACCAGGTCCTTGATGCGCTGCAGGGTGTCGGGGTCGGACACCGGGCTGCCGTCGGGTGCGTAGTAGGCAAACCCCTTTCCCCGACGCTTGCGCGCGATCCCCGGCTTGTCGAGATCGCTGCGACGCAGCCGCATCCGGTGCTCCTCTGTTGGCGAATCGTCTGGACTGATTCAGCAATTACCCGCCGCCCGAGCCGTTTACACGCGCGCCGACGCAAAACGACCCGCCACAGCTTTGTGGCGGGTCGTCTGCGGCTTCGGCCTAGCCGGCCATGAACTCCTGGTAGGCCGACTCCAGGTACGACGGCAGCGCCTTGACGTTGCACTGCCGTTCGGTGTCGCCGATCGGCGACAGGATGCCGCGCAGGTCGTAGTACTCCTGCGGGTGGGCGGTGAAGTAGCCGCGCAGGTTCGACTCGGCCTGCGGACGCGGCTGCCCGTAGGCCGCCGTCACCACCTGGTTGGCGTCCGGGTGTGCGTCGAGGTACTGCTGCGCCGCCCCCTGCACGGAGGAGACGGTGGCGTTCACACCGGCCGGGCTGCAGTCGGGCGCGGCAAGCGCCGACGGCGCACCGACGAGGCCCAAGGTCATTCCCCCGAGCAGACAGCCGGCACCGATGCCGGCCACCCGGCGACGCGCGACATTGCTGCTGATTTTCATGATCAGTGTTTCCTTTGGAATTGATCCGAATTCGTACTTCAGAGGCTCCCGATCCTCGAAATCCAAAGTAGCGGAAGCGCCGAAGTGGCGGCCGTTCGCTGAGAGGGAACACCGGCGAAGACGGCGTGGCCATCGCGCCGAGCGGCCAATATGCCCACGGATCGGAGCAAATACGTGAAGCGATCGCTGAGAATCTCAGAAAAGTGCTGGGCTTCTTAAGGAATCGTGATCTCGATCGTGACGAAACCGTTACCTGCAGACCGAGGAGCGTGACGCGCGGTCACGTCCTGGAATAGTCCGGGCGGCGGCCGCGTCCGCGTTTCGCGTCAACCGCGGGGGCCAGGCTGTGCAGCCAGGTGTCGGCGTCGGGACCCACGACGACGGCGCGATCCGACGGCAGCAGCCCGCCACCGGCGAGCGCCGCGACCGGCGGGGGCACCGGACGGACCGGACGGCCGTCGCCCTGCAGCTCGAGCAGCCGGGACGTCAGTTCGGGCAGGCGGACCGGATGTGGACCGGTGATCGTGCGCGGAGCGTGCGTCTGGCCGAGCGCGGCCTCGACGAGGACGTCGGCGACGGTGTCGGCGGCGATCGGCTGGATCAGCCAGTCCTGGACGATCACCTCGTCCTCGCCGAACTCGACCGCGGCGGGATTGGTGGCGAACTCGAACCACTGCGTGGACTTCACGACGGTGGCCGGCACCGGGCTGTCGAGGGCGATGTTCCGGGCGGCCCGTTTGCCCTCGTAATACGGGATGCCGTCGAACGCCGGGTCTTCGATTCCGGCGATCGTGGCCACCACGAGGCGGCGGACGTCCCGCGCGGCGCATGCGCCGACGAGGTTGCGCGCGGCGGTGGCCAGTGCGTCGGCGATCGTCGACCATCGGTCGCCCGGCGCCGGATCCGACACGTCGACGACCACGTCGACTCCGTCGAGCGCCCGCGGGAGTCCCTGCCCGGTGAGCAGATCGACGCCATGGTCGCGCGAGACCTCGACGACCGCGACGTTGCGGGCCCTCAGCCTGGCCACCACGCGCGACCCGGCACAACCGGTCGCCCCGACGACGGCGACAGTGGTTGCTTCGCCGATGTGTTCGTCACCCACGTGAAACCCCCTTCAACCATGGCGGGGCTAGCCCTACCCGCCGAATCGCTTTCGAAACCAGCGCATCGGAAGAACCCGACGATCAGCCACGCCACCTGGCATTCCTCCCCCGGGTGTTTGATCGCCCGCCCGGGGGGAAAGCCCTTGATTGCGAAACAAATTGGTCGAGCGCCGTTCACACCGGAATCGTCGGCGCTTCAACGGAGAAGCGCGAAACGTACCGCGGCGACCGGCCGGATCGGCTTGATTCGCAGGCCGGCGAGCGCAAACTCGCGATAACCAACAGGGAGGCGACTCATGGGGGACGACAAGAGCGGTCCGCAGGAAGCGGTCAAGGGCGGCGTCGAAGGCATCAAGGGCAAGGTCAAGGAGGCCGGCGGCACCATTCTCGGGCGCGACGACATGGTCGAGGAAGGCCAGGCGCAGCAGGACAAGGCCGACGCGCAGCGTGACGCGGGCAAGAAGGAAGCCGAAGCGGAGTCCGCCCGCGCCGGTGCCAAGGCGGCCGAAGAGCGCCAGAAGGAAAATCAGTAGTCTCCACGCCGTAGGAGGGTCCGGTCCGCTCGAGGGCCGGACCCTTCTCGCGTCCGAGGGGTGTTTCGAACCGCGACGTTTCGAACTGCGACGCCCGGCTATTACACGTAGATTCGGCCGGGGAGGTGAGACGGGTGGGCATGGGCAATGGGGCGGCCGGCTGGCTCGCCGGCGCCGTCGCGTTCCTGCGCGCGGGCTACCCGAGCGGCGCGCCGGCCGTGGGTCACGCGCCGCTGCTGGCGCTGTTACCGCGGCGCGTGTCGGAGGACGAGCTGACGACGGTCGCCGCCGCGGTTCGGACGCCCGAGCGCCGCGAGACCCACCCCGTCGATGTCCGCGCCGACATCGCGGTGGCGATCACCCGCCTCACCCACGAGATGCCGTCTCTGGACGACATCGACCGAGTGCGCGAGCGGCTGGCGGCCGAGTCGGGCTCCGGGTAGCCGCTCACCGCCGCTCGAGGTCGACCGCCAGCGGCCGGTGATCCGAGATCGGCATCGCTTTCGCCTCCACGGTGCTGCCGCGCAGCCGGCGGTCGTCGGTCAGGATGTGGTCGAGCTGGCGGTCCGGGGTTTCCGCGGGAAACGTCGCGGCCGCCGCGAGCGGTCGCATGCCCGACCAGCGACGCACGGCGGCCGGTGTCATGTTCAGGTCCCCGGCCAGCAGTCGCGGCCCGGGAAACCCGCGCAGGTCGCGGACCAGCCGGCGCAGCTGACGCCGGTTCCACCCGGGCACGAAGGACAGGTGCGTGTTGGCCACCGTCAGCGGGCCGAGCGGGGTCCGCAGCCGCGCGATCACCGCCGCGCGCGGTTCCTCGTCGACGATCATCACGCGGTTCGGTCCGGGCAGGTACATCGGAAACCGCATCGGGATGCGGGGCAACCGCACCACCTGCCAGCTGGTCACCGGATACCGGGACAACAGCGCGATCCCATAGGCCGCCGTGCCGGGCTGTTCGCGGCCGGTGGCCGCCATCCACGTCGCCCCCGGGGTGCCGGAGATCGCGGCGACGAACCGGTGCGCTACGGCGCCCATCGCCTCGGCCGCGACCGCCGTCAGGTCCGCCATCTCCGATCGCGGCTGGTCGCAGTCGACCTCCTGCAGCCCGAGCACGTCGGGATTCAGGTGGCGCACGCAGGCGCTCAGGCGCGCCGGATCCACCCCGTCACCCACCGTGCGGCCGTGCAGGATGTTGAACGTCGCCACTCGCATGGGGCTCAGTGCGGCCGCCCGGCCAGCCGGCCGAGCTCGGCGAGGTCGCGCTCGGCGTGGCTCTGGCGGATGTAGATCGTTAGATCGGCCACCCGCTGGGCGTGCCGGCCGTCCTGGCACAGCGGCCCGGGGCCCAGCGCGCGGCCGGTGCGGGTGATCGCCTCGTCGGCGGCGTGCTCGACGACCGTGCGGGCGCGGCGGGCCAGCAACTGGGCGCTTCCGGAGCGGTCGAACGGGTCGCAGTCGATGTGCGCCGCCGCGGTGGCCAGCATGGCGTCGCCGGCGGCCAGCGCGGCGTCCACGGCGCCCAGGTGAGCCAGCGTGTAGGCGTCCGCGGACTTGCTGTCGGCGCTGCGGTAGAGCGGTTCGGCGACCCGGCGGGCGCCGCCCAGCCAGCAGGCGGCGACACCGATGGCCCCGTGCCAGTACCCGGGCCGGTCCTCGTAGTCGCCGGGGTCGCCGACGGCGACCGCCTGGGCGTTGGTGAACAGCACCGACCGGGTGTCGCTGCCGGCCATGCCCGCGTTCCACCACGTGCTGGGCAGCGCCTTGACGGCGGGCTCGCTGACCGTCACCGCGAACAGGCCGCGTCGCCCGTCGTCGAGGCGGGCGGTCACCAGCGCGTGAGTGCAGAACCCGGCCCCCGCGCACCACACCTTGCTTCCACTCAGCGTGAAGAGGCCGCCGTTGACGTTGGCGGCCGTCACCACCGCGTCGGGTGACTCGGCTCCCCACACGCCCCAGAGCTGATCCGGGTCGGGCGGCTTGCCGCCCAGTTCGTCGAGGATCGCGACGGCGTCGACGTGCGACTCGGCGATGCGGGCGGCCACGATGTCGTCCTCGGCCAGCTGCGCCAGGCGCTGCCACCGTTCAAAGGTGCGACCCGACGCGGGAAGTGGCATCTCGAGCCGCCCCGACTCCAGCCAGTGCTTGACAACCCCCGCCGTCACGCGCAGTCACCCGCCACCGATCTCCCCGGTGACCCGAGGCGGTGAGCGAACCCGTATGGCGCCCGAGCCGGGGTTCGCGCCGATGTGATGGCAGGAAGGTCTGAGTTGCGGCGGACGGCGTAGCCGGCCGTCTCGAACCGCGTGAACAGGTCGGAATCCGCACCGGAGCCTAGCGTGCGGAAGCCCCCGACACGCCAGTAGGCGTGGGCGCTGAATCCCATGTCGACGCCGGGCAGGCGGTCCTCCCAGACCATGTCCGCGCCGAACTCCAGTTGCCGGACCAACCAGCCCGGGTGCACGCGCCTACCGGCGTCGATGGTGGCGTACCAGCACTGGGCACCGTCGCCGAGCAGCGAGCGGGCGTAACCGAACCCGACCGCGCGGGCGGTGCCCGCATTACCGACGTCGACCCCGATGAAGTGCACGTCCTGGCCGTATTCACCGGCCAGTTGGGCGCTGCGGTCGTCGCTTCCGTCGAGGACCACGACGATGACGACGGGGACCGGCACACACAGCGCCGCGGTGAGCACCGCGCGCAGGCAGGCCGGCAGCTGCGCGGCCGCGTGGTGGGCCGGAATCACCACGGCAGCCCCGTCATAGGAGCGGAAGACAGGGGCTGACATAACCGAAAGACTTCCCCACTCGGGCCGACCCCTAAACAGGCGACCAACAGACTCCCAAGGTGCCGGGCGATCCGGCCAGGTTGCCCACCGGAGTCCGCGGGTATCACTCCCGCACGATGATTCAGACGGTGACACCCGGTGAGACGGCGGCGAATACGCCCTCGTGCGCCCAGCTGCGCGCGGCATTGCGCTGCGCGGCCTCGGCGCTCAAGGAGAAGGGACCGCCCTTCGCCCTGGCGGGCGGGTACGCGCTGTGGGCCTACGGCGCGCCGGAACCGAGCCACGACGTCGACCTCGTGGTGGCCGAATCAGACGTCGACATGGCGGTGGCGACGTTGGGCGCCGCGGGATTCGCCGTCGAACACCCGCCGGAGGACTGGCTGTTCAAGGCCCACGCCGACGGCGGGGTGGTCGACGTGCTGTACCGCGTCAACGGCGAGCGGGTCGAACCGGAGACCCTGGACTGTGCAGAACGACTTGATGTGCTTGCCATTTCGATGCCCGTCTTACCCCCGACGGTGGTGGTGATCCAGCGGTTACGTGCGCTGGGCGAGCACTACTGCGATTTCGCCAAGCTACTGCCCGGCGTGCGGGCGGTGCGCGAACGGCTGGATTGGCCCGCTATCCGGGAGCGGACCGCGGACAACGACTACGCGGTGGCCTTTCTGGTGCTGGCCGACCGCCTCGGCCTCACTACTTGAGGCTCAGTGGTTGCGCAGCTTGGCGACCAGCTTGTCCTTGGTCAGGCTCGAATACCCGGACATGCCAAGCTCTTTGGCTCGTTTCCTCAGCTGGGGCACCGTCCAGTCGGCGTACGAGCCGGCCTTGCCGCCCTTGCGCGCGACCGACGACTTACCCCGCGCAGCGGCGGCATTCGAAATCCGCGCCGCCTTTTCCTTGGAGTCACCCTGCTTGCGCAGGTCCCGATATAGCTTCTCGTTCTTGATCGACGAATTCGGCATTATCGACCTCCTGTGCGCGAGTGAGACACAAGGGCAGGATGCCCGCGCCGGGAGCAACAAAACACCCGCGCGTCCCGGAAAAAGCGCACCTATACAGCGTCGCGCCGCTTACCTAGGATTTGGGGGGGTAGTCGGAGGTGGTGATCGAGGCGACCAACGAACCTGACCGTTTGCTCGGGGTGGTGGCGATCGGCGCCTCGGCCGGGGGTGTCGAAGCGCTCTCGACGCTGGCCGCCGGCCTGTCGGCCGACCTCCCGTACGCCTATCTGATGGTGCTGCACGTGCCGCCCGGCGCGCCGAGCATCCTGGCCCGCATCGTCGACCGGAACGGACCGCTGCCCGCCGTGCCCGCCGAGGACGGCACACCGCTGGAGCCGGGGCACATCTACGTCAGCGTCCCGGATCACCACCTGCTCGTCGCTGACGATCGCCTGGTCCTGTCGCGGGGACCCACAGAGAACGGCCACCGGCCGGCCATCAACGCCCTGTTCCGCTCGGTGGCGCTGACCTACGGCGCCCGCGCGATCGGCGTGCTGCTCTCCGGCATGCTCGACGACGGCGTCCGGGGCCTGGCGGCGATCCGAAGGCGCGGCGGCACCACCATCGTCCAATCGCCCGACGACGCCCTGTTTCCCGCGATGCCGGTCAATGCGCTCGAAGCCGGCGTGGTGGACCGGCAGGCGGCGGCGACCGACATCGGCGCCGTGCTCAAAGAGCTGTCGCAGCAAGAGATAGAGGATCCCGCCATGGAACCCGACGCGGCGATGGAGATTGAGAACCGCATCGCCATGATGTCGCGGTTCTCGACCAACTTCGACAGCGAAAAGCTCGGCCCGCCGTCCGGGTACACGTGTCCCGATTGCAACGGATCGCTGGTTTCCCTCACCGAGGGGAACTTCCGCTGTCAGGTGGGCCACGCCTGGACGGCGGAGGCCCTGCTGGCCGCCCGCGACCACGAGGTCGAAGGCGCGCTGTGGATCGCATTGCGCAGCCTGCACGAAAAGGCGCGGCTGGCAAGGGAGTTGGCAGACAGGACCGAGGCGGGCATGATGTCCGGCCGGTATTCGGCGATGGCTCGGGAGACCGAACGGGCCCTCGCGGTGCTCAGCGACCGGTTGTCCACCGGTAAGCCTCGGGAGGGCGGCGGCGATGAATGAGGCGCAGCCGGCCGTCCGCATCGAGGTCGAGACGGAGCCCGACGCCACGGTGCTGGTGACCGACGGCGTGCTGGACAGCTCGACGTACCGCGGCGTGCGGGACACCGTCATCAAGGCCGCGCTCGACGAGCCGCGCGCGGTGATCGTCGATGTCAACCGCCTGTCGGCGCCGTCCTCCTCGGCCTGGACCGCGTTCACCAGCGCGCGCTGGCACGTGAGCGTCTGGCCCGACGTGCCGATCATGCTCGTCTCCGGCGCGCCGCAGGTGCGGCGGGCCATCAGCGGAAGTGGGATCGCCCGCTACGTGCCGGTGCATCCCACCCGTGAGCTCGCGCTCGAAGCCGCGCGCGGCACGACGTCGCAGCTGCGCCGGCGGGCGCGCGCCGCGCTCCCTCGCTCGCGGGCCAGCCTCGCGGCCGCCCGCGGGCAGATCACCGACTGGCTCACCACGTGGAACGCCGCCGAGCTGATCCCGGGCGCCGCCACGGTCGCCACCGTCTTCATCGAGAACGTCCTTGACCACACGCACACCGCGCCGGTGCTCCTCATCGAGAATCATCGCGGCGCCGTCACCGTCGCCGTCGAGGACGGCAGCCCCGAACTGCCGGGCCGGCACGAGGACGGCCACCGCGGGGCCGAGATCGTCTCGGGGCTGGCGATCGTCGCGGCTCTCTGCCGCTCGTGGGGCAGCACCCCGACGTCGTCGGGCAAGACGGTCTGGGCCGTGGTCGGCCGGGAGAACCAGCTCTAGCCCCGCGAGTAAGGTTCAAGTCCTTCGGCTCTTCATCGGACGGGACTTGCATGGACGCGACGACTGACGAGGCTTTCGAGGCCTTGTTGCGCTACATGCGGGATTCCCGTGGCTTCGACTTCACCGGGTACAAGCGGACCTCGCTCATGCGGCGCGTCCGGCACCGCATGGACCAGTCCGGCTACACCTCGTTCGAGGAGTATCTCGACTTCCTGCAGGCCAGTTCCGACGAATTCACGGCGCTGTTCAACACCATCCTGATCAACGTCACGTCGTTCTTCCGCGACCCGGAGGCCTGGGCGTACATCGGCGACGAGGTCATTCCGCGGATGCTGGCCGAGCGCGGCCCCCACGACCCGATCCGCGTCTGGAGCGCCGGATGTGCCTCGGGGCAGGAGGCGTTCACCCTGGCGATGTTGCTCGCCGAGACGCTCGGACCCGAGGCGTTCCGGCAGCGGGTCAAGATCTACGCCACCGACGTCGACGAGAACGCACTCGCCGAGGCGAGGACCGCGTCCTACGATGCCAAGGCCATCGAATCGGTGCCCACGGACCTGCTCGCCCGCTATTTCGAACAGGTCAACGGCCGCTACGTCTTTCACAAAGATCTGCGCCGAGCCGTCATCTTCGGCCGCAACGACCTGGTGAAGGACGCGCCGATCTCGCGTGTCGACCTGCTGGTGTGCCGCAACACGCTGATGTACCTCAACGCCGAGACGCAACGAAACGTGTTGAGCCGCCTGCACTTTGCCCTCGCCCCGCAGGGCACCCTGTTCCTGGGCCACGCCGAGATGCTGCTCAGCCACGGGGACCGGTTCACCCCGCTGAACCTCAAGCACCGGATCTTCCGCAAGGCGCTCGGCACGCACAGCGGCGTGGACCGCTACGACCCGTCGGGCCCGTTCTACGAGCGCCAGACCGAGGTGCCAATTCTGGCGACGGTACGCGATCTGGCCTTCCGGGCCAGCCCCGTCGCGCAGATCGTGGTCACCGGCGAGGACACCGTCGCCATGATCAACCAGCAGGCGGAGAGCGTCTTCGGCCTGTCGGCCCGCGACATCGGCCGCCTTCTGCGTGACCTGGAGGTCTCCTACCGCCCGGTGGAGCTGCGCGCCTACCTGGAACAGGCGAAGGTGGAGCGGCGCTCGGCGCGGATTCAGGACGTCAAGTGGCAACGGCCGGGCGCCGAGACGGTGTGGTTCGAGATCCACGTCAATCCGCTCGTCGACGCGGAGAACGGACTGCTCGGCGTCTCGGTCGTGTTCTTCGACGTCACCGCGACGCGTGCCCTGCTCGACAAGGTGGTGCACACCAACCGCCAGCTCGAGGCCGCCTACGAGGAGTTGCAGTCCACCAACGAGGAGCTCGAGACCACCAACGAGGAGCTGCAGTCCACCGTCGAGGAACTCGAGACGACGAACGAGGAGCTGCAGTCCACCAACGAAGAGCTCGAGACGATGAACGAGGAGCTGCAGTCCACCAACGACGAGCTGCACACCATCAACGACATGCTGCGCGAACGCACCGTGGAGCTGGACGAGGCGAAGAACTTCCTGGACTCGCTGATCGACTCCGTCCGGCTGGGCATGGTCGTCGTCGATCGCGAGATGAACGTGATCCTGTGGAACCGCGGCTGCGAGGAGCTGTGGGGCCTGCGCGCCGACGAGGCCTCGGGTTCGAGGCTGACGGCCCTGGACATCGGATTACCGCTGGACGGCGTCCGCCCCCTGATCGGCAATGCCTTCGTCGACCCGGACAGCACCGGGGTAGTGGAGGTGGAGGCGGTCAATCGGCGTGGCCGGCCGGCCCGGATCCGGGTCACCTGCACCTCGTTCCGGTCGGTGGAGGGGGCCGCTGAGGGGGCCGCAGCCGGGGCGCTTCTGCTCATGGAGGTCGTCGGCTAGGCCGGCGGACTGTCCGGCATGCGAAACGTAGCGCGGCAGACGAATCGCCGACGTTTTGGTGCCCGCAGGCCGGGTACGCCCCTGACCTCAAGGGACAGACATTGCGCCGTTGAGCAGGAAGTGGGTGGGTCGGTGAGGATCGCGATGGTCGGAGGCGACGACTTCGTCGGTGACCACATCGCCCAACTCTCTGCCGCGCTGGGCGCCCGCGGGCACGAACCCGTCACCTACACCAGGCAGGGGTCGCGGGGGCGTGCCCGCACCGATGCCGCCGGTTGCCGCACGGTACCGATCGCGGTCGGCCCCCGCGCCGGGGCGTCGGCGCTCGACGTCCTGCCATACGTCGGAGACTGGGCCGCCGCGCTCGAGGCCGTGTGGTCGTCGGACCGTCCCGACGTCGTGCACGCGCACGGCCTGCTGGGCGGATTGGCCGCGCAACTGGCCGCCCGGCGCCGGCGGCTCCCCACCGTGCAGACCTTCCTCGGCCTCGCCGCCACGTCGGGCGCCGACGGCACCCCGCATGACAGCGTGCGCCGGCGCATCGAGCCCCTCCTGGTGAAGGGTGCGACGTGGGTGACGGGGGAGTGCACCGCAGACGTCGACGCGCTGGCCCGGCTCCGCCGGAGTCGCGCGCGGACGTCGGCGCTGACGAGCGGTGTCGACGTGGAGCGTTTCACCCCGGTAGGCCCCGCAGCGGACCGGTCCGAGGCGCACCGCATCATGTGTTTGGTGCCAAATCCGTTGCCGTGCAACGGGTTGGACATCGCGATCGAGGCCATCGCCAGGATCCCGGGGGCGGAGCTGGTGATCGCCGAAACCGACCCGGCCGATCGTGGCCACGACGGGGCGCGGGCCGAGTTGCGGCGCCTTTCCGCGAGCCTCGGGGTCACCGAGCGGGTCCGCTTCGCCGGCAGGGCTTCCGACGCCGAACTGCCGAAGCTTCTTCGATCCGCCGACGTGGTGGCGTGCACACCCCGGCTCCCGCCGCGCGCGACGGCGGTGTTGCAGGCCATGGCGAGCGGCGTCACGGTGGTGGCCGTGGCGGTGGGCGTCCTGCGCGACGCGGTGGTGGACAACGTCACCGGTTTGGTGCTGCCCAACGACCGGCCCGGTGCACTGGCCGCCGCACTGAGGGTTCTTCTGGCGCAGCGCTTTCAGTGCGAGAGCATGGGGGCCGCCGGCCGGAGCCGGGCCATGTCGCGGTTCAGCTGGGACCGCATCGCGCTCGACGCGCTCAACATCTACCAGCAGCTGGCCGCGCCGGCAGAGTTGCAGCCGACGGTGACACGGTGATGCAATGGTGAGGCGTCCGGCCTTCGACACGGGCCGGTCGTGACGACTATGGCAATCATCACCGACAGCGCAGCGCCCGGTTTGGTCGTCGGTATGGGCGGACGGCTCCTCGACGCCGTACAGCCGGATGCCCGCCCCGCCGGCCAATCTCCCACGCCCGAGCCCGGTTACGGGAGCGCCGTTTCGACGATTCGTCACGACCAGTTCCGCGCCGCCGACGCGCAGACCGCGAGCCAATTCCTCGCCGCCGCCTACACGCCCGGGTGGCGGCTCACCGGTGTCTCGGGCCGCCTCGCCATGACCCACCGGCGCTGCGAGACGGTTTCGGTGACGGTCGACGAGGTGGTGATCCAAGGTCATGCGACCGTGGAGATTCCGGCCGGTGACACGGTCGTGGTGGTCCAGCCGCGTGCCGGATCCTTCAGCGTCACAAGCGGTTCCGTGCCCGCGGCGGACTGCCCGGTGCTGGTCGCCCACGGAATGTCGTGCGGCCTGCGCGTCAACGGCGCCCGGTTCGAAGTGGTGAGCGTCGCCCCCGACGCTTTGCTCAAAGCCGTTCCGGACTGGGGCGCGCCCGTGACCCAGCCGGCGCAGTTCCTCGGCTGGCGGCCGCGTTCGCGCGCCGCCGTGCGAGCGTGGCATCGGGCGCTGGACTACGTCACCGCCGCGCTGGGTTCCCCTGACACGGCCCAACAGCCGCTGATCGTCGCGGGAATGGCCCCGCTCCTGGCGGGCGCGCTGTTCGAGTGCTACCCGTCGACGCTGACGGAACAGGACGTCGCCGCGGAGTCCGCGCTGCCCGACGCGCTCAAGGACGCGGTGTCGTTCATCCACCAGCACGCCACCGGGGACGTCGGCATCACCGAGGTGGCTGCCGCGGTGCATCTCACCCCCAGGGCGGTGCAGTACCTCTTCCGGCGCCAGCTCAACACCACCCCGACCGAATACATGCGCCGGGTCCGGCTCAACCGCGCTCATCAGGAGCTGATCGCCGGCACGCCGTCCACGGCCACCGTCACCGAGATCGCCCAGCGTTGCGGATTCGCGCACACCGGCCGGTTCGCGGTGCTCTACCGACAGACCTACGGGCAGAGCCCCCACACGACGCTGCGGCAGTGACGCGGTGCGTTTTCGAACATGTTCGAAGCGTTACGGTTTGGTTTCCGCGCTTCCTCACGGAGCGCGGGGAACTCACGGATCGGCCGTCTACCGGGGCCGATAGGCGCACGCCGGCGGCAAAACGCCTGCTAGGACTCACATCACACGTGACATAGCCGACGTCGGTCGCGGCGGTTCTCGAGCACGCCCCGCGGTCGCCGTGCCGTAGGCTCATAGCAGGTTGAGTCCCCAGCTGCCGTTTTCTATCGGGCGCCTCCAGGACACCTCTCTGCAGGACACCGTTGTCGCTCGACCTCTTTTCCCAACTTGCGAAGGGCGTACGCCCATGACTGCCCCACCCGAACTGTGCACGGCCGCGCTGCGCGGCCAGCCCCGAAGTCGCTACCAGATCGATTGCGCCGGATCGCGATTGCACGTGCACGCGCGCACCGTCGCCACCGTCCTGCGCGTCGACGGTGAGATCGACGCGTCCAATGCCCACCTCCTGACTCGGGAGATCCGCCGCTTCGCGCGCCTCAAGGCGCCGCTGATCCTCGACCTCACTCACCTGGACTTCATGAGCAGTGCGGGTTTGGCTGCGCTGCAACAACTCCACGACGAACACCGGCTGAACGGGGTGCATTGCCGCGTCGTCGGCGGCCCCGCGCTTCGCCGGCTGGTGCAGGTGCTTCCCGATCACGGCCTGCCACTGGTGGATTCGGTGCCCGAGGCGCTGCGCCACATCGAAGGCGTCGTCCGCGCGCGTCGCCGCTTCGTCAGGGGCCTTGCGCGACAGGAGGAACCTCAGCGCACCTAGCATGGCGGTAGGAAGACCCCCGACACCTCGGTCAGGAGCCCCTATGGTCGAAATCCATTTGGAGTGGACGATTGCCGCGCCCGTGGAAAGCGTCTTCGACTGGCTTGCCGATCCGGTCAACCTGGCCGCGGCCCCCCTCGTCCTGCGGGCGCGTTACACCAGGGACGCCCCGGGCCCGGGCGCGGGTGCCGTGCGGCAGGTCCTCGGTGTCGGAACCTGGTTTCGGGAAGTGATCACGGCCTACGACCGGCCGCGCCGCTACACCTATCTGATCGTCGGATCGTTCCCCCCGTTCGACCACGAGGGCGGCACGCTGACCTTCACGGCCGTGGACGGTGGGACGCACGTCGACTGGCTGAGCAATTACACCCATCCCGTCTGGGCCGGGGGAAGGCTGCTGGAGGCGGTCAGCTACCGCCTGCTGTGCTCGAGTTTCGACGCGATCGTGAAGGCCTGCGCGCGGGCGCTGGAACGCTAGCCTCAGCGGCCCAGCCGCCGCATCAACTGGCCGGCGGCGTGCCGGCCGGACAGGACGGCGCCGGTCACCGAGGCGGGGTTGTCGGCGCCGACGGCCTCGCCCGCCAGGTAGAGGCGGTCGCCGATCGGCTCGGCAAGGCGGCGCCGGTCGTCGAGCCCGGATCCGGGCGCGTGAAACGAGTAGGAGCCCCGCGCGTACGGGTCCACGGTCCACCGCGACGTGCGGACCTCGACCGGGGAGACACCGTCGCCGAAAAGCCGGCGAATGACGGGCAGCGCGCCCGCCATCAACTCGGCCGGGGGCGCCGATTCCACCGACCGGCCGCGGTCACCCGGGTTGAAGGCGAGCACGATCGGGCCCGCGGCGCTCGGCAGGCTGAACCACTGCGACCACAGCCCCGGCTCGGAGCTCAGGTACAGGTAGAAAGCGTTGTCCGCGTTCCACGTTCGCTTGTCGAGGCGGAAGTAGCTTTTCGACAGCACGCCGAACCCCAGGGCGTCGACCGCGTGAGCGTGCCCGTCGGGCAGCGGCGGGTCGAAGGCGATCGCGCCGGATTTCAGCACCCCCAGGGGAACGGTGACGATCGCGGCGGGCCCCTCGAAGGACCGGTTTCCAGCCCGCACCACGACCGACTCCTCGCGGCGCACCACGGCGTTCACCGGCGAGTTCAGCACGATCGGCAGTCCCTCGGCGAGGAGTTTCGGCAGGGCGTCGTAGCCGCTGGTGATCACGTCCTGGTCGCCGCCGGTGTAGGTGCCCGCGTCGAATGTCAAGGCGGACAACTGGTCTGCGCCGGCGGCGTAATCGTCCTCGATCTCGGTGGTGAGGTAGAAGCCGAGCTGCGCGCGCTCGGCGCCGGAAAGCTGGTCGCCGTCGGCCGCGGCCGCGACGGCGGAGCCGAGGCTGCCGCCGTCGACCTGGTCGCGGGCCCGCTCGACGAAGTGGCGCCACGACGTGCGGTCGTAATCCAGCGGTGGCAGACGGGGATCGACGGCGAGCTCGGCCCACCCGTAGTAGTCGGTCGTGGCGAGTTGGGCGCGCGCTTTTCGCGCCAGCTCCACCAGCGGGTTGTCCGTGGTGCCGTGGATCCACGAGGCGCCCATCTCCAGCGGCACGCCCCAGCCGCGGTCGGTGTGGACCCTGCCGCCGATGCGGTCGCGGGCCTCGATCACGCGGACCGGCCATCCCGCGTCGGCCAGGCTGCGCGCCGCGGACAGGCCCGCCATTCCCGCGCCCACCACCAGCACCGACTTGGTGTCCGGCGGGGCGGGGCGCCCCGGTGAGCAGGCGGCCGCCAGCCCGCCGCCGACCGCGCTCGTCGCCGCGGCGAGGAATCTCCGACGGGGCATCGGGGACACGGGGGAAGCGTCTCACAAGTTCCGCCCGGCGGCGTGTGCCTGCCGGAATCGCCCGTTTCCGAGGGTGTCTCACGCTAGGATCAGGGCAACCGGATGGCAGCGACGGAGCTGTGGTCGAAGGGGGAGCGGCGATGAGTGCCCGACGATCGACTCGAACGGTCGGCCCCACGGCCGCCGCCCTGCCGCCGGGCCGAACCCTCACCGTCCGCGCCGCCGACGGAACCCCGTTGCACGCCCAGGTGTTCGGGCCGTCCGACGGCTATCCCATCGTGCTGAGCCACGGCATCACCTGCGCGATGAGGGCGTGGGCGTACCAGATCGCCGACCTGGCCGACGAATACCGGGTGATCGCCTTCGACCATCGCGGCCACGGGCGCAGCGGGGTGCCGCGCCGCGGCGGCTACAGCCTGAAATCGCTTGCCTCCGACCTCGATTCGGTGCTCGACGCCACCCTGGCGCCCCACGAGCGCGCGGTGCTGGCGGGGCATTCCATGGGCGGCATCACGATCGCCGCCTGGTCGGCGCGCTACCGGCACAAGGTCCGCCGCCGCGCCGACGCGGTCGCGCTGATCAACACCACCACCGGCGATCTGCTCCGCGAGGTCAAGCTGTTCGCGGTGCCACGGGGGCTCTCGCCGGCCCGCGTCATCGCCGCGCGCGGCCTGGTTTCCACCTTCGGCGGATTCCCGCTACCGGCTGTGGCTCGGATCCCCAGCCGGTACCTGGTCGCGATGCTCGCGGTGGGCAGGGACGCCGATCCCGGTGCGGCCCGGCTCATCCACGAGCTGTTCGTGGCGACCTCGGCGGCGGGGCGCGGGGGTTGCGCGAAGATGCTCGTCGAGGCGCTGGGCTCGCGGCATCTCGACCTCGACGGTCTGACGGTGCCCACGCTGGTCATCGGCAGCGAACACGACCGGCTCACCCCGATCAGCCAGTCCCGCCGGATCGCCCGCACCGCACCGAACGTCATCGGGCTGATCGAGCTGCCCGGCGGGCACTGCTCCATGCTCGAACAGCCGCGGGAGGTGAGTCGCCACCTGCGCGCGCTCGCCGAGTCGGCGACCCATCGCGTGGCGTGACGATCAGCGCGTAGTCGAATTCACAGCAGGGCGGCGACGTCGGCGGCCGCCCGCTGTCCGGAGCGGACGGCGCCGTCCAGGAATCCCGTCCATTCGTCGGCGGTCTCGGTGCCGGCCCAGTGGATCGGCCCGACGGGCTCGCGCAACCAGCGCCCGAATCGCGTCCACGAGCCCGGCGGCACCGCAGCCGTCGGGCCGCCCGGCGCGAATTGCTCTGCGCCCCAACAGTGGTCGACGTAGTCGAGCGGCGTGAGCGCCTCGTCGCCGAACAGCGAGGCGAAGCAGCGCAGGGTGTCCTCGCGGCGCCGCTGCGCGGACAGGCCGTCGAACGCGCGGGCGTCGACGAAGCCCATCAGCACGCCGGGCCCGTCGGCGTGCGGGCTGACGTCGAACGTGATGAACACCGGGCCCCGGTCGGACAGGGCCTGCCCGGAGAACCCGTTGTGGCGCCAGAAGGGCGTCTCGTAGGCCGCGTAGGCCTTGCTCAGCCGCCCCTGCGGCCAGTTCGCGGCCAGTTGCTGGTACTCGCCCGGCAGCGGGGGAGCGAATTCGATCGAGGAGCGATGCTCGGGCGGCACGGCGACGACGACGAACCCCGCCTCGGCCTCGCCCGCGTCGGTGACCACCGTGACGCCCGCGCCGTGTCGCTCGATGCGGCGGACGGGAGCGCCCAGCACGACGCGCGGGCCCAACTCGGCGGCCATCGCCTCGGCGATCTGCTGGGTGCCGCCGGGGAACCGGTCCTGCTGGGCGCCGTTCTCGACGTCGAGCAGGCGGTCCAGGCCGCCCGCCGCGTGGGTGTAGCGGGCGGCGTGCAGCATCGAGACGTCCTGCGGTTCGCAGCCCCACGTCACCCGCGCCACGATGGCCAGCAGGTCGCGGGAGGAGGCGGAAGCGCGGACCGACCGCAACCAGTCGCCCAGCGACAGGCCGTCGAGCTCGCGCGCCCGGCGCGCGTCCCAGGGCGCCGCGAGCGGCACGCTGCGGGCGATCCGGTCGAACTGCCACCGCAACCGGGCAATGTCCAGCAGGCCGGTCAGCGAGAGCCTCGGGATGGTGCCGCGGTACGAGCGCTGCCAGCCCCGCCAGTGGATGAGGTTCTTGCCGTCGTGGTGGGTGGGGACGGTCGGAACGTCGAGTTCGGCCGCCAGCGCGAGCACCGCGTCCTGGGTGGGGCCGACGAAGGTGCCGCCCAGATCGGCCGGCAATCCGGCCACGCTGCCGGTGAACGAACGCCCGCCCACCCGGTCGCGGCCCTCGAAAACCAGCACGTCGTGGCCCTGTCGCGTCAGCTCACGCGCCGCAGCCAACCCGGCAAAGCCGGCGCCGACCACGACAACGTCGACGATCCGGGGCCGGGTTGTCACGTGCCCAGTCAACCGCATACCCCGCGTTTCGTACGATGCTTTGTCGATTGCCGGTCCGATAGGCGGGTGCTGTGAGGGTCTACACCGCGTTGCACGGGCTCGTCGACGCCGCCGAGCGCGCACGGGAATTGCGCGACGCCGGCGTCGCCGGGGTCGCGACGTTCGAGGGTCCGCACGACGTGTTCGCTCCGCTCACTCTGGCCGCCTCGGTCGGCGGGCTGGACCTGATGACCAACGTAGCCATCGCCTTCCCGCGCAATCCGATCCACCTGGCGCATCAGGCCAACGACCACCAGTTGCTCAGCGGCGGCCGGTTCTTCCTCGGGCTGGGCACCCAGGTGCGCGCGCAGATCGAAAAGCGGTTCGGGGCCCAGTTCGACCGCCCGGTGGAGCGAATGACCGAGCTGATCGCGGCCCTGCGCGCGATCTTCGACGCGTGGAACACCGGCTGCCGCCTGGACTTTCGGGGCGACTTCTACCGGCACACCCTGATGACGCCGACCTTCAGCCCCGGCCCCAACCCGTACGGGCCGCCGCCGATCTACATCGGCGCGCTCGGACCCCGGCTGACCCGCGCCGCCGCCGGCCACGCCGACGGCCTGCTGGTGATGCCGTTCAGCTCCCGGCGGTTCCTGCGCGAACACACGATGCCCGCGGTCCGCGAGGGTCTGCGGGCGAGCGGGCGCGACGCGGACGGGTTCGCCGTCATCCCGGAGATCATCGTGTCGGCCGGTGACGATCACGCGGCGACGCGGCGGCTGCTGGCCTTCTACGGGTCGACGCCGGCCTACCGGCCGGTCCTGGCCGCGCACGGCCGGGAGGAGCTGCAGCCCGAGCTGAACGCGATGTCCAAGCAGGGCCGCTGGGAGGAGATGGCCGGCCTGATCGACGACGACCTCCTGAACACCATCGCGGCCTGCGGCGCGCCGAAGGAGATCGCCGCGCACATCCGCGATCGCGTCGCGGGGGTGTCCGACACCGTCTTCCTCTACCAGCCGGCGCCCATCGCCCCGCGGACGCTGGCCGCCATCGTCGACGAACTGCGTTAGCGGACGCGCCGCTCAAACCCCCTCGCCCTACAGAACCGCGCCCAACGTCGAGTTGTTGCGCCCAGAACGCCCAAACGTCCGCAACAAGTCGACGCTCGGCGTGGCGGTTATGGCGCGACCGTCAGCCAGTCCGTGAAGCCCGACGGGTCGTGGCGGCCCAGCGCGCCGTGCTCGTAGAGCCCCCAGCCCTCGACCGGTTCGCGGTCGCCGTCGCGGCACACCGCACGCCCGACGTGGTCGATCACGCCGAAGCCGGACCGGGCGACGATCGCGGGATCGGTCATGTCGTAGGTGAGCCGCTCCACGAACTTCTCGCCCTTCCACATGCCGTGCAGCCAATCCGAATCGCCGCCGTAGCCGCCGCCGACGTGAATGGGCACCGGCAGCTTGGACTCCACGTCGAAGTGGACCGGAGTGCCGTCAGGGGCGGTCGCGTCGATCGTGGCGCCGGTCGGGATCCGGGTGCCGGAGCGGTAGTGGATCTTGACGCGCGGCCAGCCCAGCTGCTCCACGCGGCCGTCGCGCCAGATGCGGGTGCAGTCATTGAGGGAGCGGAAGCCGTCGGGCGCTTCCTGGATGATGAGCACGATGGCGAACTCCTCGAACGCCATCGGCACGTAGAGCCACCACATGCCCTCGAACGGAGGGTCGGCGGGCCGGCCCGCGGGCTCGGGCTCGCCGATCGGACGGATACCCCAGGACCGGTCGCGGGAGCCGAGCCAGGTGGCGGGGTCGACGGCGATCTCCTCGCCGTCGACGGCGATGCGCCCGCTCCAGCTGCCCAGCTGGGCGAACCGCTGGGCGTCCAGCGTCACCCGGTTGCCGGACCGCATCAGGTGCGGCTGTTCCTGCACGACGTCGAAGAGGCCCTCCCAGGTGAGATCGGCTGCGATGCCCTCGGTTTCGTCGAGGACGAGGCGCAGCTTGCGCAGCGGCTCGAGGACCTCGACCCGGTAGCCGTTGACGCGCTGGTTGAGCCGGTCCTGATCGATGGCGTCGGAGAGGTGCACGGCGGTCTGGGTGTCCCCGCGCCGGACGAGCAGGAACGCGTCCTTCACCCCGAGGTTGGGGTAGTAGCCGATGCCGCTGACGACAAAGATGTTCCCCGTGCGGTCGTGGGCGTTGAAGTAGGAGCGGTCGTAGAAGTTGCGGTCCGAGGAACCCGGCCAGGCGATCGGCTGCGGGATCTGGTGTACCGGGAATTCGTCGAGCGGTCCGAGCATGGCTAACCCTCTCCGATCAGGCGCCGCATCAATCCGGCGTGGTAGAACAGCGATTCGACGTCCTCGGGTTTCTCCGTTTCCCCGAAGTGCACCCGCCGCGCCCCGGTGCGCATGAACACGCACGCCCACATGACACCCGAGTACACGTAGAACCAGCGCAGGTCGCCGAGCCCCACGCCGGTGAGCCGCTCGTAGGTGGCGCGGACGTCGTCCTCGCGCATCACGTCGGGCAGGCCGGGCAGCGTCGCGAGCCCGGCGAGTTCCTGAAAGACCATGTGCGCGTAGATCATCCACGCGACGTCGAGCTCGCGTGGCCCGAGCGTCACCATCTCCCAGTCGAGCACCGCCGCCGGCCGGAAGTCGCGGTACAGCACGTTGCCCACCCGGGCGTCGCCCCACAGCAGCACCGGTTCGGCGGCGGCCGCCTCGGCCGGCCAATTGTCCTGCAGCCACTCGAAAGTGCGCTCCAGCAGCGGCGAGCGCCCGATGTCGGGGACCGCGAAGTCGTACCACGATCGGACCCAGTTCGCGTGACGGCGCAGCGCGGTGTCGCCTTCGGCGGCGGCGTTGAGGAACCCGAATGTGTTTTGGGGGTTGGGGATCGAGTGCAGCTTCGCCAGGACGCCGACGGTCGCGTCCTGCAGTTCGCGCTGCTGCTGCGCCGGCGCGTCGGCGAACCAGTTGCCCCCGAACGTGTAGGGCATCACGTCGGGCGGTACCTCGCCGTCGACGTAATCCATCACAAAGAATGGTGCGCCGAGGATTTCGCCCGTGGGCTCGAGCCAGCGCACGTTGGGGACGGGGACGTCGGTGAGTTCGGCGACCTTGCGGATCACCTCGAATTGGTGGTCGAGCCGATAGGTGGGGAAGACGGGGACGTCCTCGGCGGTGGGGGCCACCCGGGCCACGAATTTCTGCTCGCGGGGCAGGCCGTCCTCCTGCCAGCGGGCGGTGAAGATGATGGTTTCCGACGACATGCCTGTCGAGTCCACGCCGCTTTCCACGGTCACCTCGGGACGCGCGCCGCCCGGCAGTACGGTCGACAGCCACTGCGACATCACCGCCGGTAGGGTCGTCACGTCGCGGCTGGAGCGCTGCAGTCGATCGACCTCATCGATCGCCGGTTCGGCCGCCGGTCCGGTGTTGTTGGGCACGGGCGCCCCCAATCTTTGGGCTCGCGAGGTAATTACGATACCGTAGGTAGCGTTATGAAAGCAGACCCGTCCGCCCTTGACAAGGGGCCCGGCGCGGCCCCCGGCGCCGGCCGGCCGCGCGATCCGCGCATCGACTCGGCCATCCTGTCGGCGACCGCGGAACTGCTTGTCTCCATCGGCTATTCGAACCTCAGCCTGGCGGCCGTCGCCGACCGCGCCGGAACCACGAAGTCGGCGTTGTACCGCCGGTGGTCGAGCAAGGCGGAACTGGTGCACGAGGCGGCGTTCCCGACGACCCCCACCGCGCTGGAGGCCCCGGCCGGCGACATCGCCGCCGACCTGCGCACGATGATCGAGGCCACCCGGGACGTGTTCACCACGCCCGTCGTGCGCGCCGCCCTGCCCGGGCTGGTGGCCGACATGACCGCCGACCCGGCGTTGAACGCCCGGGTGATGTCCCGCTTCACCGACCTGTTCACGGCGGTGCGCCTGCGGCTGCGCGCGGCCGTCGAGCGCGGCGAGGCGCATCCCGACGTGGACCCGGACCGGTTGATCGAACTGATCGGGGGCGCGACGATGCTGCGCATGCTGTTGCGTCCGGACGAGCCCCTCGACGACGCGTGGGTGGACCAGACAACGGCGATCGTGGTGCACGGGGTGACGCGGTGACCGGCCGGCTGGCGGGCCGCGCGGCGATCGTCACCGGCGCCAGCCGGGGCCTCGGCCGGGCGATCGCGCTGGCGCTCGCGGCCGAGGGTGCCGCGGTCGCGGTCGCCGGGCGCACCGAACGGGTGTGGGACGAGCGGCTGCCCGGGACCATCGGCGAAACCGCCGCGGCCATCGGGGAAGCCGGCGGACGCGCGGTCGCGGTGCGGGCGGACCTGACCGACGGGGAGGACGTCGCCCGGCTGGTCGCCTCCGCGCGCGAGGCGCTGGGGCCGATCACGATCCTGGTGAACAACGCGGCGTTCACCGCGCCCGGCCGCCCGCCCGCCGCCGGTTCGACGACGGCAGCGCCGGGCGCCAGGCCTGCCAAGCCGACGGCGGGCAAGCCGGGCTGGCCGGGGTTCGTCAGCGTTCCCCTGGGCGCCTACCGCCGGCACTTCCAGATCGCCGTCTTTGCCGCCTACGAGCTCATGCAGCTGGTCAGCCCCGACATGATCGAGACCGGCGGCGGCTCCATCGTCAACATCAGTTCGGTGGCGTCCCGGTTGCCGGGCAACGGGCCCTATCCCGACCGCAGCGGGGGAGTGCTGCCCGGCTACGGCGGGTCGAAGGCCGCGCTGGAGCATCTCACCCAGTGCGCCGCCTACGACCTCGCCGACCACAACATCGCCGTCAACGCGCTGTCGCCGTCCAAGCCGATCCCCACGCCGGGGCTGGCCTATTACGCCCGCGACTTCGCCGACACGGCGTCGCCGGACGAATTCGCGCGCGCCGCAGTCGAATTGGCGCTCGTCGACGCGAAGGTGGTGACCGGGCGCACGATCGGCCACCTGCAGGTGCTCGACGGCAGCTTCCGGCCCTTCGAGGCGCCCTAGTCCCCGTCGTCGGGCGGGTCGGGGTCACCGCGCCCGACTTCGTGGCGGGGCGGCCGAACGACGTGCAAGTATGAAGGCAGTGACCGGTCGAGTGGTGTGCGAATGCCTGGTATGGATAAGGCGACGGGGCGCGTCGTTGCCCTGATCGTGCTGCTGATCGTCGTCGCTGCCGCCCTGCGGGGGTACCTACCGGCCCAAGCCCATTCGACGCACTCCGAGCCCGGCGGCGGCCGGGCGGCGACCACGTTCGTGATCACGGCGCTCGCCGGGACGCTGACCCTCCTCGCGGTCGCCATCGTCGCGCGGCTGCGCGACCCGCGGGCGGCGGCCCCACGCATGGGCGACCCAGGGGAACTGCTCGGCACGGGCCGTGGCCGGCCGAGCTGGCGGGTGGTGCTGATCGGCCTGGCCGTGATCGTGGCGTGGCTCCTGCTGACGGCCCTGGTGGTCCAGCTGTGGGTGCCGCACCAGATCGCCTCCTCCACGCCCACCTCGGCGCCCGGTGCGCCACCCCCCGCGCAAACGAGCGCGCCGGCCCCCCGGGATCACCCGCGTCACGACACCGGCGACATGGTCGGGATCCTGCTCGCCTGCACGATCCCGATGCTGCTGCTCATCGTCGCCGGCTCGCTCATCCTCAAGCGGCGGGGCTTGCGCGCGGCGGCACCGGTCCTCGCCGCCGCAACGCCCTTCGACGACGAGCCGGAGCCGCCCGGGCCGTCGGAGTCACTGGCGCGGGCCGCCGAACTCGGGCTCGCCGAGATGGCGGACCTGAGCCGCAATCCCCGCGAGGCCATCATCGCGTGTTACGCCACCATGGAACGGGAGCTCGCCAACGTCCCCGGCGCCGTCCCCCAGGAGTTCGACACCCCCACCGAGGTGCAGGCCCGCGCGGTCGAACACCATGCGCTGCAGGCGGACAACGCCGTGCAGTTGGTCACCCTGTTCGCGGAGGCCCGGTTCAGCCCGCACGTCATGAACGAGAACCACCGCGACGTCGCCGTCCGGGCCCTGCGGCTGGTGCTCGACGAACTCGCGTCCCGGAGCGCCGCATGACCCGCCTCGTCACCCTGGGCGCCCTGCTCATCGTGGGGGTGGAGCTGATGGCGCTGATCCTGCACAACCGGCCGTTCGTCTTGGCGGGCGGCGGCGTCGCGATGGCCCTGGTACTGCTGAACGTCCGCCGCGTGTTGGGTCGCGGAGCCGAACGCGGGGCCGAGCCCGAGCCGGACGAGATGGGGGATTCGTTGCGCCGCTGGCTCGCCACCACCGAGTCGACCATCCGGTGGTCGGAGTCGACGCGGGCCGACTGGGACCGGCACCTTCGCCCGATGCTCGCGCGGCGGTACGAGATCACCACGGGTCAAAAGCAATCCAAGGACAGGGCGGCCTACCACGCGAGCGGGCGGATGCTCTTCGGTAACGAGCTGTGGGAATGGGTAGACCCGAACAATGTCACCCGCACCGGTGACCGCTCGCCCGGCCCGGGCCGCGCGGCGCTGGGAGAGATTCTGCGAAAGTTGGAGCAGGCATGACGTTGCCGGCAGCGACCACCACCGCGCACTGCGAGGCCGTGCTCGACGAGATCGAACGCGCCGTCGTGGGTAAGCGCCCCGCGCTCACCCTCATCCTCACCGCCCTCCTCGCGCGCGGGCACGTCCTCATCGAGGACCTGCCCGGCCTCGGCAAGACGCTGATCGCGCGGTCCTTCGCCGCGGCGCTGGGCCTGCAGTTCACCAGGGTGCAGTTCACGCCCGACCTGCTGCCCGCGGACCTGCTGGGCTCCACTATCTACGACATGCAGTCGGGCCGCTTCGCCTTCCGCGCCGGACCGATCTTCACCAACCTGCTGCTCGCCGACGAGATCAACCGCACCCCGCCGAAGACGCAGGCGGCGCTGCTGGAGGCGATGGCCGAGGGGCAGGTCAGCATCGACGGCGAAACCCACCGCCTCCCAGACCCTTTCATCGTGCTGGCGACCGACAACCCGATCGAGTACGAGGGCACCTACCCCCTGCCCGAGGCGCAGCTGGATCGCTTCGCGATCAGGCTGGAGCTGCGCTACCTCTCGGAGCGCGACGAGACGTCCATGCTGCGGCGGCGCCTCGAACGGGGTTCGGCCCAGCCGACGGTCAACCAGGTGGTGGACGCGCACGACCTGCTGGCCATGCGCGAATCGGTCGAGCAGGTGACCGTGCACGACGACGTCCTGCGCTACGTGGTGTCCCTGGCCACGGCGACGCGCCACCATCCCCAGGTCGCGGTGGGCGCCAGCCCCCGCGCGGAGCTCGACCTCGTCCAGCTCGCGCGTGCCCGCGCGTTGTTGCTGGGACGCGACTACGTGATCCCGGAGGACGTCAAGGCGCTGGCCACCGCGGCGGTCGCGCACCGGATCACCCTGCGGCCCGAGATGTGGGTGCGCAAGATCCAGGGCGCCGACGTCGTCGACGAACTGTTGCGGCGCCTGCCGGTGCCGCGGGCGACCGGATGAGATCCACCCGCGCGGCGGAGTTTCGCTGGCAGGCTTCGCATTTGACGCGCGCGGTCGCCACGTGTGCGGGAGTCGCGCTGGCCGCCGCCGTGATCGGCGAGCAGTGGCGGCTCGTCGCGTTCGCCGCGCCGCTGCTGGGGGTGTTGTGTTCGATCAGCTGGCAACGGCCGGTGCCGAAGGTGTACGTGCACGGCGAACCGGACGCCCAGCGCTGCTTCGAGGGTGAGCAGGCGCGGCTGAAAGTCTGGGCGACTCTCGAAGCGGCAGAGGAATCCGGTGAGCCCGGCTCGTCGGCGGTCGAGCTGTCGGTACCGGCCGTCGACGGCCTGCAGCTCGACGTCTCCGACGACGAGACGGGGCGCGCGAAAAGCGTTGCGGCGACGGCGGAAAGGTGGGGGCGCTACGCCGTGCGGGCGCGGGTCGACGTCGTCGCCCGCGGCGGGCTGGTGTCGGGGACCGCCACGGTCGACGTCGCCGACCTCATCGTGTTCCCTCTCACGCCGCCGCAGTCGACCCCCATCCCGAACACCGAGCTGCTCGATCGGCTGGGTGCCCACCTGACGCGGCACGTCGGACCGGGCGTCGAGTACGCGGACATCCGCCCGTACGTGCCGGGCGACCAACTGCGGGCGGTGAACTGGCCCGTGAGCGCCCGCCGCGGCCAGCTCCACGTCACCCAGCGCCTGACCGACCGCGCCGCCGACATCGTGGTGCTGATCGACACCTACCGGCAGCCGGCGGGACCGGCGACCGAGGCCACCGAACGGGTGGTGCGCGGCGCGGCGCAGGTGGTGCAGACCGCGCTGCGGCACGGGGACCGCGCGGGCATCGTCGCCCTGGGGGGAAACCGCCCCCGGTGGCTGGGCGCCGACATCGGGCAGCGGCAGTTCTACCGCGTCCTGGACACCGTCCTGGGCGCGGGCGACCGCTTCGAGCACACCACCGGGTCCCTGGCGCCGCGCGCCGCCGTTCCCGCGGGCTCGATCGTCATCGCGTTCTCCACCCTGCTCGACACCGAATTCGCCTTGGCCCTCATCGATCTGCGTAAACGCGGGCACGTCGTGATCGCCGTCGACATCCTCGACAGCTCCCCGTTCGAGGGCGAGCAGGACCCCCTCGTGGACCGGATGTGGGCGCTGCAGCGCTCGGCCATGTATCGCGACATGGCCACCGTCGGGGTCGACATCGTGTCGTGGCAGGGCGACAGCAGCCTGGAGCAGTCGATGGGTGTGCTGCCCGCACGCCGCCGGCGGGTGCGCGGACGGCTCCGGCGGTAACGGCATGGATACCCTGGCACGCTTCGCGTCGCTGGCCTTCGGGCTGGTGATGGTGAGCCTTGGAGTGGTTGGGGCGCATGGTCTTTCGCTCGCGGTGGGGGTGGCGGCCGCCGACGCCGTCGGGGCGGGAACGGCGGTTCCCCCGGCCGCCACGCTGGCCGTCGTCATTGCGGTGGCGACGATCATGCTGTCGGCGCCGGCGGTCGCGTTCGTCGCGCTCTCCGGATTCTGCGCCGCCGCCTACCTGGTCTGCCGCTACGCCGTCGGCAGTCAGGCGGGCGTCGTCATGGGCAGCGTGCCGACCGTCGCTGCGGGGCTTGGGTTTACGGTCGCGGGCCTGGCCGCCACCGCGTTCCCGCTGCACCTGCCGTGGCTGCCGCTCGTCGCGCCGCTGGGGGTGCTGGCGATCTACGTCCTGGCCGCGCGCCCGTTCCTAAGTTGACGGATAAGCACGCAACGAGGTCACAACTGTGGCAAATGCGTACCTCAGTTCATAATCTCAGCAACAACACATTCTCTCGGTATCGAATGGGGATTCCGGATCGATGAAATTTCCCTCCCGCAATTTGTCCAAAAAAAGCTTGACCCGCATGCGAAATTTGTACAGTTCTTTCCACCTGTGAGTGAGGGGTGCGGATCGCTTCCGCGATATGCGCCTTTGTGCTGGAAGGAATGGGCTGATGAGTTTCTTGACGGCTCCGCCGGAAATCACGTCGTTGTTGCTGCATTCGGGTGCGGGGTCGGGTCCGATGCTCTCGGCGGCCGCGGCCTGGGATGGGTTGGCGGCGGAATTGGGGTCGGCGGCGGAGTCGTTCTCGTCGGTGACGTCGGGTCTGACGGGTCAGGCGTGGCAGGGGCCGGCGGCGCAGGCGATGATGGCCGCGGCGGCGCCGTATTCGGAGTGGTTGGGGGCGGCGTCGGCGCAGGCGTCGGGTGTGGCGGCATCGGCGAAGGCCGTGGCGAGTGTGTTCGAGTCGGCGCTGGCGGCGGCGGTGCACCCGGCGTTGGTCGCGGCCAATCGCTCGGGTCTGGTGCAGTTGGTGCGGTCGAACTGGTTCGGGTTGAACGCGCCGGCGATCGCGGCGGTGGAGGCGGACTACGAGCAGATGTGGGCGGCCGATGTGGCCGCGATGGTGGGGTATCACGGTGGGGCGTCGACGGCCATCGCGCAGTTGGCGTCGTTGCCGCAGTTGTTGTCGAGCTTGCCAACCGCCGGCGCGGCGAATCCGGTGGGGGCGGCGGTGGAATTGTTCGGCGTGACCCTCCCCGACGTCAACACGGGCCTGGGCAACATCGGCACCTGGAACCTGGGTGGGGGCAACACCGGCAGCTTCAACCTGGGCAGCGGCAACATCGGCAACGTCGACTTCGGTAGCGGCAACACCGGAAACCTCAACCTGGGCAGCGGCAACTGGGGCTTCGCCAACCTGGGCAGTGGCAACACCGGCAACACCAACCTCGGCTCGGGCAACATCGGCAACCTCAATGTCGGCGGCGGCAACTTCGGTTCGGCGAACGTTGGCTTCGGCAACGGAGCCCTATTCGGCCCGGGGAGCGGAAACTTCGGCAGCGGGAACCAGGGGAGCAGCAACTTCGGGGGCGGTAACCTGGGTTCCTTCAACCTCGGCTTCGGCAACCTCGGCTTCTCCGACATCGGCTTCGGCAACAAGGGCAGCCTCGATTTCGGGTTCGGCAACGCCGGAAGCAACGACATCGGCTTCAACCTGCCCGGCGACAACATGGTCGGCATCGGCGCTCTGAACGGCGGCCTCAACAACTTGGGCTTCGGGAACTCGGGCAACAACAACATCGGATTCTTCAACTCCGGCGACGGCAACGTCGGCATCTTCAATTCAGGCAACGGCAACTTCGGCTTCCTGAACGCCGGCAACACCAACACCGGCTTCTGGAACTCCGGCAACGGGAACTTCGGCTTCGGGAACGCGGGGATCCAGAACTTCGGCTTCAGCAACTCCGGCGGGCAGAACATGGGCTGGGGCAACTCGGGCGGCTTCGACGTCGGCCTCGGCAATTCCGGCTTCGGTGACACCGGCAGCTTCAATTCCAACACCTTCGCGACGCTCGGCGGAAACACCGGCTGGTTCAACTCGGGCAATTTCAACACCGGCTTCTTCAACTCCGGCGACACCAACACGGGCCTCTTCGACGCCGGGAGCGTGAACACGGGCATCGGCAGCTCGGTCACCCAACCGGGATCCGTCTCCGGCATCGGGAATTCCGGCACCGACGTATCCGGCTTCTACAATGCGGGCAACGACACCTCCGGCTTCCGCAACGTGAACACGGGCTTGGGTACGACCTCCGGCTTCGAAAACGCCGGCAGCCCAACGCCGTTCTTCGCCAACTCGGGCTACCTCAACTCCGGCACGAACCTCTACGGCTGGGCGAACACCGGCAGCAACAACGCGGGCATCGCGAACTCGGGCGTTTCAGACGCCGGTATCGCCAACTCCGCCGTCAACGCCCCGGGCACTCTCACCACGGGTATCGCGAATTCCTTTGCGGACACGGCCGGCATCTTGAGCCTCGTGAGCAACCTGCAGGGCATCTTCAGCCAGCTGTAGCGGCCCCTGGGCTCAGCGCAGCAGCTGCGCGGCCTGATCCGCCAGGCTGAGCAGCGGCTGCGGGAAGATGCCCAAACCGACTGTGACGACGGCGCATACGGCGATGGCGGCCTTGCTCAGGATCCCGGGCTCCACCACGTGGGGCGTCTCGTCGGACGCCTCGGTGAAGAACATCGAGACGATGACCCGGACGTAGAAGTAGGCGGCCACGCCGCTGGCGACCACGCCGACGACCACCAACGGCACGGCGCCGCCCTGGGCGGCGGCCTTGAACACCGCCAGCTTGCTGACGAACCCGCTGGTGAGCGGGATGCCGGCGAACGCCAGCAGGAACATCGAAAACATCACTCCCACAATAGGAGAGCGCTGCCCGAGCCCAGACCAGTGCGACAGGGTGGCGTCCTCGACGCCGTCGGCATTGCGGATCAGGCCCACGATCGCGAAGGCCCCCACCGTGCTGAAGCTGTAGGCCAGCAGGTAGAAGAGCGTGGCGGAGAGCCCGGCCTGGTTGTCGGCGATCACGCCGGTGAGGATGAAGCCGACGTGGGCGACCGACGAGTAGGCCAGCATTCTCTTGACGTCGGTCTGGTTCACCGCGGTGATGGTGCCCACCGCCATCGTCAGGATGGAGATCGCCCACAGGACGGGGCGCCACTGGTCGTGCAGCGGGGGCAGGGCGACGTAGACCACCCGCAACAGCGCGCCGAATGCCGCCACCTTCGTGGCCGCCGCCATGAACCCGGTGATCGGGGTGGGCGCGCCCTGGTAGACGTCCGGAATCCACGAATGGAACGGAACGGCACCGACTTTGAAGAGCAGACCGACCGACACCAGCGCCACGCCGACCAGCGCCAGCGAGGTGTCGCCGTGCGCGGCGAGCGCGTCGCGGATCCCGGGCAACAGGAGCGTGCCTGTCGCGCCGTAGAGGAGCGCGGCCCCGTAGAGGAAGAAGGCCGACGAAAACGCGCCCAGCAGGAAGTACTTCATGGCCGCCTCCTGGGAGAGCAGCCGGCGGTGCCGGGCCAGCCCGCACATCAGGTAAAGGGGCAGCGACAGCACCTCGAGCGCCACGAACATGGTCAGCAGGTCGTTCGACGCGGGGAATACCATCATGCCGCCGACGGAGAGCATCACCAGCGGGAAGAGTTCCGTCTGGGCGTAGCCGGCGCGCTGAGCCTCGCGCTCGGGTTCGCTGCCCGGAACGGCGGACGCCTGCGGCGTGAACGAGTCCAGGCCCCCGGACCCGGCGACGTTCGTGGGGGCCGAGGCCACCCCGGCCGCGACGGCGACCCTGGTGTCGGCCTTTGTCTGTGTCCGTTCGGCGATGAAGATGATGGCCATCACGGTGACCAGCACAATGGTGCCCTGCATGTACAGCGCCGGGCGGTCGATCGCCATCGCGCCCAGCACCGCGGGACGTCCCGACGCGGGAAGCGATCGGCTCACCACGACCACCGCGACGAACGCCGCGACGAGGCCGCCGAGAGCGAGCGCGACCTGCGCGGCGTAGCGGGTCCGCCTGGGCAGGAACGCTTCTGCCAGCACCCCGGCGACCGCGACGCCGAAGACGATGAGCATCGGGCACAGCAGGAAGTACTCGACGCTCGGAGTGGGAATGGTCATCGGCGTGGTCCTTCGGCTGTCCGTGGTGCGCCGGTGCCCACTGGCACGGTCGGCGCGGGATCATGCTGCCCGATGGTGGTCATGGTGTTAGCGACGGCGGGATTGATCAGCTCCAGCACCGGCTTGGGGTAGACGCCCAGGCCGAACAGCAGCGCGATCAGCGGGGCGACCACGAGCAGCTCGCGCGCCCGCAGGTCGCCGATGCGCTCGTTGCCGTCCCGCACCGGGCCGGTCATCACCCGCTGGTAGAGCCACAACATGTAGATGGCCGACAGCACCAGCGCGGTCACGCCGAAGGCGGCCGCCAGCCAGTAGCGGTTGAAAGTGCCCACCAGGACCAGGAATTCGCTGACGAACGGCGCCAGGCCCGGCAGCGACAGGGTGGCCATCGCCGACACCAGGAAGGTGCCCGCCAGGACCGGCGCCACCTTCTGCACCCCGCCGTAGTCCGCGATCGACCGGCTGCCGTGGCGCGAGATCAGGAAGCCGGCGATGAGGAACACCGCGGCCGTGGACAGCCCGTGGTTGAGCATGTAGAGCGTGGACCCGCTCTGGCCCTGGCTGGTCATCACGAAGATGCCGAGGATGATGAACCCGAAGTGCGAGATCGACGTGTAGGCGATCAGCCGCATGATGTCCTTCTGGCCGATGGCCACGACCGCGCCGTAGATCACCCCGATCACGGCGAGCACGACGATCAGCGGCCGGAAATACGTTGAGGCGCCGGGGAACAGCTGCAGGCAGTAGCGCAGCATGCCGAACGTGCCGACCTTGTCCATCACCGCCATCATCAGCACCGCGGCCGCCGGTGTGGCCTCGACCGCCGCGTCGGGCAGCCAGCGGTGGAACGGCCACAGCGGGGCCTTGATCGCGAAGGCGAACATGAAGCCGAGGAACAACGCCTTGAACACCGCCGGATCGGCGCCGTAGCGGCCGGACGCGACGCCGGCCACGATGTCGCGGAAGTCGAACGTGCCGGAGCCGTGCTCGGACGTGACCACGTACAGCCCGATCACGGCCGCCAGCATGATCAGGCCGCCGAACAGGTTGTACAGCAGGAACTTCATCGCCGCGCGCGACCTGCCCGGGCCCTGCCCGAAGCCGCCGATCAAAAAGTACATCGGGACGAGCATGGCCTCGAAGAACACGTAGAACAGCAGGACGTCGAGCGCCACCACCGAGACCAGCACCATCGACTCGATGGCCAGAGTCAGCGCGATGTAGGCGTGGACGGCCCGGGGCCGCGAGTTCGACCGGTTGGCGCCGTCTCCGTCGTTCCAGCCGGCCACCTGCAGCAGCGGGATGAGGACCGCGGTGAGCAGGACGAGCACCACCGCGATGCCGTCCACGCCCAGGGTGTAGCCGGCGCCAAACGCCGGTATCCAGGGGTGGCTCTCGACGAATTGGTAAGTCGCGCCGCCGGTTTTGAAGCCGGCGGTCACCACGATCGCCACCGCCAGCGTCAGGACGCCGAACACCAGGCCGGCCCACTTGGCCAGCCCGCGCGCGGCGGGGGGCAGCAGGATGATCAGGACGGCGCCGGCGAGCGGCACCAGCCACAGCACGCTGAGCCAGGGAACGTTGCTCACCAGATCTTCACCGCCAGGATCAGAGCGACCACCAGGACCGCGCCCGCCAGCATGGACAGCGCGTAGTTGCGGGCGAAGCCGGTTTGCAGGCCCCGCAGGCGATTCGACGTCCGGCCCACCAGCGCCGCCAGGGCGTTGACCGAGCCGTCCACGCCGGCGTCGTCGATGTCGACCAGCGCCTCGGTCAGTTCCGCGCCAGGGCGCATGAACACCTCCTCGTTGAAGGCATCACCGTAGAGGTCCCTGCGGGCGGCGGTCGTCAGCGGACCGACGGCGAGCGGCGCGACCCGAGGGATCGGGGCGCGGGCATACATGAGGTAAGCCACCACGATCCCGACGGCGACCACCCCCAGCGCCAGGGCGGTGCTCACCCAGACGGGGATGGCGTGGGTGACTTCCTCGTGTTTCCCGACGACGGGTTCCAGCCAGCGCTGCAGCGTGCCGTTGTAGGCCAGCAAGCCACCGGAGAACACCGAGCCGACGGCCAGCAGGATCATCGGCCAGGTCATCACCGCGGGCGCCTCGTGCGGGTGAATGCCCGGGGTCCAACGCTTCTTGCCGAAGAAGGTCATCAGCATCACCCGCGTCATGTAGAAGGCGGTGATGCCGGCGCCCAGCAGCGCGGCCCCGCCCAGCACGTAGCCGCGGGTGTCGCCGGCGCCGAGCGCCGCCTCGATGATGGCGTCCTTGGAGAAGAAACCGGCGAACGGCGGCACGCCGATGATCGCCAGGTAGCCGAGCCCGAACGTGGCGAAGGTGATCGGCAGGGCGCGCCACAGGCCGCCGTAGCGGCGCATGTCCTGCTCCTCGTGCATGCCGTGGATCACCGCCCCGGAGCCGAGGAACAGGCCGGCCTTGAAGAAGCCGTGGGTGAGCAGGTGCATGATCGCGAACGCGTAACCGGCCGGGCCCAGCCCGGCGGCCAGCACCATGTAGCCGATCTGGCTCATCGTCGACGCGGCCAGCGCGCGCTTGATGTCGTCCTTCGCGCAGCCGATGACCGCCCCGAGCAGCAGCGTGACGGTGCCGACGATGACGACGGCGAGTTGCGCGCCCGGCGCGAGGTTGTAGAGCGGGTTGGACCGCACGATCAGGTAGACACCGGCGGTCACCATGGTGGCGGCGTGGATCAGCGCCGACACCGGGGTGGGGCCCTCCATCGCGTCCCCCAGCCACGCCTGGAGCGGAACCTGCGCGGACTTGGCGCAGGCGCCCAGCAGCAGGAGCAGTCCCATGGCGGTCAGCGCGCCGCGGCCGGCGGCGGGCGCGCCGGCGAACACGCCCGCGTAGTTCAGCGTGCCGAAGGTGGCGAACATGACGAACATGCCCACGGCGAGCCCGGCGTCGCCGACCCGGTTCATGACGAAGGCCTTCTTGGCGGCGGTGGCGGCCGACGGCTTGTGGTACCAGAAGCCGATCAGCAGGTACGACGCCAGGCCAACGCCCTCCCACCCGACGTAGAGCACCAGGTAGTTGTCGGCGACCACCAGCAGCAGCATTGAGGCGAGGAACAGGTTGAGGTAGCCGAAGAACCGGCGGCGGTCCGGGTCGTCGGCCATGTAGCCGACCGAGTAGATGTGGATCAGCGAGCCGACGCCGGTGATCAGCAGGACGAAGCACATCGACAGCTGGTCGATCTGCATGCCGACGTCCACCTGGAACTGGCCCACGGGAATCCAGCTGAACAGCCGCTGGTGGATGGCCCGGTCGTCGCCGGCCCGGCCCAGCATGTCGGCGAGCAGGGTCGCCCCGACACCGAACGACGCCAGCGCGGCGACGCAGCCCAGCAGGTGGCCCCAGGCGTCGGTGCGCCTGCCCCCGAACAGCAGGATCGCGGCGCCCGCAAGGGGCAGGGCCACCAGCAGCCAGGTGTAGTGAGTCATGTTGGAGTCGTCAGCCTTTGAGGAGGTTCGCGTCGTCGACGGAAGCCGATTTGCGGGCACGGAAGATCGTCATGATGATCGCCAGTCCGACGACGACCTCGCAGGCGGCCACCACCATCGTGAAGAAGGCGATCATCTGCCCGTCCAGGTGGCCGTGCATCCGGGCGAACGTGACGAACGCCAGGTTGACGGCGTTGAGCATCAGCTCCACGCACATGAACATCACGATGGCGTTGCGCCGCAGCAGCACGCCCGAGGCGCCGATGGTGAACAGCAGGGCCGAAAGATACAGGTAATTGGCCGGATTCACGAAGCGCCGCCTTTCACCTTCTCGGGCGCGGACGTCTCGCCGCCGTTGGGTTCGCGGCCGCGCAGGATCGACGACACCGACAGCTCCGAGTACGAGCCGTCGGGCAGGAGCGCGGCGACGTCGACGGCGTTGTGGCGCGCGTACACACCGGGATTGGGCATCGGCGTCGGGTGCCCGCCCGCCCGGAAGCGCTCCTGCGACAGCTCGCGCTGCGTCTTGCGCCGCTCGAAGCGCTCGCGGTGCGCCAGCACCATCGCCCCGAGGGCGGCGGTGATCAGCAGCGCGCTCGTCAGCTCGAACGCCCACAGGTAGCGGGAGAAGATCAGCGCGGCAAGCCCTTCGACGTTGCCGCCCGAATTCGCGGCGGTCAGCCCGGCGAAGCCGCCGGTCGCCACGTTGCCGATGCCGGCGAGCAGCAGGATGCCGAACCCGACGCCGGCCACCACCGCGGCGACGCGCTGCCCGTGCAGCGTTTCCTTCAGCGACTCGGCGGAGTCGACGCCGATCAGCATCAGCACGAACAGGAACAGCATCATGACGGCGCCTGTGTAGACGACGATCTGGACGACGCCGAGGAACAGCGCGTCCTGCACCATGTAGAAGACGGCCAGGATGATCATCGTCATCGCCAGGAACATCGCCGAGTACACGGCATTCACCGCGAGCACCACGCCGAGCGCGCCGATCAGCGCGAGGGCGCCCAGGATCCAGAAGGTCACCGCCTCGCCGGTGGAGGTGCGAACCAGGGCGTCCTGCGCGACATACGAAGTCACACCCGAAGCGAGGAACGCGGTCACCGGGACTCTCCGACGTCCTGGGGCTGACGCAGGCCCTGCGCCGTCACGTTGCCCTGGTAGTAGTCCTTGTCGGTGGCGCCGGGGGCCCTCGGGTGCGGCGGGGCCAGCATGTCCTGCAGCAGCGGGGCCAGCAGCCGGTCCTTCTCGTAGATCAGGTCGGCGCGGTTGTCGTCGGCCATCTCGTAGTTGTTCGTCATCGTCAGCGCGCGGGTGGGGCAGGCCTCGATGCACAGGCCGCAGCCGATGCACCGCAGGTAGTTGATCTGGTACACCCGGCCGTACCGTTCGCCCGGCGAAAAGCGTTGCTCCTCGGTGTTGTCGGCGCCCTCGACGTAGATAGCGTCGGCCGGGCAGGCCCAGGCGCACAACTCGCAGCCGATGCACTTCTCCAGCCCGTCGGGGTACCGGTTGAGCTGATGCCGGCCGTGGTAGCGCGGCGCGACCGGACCCGGCTTCTCCGGATACTCCTCGGTGACGTGCTTCTTGAACATCGCGCCGAGCGTGACGCCGAAGCCGGCGACGGCATCGAGAAACTTAGGCACGTGCTTTCTCCTTGCTCGCGTGAGCCGGCATTGGCGGTGTCGGGTAGGCCGCCCCGGGCGCAACCGGGGTGGGCAGATCGCCGTCCTGACGGCGCAGGTGTCGCTCCATCGCCCGAATGCTGGGCGTGGTCAACGGCTTTCGCAGCAGCAGCACCATGATCACGGCGAACACCAGGCTGCAGGCCACCAGCAGCGGTGTCCAGTGCTGGTAGCCCCGGTTGCGCAGGGTCCGGATCACGGCCGCGATCAGCACCCACACCAGCGAGCCGGGGATCAGCAGTTTCCAGCCCAGCGCCATGAACTGGTCGTAGCGCAGCCGGGGGAGGCTGGCGCGCAGCCAGAAGTAGATGAACAGGAAGGTCCACATCTTGAGGGTGAACCACACCACGGGCCACCACCCGCTGTTGGCGCCCGCCCACATGTTCAGCGGCCAGGGCGCGTGCCACCCGCCGAAGAACATGGCCGTCGCCAGCGACGAGACCGTCATCATGTTGACGTACTCGGCCAGCATGAACATCGCGAACTTCAGCGACGAGTACTCGGTGTGGAACCCCGCCACCAGCTCGCCCTCGGCCTCGGGGAGATCGAATGGGGCGCGGTTGGTTTCGCCGACCATCGAGATCAGGTAGATCACGAACGACGGCAGCAGCAGGAAGGCGAACCAGACGCGGTCCTGCGCGGCCACGATCTGCGACGTCGACATGGAACCGGCGTAGAGGAACACCGCCGCGAACGACAGCCCCATCGCGACCTCGTAGGAGATCACCTGCGCGGTGCTGCGCACCCCGCCGAGCAGCGGATAGGTGGAGCCCGACGCCCAACCGCCCAGGACGATCCCGTACACCCCGATGGCCGACAGCGCCAGGATGAACAGCACGGCCACCGGCGTGTCGGTCAGCTGCAGCGGCGTGCGGTGGCCGAACACCGACACCACCGGCCCGAAGGGGATGAACGCGAACGCGGTGAACGCGGGAATCACCGAGAAGCACGGCGCCGCAAAGTAGACGAACTTGTCCACCCCGCCCGGCGTGATGCTCTCCTTGAGCGCCAGCTTGATTCCGTCGGCCAGGCTTTGCAGCGTGCCCCACGGGCCCACCCGGTTGGGCCCGGGCCGCAGCTGCATCCAGCCGAGGATCTTGCGTTCCAGCAGGATGGCGACCAACACGTTGAGCATGAGGAACACGAAGATGGCCAGCGCCTTGCCCAGCACCAGCCACCACGTGTCGTGCCCGAAGGCGCTCAGGGAATTCATGACCCAACTCCAATCCGCACGACGCTGCCCGGCGTGACGCCGAGCTCGGAGTGCACCGCCGAACCGGGCGAGTTCAGCGGGAGCCACACCACCCGGTCGGGCATGTCGGTCACGGCCAGCGGCAGGGTGATCGTTCCCCGGTCCGTGCTGACGGTGACCGCGTCGCCGTCGGCGGCGCCGATCTCGGCGGCGGTGTCCGGCGACAGCCGTGCCACGGGTTTGCGGGCGGTGCCCGCCAGGTGTGGTTCGCCGTCCTGCAGCCGGCCGTTGTCCAGCAGCATCCGCCAGCCGCTCAGCACGGCCTCGCCGGCGCCGGGCCGGGGCGGTTCCGATGTTTCGACGCGCGGGTCGGCGGCGTGTTCGCCGTCCCAGGTGCCGAGCGCGGCGAGCTGTTCGCGCGCCTCCTCGACCGTGCTCGTGCCCAGGTAGACGCCCATCTCGGCGGCCAGCGTGTCGAGCACCCGGTGGTCGGACTGGTTCGGCGTCTGGGTGGTGCCGTGCAGCGACGGGACGAACGCGCGGTAACGGCCCTCCCAGTTGACGAAGGCGCCCGACTTCTGCGCCACCGGGGCGACCGGGAACACCACGTCGGCCCGCTCGGTGACGGCGCTGCGCCGCAACTCCAGGCTGATCACGAAGCCGGCGGCGTCCAGCGCGGCCAGCACCGCGTCGGGGTCGGCGAAGTCGTCGGGTTCGACGCCGCCGACCAGCAACGCGCCCAGCGTTCCGTCGGAGGCCGCGGCCAGCATGCCGGCGGCGTCCCGCCCCGGGGTCGAGGGCAGTTCCGTGACGTTCCAGGCCGCGCTCACCTGCGCGCGCGCCGCGTCGTCGGCCAGCGGGCGACCACCGGGCAGCAGCGCGGGCAGCGCGCCGGCCTCGAGCGCGCCGCGTTCCCCGGCCCGTCGCGGCACCCACGCCAGCCGGGCCCCGGTGGCATCGGCCAGCCGGGCCGCGGCCGACAGCGCGCCCGGCACGGTCGCCAGGCGTTCCCCGACCATGATCACCGCGCCGGGCTTGGCCAGCAGCTCACCGAGCTCGCCGGTCGCCAGCCCGTCCAGCGCCGCCGCTTCGCCGCCGGGCGCGGTCTCGACCAGTCGGCCGGCCAGCTTGGTCAGCGCGCGGGTGGCGAACGGCGCGACCGCGTACACGGGCACGTGGTGCTTGCGGGCGGCCTTGCGAAGGCGCAGGAACACGATCGGCGACTCGTCCTCCGGCTCGAAACCGGCGAGCACCACCACGGGCGCCAACTCCAGGTCCGCGTAGCTGACGGTCACCGGGCGGCCGGCGACGCGGGCGGCCAGGAACTCGGCCTCCTCGGCCGAGTGCGGCCGCGCGCGGAAGTCGATGTCATTGCTGCCCAACACGATTCGGGCAAACTTCGAGTAGGCGTAGGCGTCCTCCCAGGTCACCCGGCCGCCGACCAGCACACCGGTGCGCCCGCGGGCCGCCTCGAGCCCGTCGACCGCCACGGAGATCGCGAGAGACCACGACGCGGGCACCAACTCGCCGTCGGCGTTGCGGATCAGGGGAGTGGTGAGCACGTCCGGCTGGGTGGCGTAGGTGAACGCCCACCGGCCCTTGTCGCAGTTCCACTCCTCGTTGACCTCGGGGTCGTCGCCGGCCAGCCGGCGCAGCACCTTGCCGCGGCGGTGGTCCGTGCGCTGCGCGCAGCCCGAGGCGCAGTGCTCGCACACGCTCGGGCTGGACACCAGGTCGAAGGGCCGGGCCCGGAAGCGGTACGCGGTGCCGGTCAGGGCGCCCACCGGGCAGATCTGCACGGTGTTGCCCGAAAAGTACGAGTCGAAGGGTTCGTTGGCGTAGATGCCAACCTGCTGCAGGGCGCCGCGCTCCTGCATGTCGATGAAGATGTCCCCGGCGATCTGCTCGGAGAAGCGGGTGCACCGGGCGCACAGGATGCAGCGCTCGCGGTCCAGCAGCACCTGCGCCGAGATGTTGATCGGCTTGGCGAAGGTGCGCTTGACGTCGGTGAAGCGGGAATCGGCGCGGCCGTTGGACATCGCCTGGTTCTGCAGCGGGCATTCGCCGCCCTTGTCGCACATCGGGCAGTCCAGCGGATGGTTGATCAGCAGCAGCTCCATCACGCCGTGCTGCGCCTTGTCGGCGGCCCACGAGGTGAGCTGGGTGCGCACCACCATGTCGTCGGTGGCGACCGTGGTGCACGACGCCATCGGCTTGCGCTGACCCTCGACCTCGACCAGGCACTGCCGGCACGCGCCGACGGGCTCCAGCAGCGGGTGGTCGCAGAACCGCGGGATCTGGATCCCCATCAGCTCGGCCGCGCGGATCACCAAAGTTCCCTTGGGAACGCTGATCTCGTTGCCGTCGATGGTGAGCGTCACCATCTCCGGCGGAGGCGCGTCGTTCTTCTCGGGGTCGCCGGTTTCAGTCTTGGCGGCACTAGTCATGGGCGCCGCTCCTCCTCATCGCTTCGCTCTGCATCGTCGTCGTCGCGGGTCATGGGCGCGCGTCAGGCCTTTCCGTTCGGCGTCAGCATGGAGTCCCGCGGGTCGAACGGGCACCCGCCGCCCTCGACGTGGGCGACGTACTCGTCCCGGAAGAACTTGATCGAACTCATCACCGGGCTCGCGGCGCCATCGCCCAACGCGCAGAACGACTTTCCGAGAATGGTGTCGGAGATGTCCTGCAGCTTGTCGATGTCCTCGCTGGTGCCCTCGCCGGTCTCCAGGCGGGTGTAGATCTGGTCCAGCCAGAACGTGCCCTCCCGGCACGGCGTGCATTTGCCGCACGACTCGTGCTTGTAGAAGTACGTCCAGCGGCGCACCGCCCGCACCACGCACGTGGTCTCGTCGAAGATCTCGAGTGCCTTGGTGCCCAGCATGGAGCCGACCCCGCCCACGCCCTCGTAGTCCAGCGGCACGTCCAGGTGCTCGTCGGTCAGCAGCGGCGTGGATGACCCGCCGGGTGTCCAGAACTTGAGCCGGTGCCCCGCCCGCACGCCGCCGGCGTAGTCGAGCAGCTCGCGCAGCGTGATGCCCAGCGGGGCCTCGTACTGGCCCGGGCGGGTCACGTGCCCGGACAGCGAATACAGCGTGAAGCCGGGCGACTTCTCGCTGCCCATGGACCGGAACCAGTCGACACCATTGCCGATGATCGACGGCACGCTGGCGATCGTCTCGACGTTGTTGATCACCGTCGGGCAGCCGTACAGGCCGGCCACGGCGGGGAACGGCGGCCGCAGCCGAGGCTGTCCGCGCCGCCCCTCCAGGGAGTCCAGCAGTGCGGTCTCCTCGCCGCAGATGTAGGCGCCCGCGCCGGCGTGGACCACCAGCTCGAGGTCGTAGCCGGACCCGTTGATGTCGCGGCCCAGGTAGCCGGCCGCGTACGCCTCGGCCACCGCGTTCTGCAGGCGGCGCAACACCGGCAGCACCTCGCCGCGGACGTAGATGAACGCGTGGCTCGCCCGGATCGCGTACGAGGCGATGATGACGCCCTCGACGAGCACGTGCGGCGTCGCGAACATCAGCGGAATGTCCTTGCACGTACCGGGTTCCGACTCGTCGGCGTTGACCACCAGGTAGTGCGGCTTGGCCGCCGGCCCGGTGTCGCCCTGCGGGATGAACGACCACTTGGTGCCCGTCGAGAAGCCCGCGCCGCCGCGGCCGCGCAGCCCGGAGTCCTTCACCGCGGCGATCACGTCGTCGGGGTTCATGCCGAGGGCCTTCTTCATGGCCTCGTAGCCGCCGTGGCGGCGGTAGGTCGCGAGCGTGTACGACTCGGGGTCGTCCCAGTAGCGGCTGATGACGGGGGTGAGCGGCGTCGCTTGTGACGTCGTCATGACTGTGCCTCCTGGGGAGCGGGCGCCTCCATGCCCTTCTCCTTCGCCACCTTCAGGCCCGCCAGGGTGGCTGCACCCGGCCCGCCCTGTCCCTGGTCCGGCCGCTCGTCGGGCAGGCCCGCCAGGATGCGCGAGGTCTCGCGGAACGCGCACAGCGGCGCGCCGCGCGTGGGCGACTTCGGGGCGCCGGAGCGCAGGGAGTCGACGAGTTCGCGCGCCGATTCCGGGGTTTGGTTGTCGAAGAACTCCCAGTTGACCATCACCACGGGGGCGTAGTCGCAGGCGGCGTTGCACTCGATGTGCTGCAGCGTGATCGAGCCGTCCTCGGTGGTCTCGTCGTTGCCGATGCCGAGGTGTTCCTTGAGGTCGTCGAAGATGGCGTCACCGCCCATGATCGCGCACAGCGTGTTGGTGCACACCCCGACCAGGTAGTCACCGGTCGGGCCGCGCCGGTACATCGTGTAGAAGCTCGCCACCGCCGAGACCTCGGCGCCGGTCAGGCCGAGCTGCTCGCCGCAGAACTCGAGGCCGGCCGGCGTCAGGTAGGAGTCCTCGGCCTGCACGAGGTAGAGCAGGGGCAGCAGCGCCGACCGCTTGTTGGGGTAGCGACCAATGATCTCCTTGGCGTCGACCTCCAGCCGCGCCCGCACCTCGGGCGAATACGACTGTGGCGCACCCTCGGTCACGAACGCGTTGGGCTCCTCGGGCGGCGGGCCGAGCCGAATGAACACGGGCTGGCCTTGCGGTCCGGTCAACGGTCCACCCCTCCCATCACCGGGTCGATGCTCGCGACGGCGGTGATCAGGTCGGCGACCATGCCGCCCTCGCACATCGCGGCGACCGACTGCAGGTTGGTGAACGACGGGTCGCGGTAGTGCACCCGGTACGGGCGGGTGCCGCCGTCGCTGACCATGTGCACGCCCAGCTCGCCGCGGGGCGACTCGACCGCGGTGTACACCTGGCCGGCCGGCACCCGGATGCCCTCGGTGACGAGTTTGAAGTGGTGGATCAGCGCCTCCATCGAGCTGCCCATGATCTTGGCGATGTGCTCCGGTGAGTTGCCCATGCCGTCGGGCCCCACCTTCAGGTCGGCCGGCCAGGCGATCTTGCGGTCCTCGATCATCGTCGGGCCCGGCTTCAGCTTGTCCAGGCACTGCTCGACGATGTTGGTCGACTCCCACATCTCCTTGACCCGAATCATGTAGCGGCCGTAGGCGTCACACGTGTCGGCGGTGATCACGTCGAATTCGTAGTCCTCGTACCCGCAGTAGGGCTCGCTCTTGCGCAGGTCGTGCGGCAGGCCGGTGGCGCGCAGGATCGGCCCGGTGATGCCCAGCGCCACGCAGCCGGTCAGGTCGAGGTAGCCGACGTCCTGGGTGCGGGCCTTCCAGATCGCGTTCTCGTTGAGCAGGTCGCCCATTTCCTTCAGCACCTGGCGCAGCGGCTTGAGGGCTTCGGCGATGTCCTTCTCGGCGCCGGGCGGCAGGTCCTGCGCCACGCCACCCGGCCGGATGTAGGCGCTGTTCATCCGCAGCCCGCTGATCTTCTCGAACAGCGTGAGCACGATCTCGCGCCCCCGGAAGCCGACGAACATGGGCGTCATGGCGCCCAGCTCCATGCCGCCCGTCGCCAGCGCAACGAGGTGCGAGGAGATCCGGTTGAGTTCCATCATCATGACGCGAATGACGTTGACCCGCTCCGGGATCTGGTCGGTGATGCCGAGCAGCTTCTCCACGCCCAGGCAGTAGGCGGTCTCGTTGAAAAACGGTGACAGGTAATCCATCCGGGTCACGAAGGTGACGCCCTGGGTCCAGTACCGGTATTCGAGGTTCTTCTCGATCCCGGTGTGCAGGTAGCCGATTCCGCACCGGACCTCGGTGACCGTCTCGCCCTCGATCTCGAGGATCAGCCGCAGCACCCCGTGCGTCGACGGGTGCTGGGGGCCCATGTTGACGACGATGCGCTCGCCCGGGTCGGCGCTGCGCGCGGCGTCGACGATCTGGTCCCAGTCCTGGCCGCCGGCGACCAGCACCGTCTCGCCCGCGCCATCATGCGTCGAGTCAGTGATTGTGCTCATCAGTTGTACGCTCTCCGCTCATCGGGCGGGGGTATCTGCGCCCCTTTGTATTCCACCGGGATGCCGCCGAGGGGGTAGTCCTTGCGCTGGGGGTGCCCGTGCCAGTCGTCGGGCATCTCGATACGGGTCAACGACGGGTGCCCGTCGAAGATGATCCCGAAGAAGTCGTAGGTTTCCCGCTCGTGCCAGTCGTTGGTCGGGTACACGCCGAACAGCGACGGGATGTGCGGATCGCTGTCCGGGGCAGCCACTTCCAGCCGGAGCCGGCGGTTGTGGGTGATCGACTGCAGGGGGTAGACGGCGTGCAGCTCGCGGCCCTTCTCGTGCGGGTAGTGCACCCCGCTGACGCCCAGGCACATCTCGAAGCGCAGCTCCGGGTCGTCGCGCAGGTGCTGGGCCACCTCCACCAGCTTGTCGCGGGTGACGTGCAGCGTGAGTTCGTCGCGGTACACCACGACCTTCTCGACGGCCTCGTCGAATTCCACGCCGCCGCTCTTCAGCGCGTCGGTCAGCCGGTCGACCACGTCGTCGAAGTAGCGGCCGTAGGGGCGCGGCGAGCCGCCCGGGAGGGTGACCGTGCGCACCAGCCGTCCGTACCCGGTGGTGTCGCCGCTGCCGGCGATCCCGAACATGCCGCGGCGGACGTCGATGACTTCGCCGTCGGCCCTTGGTGAGCCGGCCCCTTCGGTCGCCGCCTGCTTGGGGTCGTGGTCGGGCGAGCTCATCGCAGCAGCCCGCGCATCTCGATCGTGGGCCGGGCGCCCAGCGCCGCCTGTTCGGCCTCGGCGATGGCCTCTTCCCGGTTGACGCCCAGCGGCATCTCCTGAATCTTCTCGTGCAGCTTCAGGATTGCGTACAGCAGCATCTCGGGGCGCGGCGGGCAGCCGGGCAGGTAGATGTCCACCGGGACCACGTGGTCGACGCCCTGCACGATCGCGTAGTTGTTGAACATGCCGCCCGACGAGGCGCACACGCCCATCGCCAGCACCCACTTGGGTTCGGCCATCTGGTCGTAGATCTGGCGCAGCACCGGGGCCATCTTCTGGCTCACCCGTCCGGCGACGATCATCAGGTCGGCCTGTCGGGGCGTCGCCGAGAACCGTTCCATGCCGAAGCGCGCCAGGTCGAATCTCGGCCCCGCCGTTGCCATCATCTCGATGGCGCAGCAGGCCAGACCGAAAGTGGCCGGCCACAGCGAGTTCTTGCGGACGTAGCCCGCCACCTTCTCGACGGTTCCCAGCAGGATCCCACCGGGCAGCTGTTCCTCGAGACCCACGTTCTACCTCAATCCCACGTCAGGCCGCCGCGGCGCCACACGTAGGCGTACGCCACGAAAACCGTGAGCACGAACACCACCATCTCGACCAACGCGAACAATCCCAGCGCGTCATAGGTGACCGCCCAGGGATACAGGAACACGATCTCGATGTCGAAGACGATGAACAACATTGCGGTCAGGTAGTACTTCACCGGGAACCGCTGCCCGGCCGCCGCCTGCGGGCCGCTCACCGGCGAATCGGTGGGCTCGATTCCGCACTCGTAGGCCTCGAGTTTCGACCGGTTGTACCGCTTGGGGCCGACCAGGCTCGCGATCGCGACCGATCCCACGGCGAAGGCAGCGGCGATCGCTCCCAGTACCAGGATGGGTATGTAGACGTTCAACTCGCTCCCTGATCAGTCGTACCGGCTGCCAGCAGCGGTCAAGCGGTTCTCGACTTGGTGTGACGGACCCGAACGTATAAGCCCCACATGACCTTGGCCACAGGATAGCCAGGATCGCTGTGCCGCTGTCGCGCACCCTGCCCTATGTGGGGAATCCGACATTTTGGAAATGAACCGGCGTCCCCGCCGCCGCCTGTAGTACGGCTGTCAGCTGTTTTGGCCAGGGCTGCCGTTGGCACCGCCGTTCTGGCTCAAGCCGCCGCTGCCGCCCGTGGTGGCGGTGGTGCCGCCGTTGCCTCCGCCGGTAGAGGTGCTGCCGCCCGTGCCGCCTATCGAGCCAACTGCGTTACCACCGTTGGCACGGTAGCCGCCGTCGAGGGCCACGGCTCCACCGCCACCACCACCTCCGCTGGGTGCGCCGGCCTGGACACCGGTCGCGCCCGTGCCGCCGATTCCGGTGGCGGCCTCGATCGCGTTCCCGC
>NZ_CACRUY010000029.1 GCF_902652685.1 Mycobacterium sp. Marseille-P9652
GCGCCGGGACGGTCTGCGTGATCGTGACGGGGCTGGGCGGCGGCGGTGGTGGGACCGGCGGCGGGACCTCGACCGGTGGCGGCGGCCCGCCGCTGACCGGCGGCGGCGCGGCCGGCGGTGGGAACGCCGGAGCCGCCGGTAAGGGCCGCGGCATGGGCAGAATCCCTTGCGGCGCAGCGGCAATGATCGAGCCGACGATCGTCCCGTGCGCGTCGCAGTCGGACAGGCCGTCCTCGCCCATGATGTAGTCGCCGCCCGGGACAGCAGGCAGCCGGGGGTTGGGCGTGATCCCCGTGTCGATGACCGCCACCGATACGCCGTTGCCCGTGCTGTATTGCCACGCCTTGCTGATGTTGAGCACGTTGAAGCCGGGCGCGAGCTGCGCGACGTCGGGATTGCGCACGGTGATCGGCGTGGAGCAGCTGTTGGCGCGTCGCATCGGCTGCTCGGGCCGCGGCGGACCGTCGGGCGGCACCAGGGCGGGGTCGACCGCCGGGGGCGTAATCGCCCGCGCCGCAGGCATATTCGCGACCAACGCAACCAGCGCGACGGCGGCGCCGAGGGCCGTGGCCCGCACGCACGCGCGGCTCAGTGCCCCGCTCAGTGTCGAAGCCACGAGAACAGCCCTCCGAGGGCCGCGGCCGCCGGCAGCAGGACGATGAGCGCCAGCACCTCGGCCCACTCCACGGCCAGGCGGATGAATGGCCGAAACCGCACCGCCGGCACCAGAAGCGCCGCGGCCAGGCCCAGCGCGGCGAAACACGCCACCGCCACCGCGGGCCACAGCAGACCGGCCGCGACGTCGCGGGGCTCGGCCAGCGCGTACCTGACCACGCCGGCGCACACGGCGGCCGAGGCGCCGCACACCAGCGCGACGGCCTGATACTTGGCGGCGAACCCGCGGCCCTGGGTGATGAAGATGCCCACCACCAATCCGGCCACGAGTAACGCCAGCCACTCCCACGGGCGCCCGGGGGCCAGAACGCCCCACACCGCCGCGGGCAGGACGATCGAAACCCCCACGCAGACACCGACTTGCACCGCGTTGACCAGTCGCGCCGAGGCGGCGATCGCGGCGCCTCGCGCCGTGATGTCGGTGAGCTCGTTGTCCTCGTCCTCGGTCTCGTCCTCGCTCACGGGTGACACCGTGTCGACGGGCATCCCCTCGCGCCGCGCGAACAGGTCGCGTCCGGTGATCGAGCCGAAGTGCGGCGGCCGCACCCGGGCCACCCACAGCGCGATCATCGGCGTCATCCGCACCAGGATGAGCAAGAGCACCAGCACACAGATCGCCAGCACCTGCGGGGCGGCCGGCCGGAACATGCGCACCAGCGCGACGGCCGCAACGATCCCGCACACCGTCACCACCGCGGTGACGGCCGCTGTCTGCCAACGCTTCTGTGTCATGACCCCGATCGCGACCGCACCCAGGATGACGACCACAAGCCCGATCAGCGCGTGCGGCGCCCCCAGCCGTCCCGGCGGTGCGCACGCGCCTGCCACGGCCAGCAGCACCACGGACAGCCAGGCGAACCCGCTGAACATGTCGCGCCGCTCCCGCCAGCCCGACCGCACCACCGCCGTCGCCACCACCAGCAGGGCGCCGGTCGCCCCGGCGACCGCGGTCGGGACGATGCCGTCGCTGAAGGTGCGCGCCCGCAGCGTCAGGCCCGCCACGACCGCGGCCGCCATGGCGACGACGGCGATCGCCGTGTGCGCGGCGGTCAGGGGGGTGACTGGCGCGAACATCCGGTCGCCGCCGTCGCGGCCCAGCCACCTGCCCATCGCGGCCAGGCCGGAGGACAGCGACTCGTATTGCGGCTCGAAGGATTCGCCGTCGACCCGGGGCACCAGCACCAGCGTGTCGCCGTCCTGCACACCGAGCTCGTCGAGGCTCTTGTTGATGTCAAGGCGCACGCCGTTGATCTTGTGGAGTTCGTAGCTGCCCGCCGGAAGCGCTACGCCCTCAAAGCCTTTGCGTTTGAGATCGGCGTCGAACAGCTCGACCATTCCCTCGAAAAAGCCCTCGACCGGAATTCCAGCCGGGAACACTTGCGAACACAGGTGCTTCTCGTAGGAAATGTTGACCGCACATCGCGCCGGGAAGGCAACCTTATGCGGCGCCGTCACGGCACCGCCCGTTCGGCGTCGGGAATGTATTTGTCGGCCAGGCCGGCGGTGATTTCAAATAGCCGCAATCGCGTCTTCTTGTTCAGTTCATGAACCGTGTCGATGATCCCGCCCTTGGCCAGGTGCGGGTCGAACGGCATCACTTCCACGATTGCGCCGACCTTGGTGAAACGTTCGGTCAGATAGGCAAGGGCGTCTTTGTCGGTGATGTGATCGGTGTGGTTGATGATGACGGTGCTGCGCGAGACCAGCTCGTGGTAGCCCTGGGACCTCAGGTAGTCGACGGCCCTCAGCACCGGCTTGGACCGGTCGGCCGTGATGCCCGAGACGAACACCAGGGTGTCGGTGTTCTCCAGCACCGGCTTCATCACCTCGTGCTCGAGGTCCGGCGAGGTGTCGACGATCATCACGGTGTGCGTCCGCCGAAGGCGCGACAGGACGCCCGAGAACATGGCGGGGACCAGCGGCCTGGGCTGGTCTGACGTGCGGTTGCCCGCGAGGACGTCGAGTCCGACCGCGTTCTGCCCCAGATGTTCCCGGATGTCGGCGTAACCCTGGACGTCCGTGTCGTTGATGATGGCGCTGTAGTCCCCCGGCGGCGTCTCGTCGATGCGGTCGGCCAAGGTGCCGAAGCCCGGCACCGCGTCGATTGCGATCACGTTCTGCGGCCGGCACTCGCGGAAGACGCCGCCGATGCAGGCCACCAGCGTGGTCACCCCGACGCCGCCCTTGCCGGTGACGACGGTGATGACGTATTGCCGGCGAATGTGGCGCCTGATGCGGTTCTGCAGATCGCGATAGTGCCGTTCCCTGGGCGATTCGCCGAGGTTTATTTTCCGAAACGACGCGGTGTAGATGAATTTCCGCCATCCGGACCCGGGCGGAATCTTCCGAGGCGCGGCAAGATCGGTAATCCGCATGGTGTCGGATACCGAATCTCGGAAGGTGCGCCCCGTCGACGGATCCCCCCGTCCGAGCGCCCCTTCGTCCGACATATTCGGGTCATTCCAAGGGCTCGTCACGACGCGATGCTAACACGAATTCCGGGGCCCCGTTTACACGATCTGATGGGCCCGAAACCGCGTAAGGCTTTGCCATTCCACGGCATTCGCGAAATCGCGTTGGTTTTCTTCTATGTGGTGCGGCTTTAGACCACGCGTCGATATGAGTACCATTCGTCTCCGGCCGGCAGGCGGCGGATGAGCCGCTGCACCGCGCCGGAGATGTCGCTGCGCGAGCCCGGGGAGACAACCTGGTAGCGGCGTTGCCCCGACAGCAGGCCCTCGACGCACAGCCGGCCCGCGGGGGTGTCGACGACGGCCACCGTCGAATCCCCGACGGCGATGCGCGCCGTCTGCTCGGGTCCGACCCCGGCCTGCAGCCCTACGATGGTCGCGGCCGCCGATCGCGCGGGATCCGTTGCGGTCATGAGGATTTGCATCTGATCGACGTCGAGGCGCTGGGCGGCAAGGAACTTGCGCAGGCTTGCCGCGTCGCGCACCGACTCCAGCAGTTCCTCGGTGTCGAGGGTCACCGGCCGCAGCGGCGCCGCCTCCGCCACCCCGCACAGCCGCTCGACCTGGCTCACGACGAGATCGCTGGCCGCGGACTCGTCGCTCGCCGTGCCCGCCGGATAGAGCCGAACCAGCTCGCCGTGGCGCTCCAGGACCACCCACCACGTGGCGAACCGGCAGATGGACGCCCGCGTCGGCTCGCGACCCGGCACCGAAATGTTCACCAGCAGAGCCAGGTCGCGCCGCAGCAGCACGGTGAGCCATTCGCGGATCATCGGGTCCGCGTCGCCGGCCTCGTCGAGAGCGCCCGCGGCCATCAGCTCGGCGACCACCGGATGGCGCAGGGCGCGCTCCGGGGTGTCGAGTCGCGGCAGCAGGGGCCGCAGGCCCAACTCGGGGCAGGTCTGCTCGACCCCGGTCACCGCCTGCAACACCCACAGCCCGTCGACCGTCGTCGTCAGCATGGCGGCCTAGCTCTGTTGCGGCACTTCGGGTTTCAGGTCCAGAACAGGCCGGGCATCTGCTGGTCAACGCTGACGGCGTTGCCGAGCACGTGGTTGGTGGTCATGCCGTGCTGGCGGACGGTGTCCACGAGACCCTGCAGCCCCGAGAGCATTTGGAACTGGGCGTCGAAAAAGCCCGTCGCGCCGTGGCCCTCGAAGAATTCCTGCAGGGCGTTGGTCAGCTTGGCGGTGTCGGCGTGCAGCTGCTCGAGTTGGCCGGCGCGCGAGACGGTGTCGCTGGCGTAGTCGGCCACCACGCCGTGGTCGTAGGCGATCTGGTCCATGATTGAAGTCCTTTCGAAGAATTGCGGATCAGTGACTAAACGTTGTGGGCGCCGCCGCCGAACAGGCCCTGGAACGCGGCCTGCGAGTCGGCTTCGTGGTGTTCCATCAGGGCCGCGGCCTGCTTGAGGCCCTCGGCCAGGCGCGTACCGCCGTTGAGCACCTTGTTCAGATCGCTGGCAACCTCTGTGGCGGTCACGTGCGAGGCGACGACGCCGGCGCCCGACCACGTGGTGGGGCTCATCGCGTTCTCGTGGTTCGACAGATATCCCTTCGCGATGGCGATCGCATGCTCCATGTTGGCCTGAATTTGGTCACTGGTGCTGCGCAACAAATTTGCGTCGACAATGATTCTGCTGGGCACTTATTTCTCCTTTTCCGGCCGGTCGCTCCCGTGAAGATCATCCGGGTATGCGTGGCAGTGTATGAGCGGTATTCAGATGTGTCAGTTCACCCTGTGAACGGGTGAATTACTAAACGCGGGCGTCTACAACCCGCACCGTCGCGGGCTGTTCCGACTTGCCGTTGGACCCGCGCTGACCTCCTCCCCCGTGCCCGACGGGCATCCCGCCCATCGGGGTTCCGCCCACGGCCGTCGTGGTCTGCGGCCGTACCGCGTCCGCACCCAACGCGCCGCTCGGCCGCAAGCCCACCGGCCGTCCGCCGGTTGCGGGCTCGAAGGCGCTGACCGGGCGGGTGAAGGTGGTCGCCGGCACACCGGCGCCGCCCAGGGCCGCACCCCCGCCGCCGGCTCCGGCCGACGCCCCCGCCTCAGCGGCGGAGATGCCGCCCGCCGCGGACGCCGCCGAGACGCCCGGGGTGGCGCCGCCCATCCCGAGGGCGCCGGGGTTGGCGAACATGCCCATCATCGATTGCAGCGGTTGCATGGCGCTCATCGGCGCCTGCATCAGCTGGGCGGGCGCCTGCAGCGCCTGGGGGACGGCCCCCATCAGCGTCTGGACCGGCTGCATGAAGGTGCCGAGCTGGTCGCCCATGCCCTGGCCGGTCGACGCCGCCTGGCCGGCCCCGGACGTCCCCGTCTGGGCCCCTTGGAACGCAGCGCGCATTCCGTCGCCGGCCGCCGCCTCGGCCGCCGCCTGCCCGACCGCCGAGGCGGCCTGCGCGGGCGCCGCGGGCGAGGCGCCCATGGTGGCGATCGGCGGCGCGATGGCGAGGCTCTCGGCCAGGGCCGTCAGGATCGCGCCGTAGCTGGCGCCGACGGCGGAGTTGTTCGGCCACATGACGCCGAAATACTCGACGTCAAGCGAGATTATCCGCGGCGTGAGGGTCCACAGCACGCTCGGATTGATGCCGTTGTCGACGCCCCACTCGTCGCGATTGGCGATGCACTCGGGAGCCGGGCGCATCGCGGCGTTCGCCATCTCGTAGGCCGAGATCGCCGTGGCGACGACCGCCGGCTTGACGTCCACCCATCCGGCCAGGCCGTGCAGCGAGGCGTTGAGCATCGTGACGTTCGCCGCCGAGGCCGCCGAGCCGGCGCCCAGCCAGCTCATGGAGGTTGCGGCGGTGTTGATCGCCGACGCGACACCCGAGGCGTGATGGGCTGCGCCCAACGCGGTCCATGCCGTCTGGTTGGCCAGCTGCGTGGCCACCCCGGTGCCCGCCTTGAGCAGCAGATCGTTGTCCTCGGGGGTGCGCGCGGCCCACCCGGGATCTGCCATGCGGGATCCCTAGAGCGCTTGCGCCGCCGCGCGTGCCGCCTCGGTGGCTACGTAGACACCCGACGCCATGCCCTGCGCCCCGGCGAAAAGCCCGCGCTGAGCCGAGTGCTCGGCGACCACACCCAGGTAGCTGGCGCCACAGGCATTGAGGGCGGCGGAGAACATCGCCGAGTCCGGGTCGGCACCCATCGGCGTCGTTCCGAGCAGGGCCGGTGCGGCCGACGCGGCCGCCGCCTGGGTCTCCGCGCTGATCGCCGACTCAGCCCCCGCCGAGGCCAGAACCGCCTCGGGTTGCACCAACCACGACATGATTTCCCTCCGATTGGTCTTAGGAATAAGACACGTTAACGCGTAAGTCTAGTGCGGTCCGGCGGATGCGCTATTCAGCAGTTTTGGCCCTCCGCCGCCGATCTCGAATTGATCACGCCGGCGCCCCGATTTCCGCCTTCTGCCAGCAATTTCCCGCCTTATTATGCATTTGTTGAAGAAGCGGGTTGGCCGACCAGAATTCCCTCGACGTCACCGTCGGCTCCCACGAGCAGACCACGTCCCGGCGGCAGCGCCTGGGCCCGGATGAGACGGCTGATCTTGTTCTCGGGGTCGTTGTCCATGTAAAGCTGGCTCACCTTCGCCGCGGTCTGGAATCGCATCCAGGGGTCCATGGTGAGCGTCGCCCAGTTCGCGCTGTTACGGGTGGTGAAGACGTGCAGCCCGATCTGGCGGGCGCGCTCCATCAGCTTCCACAGCGCCGCCCCCACCGGCGGCCGCGGCGGGTAGCCCTGCTCCGGGCGCAGGTCCTGCACGTCGTCGATGAGCACGAAGTGGCGGCAGCCTTCCCACGGCTTGAGCGCCCTCAGCTCCTCCTGGCTCAGTCCCTTGGGGGGTAGCCGCGGCAGCAGGACTTGTTGCGCCAGTTCGGTGATCACCTCGTCGATTTCGTCCTGGTCGTAGGCGTACGCGCGCACATAGCCGGGTGCGTGCAGGTCGCGCAGGCCGTGGGGAGCGGTCTTGGGGTCGATCAGCGTCAGCTGCGCCTCCTCCGGGCTGAACCGGCTCATCACGGCCTCGCCGATGGCCACCAGCGCGGTGGTCTTGCCGCATCCCTGCCGGCCCAGGATCGTCAGGCCGGGGCTCTGCCGCAGCCTGAGGGGGACCGGACCGAGGTCGTGCCGCTCGCCGATGGCGAAGGCGATCGACAGGTCGTCGCCGCTGGGGTGGGCGGCCGCGTAGTCGAGGATCGACTTGAGTTCGACGCGTTGCGGCAGCCGCTTGAGGCTCGCGTGCTTGGTGACCCCGGCGACCTCGGCGATGCGCGCGCCGACGTCGTTGATGCCGACCAGCGCGCCGGTGGCGGGGTCGGTTAGCGCGGGCACCCCGACCAGCAGCTCGTGGAGGCTGTCGGTCAGCCCGAATCCCGGCCGGTTCAGCGTTCGCCGGGCGGCCTCGCGGGACTCGATCGACGAGTGCCCCATCTGGCTTTCGCTGGGGTCGGCCAGGCGCAGCTGAATGCGCGCGGTCGCGTTCTGCAACAGGCTTTGGCGCTGCCCGTGAATCCAGCCGCCGGCGCTGCAGATGACGTGCACCCCGTATTCGGGGCCTCGGCTGCTCAGCGAGATGATGCGGTCGCCCAGCAGCGTGTCCTTGGAGTACACGTCGTCGTAGTCGTCGACCACGACGAAGACGTCGCCGAACGGGTCGTTGGGGTCCGTGCCGCCCAGGCCGTCGCTGCCTACGCCGAACCGGCGCTCGCGGAAGCCGTCGAGGTCGATCCTCAGCCGACGGAAGGAGTCTTCCCGAGCGTCGATCAGCGCGTCCATGGTGCTGAGGATCCGCTCGGCGCCTTCCCGGTCCTTCGGCGAGACGATGTCGGTGACGTGCGGCAGTGACGCCACCTGCGCCAGGGTTGCCCCGCCGATGCAGAAGAACGTCACCCGCGCCGGGCTGTACATCGTTGCGGCCGAACACATCAACGTCATCAGGGTGGTCGTCTTGCCGCGCTGCTTCGCGCCCACCACGATGATGTTGCTGCGCAACGCGTCGACGGCGTGCACGATCTGCCGAGACTCCTCCGGGATGTCCATCACGCCCACGGGGAACATCAGCCCCGGGTTGCGCCCGTAGTCGACATGCCACGGCTTGCCCCGGAACCCGGCGACCAGGGCGTCCACCGACTCGGGGATCTCGAGCGGCTCGAGCCACGGCCGGCGCGGTGACCGGTGCGGCACCTCGTGCAGTGACTCGCGCAGCACGTCGACGATCTTCTTCCGCTTGAATCCGTCCTCGTGGTAAAGGAATTCGTCGGGCTCGGCGTCAACGGCGGCGGCCGCTTCCAGCGCCGCCGAGTCGGCGGCGTCCAAGGGTTGGTACTGCCAGTTGTAGAGGCGGGGTTTGGTCAGCGTCATGTCGACGGTCGTCGCCACCTCCTTGGTCTTGGGCACCACGAACGGCGCCGACAGGTAGAAGCAGCGGAACGGCTCGAGGTCGCGCGGGCCCACCTTCAGCAGGGCGAAGCCGTTTTCCTTCGACGGCAGGTGATAGGCGGCGTCGGAACCGATCACCTCGCGGCTGTCGTCACCCGACTCGGCGCGCAGGGCGATGCGAAAAGCGATGTTGGACTTGACCTTCTGCAGCGACGAGAGGTCGAGGCGCTGACCGCCCAGCATGAAGAAGACGTTGGCGCCGCGGCCCTCCTGGCCGATGTGGATGATCAGGTTGATCCACTTCTCGTGGTTGGCGAACAGCTCCAGGTATTCGTCGACGATCACGAGCAGCACCGGCACGGGTGGCAGGTCGCGCCCGGCGAGGCGGATCTCTTCGTAGTCGTTGGCGTCACGCGCGCCCACGGAGGTGAAAAGCTCGTAGCGCTGCTTGATTTCGCCGTCGATGACACGGCGCATGCGCTCGGCCAGGTGTCGCTCGTCCTTGCCGAGGTTCGACAGCGCCGCCACCACGTGCGGGATCCCGAGGATGTCCTGGGCGGCCGACTCGAACTTCATGTCGACGAAGATGACGTTGAACGTCTCGGGCGAATGCGTCAGCGCGATGCCGTAGACCAGCGACAGGAAGAACTCCGACTTGCCCGAGCCGCTGGTGCCGATCACCACGGAGTGAAAACCGAAGCCGCCGAAGTCTTTCGCACGGATGATCACGTTCTGCAGATCACCGTTCGGCTTGGCGCCGACCGGGATCTCGCACCAGCGCTCGTCGCCGCGGCCGCGCCGCTCGGCCCACAGCCGGTCGACGTCCAGCTCGCGAGGGTCGGCGATGCCCAGCGCCCGCAGAAGCTCGGCCGCGCCGCCGGTGGAATCGGCCATCTCGCTGCGGCTCGTCGGCGACCACCGCGCCATCGCCCGGGCGTAGCGGTACGCCCGGTGGATCGACAGCTGGTCGGCGTGCGCGAAGAACTTGCCCCGCACGCGCAGCAGGGGCGCGGGCCGATCGTCCTCGCCGTCGGCGTCGGCGGCACCGTTGTGGCGCGCCCCGGCTTCGCCGTTCGTCTTCGGGTTGGCGTGCCGTTCGGTCATCTCGAAGACCTGGTCGACGGCGAAGCCCACGCCCGCGCCGACCCGGGACGCGATGCGCAGCAGGGTGATTCCCGCCTTGCCCACCTGCCCGACGACGCTCTCCCACGCGTCGGGGCTGCCGGTGTTGTCGTCGACGATCACCAGGTGCGGGCCGAGGTCGACGGTGCCCGTGCCCGTTTCCAGGGCCGAACCCATGGCGGTCGGGCTGGCCGCGGCCGGCGGCGTCCAGGCACCGCGCTTGCCCTTCATGTGCAGTTCGGCGCCGAGCGCCTCCTCGAGCTCCTCGGGCGTCGCGAAAATCAGCCGCCGCCAACCACATGCGTCGAACAGCTCGTCGTGCAGGTTGTGCGGAAGCCACACCATCCACGACCACACGTCGGGGCTGCGCGTGACGACCATGAGCTTCACGTCGCGGGGATTGTGGAAAACCGCGAGCGAACACAGCACCGACCGCATCAGCGATCGCAGCCGGTCGAGGTCCTCGCCCACGAAGCTGAAGCCGGGCGCCGAACGCAGGTTGACCACCTTCGCGATATCGCGAATCTTGCGCTGCTCCAAAATGAAATCGCGGAGGGCCTGCCCGGTGACCGGTTCGAGTTCCTCGTCGGAGGCGATGTCCGGCCACGTCACCGACAGGACCGAGTCGGGCGCGTGCTGCACGCCGGTGCCCACCCGCACCTCGAGGAAGTCGACGTCGCCGCGACCGCGCTCCCACATTCGCGGTCCGCCGATGATGGCCCCGAGGCCGCGCGGGTCGGAGTGCACGGCGTGCTGCCATTCACGTTGGGCGCAAACGGCATTCTGGATCTCGTCGCGGTTGACGTCGAGGTCGCGCAGGTACCGGCGGCGCCCGCGTTCCATCTCGCCCCAGGTGATCTTGCGCGCCCGCCCGAACCGCCCCGAAAACGCCAGCATGCTGAACGCGCCGATCCCCATCAACGGGAAGAATCCCGTGGAGAGGCTGCGCACCCCGGAGACGTAGAGCATCACGACGGTGCCGATGAGCGCCACGATGAGGGCGGGCACCCCGATCATCACCCAGATGTTCCGCGGCTCGCGTTCGGGCAGGGCAATCGGCGCGCTCGGCGCCACGCGAACCGGCTTCGGCGGCTCGATCTTGACGCGGTTGATCGGGAACGCTCTCTTGGACATCTCTAGCCTCCAGCCTTCGCCGATGTCGTCACCACGGCTACCGGGCCCAGCGTCGGCACGGTGTCACGGGCCACGAGCGCCGCCTGCTGCGACAACGCCGGGCCCGCAGCGAAAGTCCGCAAGAGCGGCCAAGGCGCCTGCACCGCCGACGACGGGTCCAGGCCGAGCGCACGCAACGTCATGTCGTCGGAGGCGATCCCGAATCGCACCCCGTTGTCAGACACCCAGAACAGCGCCTCCCGGGAGTCGGCGGTCACCACGCCACTGGTGGAAGTGACGAAGTTCGCCGCCCCTGGCAGGACCAAGACCTGATTGGCCACCACCGACGCCGGGTCACGGTCGTCGCGCACGAGGCGCACGATCCGGTTGTCCATGGCCGGCGATACGGGCAGCCCCCGGCCGTTGTAGACCGCGATGCGGGCCTGCGGATCCGTCGACCACTTCTCCCAGCCGACGCACGTCGTCGGATTCGCCGCTGTGTCAATGAAGTTGAGGCGGCCGGTCGGGTAGTAATCCAGCGCCAGTGGGCTGACGTCGGGGATGTTGACCAGCGCGTCGGGGGTCACCGCGCGCGGGGCCGTCGAGCCGTACGAGTTGGCGCTGCGCAGCAGGTCGGCGACGAAGCTGGTGATCTTCTGCACGCCGTCGGGGAGCAGGACGTAGAACTGGCTGCCGCCGCCCGCCGTCTGCGCTTGCAGGACGGCGCCCACCTGCGAGCCCGGTACCCACTTCGACGGTGTCCCGGCCTCGGGCACCTGCGGGACGCGCAGCGGTTCGGTCGCGGGCAGGCCGTCGAAGAGGGCGCGCGAAATCTCAACGGGCAGCGTGACTCCCGGGTCGAGGCCCAGGCTCAACGTGATCGCCCTGTTGGTCGGGTCGATCTGGGACCGTTTGCCGCCCCAGATCACGTAGGTGTTGCCCTCGAAGGTGACGAGCAGGCCGGCGTCGTCGCGCATGGGCATGGCGCGGCCGCCGCCGTAGAGCTGACCGGCGATTGACGTCACGACAGGCTTGTCGCCGCTGCGGGGGCGGCCCGCCGTGTCGCACACCGCCCATGCCGAAGCGGCACCGCGGTTGACGGGCATGGCCGCCGGCGCACCGGGGATTCCCACGAGTGGCCCGGTCGGATACTTGGCGATCTCGGCGGGTTTCACCCAGGTCGGCTGTCCCGCCGTTCCGGTCGCCAGCCGTGCAGACGTGAGATTCAGCGCCGGATACAGCCGTCCGTCGATGCGGGCGTAGATGGCCCCGGAGTCGCGGTCGCCGATGATCGCCGAATCGCCCACCACACCAGTCGGTTTGAGGACGTTGAGGAGCAACATCCAGCCGCCGGCGATCGCGACCAGGAGCATCGACAAGATGAGCGCGGCGGTCTGCTTGCGGTCGTCGTGTTTCATCCGCACCGAGAAGCGCGTGGTTGCCGCCCGCAGGCGGCGGTTGTAGAACAGGTGGCCCGAATTCTGGTCGCGGTTGGACAGACTCAGCGGCATCTCAGTACCCCTTGGCCGGGCGGCGCGGATCGGCCTGCTGAATGCGCGCTGCCAGATCCGACCCGTCCGCGGCGACGCCGTAGTGGCCGCGCGCGTAGTTGATGAAGGCGCACGCCTGCGCCACCAGATCGTCGATGTTGTGGGAGGTTCCGGGCTGATGGTAGGCGGCGAAGGTGGGCGCGATGAACTGCCAGGCGCCCCGGCTGGGCGTCCCCCGTGACGCGTTGACGTCCCATCGGTTGACGGCGCCTGCGTCGTAGTTGGACTCGCGACGCGCCACCAGGTCCATGCCGCGGGCCCAGCGGGCGCGCGCCGCCGGGTCGTGAATTCCCTTTATTTCTAGAGCCCTTTGGATTGCGGCGAGGACGGCCGGGCGGCCGGTGGCGTGGTGTCGGGGGTATTGCAACCGACGCAGTCGCTGGGCCGTCTGCCGCGCGCGGGTGTGCGAGGCCGCGATGTGCCGGTGTTGGGCGCGAAGCCGCGCCGCCATCCGGGACATGGCCTCGCGGCGGCCGATTGGGGTGTCGGCGGCCGGGACCGCGTCGCTCCTGGCCGCCTCGAGCACCGCGCCCGTCGCCGTCCTCGCGCTCGCGTGGTGGGCGCGGGCGGCCGCCATCGTATGTGCCAGCGCCCGGTCCGATTCGGCCATCCGGTGTAGTTGCTGCATCCCGACGCGCGACATCCGGTGAGCGAGCGCCTGAAGTTGCGCGGGCGTATCACCGAGGTGGTCGACGGTGGCGCCGCCGGCGAACAGATCGTGGCCGCGGGACAGCGCGGCCAGCGCCTGCCTCATAAGCGGGTCAAGCAACGAATCCCCCGCACCGCATCCCCATTGGACACTCTTGTCACTACTTCCACATTCCCTGGGCGCGAATTGCCTCGCCGTTTCGCACCTTAAGGCGACCGCGAGGGCCGCAATTACCGAATGACATTAGTGCCGTGAGCGCGCGCTCGGCCAGTCACCTTCATTGGCCGATTGCGTACGAGCTAGTCTTTCGCGTCTTCGTCGCTCGGCATGATGACGATCCGCCGGGCCGGCCTGTTGGTCACGACCGTCGGCTTCTGCTCCCCAGGCTTGGCGGCCGGCGGAGCGCTGGGCGGGATGGTCAGTCGCCCCTTCACCGGCTGGCCGTGCGGCACACCCGGGGCCGTAACCCGCTTTTCGGGCGGCTTCTCTTTGCCACCCGCCTCGCCGTGGCCGCCCATCGCGCCCGGCGGCATCATCGGCATCCCGGTCATGCCCGACTGGCCCGACATCGGCAGGGTGCCACCGGTCGGGCCCATCAGCACCGGCTTCGCCGATGCGCCTGCCGGGGTCGTGGGCGGCGACGACGACGGGACGGGCGGCGGACCCATAAAGCCGGCCGGGGTGGTGCCACCGAGGCCACCGCCCCCGCCACCACCGGACCCAAGCCCAGCGCCACCGCCCCCGATGCCAGCGGCACCGCCGGACTCACCGCCGAGGCTGTCCGCCAGGCGCGCGCTTTCAAGGGCCTCGGACCCGGCGGCGCCGTGGGCGCCCTGCAGCGCGCTCATCAGCGGCTGCATCGCGCCCTGCCCCGCCTGCATGGCCTGCTGCGGGAGCTGAGTCAGCGGACCCAGGATGCCGCCAATCGCGCCGCCGATCGCGCCCGTGATGCTCGAGACCAGCTGCTGGATCATCTGCGTATTGCCTTGCGCGCCAACGCCTTGGAACTGCTGCGCCGCGTCGGCTTCGTTCGCGGGGAATTTCGCGGCGGCGTCGGCGGCGGCGGTACGACGGTCGGCGTCTCGCTGTGTGCTCTCGGCGACGTCGCCGGGGACACCGGCCGCGGCCGCGGCATCCAGTGCCGCCCGGGCTCCGCCGGTTGCCGACGGATCAGGCGATGGCATTCCGCCCGGCGGTATGGCTGGAGGTGGAGGCGCATCCGCCAAGACGCCGTAGACCTCTGGAACGCTTTGGATCGTCATGGAATCACCTCCCCGTCAGACGCCCCGACGCCCGTGCAAGGCAGAAACACAATTCTGGCACAACTAGCGCGGACCGGTATTCACGTTGATTTCGGACCGCGATTCAGCGCGGCTGAGCGCGCCGAACCAGGCGACGTGGTAGTGCGCCAAGTACTCGTGGGAGTCGATCAACGCTTCGATGGATGCCAGCAGCATCCAATCCCCGACTGCCGCCAGGTTGTGGTTCGGGTAGGCGCTCAGGACCGAATCCCGGACGTCGGCGATGCGCTCCCGTAGGAGCTCGATTTCGTTTTCGAGTACGCCCGTGTTGCGCACCGCAGGCGCCGCGAGCGCCTGCGCGATCCGCGGCAGACCGTCGCGGCGGCGGACGGCGTCTACCAGGGTTGGCCCAAGCTCGTCGACTTTTCGGGCGGCCGAGCGGGCTACCCGGTCACCGGTCAGGGCCGGCGCATCGCGATCGGGTTCGGCGACGTAGGCGTGCGGATGATGCGCCGCGGCAACTGTTATTGCGCCTAGCAGATCAACAGCGCTGGCATCGCGGCGCCGCGTCGCGGGTTCGAGCAACGTCACGTGAGCCGGCAGGTGCACGTGCGGCGGGATCCATCCGCCCGCGAGATCGGTGACCAGCAGCGTCGTCGTTCCGTCGTCTCTTAGGCCCGCCGCCCATGACAGCCTCGGCTCCTGCCGGGCCACCGCATCGACCAGGCGTTGCAGCCGCTGCTGTTCGGCCGAGCGAGCGGATGCCGCACCGGCCGTTGCGCCCGTCGCTGCGGACAGTGCCGATGCACCGGCCATCGTGGGCGAGGCCGTACCGGGTTGGCCAGGTGCGGAGGCGGATGCCGCACGCTCAACGGGAGACACGAGCGGTCCGCCCGCCGACGGCGACGACGAGGCGGATGGCGAGACCGGGGCGCCGGAGATCGGCGCCGATACCGAAGGTAAGGCCGGAGGCGTCACCACCGGCGGCCGTAGGTCCGAGCCGTAGGCGGGCAGCGGTCCGGCAGGGACGACGGGGGTTGCGGCGGGCGCGGGGGCGGACCAACCGCCGCCGGTCATCAAAGGCGCCACCGGAGCGACACCACCGCCAGTCGGTGCGACCGGCGCGGAGGTCGGTGCGGGCACGTCGGCCGAGGCATATGCCCCGTGGAACGCGTCACCGCTCGACAGCGGCGGCGCGGGCAAGACTGGCGGCGCCGACAGCGGGGCAGTTACCTGCGGAGGCGGTGGCGTCCCTTGACCCATTGCGTTCACCGCACCCTGGGTCAACGCCTGCGCAGGGCCGGCGAGTGGCTGCCCACTCGTCATGCCGGTCATGACGGACTGGCCAAGTGGGCCGGATGAGAGACTTTGGCCAATGCTTGCGGGCGACGTCGGCGCGCTTGGGACAGTTGGAAGTCCGGGCGCTATTGGGCCACTAGTGCCCGGCAGCGTGACGCCGCTATTGGGCGAAGGGATTGTGGGTCCAACGGGCCCCGCTCCGTGGTTATCAAGTCCACTAGCGCCGAGCACCATTTCCGGAGGCCGATGGGGTGCTGCGACGACTCCGCTGCTCCCGCCGCTAGCACCGCCGAGCCCGTTATCACCAAGAGGCGCAGCCGTCTCCTGGCCTCCTTGCCCTGTGACGCCGTAGGCGCCACCGCTAGGTCCGCCACGACCATCAGAACCGAGGGACGACGGGTTCAAGTCATCCACGCCGATTGGTCGTGGTGATGGGTTCTTGTCAGTTTCTATGCCGTGTTCCCGCGCCCAGGTACGAGCATCAGCACCTAAGCCCTCAGAATCGAGGATCTTCTGCGTTTCTGCCACCAACTTGTCGACAACTGTGAGGCTCGCATTGGTCGCGTCGGCGTTGCAGCGCAACTGCACTGCCTGCACTTCCGCTACTTTTTCAACGATCGGCTTCTGCGAAGCGATAATCTGATCAATATCGTGATTGCCCTTTGCTGCGATTTCAGTTAAGCGGCTCCGCAGGTAATCGATTGCGTCCGCACTCGAGTCAAATGCTTTGGCCTTGACTTGGTACTTCTCGGCCAAATCCAAATGATACTTCTCGCCCTGCTGAATACGAGAAGTCAGGTCTTCCGCAGTCTGTCCTCGGTTGTTCGCCACAACCAGAGTTCGTTGATTGCGCAGATCCTGAGCGTACTGCTGTTGCAGAGCGCATGCCCCCTGCCAGGAAGCGGCGGCGGCGCGCAGTGGCGCCGATGGTGCAGGCCACCATGGTCCCACCAGCGCCATGGACCAATTTCCCGGAGGAAGGTCAGCTACCACCGCATTCCTTTTTCATTGCCGAATCTTTGGCAATCGCGTCATCGAGCGCAGCGTGGTACTCGCTGTCGGTCGCAACCCCGTAGCTGCCCTTGGCGGTGAGCGTCCCATAGGCGATCGCTAAAGCGCGTGCCGCATCGCGACGCTCGCCATCTAAAGCAGGGTTTGCAGCCGCCATGTACAGCATTAGGGCTCCATTGGAGGTAGCGATACGTGCGAGGGCTTTGTCACCGCCGGTGGTATCAACCTGTGCTGCATGCGCCACCAGTTTGTAAGTGTCGCAAAGTTGTTGCTGCGCTCTTGCTGTCTCGGCGGGGGTGTAGGTAGGGGTCGTGTCACCGACCGGTGTCGGAGAAGGCGCTTGTCGGGTAAACGTCAGAACCAGCCCGGCAGTCGCCGCAATGGTAGCTACGGCAGCAAGGGCAAGGGCCGTGATAGCGATGCCTCGCCCTGAACGGGCAGGCGGCGCAGGCTGGGCCACATATGGAGGTCCCCAGTGTCCTGCGGGCGAGCGGTCGGCTGCTCCTTGACCACCCGGAGCATGAGGAATCTCCCCCTCCATGCGTCCCTCCTAGTCCCTCAACGCCGGGATCAAATCTGCGTTACCCATAGGTCATCAGAATCCATAGTGGCGAGCCAGTCGCCCCGGGGGCAAATCACAAGAAATCTGCGTCGCTCGCTTGAATATGGTCTCGGCTACGAAAGTCATAAGACGCCTTCGCCGGACCGACGCCACATCCTGTTTTGCCACGGAGCAGCGGCAGGCCAAGGGCTTGTACTCCGCTATCGAGACAGTCATCGGCAACAGCGCCTACCCGAGCAAGGTGAATTGACGCTTCGGCTCTCGGCACTACCCTTACTTCCAGATCAGAAGGGGTGCCGATGTTCGTCGATCCGAAGCTCCTGCGCATGGGCGGCAACGACTCGCGCCGCGCGGGCGATCACGCGCACGAGGGCGCCGCTGCACTCTCGCGCGGACCGCTGTCGTCCGGGATGTTCGGTGATTTCGCCGCTGCCGACGCATTCCACGAGGCGATCAGCTCCGCGCACGCTCAGCACATCGCCAACTTGACTGCCCATCACGAGGCGCTCGCCTCGTTTGGCACGAAGGCTGACCAAACCGCCAACGGCTTCATCGACATGGACAACCACAACGCGGCCGAAATGCGCGACGTGCTTCGTCAATCACCCGAGCCCAACATCTGATCGATCCGGCCGATACCGAGTATCGCCGGTTCGCCGACTGCTCCGAGATATCCACAGCTCCTGCGCATTCCCCATCACCCTCCCCAACCGAATTGACCCTCGGCTCAACGCCAGACGTAGCGTTGCACGCAATCCGGGAGGGTTGCGATGGTCGTCACCGACAATATTCTGCGTAGTCAGTCCACACGTCAAACTCCTGGATCGACTGCGCTGCAATGAAACTCCGCCATATCAGCGTGCCGCTTCTCATAAGCGAAGTCGGCGGCGATCCCTGGGCGGTCAACGCCGGCCTGCAGACGGGTCGACCCGGTGAGATCTCCTCTCTCGCCGAGGCGTTCTACCGTGCGGGCATCTGTACCCAAGAAGCCGTATCCGCATTCGACGACGGACGCCGCCGACTCGCGGCCTCCTGGGACGGCAAGCGTGGTGACGATCCGATCAACGACGCGGCGGAAGTTCAACGCGTTAGCGGGGAACTCGGTCTGTACTCCGTACAAATCCCCAAGGTCGCGATCACCTTGGAGGGCATCGCGGTCGCCCTCGCCGAGGCGCAGCGTGCGGGCGCGATATCAATCGCGTCGCTCGAAGCGCAACTGCAGCAGACCGACAACGAAATGGGTGCGGTCCTGGCGCTCGAACGCAAAAGGACGATACCCGCCATCGATCAACAGGCACTAGAAGCCCTCATCGACACCCTCGAGCGAGATGCGATCGACGACGCGAGCGCCAGTTTGTCTCGGCTACAAAGCATTCGGCACGACTATTCGAGACGCCTACTCGCTGAGGTGACGGTCCTGCGCACCGAGGGATACGAGCCCACGGCCATCCAGGCGTTCGACGCGCCGGCTGGTCCCCCAGAGCCCCTGGCACTTCCACCGCCGGATTCCACTCCCGAGGACGTCACCAGGTGGTGGGGCACGATGCGCACGGAACAGCGCGAGGCGTTAATCGCCGAATACCCCTGGGAGCTCGGCAATTTGAACGGCGTTCCCGTCGAAACCCGCAGCCGCATCAACACGCAAGTGATGGACGCGGACCTTCGTCGCGTCGAGGATGCAGCCGCAAAACACGGGATGACGACAAACGACATCACGCGCAACCCGGGCCAGTATGGCCTGTCGACGCCGGCGATCACCCGCTATGCCAACGCACGTCGCACGCGCGAGGGGCTGACGGAGCAGGCAACGGTGGGCGCCGATGTCCTACTCATGAAATATCAACCGGAAGCGTTCGACGGCGAGGGCGCCGCGGCCATCGCGCTGGGCAACCCCGACACGGCGGACAACACCGCCATCCTCGTGCCGGGGCTCGGATCCAACGTCCTGGACGGAACGTTGTCCGACCCGGACGGGGCGCACATCTACAAGGAATCCACGCGGGCCGACGCGAACAAGAAGACCGCCGTCATCGTGTGGATTGGCTACGACGCCCCGGACACCTGGCATGACCCAGGGCTCTGGCGGCCGAACATGGCACGGACCGGCGCGCATGCACTGGCGGCCGACGTCAACGGCTTGAGGGCCACGCACCTCAGTACGCCGACACACATAACGGTGATCGGGCACTCCTACGGGTCCACCACGGTCGCAGACGCGGCGGCCTACGGGATGCGCGCCGACGACGTGGTGCTGGTCGGCTCCCCCGGCACCGATATGGCTCACTCCGCCAATGACTTTCGCCTACCCAGGAACGGGCACCTGTACGTCGGCTCCGCATCGGCCGACCCGGTCACCTGGGCCCCGAGCCGCGTGATGGGCCCGGGGCTGATCGGGCCCACGCTCGGAGGCCTCGGCGCCGACCCCGCCGTCGACGGTTACGGCTCGACGCGCTTCAAGGCCGAGATCCCCGGAGCCTCAATCAATCCGGTCAACGATCACCTGCGATATTTCGACGGCGGCTCCGAATCGCTGTTCAGCATCGCCGACGTCGTGTCCGGCCACGGCAACGCCCTGCAGCGCGACGGCATGACCGCGCGCCACCGCGGCGAGTACGGGCTGGAACAAGGAATCGACCCGGAGGCCTGGCGTCTCCCAACGACGGGGCACTGGCACGGTAATCCTTAACGAAACCGCCTCAGTTACAACGCATTAGCGCCGTCGGCCAGACCGTCACCGTCGGAGTCGGTCAGCCTCACGTTCCACTTGCCGTCGCCGTCGGTGTCGACATACGCGGTCGCTCCGTTCTCACCGGTGCACCACACCTGGTCGGCCACCCCGTTGCCGTCACCGTCGACGAGGCGATCATCGGCCTGGCCGTGGCCATCGAAATCCACTAGGGGGCCGCCGGTGTGCTCCACGCCGTCGAGCCCGAACCAGCGCACCTGCCCGCCGCGGTCGACCGCCACCGCCCACGTTCCCGTTCCGTCGTCGGTGAAGTAGGCCTCCGGCGTGCCGTCGTTGTCGAGGTCGAGCACCGCATGGTCGACCACCCCGTCACCGTCTACGTCGGCCAGCGCGTCGTCGCGCAGCCCGTCTCCGTCGAAATCCATTGCAATAGCATCGAAATGGCCGTCGCCGTCGAGGTCAAGATCGGGCTGACCGTGCAGAATCGACGCGCCGCCGTCACCGGCCAAGCAGTACTCCACAGGTAAGAAGACGCGCCGCTAAGCCTCCGGGTTCCCGCGCGAGCGCCACCAGGCCAGCAGCTCGTCGGTCGCCTCCTCAGCGCTCAACGGGCCGCGCTCGAGCCGCAACTCCTTCAGGAAGTTCCACGCCTCCCCGACCTGAGGCCCCGCCGGGATGCCCAGCAGCTCCATGATCTGGTTGCCGTCGAGGTCGGGCCGCACGCGCGCGAGGTCCTCCTTGGCCGCCAACTCGGCGATCCGTGCCTCGAGCCGGTCATAGCTCGCCTGCAGGCGGGCGGCGCGGCGCTTGTTGCGGGTGGTGCAGTCGGCGCGCACCAGCTTGTGCAGCCGGGGCAGCAGCGGTCCCGCGTCGGTGACGTAGCGGCGCACCGCCGAATCGGTCCACTTGCCGTCGCCGTAACCGTGAAAGCGCAGGTGCAGATACACCAACTGTGAGACGTCATCGACCATCTGCTTGGAATACTTCAACTCGCGCAAGCGCTTTCGCGTCATCTTCGCGCCGACCACCTCGTGGTGGTGAAAGCTCACGCCCCCGTTGGGCTCGTGCCGCCGGGTAGCCGGCTTGCCGATGTCGTGCAGCAGCGCGGCCCAGCGCAACACCAGATCGGGGCCGTCATCCTCGAGGGCGATTGCCTGGCGCAGCACCGTGAGCGAGTGCTGGTAGACGTCCTTGTGTTGATGGTGTTCGTCGATGGCCATCTGCATACCGCCGACCTCGGGCAGCACCACCTCACCCATGCCCGTGCGCACGAGCAAATCGATGCCCGCCACGGGATCCGCGCCCAGCAGCAGCTTGTCGAGCTCGGCAGCCACCCGTTCGGCGCTGATCCGGCCCAGCTGCGAGGCCATCTCCTCGATCGCCGTCAGCACCCGCGGCGCCACAGCGAAACCGAGCTGCGAGACGAACCGCGCGGCGCGCAGCATCCGCAACGGATCGTCCCCGAACGAGATCCCGGGCGACGACGGGGTGTCCAGCAGCCGATCCCGCAGCGCCGCCAAACCGCCCAGCGGATCAAGGAATTCGCCCGGGCCCGTCGGCGTGACGCGCACGGCCATGGCATTCACGGTGAAGTCGCGGCGCACCAAGTCGTCCTCGAGGCGGTCGCCGAAACGCACCTCGGGATGCCGCGACACCTGGTCGTAGGCGTCCGCGCGGAACGTGGTGATCTCCAGGCGATGCCCGTCCTTGCCGACGCCGATGGTGCCGAACTCGATCCCGGTGTCCCACACGGCGTCGGCCCATCCGCGGACCGCCTGCTGGATCTGTTCCGGACGCGCGTTGGTGGTGAAGTCCAGGTCGGGGCTCAGCCTGCCCAGCAGCGCGTCCCGCACCGAACCGCCGACGAGGTACAGCTCGTGGCCGGCGGCATCGAAGGCCGCGCCGAGCTCGCGCAGCAGGGGCGCGTGCCGATTCAGCGCCACCGCGGCGGCGGTCAGCAACTCGGCATCGGCTTCGGGCACGTTCGGTCAGCCTAGTCGGCTCCTCACCGGGGACGGCGGCCGTCTACTCCCCCGCCAGGATCCGGTACTGCGCGGAAATCTGCTGTTTGACGTCCTGCTCCTGGTCGGAGTACGCCATGAACGCGTAGCGGCCGGTTTGGGCCAGGCAGGTGAAATGCCAATACACGCTGTCATTGGCCACCATGACCGGGCTGGTCAACTGCCGCCACTGCGGCCGGTCGAAACACTTCGCCGCCGAAAACCCGGGCACGCCGGCGCCCGTTGCCTCGACGTCGGGCAGCGCCTGGGTCTCGGCGACGAAGCGATCGAGGAGCTGGCCGGCGCCGGCGGGATCGCGAGCCTCGTAGACGCGTGTGAGCGCCTGCGAAACCCAGTCCACACCCGCCGAACTCAGCCATGCCTGGACCGTGCTCGGGTCTCGGCGCGCGAAATGCAGCCACCCGTCGGGCTGCCATACCCCTCCGCTGAACGGCGTCCGGCCGGACGGCCCCGTCAGGGTGCGTGCCGCCAGCCGACCCGACGGGTCTACCGGTAGGTCGCCCAGCTTGGACGGGTCCGTCGGCGTGAACCGGTCGATCAGCGCCTCCTGGTTGTTCAAGATTTGCGCGATCGTCGTGCACGCCGTGGAAAGCGCTCGCGCGATGACGAACTGGTACAGCACGTAGGCGCCATGCGCGGTGAAGGTCCGCACCACCGTTCGGTCACCCAGGCCCGCCGAGGCCCCCGCATCGGGTTGGGCGGAACTCGGGCCGAACTCCATGCAGGCGCGCGGCTGCCACGGCGAGGTCAACGTCTGCGGATCGGATATCGGCATCGGTGCGAAGGACACCGGCCGGATCGTGTCGTTGGCGACCACGGCCGACAGCTCGCGCGCCGCCGCGCCCGCCGCATCCGCGTCGGGGAACCGCAGCACGGCATTCTGCACGCGTGCCGGGTCACCCGCTCCGGTGCGGCCCGTGGTCAGGCCGGCGATGAACCCGTGGGCCGCGGCGACGTCGCCTGTCTGTTGGGCGAGAGCGTCGCCGGTGAGGGGGTAGGACAGCGCAGTTGCGACGTTGAACGGCGCCGCCAACGGTGAAGTGGCCAGGAAATCCAAGTCGTTGAGTCCCGCATCCACCTGCCAGGGGCCCAGCACGAACGGAGCCATCCGCTGCACCTCCGCCTGCGCAGCCGCAATCCGGTCGCCGCCCGCATTGCCCGGTGGCGGTCCCGGCGTCGTTCGGTAACTGCCCGTGTTCATCAGGGAGACGACCGCATCGCCCGCGTGCCCGGGCGCCTTGACGGCGATGCCGTCCGTGGTGTTCGTGCAGCCGGCGATCAGCGCCGCGCACACCATGGCCGGCACCGCTCCCCAGCCCCTTGCCGCCATAGCCCCCACGACTCCCACAGATGGACCAGCCAATACTAGGCGGCGGCCGGCGCGATTCCGCGGGTTCGTCGCGACCCCGCCAAGCGGCGAGCGTCTCCGGAAGACAGGGTCGTGCCAGCTACTATCGCTTGGGTGTCGGACGGCGAACAAGCGAAACCGCGCCGGCGCCGGGGTCGGCGCCGCGGCCGTGGGGCGGCGGGTGCGTCCGAGAACCACACGAACGGCCAGCCGGCCGGCGACTCGACGGCCACCAAACCCCGCCGGTCCCGCCCCTCTAGACGCGAACAGGACCGGCTGCGCACCGTCCACGAAACCTCCGCCGGCGGGTTGGTCATCGACGGCATCGACGGCCCCCGCGACGAGCAGGTCGCCGCGTTGATCGGCCGCATCGACCGGCGCGGACGCATGCTGTGGTCGCTGCCCAAGGGGCACATCGAGATGGGTGAGACCGCCGAACAGACCGCCATCAGAGAGGTCGCCGAGGAAACCGGTATTCGCGGCAGCGTGCTCGCGGCGCTGGGGCGGATCGACTACTGGTTCGTCACCGACGGCCGCCGGGTGCACAAGACGGTGCACCACTATTTGATGCGCTTTTCCGGCGGGGAGTTGTGCGACGAGGACCTTGAAGTCGCCGAGGTGGCGTGGGTGCCGATGCACGAGCTGCCGTCGCGGCTGGCCTACGCCGACGAGCGCCGGCTCGCGCAGGTCGCCGACGAGCTCATCGACAAGCTGCAGAGCGACGGGCCGGCGGCGCTTCCGCCGCTGCCGCCCAGCTCGCCGCGGCGGCGCCCGCAGACGCACTCGCGGACCCGCCATTCCGACAAGCCGGCAACGGGCCGGAAGAACGGCCACGGGCCCGGGTCGTGACTGCGCCGCAATCCCGCTGGGCCGGCCTCTCGCGCCTTGCCGCAGTGGTCGGCATCGTCGCCGTCATCGCGACTCTCACCGGGTTCGTCACGCCGCGCGCGGGGGCGGGCGAGCCGGCGGAGACGCCCTTCGTCCGCGTCCGCATCGACCAGGTCACGCCCGACGTGGTCACCACCACCAGCCAGCCCGTCGTCACCGTCAGCGGCATGGTGACCAACGTCGGCGACCGCCCGGTGCGCGACGTGATGGTCCGCCTCGAGCACGCGGGCGCGGTCACCGAGTCGGCGGGCCTGCGCACCTCCCTGGACGGCAACACCGACCAGTACCAGGCGGCCGCGGACTTCCTCACCGTCTCCCCCGAGCTGCAGCGCGGGCAGGAGGTCGGCTTCACCCTGTCGGCGCCCCTGCGCTCACTCGCCAAGCCGTCGCTGGGCATCGACAAACCCGGCATCTACCCCGTGCTGGTCAACGTGAACGGCACACCCGACTACGGGGCCCCGGCGCGACTGGACAACGCCCGGTTCCTGCTGCCCGCGGTCGGCGTCCCACCCGACACCGGCGACGACGAGGAATCCGCAGTCGCCCCCGACACCTCCAAACCGGTCTGGATCACGATGCTGTGGCCGCTGGCCGACCGGCCCCGCCTGGCGCCCGGCGTCCCCGGCGGCACGATCCCGGTCCGTCTGGTCGACGACGACCTCGCCTCCTCCCTGGCCCCCGGCGGGCGCCTGGACATCCTGCTGTCCGCCGCGGAGTTCGCCACCGGCCGCGACGCCGACCCCGACGGGGCGGTGAACCACGCGCTGTGCCTCGCCGTCGACCCTGACCTGCTGGTCACGGTGAACGCGATGACCAACGGCTACGTCGTCTCGAACTCCCCCGACGGGCCGGCCCAGATGCCGGGCACCCCCACGCACCCGGGCACCGGCCAAGCGGCGGCGGTCGACTGGCTGAACCGGCTGCGCGCCCTGGCCCACCGGACGTGCGTGGCGCCGCTGCCCTACGCGCAAGCCGACCTCGACGCCCTGCAGCGCGTCAACGACCCGGGGCTCAGCGCGGCCGCCACCACCAACGCCGGAAGCATCGTCGACCACATCCTGGACGTGGGGTCGACCCGCGGGGCCACCCTGCTCCCCGACGGCCCACTCACCAACCGCGCCGTCAATCTGCTCAGCGGCAACGACAGCACGGTGGCGATCGCCGCCGGCGACCTCTCCGCCCAGGACTCCGGGAGCGACACCACACAGAGCCTGGACACCGCTCCCCGGCGACTCTCCCCCCAGGTCGTGGTGGCTCCCTTCGACCCGGCCGTGGGTGCGGCGCTCGCCGGGGCCGGGACCAACCCGGAGGTCCCGACCTACCTCGACTCCTCTCTGACGATCCGGCTCTCCCACGATTCGGAAACCGCGCGGCGTCAGGACGCGCTGGGCTCGATGTTCTGGCACTCCCTGCAGCACGATGACGCGCCGCGCACCCAGTTGCTGGTCCCGCCGGCGACCTGGACCCTGCGCGCGGACGACGCGCACATCATCCTCTCGGCGTTGTCGACCAGCATCCGTTCGGGCCTGGCGGTTCCGCGCCCGCTGCCGGCCGTCATCGCCGAGGCCGCGTCTCGCACCGAGCCACAGCAGCCGCCCGGCGCCTATTCAAAGGCGCGCGGCCGATTCAGCGACGCCCTCACCACCGACATCGCCGGCGAGGTCGGACGGGTGTGGGGCCTGACCTCCGCGCTCACCACCGACGAACGCACCGGACTGACCGGCGTCCAATACACCGCCCCGCTGCGCGAGGACATGCTCCGCGCGTTGAGCCAGTCGGAACCGCCGGACGTCCGCAACGGGATGGCCCAGCAGCGGCTCGCGGTGGTCGGCACGACGGTCAACGACCTGTTCGGTGCCGTCACGATCGTCAACCCCGGCGGCTCCTACACCCTGGCCACCGAGCACAGCCCCCTGCCGCTGGCGCTGCACAACGGCCTCGCCGTCCCCATCCGCGTGCGGCTGCAGGTGGACGCCCCGCCGGGCATGACGGTGACCGACGTCGGCGTCATCGAGTTGCCGCCGGGCTACCTGCCGTTGCGGGTGCCGATCGAGGTCAACTTCACCCAGCGGGTCGCCGTCGACGTCACGCTGCGGACCCCCGACGGCATGCGGTTGGGTGACCCCGTGCGGTTGTCGGTGCATTCCAACGCCTACGGCAAGGTGCTGTTCGCGATCACCATGACCGCCGCGGCCGTGCTGGTCGTGCTCGCCGGGCGCCGTCTGTGGCACCGCTTTCGCGGTCAACCCGACCCGGCCGACCTGGACCGCCCGGACCCGCACGACGCGATGCGCGTCCGCGTGCACGAGGAGCCCGAGCGGCGGGTCGATCACGAGCACCGGGTATGAACCCCGCCTCCCGGCAGGCGCAGCCGCGACGCCTGCCCCACAAAATCCAGCCGCGGCGGCACGACCCGCAATCGCCGCCGACGGGCCCCCTGCCCCCCGTCCCCGCGGGGATCGACCGCCGGCGACCCGAACTCTCCGACGCGGCCCTCGTATCGCGGTCGTGGGGTATGGCGCTGGCGACGCTGGTCAGCCGGCTCACCGGCTTCGCCCGGATCGTGCTGCTGGCCGCCATCCTCGGCGCGGCGCTGTCCAGCGCGTTCTCGGTGGCCAACCAGCTGCCGAACCTGGTCGCGGCGCTCGTTCTCGAGGCGACGTTCACCGCGATCTTCGTGCCGGTCCTGGCCCGAGCCGAGCAAAGCGACCCCGACGGCGGCGCGGCGTTCGTGCGGCGGCTGGTCACGCTGACGACGGCGCTGCTCGTCTTCGCGACGGCGCTGTCGGTGGTGGCCGCCCCGCTGTTGGTGCGGCTCATGCTCGGCCGCACCCCGCAGGTCAACGAGCCACTGACCACCGCCTTCGCGTACCTGCTGCTGCCCCAGGTGCTCGCCTACGGCCTCACCTCGGTGTTCATGGCCATCCTCAACACCCGCAACGTGTTCGGGCCCACCGCCTGGGCGCCCGCCGTCAACAACGTCGTCGCGCTGGCCACCCTCGGGGTGTACCTGGCCGTCCCCGGCGAGCTGTCGGTCGACCCGGTCCGGATGGGCAACGCCAAGCTGCTGGTGCTGGCCATCGGCACCACGCTGGGCGTGTTCGCCCAGACCGCGGTGCTGCTGGTCGCGCTGCGGCGCCAACGGGTGAGCCTGCGGCCGCTGTGGGGAATCGACGAGCGCCTCAAACGCTTCGGCACCATGGCCGCCGCCATGGTGCTCTACGTGCTGATCAGCCAGCTCGGCCTCATCGTCGGCAACCAGATCGCCAGCACCGCGGCGGCGTCCGGCCCGGCGATTTACAACTACACCTGGCTCGTCCTGATGCTGCCGTTCGGCATGATCGGCGTCACGGTCCTGACGGTCGTGATGCCCCGGCTGAGCCGCAACGCCGCCGCCGACGACACCCGCGCTGTGCTCGCCGACCTGTCGCTGGCGACCCGCCTGACGCTGATCACGCTGATCCCGATCGTCGCCTTCATGACGGTCGGCGGATCGGCCATCGGCAGCGCGCTGTTCGCCTACGGGCACTTCGGGAATGTCGACGCCGGATACCTCGGCGCCGCGATCGCGCTGTCGGCGTTCACGCTGATCCCGTACGGCCTGGTGCTGCTGCAGTTGCGGGTGTTCTATGCGCGCGAGCAGCCCTGGACGCCGATCGTGATCATCCTCGTCATCACGGCGGTCAAGATCGCCGGCTCGGTGCTGGCGCCGCACCTCACCGGGGATCACAAGCTGGTCGCCGGCTACCTCGGGCTGGCCAACGGCGTCGGCTTCCTGGCGGGTGCGATCGTCGGTTACCAGCTGCTGCGGCGGGCGCTCCGACCTGCCGGCGGGCACCTGATCGGCCACAGCGAGGCCCGCACGATCCTCGTGACGACCGCCGCGTCGATGGCGGCCGGTTTGGTCGCGCACGTCGCCGACCGCCTTCTGCAGCTGGGCCGGCTCACCGCGGACTGGGGAGCCGGCGGCTCGTTGCTGCGCCTGTTCATCCTCGCGACGATCATGCTGCCGATCATCGCCGCGGTCATGCTGCGCGCCGGCGTCCCCGAGGCGCTGGCCGCCCTGGCGTTCGTCCGGCGCCGATTCGGCGGCCGCGGGGACGCCGGGAATGCCGCTGAGGCGGAGTTATCGTCTGGCCAGCATCGGGTCACGTACCCTGAGCAGAGGATTTCGTCCCCGCCGGGGGTCAAGGCGGTTCAGGAGCCGATCCGGCACAGGCATCTGGAGAGGCCGTCGGAGCCGGGAGCCAGCGCCCCCCTAACGAAAGGACCGGAGGTGACCGACCGCCCAGTAGATAGCGCCGCATCCGGTTCGGCGTCCGGTGCGCCCCGGCGGCCGGTCGCGGACGACTTCCAGCCCGACATCCCGGCCGCCCCCGCCGCCGAACCGTCCACGTCGCGCCCGTCCGACGAGCCCAACGGCGATTTCTCCGCCGAATCGACGCGCGGGCCCATCCCGTTCGACGCGCCCCGCGAGCGGGGCGGGGAGCCGGCCGCGCCCGCGGACGACGTCCACCTGGTTCCGGGCGCCCGGATCTCCGGGGGCCGGTACCGGCTCCTGGTGTTCCACGGCGGCGCGCCGCCGCTGCAGTTCTGGCAGGCGCTGGACACCGCGCTCGACCGGCAGGTCGCGCTGACGTTCGTCGACCCGGACGGCTCGCTGCCGAGCGACGTGCTGCAGGACATCCTGGCCCGCACCCTGCGGCTGAGCCGGGTCGACAAGCCGGGGGTCGCCCGGGTGCTCGACGTCGTCCACACCGGGTCGGGCGGGCTGGTGGTGTCCGAGTGGATCCGCGGCGGCTCGCTGCAGGAGGTGGCGGACACCTCGCCGTCGCCCGTCGGCGCCGTCCGGGCGGTGCAGTCGCTGGCCGCGGCCGCCGAGGCGGCCCACCGCGCGGGCGTGGCCCTGTCGATCGACCACCCCAACCGCGTCCGGGTCAGCATCGAGGGCGACGTGGTGCTGGCCTATCCGGCGACCATGCCCGACGCCAACCCGCAGGACGACATCCGCGGCATCGGCGCCGCGCTGTACGCCCTGCTGGTCAACCGCTGGCCGCTGCGCGAGTCCGGGGTACGCAGCGGGCTGGCGCCCGCCGAGCGGGACGCCTCCGGCACTCCCGTCGAACCCATGACCATCGACCGTGACATCCCCTTCCAGATCTCCGCCGTCGCCGTCCGGGCGGTGCAGGAGGACGGTGGGATCCGCAGCGCCTCAACACTTTTGAACCTACTCCAGCAGGCCACCGCGGTGGCCGACCGCACCGAGGTGCTCGGCCCGATCGACGATTCGGCGCCGCCGCCGCCTTCCCGCACGCAGACCGTCCGCGACGAAGCCGCGATGGCGCGCCGCCGCCGCAACGTGCTGATCGGCGTGGGTGCCGGCCTCGCCGTCATCATCGTGGCCCTGCTGGTGATCGCGTCGGTGGTGAGCAAGATCTTCGGCAACCTCGGCGGCGGCCTCAACAAGGACGAACTCGGGCTCAACGGGCCGTCCTCGTCGACGTCCTCGTCGGTGAGCTCGGCCCCCGCCGGCAGCACCGTCAAACCGACCAAGGCGTCGGTCTTCTCGCCCGACGGCGACCCCGACAACCCGGGCCAGGCCGGTCAGGCGATCGACGGCGACCCCTCCACATCCTGGTCCACCGAGACCTACACCGACGCGGTGCCGTTCCCGAGTTTCAAGCAGGGCGAAGGGCTGATGCTGCAGCTGCCGAACCCCACCGTGGTCGGCCAGGTCGACATCGACGTGTCCAGCACCGGAACCAAGGTGGAGATCCGCTCGGCGTCCACGCCGTCACCGTCGCGCCTGGAAGACACCACCGTGCTGGCGCCCGCCTTCACCCTGAAGCCCGGCCACAACGTCATTCCCGTCCGGTCCGGCGCCCCGACCTCCAACCTGCTGGTGTGGATCTCGACCCTGGGAACCACCAACGGCAAGAGCCAGGCCAGCTTCTCCGAAGTCGCGGTGCACGCCGCGTCCTGACGGCGCTCACAGCCGGGCGCGGCGGTGAAGTGCCGCCCGATACCCGACTGGTTATGGTCCGGCCGTGGATTTCGGGCGACACGACCAGCGCGAACGCACCGACGCCGAACTGCTGGCCGCTCACGTCGCCGGCGATCGTTACGCGTTCGGCGAGCTGTTCGGCCGCCATCAACGCCAGCTGCACCGGCTCGCCCGGCTCACCACCCGCAACCGGGAGGACGCCGAGGACGCGCTGCAGGAAGCGATGCTGTCCGCGCACCGCGGCGCGAAGACATTCCGGCACGACGCCGCCGTCGGCAGCTGGCTGCACCGCATCGTCGTCAACGCCTGCCTGGACCGGCTGCGCCGCGCGAAGGCCTACCCGACCACCCCGCTCGACGACGTCTACCCGGTGCCCGACCGCACGGGCCACGTCGACACCGCGATCCTGGTGCAACGCGCGCTGATGCGCCTGCCCGTCGAGCAGCGCGCCGCCGTGGTGGCCGTCGACATGCAGGGTTACTCGGTCGCCGACACCGCCGCCCTGCTGGGGGTCGCCGAGGGCACCGTCAAGAGCCGCTGCGCCCGCGCCAGGGTCCGCCTCGCCGAGCTGCTTGGCTACCTCGACGCCGGCGGGCCACGCCCCGTGGCCAACCGCCGGTACATATCGGACACTGGGGCGGATGGGTGAGACCGACGACACCGACCACGACCCCGGCCGCGCGCCAGCCGATCCGCCCCTGACGGTCGACCTCCTCGCCGACCTTCAGGCCGGCCTCCTGGACGACGACGCCGCCGCGCGCGTGCGCCGCCGGGTGCGCGCCGACCCCGACGCCCAGGGTGTGCTTCGCGCGCTCAACCAGGCCCGCCGCGACGTCGCCGCCGTCGGCGCGGACCCGGAATCGGCGCCGGACGTGGAGCCGGAGACCGCCGCGAACGTCGCGTCGGCACTGGCGGCGCATTCCGCCCGCCCGCAGATCCGGCCCGCCCGCGTCGTCGCGGCCGGGGCGGGTGTGTGCGCGGTGCTGGCCGCCGGCGGCTTCGGCACGGCGGCGCTGCTGCGCGACTCGGCGCCGGCTCCCAGCACGCCGACCACGGCCGAACACATGGTGTCGAGGCCGCCCGCGGCGATCCCGCTGTCGCGGGACGAGATCCTGGCCTTGCTCGGCGCCGCGCCAGACTTCGGTCCGCTCGGCGACCCCGGCCGGCGCGCCTCGTGCCTCAGCGGCCTGGGCTACCCCGCGTCGACCCCGGTGCTGGGCGCCCGGCCTGTCGACATCAACGCCCGGCCCGGCGAGCTGCTCGTCCTGCCGGGCGACACGCCCGACGCCCTCGCGGTGTTCGTGGTGGCGGACAATTGCACCGCCGCCGACACCGGGCTGCTGGCCAACACGCAGGTCAACCGGCCCTAGTGTGCCGGCACCCGCGCGCGGGAACACCCGGGCTTACGCTGACGTTTGTAGGTATCTCCGACACCGGAGAATCCAACCTCGAAAGGCTGGCATGACTGCTGACACCGTCCACGACGTGATCATCATCGGTTCGGGTCCCGCCGGATACACCGCGGCTCTGTACACCGCCCGGGCGCAGTTGGCCCCGCTGGTGTTCGAGGGCACCGCCTTCGGTGGCGCGCTGATGACCACCACCGAGGTGGAGAACTTCCCCGGCTTCCGCGACGGCATCACCGGCCCGGAGCTGATGGACCAGATGCGTGAGCAGGCGCTGCGATTCGGCGCCGACCTGCAGATGGAGGACGTCGAGTCGGTGTCTCTGGAGGGCCCGGTCAAGTCGGTGGTGACGGCCGACGGGCAGACCCATCGCGCCCGCGCGGTCATCCTGGCGATGGGCGCGGCGGCCCGCTACCTCGGGGTCCCGGGCGAACAGGAGCTGCTCGGCCGCGGGGTGAGCTCGTGTGCCACCTGCGACGGCTTCTTCTTCCGCGACCAGGACATCGCCGTCGTCGGCGGCGGTGACTCGGCGATGGAGGAGGCGCTGTTTCTGACCCGGTTCGCCCGCAGCGTCACCCTGGTGCACCGCCGCGAGGAGTTCCGGGCGTCGAAGATCATGCTCGACCGCGCCCGCAACAACGACAAGATCACCTTCCTCACCAACCAGATCCCCACCGCGGTCGAGGGTCAGGAGACGGTGACCGGGCTGAAGCTGCGACACACCGTGACCGGTGAGGAGACCACATTGCCGGTGACCGGGGTGTTCGTCGCGATCGGCCACGAGCCGCGCTCGGCGCTGGTTCGTGACGTGCTAGACGTCGACCCCGACGGCTACGTCCTGGTCAAGGGTCGCACCACGAGCACCTCGCTGGAGGGCGTGTTCGCCGCCGGCGACCTGGTCGACCGCACCTACCGGCAGGCGATCACCGCCGCGGGCAGTGGCTGCGCCGCGGCCATCGACGCCGAGCGGTGGTTGGCAGAACATGCGGCGTCCAGCGCCGCGGCGCAAGGCGATGCGACCGAATTTCCCGGCAGTACCGACACATTGATTGGAGCACCGCAATGACCGACGCCGAAAAGGCCAAGGCCACAATAGAAGTCTCCGACGCGTCCTTCTCCAGCGAAGTGCTGTCGAGCAATACGCCTGTGCTGGTTGACTTCTGGGCGACGTGGTGCGGGCCCTGCAAGATGGTGGCGCCGGTGCTCGAGGAGATCGCCGCCGAGCGCGCGGGTGAGTTGACCGTCGCCAAGCTCGACGTCGACGCCAATCCCGAAACGGCGCGGGATTTCCAGGTGGTTTCGATCCCCACGATGATCCTCTTCAAAGACGGTCAGCCCGTGAAGCGGATCGTCGGCGCCAAGGGCAAGGCGGCGCTGCTGCGCGAGCTCTCCGACGCCGTCTGACGACCTCCCCGAGGCCAATTCGTTAGACGCACCACGCCCCGCGGTTAGCCTGGGGTTTTCCCGAAATCGAGAAGCGTCTGCGACAATAACCGATAGCTGCTGCCCAATCTCAGCTGGTTCAGCTTGTCCCGGAGGGCCCTTGGTATGTCGAGTCCGCGCCGCGAACACGGCGACGCGCTGCGCTGTGGTGACCGCGGCGCAGCTGTGACCGAAATCCGGGCGACATTGGCCTCCCTGGGTCTACTGGAGATTCCCGACGACGACCTGACCACCGGCCAGCACGTGGCGGTGGAGTTGTTCGACGCCGAACTCGATCAGGCGGTGCGGGCGTTCCAGCAGCACCGGGGCCTGCTCGTGGACGGGGTCGTCGGCGAGGCCACCTACCGCGCGCTGAAGGAGGCGTCCTACCGGCTGGGAGCGCGGACGCTGTTCCACCAGTTCGGCGCTCCGCTCTACGGTGACGACGTCGCCACGCTGCAGGCGCGGCTGCAGGATCTCGGCTTCTACACCGGCCTCGTCGACGGGTATTTCGGTCTGCAGACCCACAACGCCCTGATGTCCTACCAGCGCGAGTACGGGCTCGCTGCCGACGGCATCTGCGGCCCGGAAACCTTGCGCTCCTTGTACTTTCTGAGTTCCCGCGTGACCGGGGGCTCGCCGCACGCCATCCGCGAGGAGGAGCTCGTCCGCCGGTCGGGCCCCAAGCTGTCGGGCAAGCGGATCATCATCGATCCGGGCCGTGGCGGCGCCGACCACGGCCTCATCTCGCAGGGGCCGAGCGGACCCATCAGTGAAGCGGATGTGTTGTGGGACTTGGCAAGCCGACTCGAGGGCCGGATGACGGCCATCGGCATGGAGACCTTCCTGTCGCGTCCCGCGAACCGCAGCCCGTCGGACGCCGAACGCGCCGCTACCGCCAACAACGTGGGCGCGGACCTGATGATCAGCCTGCGCTGTGAAAGCCAGGTGAGCCCGTCGGCGAATGGCGTGGCGTCCTTCCACTTCGGCAACTCGCACGGTTCGGTGTCCACGATCGGCCGCAATCTCGCCGACTTCATTCAACGAGAAGTGGTGGCACGCACGGGCTTACGCGATTGCCGTACGCACGGTCGGACGTGGGATCTGCTGCGGCTCACCCGGATGCCCACCGTTCAGGTGGACGTCGGGTACATCACCAATCCGCGCGATCGCGCCATGCTGCTTTCGACGCAGACCCGCGACGCGATCGCCGAAGGAATCCTCGCCGCCGTCAAGCGCCTGTACCTTCTCGGCAAAAACGACCGTCCCACAGGCACATTCACCTTCGCCGAACTGTTGGCACACGAGTTGTCGGTGGAACGCACCACGCGGCTCGGCGGCAGCTAACCGCCCGTCTTCAGCGTGTTGCCGGCGGTGGAACCCGCGCCCACCGGCTGCTGCAGCTGGGCGTTTTCCAGCAGACGCTCCAGCGCGGCCTCGACCTCCGCCTTCCAGCCTAGACCCTTGTCGAGCTCCAGCCGCAGGCGCGGAAAGTACGAATGTGGCGCCACCACAACGAAACCCACGTCCTTCAAGAACTCCGCGTCGATGATGCAGTGGTCGACGGAGCAGTCGCCGAGCGCCTCCAGCACCGGGCGGACGTCCGGGCTCACAGCGCGCGGGTCCTGGAGTTCCGAAGCGGCCGGCGTGCGTCCGAAAGCCTCCAGCGCGCGCACACCGCGCCGCATCAACTCGTCGATGACGCGGGCGATGAGCCCGTGCGGCAGGTCGTCGGAGGCCTGCCCCCGCTCGATGCCCATGGAGGTCAGCAGCACCGCGTCCGCCGACACGGGTGCCGTGGGGAAGCGCTGCGCGCGGGGCACGGCCCGCGGCGGGGCGTAGAGGACGTACCCGAGGCACGGCGGCTCGGCGGGGCTGCGGTCGTCGGGGACCGCGGTCGCGATCTGTCCGCACGAACCCCACTCCAGCATCACCATGGACAACCAGGCTTCCTTCTCGAACTCGGGGTCGGCGAGGTGGTCCTGGTTTCCGAGGGTCGCCGGATCAACCTCCCAGAACACGCAGCGGCGGGCGTGCTTGGGAAGGTGCTCGAAGGCCTCGAGCCGCAGTGGCGTGATTCGAGCGGACACTAGCCTCCTGGCTTCCCTCCGGTAGGCGAGCCGATTGCGCCGGCAACCCCTCCAGGATAGGAGAGTTGGCGCTGACGCGGCCACCTTTTCGGACGCCGCACGGGCGGCACGGCCCGGCCAGGGTGCGAGCGCGGCGCCATCGGCTGCGGCCCGCGAAACGGGTTGCGCGCCAGGGGGTTTGCGCTGGCGTCCGGTCGGTCGATGCGAAAAAGATCCATGTTTGTCACAGTGACGTAATTACACGGGGTGGTGGGTCACGCCTCGGGCGTGGTCATCACGTCGACGATCCGCTGCAGATCGTCGACCGAGCCGAACTCCACGACGATCCTGCCCTTGCGCTTCCCCAGGCTGACGGTCACCCGGGTGTCGAAGGCGTTCGAGAGCCGCTCGGCCACGTCCTGCAACCCGGGCATGTGAATGGGCTTGCGGCGCTGCGGCGGTGGTGGCGTCGCGCCGCCGCGATTGGCGAGCGTGACCGCCTCCTCGGTTGCGCGGACCGACAATCCCTCGGCGACGATCCGGGCGGCCAACTCTTCCTGCGCCTCCGGGCCCGCCTCGAGGGCGAGCAGCGCGCGGGCGTGGCCGGCGGACAGCACGCCGGCAGCCACCCGCCGCTGCACCGGTATCGGTAGTTTGAGCAGCCGGATCATGTTGGTGATCAGCGGCCGCGAGCGGCCGATGCGCGACGCCAGTTCGTCGTGGGTGACGTCGAATTCGTCGAGCAGCTGTTGGTAGGCCGCCGCCTCTTCGAGTGGGTTCAACTGCACCCGGTGGATGTTCTCCAAGAGGGCGTCGCGCAGCAGGTTGTCGTCGCCGGTCTCGCGCACGATCGCGGGGATGGTCGCCAGGCCGGCCTCCTGGGCCGCCCGCCAGCGCCGCTCCCCCATCACGATCTGGTAGCGCGCCCCACCCGGCGTGGCGGGGATCGCGCGAACCACGATCGGCTGCAACAGGCCGAACTCGCGGATGGAGTGCACGAGCTCGGACAGCGCCTCCTCGTCGAAGACCTGCCGCGGCTGACGGGGGTTGCGTTCGATGTCGCCCGGCGCGATCTCGCGGTACACCGCACCCACGGCCGCCGCCTGGGGCGACGGTCCCCCGATCAGGACGTCGGCCGCCGCGTCGCCCATCCGCGGGCCCAGCGTCGCGGGGCCCGCGTCGCCCTCCGCCGGGCCGGTCGGGATCAGCGATGCCAGGCCCCGGCCGAGGCCGCCCTTCTTCCGTAACGGCTGCGTCATGGTGCTCCCTCTTTAGGACTGGTGTTCGTCGCGCTGCGCGAGCTCGCGGCTCGCATCGAGATAGCTCATCGCGCCCCGGGAACCCGGGTCGTAGTCGATGATCGTCATGCTGTAGCCCGGCGCCTCGGAAACCTTGACGCTGCGCGGGATCACGGTCCGCAGCACCTTCGGCCCGAAGTACCGGCGGACCTCCTCGGCCACCTGGTCGGCGAGCTTGGTCCGCCCGTCATACATCGTGAGGATGACGGTGCTGACCTCGAGCCGCGGATTGAGGTGCGCCTTCACCATCTCGATGTTGCGCATCAGCTGCGAGACGCCCTCGAGGGCGTAGTACTCGCACTGGATGGGGATCATCACCTCGGGCGCGGCGACGAGCGCGTTGATGGTCAGCAGGCCGAGCGACGGCGGACAGTCGATGAAGACGAAGTCGAAGTCGAAGTCGTCCAGCCCCGCCAGCGCGGTGCGCAACCGGTTCTCCCGCGCCACCATGCTCACCAATTCGATTTCGGCGCCGGCGAGGTCGATGGTCGCGGGCACACAGAACAGCCGGCTGCTGTGCGGGCTCGGCCGGATCGCCTCCTTCAGCGACACCTCGCCGAGGAGCACCTCGTAGGACGACGGCGTGCCCGACTGCCGGTCGGCGATGCCGAGTGCCGTGCTCGCGTTGCCCTGCGGATCGAGGTCGATGACGAGCGTCTTGAGTCCCTGGATGGCGAGCGCGGCGGCCAGGTTGACGGCCGTGGTGGTCTTCCCGACGCCGCCCTTCTGGTTGGCGACCGTGAACACGCGGCGGTGCGACGGCCGTCGCAGGGGCTCGTAGGTCGTGTGGATGACCCGCATCGCCCGCTCCGCGGCCGCCCCGATCGGGGTGTCCAGTTCGTCCGATGTTTCACGTGAAACATGCGGCGCTGGCGCGGCGCCCGCTGGCCGGTCGTGTGGCGCGCTCATCTGGTTCCGCCCTCCCCCGTCCGCTTCGGGCGCCGGCGTGCCGGCTGGCCGCGCCGCGCGATGACCACGGTTGCGGGGGGCCGCAAAAGGTCCGCGCCACATGTCACCACCCTGGCATCAACGGCGCCCGCAGCACCCATCACACGCCGGTGCTGTTTGACTTCCTCGGGAGCGCGCTCCCCCTTCATCGCCACCATTCGCCCGCCCGGCCGTAGCAACGGCATACTCCACTTCGTCAGCTTGTCCAACGCCGCCACCGCTCGCGACACCGCCACGTCCCTCTCGCCGAGCCGGTCGCGCACCCATGCCTCGTCGGCCCGGCCCCGCACCACCTCGACGGCTAACCCTAGTTCGGCGACGACCTCGTTGAGAAATTCGCTGCGCCGCAGCATCGGCTCCAACAGCGCGACCTCGAGGTCGGGTCGTGCGAGCGCCAGCGGAATCCCCGGAAGCCCGGCTCCGCTCCCGATGTCGACAATCCGCTCCCCCTCGCCGAGCACCTCGCCGATCACGGCGCTGTTGAGGATGTGGCGGTCCCAGAGGCGCGGAACCTCGCGCGGCCCGAGAAGGCCGCGTTCGACACCCGCCCCGGCGAGCGCCCGCGCGTAGCGCTCGGCCAGGTGAAGCCGTTCGCCGAAGATGTCGTGCGCCGCGGCGGGCGGGGCGCCGGGGTCGACGGCCTCAGCGCACCCGCCCGTCTCGCCATGTTTCACGTGAAACATTCCCGTCGCTCGGCACGAACTACACGGCTGTAACTCGGCGTGGCTAGTCGTGCAGAACGACGACGCGGCGCGACGGTTCGACGCCCTCGCTCTCGCTGTGCACGCCCGGCACCGCGGCGACGGCGTCGTGCACGATCTTGCGCTCGAACGGCGTCATCGGCCGGAGTTCTTCGCGCTCGCCGGTCTCCAGAACCCGGCGGGCCACCTTGTCGCCCAGCGCGGCCAACTCCTCGCGGCGTCGCCGGCGCCAGCTCGCGATGTCGAGCATCAGCCGGCTGCGCACCCCGGTCTTCTGGTGCACGGCCAGGCGCGTCAACTCCTGCAACGCATCGAGCACCTCGCCGCCGCGACCAACCAGCTTGTTCAGGTCGTCACTGCCGTCGATGCTGACGACCGCGCGGTTGCCCTCGACATCCAGATCGATGTCGCCGTCGAAGTCCAAGAGGTCCAACAACTCCTCGAGGTAATCACCCGCGATCTCCCCCTCGGCGACCAAGCGCTCCTCGAGATCGTCGAAGCCGCCCTCGCTCTGCTCGTCCTCGACCGCGGCCGTCTCCTCGACGTCTGAATCCACGTCACGCTCGGTGGTGTCGGCGTCCGTCATGCCTTTCTCTCCCTCATCCACGGGTCACTGCCCAAACCGGGGTCGCCTGATGCGACGACCCAATGAGTCCTCAGCGCTTGCGCTTCTTGGGTCGCGCCCCGGGACGCGGGGTGCGATTGCCCGGGCTGGTGGTCCGCCCGGACGGGCTCGGCTTCTCCTCCGAGATGCCGGCCCCGGTGTCGGCCCCCTGGCCGTCGCCGTTCTTGGTCTCCGTGGGGACGTCGCCACCGGCCACCGCGCCGTTGCCACCGGACGACGTCGCCTTCGGCGCCCGCTTCGGCTTTGCGCCGGGCGCCGGCGCGTTGGCGGCGCGGCGCGCGATCGCCTCCTGCTTCTTCGCCTCTTCCTCCTGCTCGAGCATCCGGAACACGAGGTGCTGCTGACCGAAGGTCCAGATGTTGTTCGAGAACCAGTAGAAGATGATCGCCAGCGGAAGGAACGGGCCACCCACGACGACCCCGAGCGGGAAGACGTAGAGCGCCAGCTTGTTCATCATCGCGGTCTGCGGGTTGGCGGCCGCCTCCGGACTCTGGCGCGCCACCGAGGCGCGGCTGTTGAAGTACGTCGCGATGCCGGCGAGGATCATCACCGGCGCACCCACCGCGATCACCGCCGGACGACTGAAGTGTGTGAACGCGTCCAACCCCGCGTGCTGCGTCATGAACGCCCCGATCGGCGCACCGAAAAGGTTGGCGTCCAGGAAGTGGCCGACGTCGGCCGGGGTGAACACGTAGTTCCCGGTCGCCCGGTTCTGTGCCACCGACAGGTGCGGCTGACCGAAGCCACCCGTCGTCCGGTTGAACGATCGCAGGACGTGGTAGAGGCCGAGGAACACGGGGATCTGCACGAGCATCGGCAGGCAACCGAGGAGCGGGTTGAAGCCGTGCTCGCGTTGCAGCTTCTGCATCTCGAGGCCGAGGCGCTGGCGGTCCTTGCCGTACTTCTTCTGCAGCGCCTTGATCTGGGGCTGCAATTCCTGCATCTGGCGCGTCGTGCGGAGCTGGCTCACGACGGGCTTGTACAGCAGCGCCCGCAGCGTGAAGACCAGGAACATGACGGACAGCGACCACGCGAAGAAGTTCGACGGACCCAGGATGGCGCCGAAGAGCTTGTACCAGACCCACATGATCCAGGACACCGGGTAATAGACGATGTCGAGGCTGAAGAAATCAAACAAGAGACTCACTCTCCCCTCGCGCCGCCGGCCGGACCCGGGCGTCGCTTGTGTCGTCGAGGTCCTGGCGCTCCGGGACCGGATCCCACCCTCCCGGATGCCAGGGCCCGCACTTGGCGAGACGGGCGACCGCCAGCCAGCCTCCCCGAACCAAGCCGTGCTCGGTCAGGGCGTCGACGGCGTAGTGGCTGCAGGTCGGGATGAAGCGGCAGGTCGGTGGTCGCAACGGCGACACCATGTGCCGGTAGAGGTTGATCACGAACACGACGACCCGCACCGCGGCGGCTCCCCCGGCGTTCAGCGCGGCGCGCCCCCTCATCGACCCGCCCCGGCGGCGTCGAGGGTGCGGCGCAGGGCCCGACGCAGTTGTTGTTCCAGGCGCGCGGACGACGCGGTGCGACTGCCGGGCAACGCGCGGATCACCACGCGGTCGCAGGGCCGGAAGTCCGCCAACATCGGGCGGGCCACATGCCGCAGCCGACGGGCGACGCGGTGTCGGTCCACGGCCGAGCCCACGGACTTCGCGATGATCAGTCCGACGCGCGGCGCGCTCCCCTCGCCGGCGTCGGCACAGCGCCGGACGTGCACGACGAGGTCGGGTTGCGCGGTCCGCGTCCCGTGTCTCACCGTCGCGTCAAACTCGGTTGACCGCCTCATGCGGTTGCGTGCGGGAAGCACCGCAACATCCGTGCGATCAGGCAGTCAATGCGCGGCGACCCTTGGCCCGCCGCTTCGACACGATCGCACGCCCGGCCCGGGTCCGCATCCGCAGACGGAAGCCGTGTACGCGGGCTCGGCGCCGGTTGTTCGGCTGAAAGGTCCGCTTGCCCTTGGCCACGACGTACTCCTCGTTGTGTCTCGCTCAGCCAACCGGCCGCGCACGCGCTTTCGAGCGGGTCGGCCGGAGATGGTTCTTGCTCGCTGGCCGGCGCGGTCCCCGGAACAATGCCCTAGGTCGCAGCCGCATCGCCTACTTTCGGGCGACTGTTTGAGGGTACTGACGCGCCCTCGCCGGGTCAAACCTGGCCTGCGGCAACGCACCCGCTCGCCTAGGCTGGGAATGTTCGCGGTCCGCGCCGCCCCACCGGGAAGCCCGCCCGCGCCGTGAGTCAAACCGGGGCCCAAGTGACCCTAAACAACTCGATTGGAATGCAGCAGAACTGTTGGCAGCCGCACGGAAAACTGTTAGCTTCTGCCAAGGTCGTTTTAGACTGGAACGGCGCTCGACAACGAAGCGAGGATGGCGGATCGACTAGCTGCGTAGACGACCTCAACGGGTTTTCTTCAGCACGGAGATCGCGTGCCGTCGCCGATAGGTTGCGGCTCGCTTTACGATCATCCTGTCCACACCTGTGCATAACTATGTGGACAGTTGCTTTGTCGTCCGGCGTCTTTTGTACTTTTGACCCGGGACGAGTGAGAACCAGGGGGATGCGTCGTTGACCGATGACCCCGGTTCCGGCTTCAGCACCGTCTGGAACGCCGTCGTGTCCGAACTCAACGGTGACGCGGGCGCGGACGGCGCCTCCGCCAACCGCACGACCCTCATCACGCCGCTGACCCCGCAGCAGCGGGCCTGGCTCAATCTCGTTCAGCCGCTGACCATCGTCGAGGGGTTCGCGCTGCTGTCGGTGCCGAGCAGCTTCGTGCAGAACGAGATCGAACGTCACCTGCGCGCGCCGATCACCGACGCCCTCAGCCGACGACTCGGCCAGCAGATCCAGCTCGGCGTGCGCATCGCCCCACCCGCGGAAGACGCCGACGACATCCCCTTCACGCCAACGGCCGACGGTGTTCCGGAGGCCATCGCCGACGACGACTCCGGGATCGAGCTCGACGACGGTGAGGAGAACGGCGAGGCCGCCGCGGACAGCTGGCCGCATTACTTCACCGATCGCGCGCGCAGCGCCGATCCCGTCGTCACCCTCGGGGCCAGCCTGAACCGCCGCTACACCTTCGACACCTTCGTCATCGGCGCCTCCAACCGGTTCGCCCATGCCGCGGCCCTGGCGATCGCCGAGGCCCCGGCCCGCGCCTACAACCCCCTCTTCATCTGGGGTGAATCCGGCCTGGGCAAGACCCACCTTTTACACGCGGCCGGCAACTACGCCCAGCGGCTGTTCCCCGGCATGCGGGTCAAGTACGTCTCGACCGAGGAATTCACGAACGACTTCATCAACTCGCTGCGCGACGACCGCAAAGTCGCCTTCAAGCGCAGCTACCGCGACGTCGACGTGCTGCTCGTCGACGACATCCAGTTCATCGAGGGCAAGGAAGGTATTCAGGAGGAGTTCTTCCATACCTTCAACACGCTGCACAACGCCAACAAGCAGATCGTCATCTCCTCGGACAGGCCGCCCAAGCAACTCGCCACGCTGGAAGACCGGTTGAGGACGCGATTCGAGTGGGGCCTGATCACCGACGTGCAGCCGCCCGAGCTCGAGACGCGCATCGCCATCCTGCGCAAGAAGGCTCAGATGGAGCGGCTGGCGGTGCCCGACGATGTACTGGAACTCATCGCGAGCAGCATCGAGCGCAACATCCGCGAGCTCGAGGGCGCCCTCATCCGGGTCACCGCATTCGCGTCGTTGAACAAGACCCCGATCGACAAGTCACTCGCGGAGATCGTGTTGCGCGACCTCATCGCCGACGCGAGCACCATGCAGATCAGCGCGGCGACGATCATGGCCGCCACCGCGGAGTACTTCGACACCACCGTGGAGGAACTACGCGGACCGGGCAAGACGCGGGCGCTGGCGCAATCGCGGCAGATCGCCATGTACCTGTGTCGCGAGCTGACCGACCTGTCGCTGCCCAAGATCGGCCAGGCGTTCGGCCGTGACCACACGACGGTGATGTACGCGCAGCGAAAGATCCTGTCCGAGATGGCGGAGCGCCGTGAGGTCTTCGATCACGTCAAGGAACTCACCACGCGCATCCGTCAGCGTTCCAAGCGCTGAGGTTCTGTAGTCCCCTCCCCCGCTTCACGGCGGCCGTCGCGCGCGTCCCGACGGCCGATATCGGGCGAATGACGCTTGCGCGCCAACTTTTTTCCGAAAAACTTCTCACACCCCTGTCACAGCAGTCACACCCCGGCCCTGTGCGCAGCGCTGTGCACAAGGCGGTCACACATCCGTGGAATAACCACACGGACGTGCACAACGGGCCGTCATCCCCAGCGGCCCGAACACCGACGCCCGGTTGTCCACGCAAGCATCCACAAGGCACCAAACCCCCGAGCAGCACCGGAACCCAACTGTCCCCAACATGCACAGCCCTTATTACTGTTACTGAGATATCTTCGTCTCTTCCTCTTTGAAATACGGCGTTGGGGACGATCCGTGGAGGCGGCTGCGCGACGCCGTCGCTGACGCGACTTGTCGGCCTGCTCGATTAGCTTTCAAGATGGCCTCAGAAGCTCTACGGTTGTTCTTCGACCACCGTTGCGGAGGTTGGTCAATGAATCACGAAGCTTGGCAGGTGAAGGGACGCTATGGACGTGGCGACGACAACGGCTGGCCTCACCGACTTGAAGTTTCGCCTCGTGCGCGAGTCCTTCGCGGACGCGGTGTCGTGGGTGGCGCGCAACCTACCGACCAGGCCGGCGGTTCCCGTGCTCTCGGGGGTTTTGTTGTCCGGCACGGACGAGGGCCTGACGATCTCGGGTTTCGACTACGAGGTTTCCGCCGAGGCGCAGGTCGCTGCTGAAATTGCTTCTCCTGGAAGCGTTTTGGTTTCCGGCCGGCTGTTGTCCGACATCACGCGCGCGTTGCCGAACAAGCCGGTCGACTTCTACGTGGACGGCAACCGCGTCGCCCTGACCTGCGGCAGCGCGAGGTTTTCGCTGCCGACGATGGCCGTCGAGGATTACCCGACGCTGCCCGCGCTGCCCGAAGAGACCGGGACGCTGCCGTCGGACCTGTTCGCCGAGGCGATCAGCCAGGTGGCGGTAGCGGCCGGCCGGGACGACACCCTGCCCATGCTGACCGGGATCCGCGTCGAGATCTCCGGCGACACCGTCGTTTTGGCCGCGACCGACAGGTTCCGCCTGGCGGTTCGTGAGCTGACGTGGTCGGCCTCGTCGTCCGACATCGAGGCCGCCGTGCTGGTGCCGGCCAAGACACTCGCCGAGGCGGCCCGCGCCGGCACCGACGGGTCGGAGGTTCGCCTGTCGTTGGGCGCCGGCACGGGGGTCGGCAAAGAGGGCCTGCTGGGCATCAGCGGCAATGGCAAGCGCAGCACGACGCGGCTGCTCGACGCGGAGTTCCCGAAATTCCGCCAGTTGCTGCCGGCCGAGCACACCGCGGTCGCGACCATCAACGTGGCCGAGTTGACCGAGGCGATCAAGCTGGTGGCGCTGGTGGCCGACCGCGGCGCCCAGGTGCGCATGGAATTCGGTGACGGCATGCTGCGGCTGTCCGCGGGCGCCGACGACGTGGGACGGGCCGAGGAAGACCTTGCGGTGGACTTCGTCGGTGAACCGCTGACCATCGCGTTCAACCCGACGTATCTCACTGACGGGCTGGCCTCGGTGCATTCCGACCGCGTGTCGTTCGGCTTCACCACTCCGGGCAAGCCGGCGTTGCTGCGGCCGGCGTCCGACGAGGACGCGCCGCCCTCCGGGAGCGGGCCGTTCTCGGCACTGCCGACGGACTACGTCTACCTGTTGATGCCCGTTCGGTTGCCCGGATAGGTGTACGTCCGGCATTTGGGACTGCGTGATTTCCGGTCCTGGGCACACGCCGACCTCGAATTGGAGCCGGGCCGGACGGTGTTCGTCGGGCCGAACGGCTTCGGGAAGACGAATCTCGTTGAGGCGCTGTGGTATACGACCACGCTTGGCTCACACCGGGTGGGTACCGACGCGCCGCTGATCCGCGCCGGCACCGCCCGGGCGGTGGTTTCCACCATCGTGGTCAACGAGGGGCGGGAGTGCGCGGTCGATCTCGAGATCGCGGCGGGACGGGCCAACAAGGCCCGGCTGAACCGCTCGCCGGTGCGGGGCACGCGCGAGGTGGTCGGCGTGCTGCGCGCCGTGCTGTTCGCTCCTGAAGACCTGGCGCTGGTGCGCGGCGATCCCGCGGATCGGCGCCGCTACCTCGACGATCTCGCGACCGTGCGCCGGCCCGCGATCGCCGGCGTGCGTGCGGATTACGACAGGGTCCTGCGTCAGCGCACCGCGCTGCTGAAGTCGATCTCGGGGGTGCGGCACCGCGCCGACCCGAGCGCCCTGGACACCCTGGACGTGTGGGATGGCCGGTTGGCCGAGCACGGCGCCGAACTGATGGCGGCCCGCCTCGATCTGGTGAACGAGTTGGCGCCCGAGGTGGAGAAGGCCTACCAGTTGCTGGCCCCCGGGTCGCGGCCCGCGGCCATCGTCTACCGGCCCAGCCTCGGCGCCGAGTTGGAGGGTGGTGATCGCGAGTTTCTGGAGGCCGCCCTGCTGGCCGCGTTGTCGTCGCGGCGCGAGGCCGAACTCGAACGGGGAATGTGCTTGGTCGGCCCGCATCGCGACGATCTGGAATTGCGGCTCGGTGATCAACCCGCCAAAGGCTTTGCCAGCCATGGCGAATCGTGGTCCTTCGCGGTGGCGCTGCGGCTGGCCGCCTACGAGTTGTTGCGTGCGGAGGGCAGTGAGCCGGTGTTGCTGCTCGACGACGTGTTCGCCGAACTCGATGCCGCGCGCCGGCGCGCCCTGGCCACGGTGGCCGAATCCGCCGAGCAGGTGCTGGTGACGGCGGCGGTCGAAGAGGACATTCCGGAGGGTTGGGCTGCCAAGAAGGTGCACATTGACTTGCGCGACGATGACACCGGGCGGATCTCGGTGGTGCGATCGTGACCGGAGCCGACGGCGAAAAGCCCAATCTGCCAAGCGGATTGACCGGCATCGACCTGGTTCGCCGCACGCTCGAGGAGGCGCGGGCGGCGGCCCGCGCTCAAGGCAAGGACGCGGGACGCGGTATGGCGGTGCCGTCTGCCCCGCGCCGGGTCGCTGGACAGCGCAGGAGCTGGTCGGGGCCCGGGCCCGATACCCGGGATCCCCAACCCTTGGGGAGGGTGGCGCGTGACCTCGCCAAGAAGCGTGGCTGGTCGGGCCGGGTGGCCGAAGGGACGGTGCTGGGCCAATGGGCGTTGGTGGTGGGCCACCAGATCGCCGACCACGCGACGCCGACCGGGCTGAACGAGGGTGTGCTCAGCGTGGCCGCCGAGTCGACGGCCTGGGCCACGCAGTTGCGGATGGTCCAGGCGCAGCTGCTGGCCAAGATCGCCGCGGCGGTGGGCAACGGCGTGGTGACCTCCCTGAAGATCACCGGACCGGCGGCGCCGTCGTGGCGCAAGGGGCCCCGCCACATCGCCGGCCGCGGTCCGCGCGACACCTACGGCTAGTCCCGGCGGGGTCCGATCATCCCCAGACGGGCGTTCGTCAACAGGCGGCTCAGAGCCGCCAGAACGAAACGGACCGGCGCGACTAGCGTCAGGACCCACCCGGAATAAAAATATTGTGCGCACGGCGCAGTTAGCTAGGCAGAAACACGCCCAGAAAATCGGTCCCAAGCGCCGATCACGGTAGACTTGTCCGGTGCGACCGCTGCGGTGACGGGACCGCTCGCACGAAACCCCAAGGAGAGCATTCCGAACGTGGCTGCCAAAAACCAGTACGGCGCTGATTCAATCAAGGTCCTCGAAGGGCTGGAAGCGGTCCGCAAACGCCCCGGTATGTACATCGGTTCTACCGGCGAGCGAGGTTTGCACCACCTCGTCTGGGAGGTGGTGGACAACGCGGTCGACGAGGCGATGGCGGGTTTCGCCACCAAGGTCAAGGTCCGCCTGCTCGACGACGGCGGCGTCGAGGTCGTCGACGACGGCCGCGGCATCCCGGTCGAGATGCACGCCACGGGTGTGCCGACCGTCGATGTGGTGATGACCGTGCTGCACGCCGGCGGCAAGTTCGAGGAGGGCGCCTACCAGGTGTCCGGCGGGTTGCACGGTGTCGGGGTCTCGGTCGTCAATGCGCTGTCGACTCGTCTCGAGGCCGACATCAGCCGGGACGGATACGAGTGGTCGCAGGTGTACACGAACTCGGTGCCCGGCGTCCTCAAGCAGGGCGAGAAAACCAAGAAGACGGGCACCACCATCCGCTTCTGGGCCGATCCCAATGTCTTCGAGACCACCGATTACGACTTCGAGACGGTGGCCCGCCGGCTGCAGGAGATGGCGTTCCTCAACAAGGGGCTGACCATCGAGCTCACCGACGAGCGGGTCACCAAAGAGGAAGTCGTCGACGAGGTGGTCAGCGACACCGCTGAGGCGCCGAAGTCCGCGGAGGAGAAGGCCGCCGAATCGGATGGCGCGCACAAGGTGAAGCACCGGGTGTTCCACTACCCCGGCGGGCTCGTGGACTTCGTCAAGCACATCAACCGCACGAAGAGCCCGATCCAGCAGAGCGTCATCGGTTTCGAGGGCAAGGGCGATGGCCATGAGGTCGAGGTGGCGATGCAGTGGAACGGCGGATATTCGGAGTCTGTGCACACCTTCGCCAACACCATCAACACCCACGAGGGGGGCACCCACGAAGAAGGCTTCCGCAGCGCGCTGACGTCGGTGGTCAACAAGTACGCCAAAGACAAGAAGCTGCTGAAGGACAAGGACCCCAACCTCACCGGCGATGACATTCGCGAGGGCCTGGCCGCGGTCATCTCCGTCAAGGTGTCGCAACCGCAGTTCGAGGGGCAGACCAAGACCAAGCTCGGCAACACCGAGGTCAAGTCGTTCGTGCAGAAGGTGTGCAACGAGCAGCTCACGCACTGGTTCGAGGCGAACCCGGCCGACGCGAAAGTGGTTGTGAACAAGGCGGTCTCATCGGCGCAGGCGCGGATCGCGGCGCGCAAGGCGCGGGAGCTGGTGCGCCGCAAGAGCGCCACCGATCTCGGCGGCCTGCCCGGCAAGCTCGCCGACTGCCGCTCGACCGACCCCCGCAAGTCGGAACTGTATGTGGTGGAGGGCGACTCGGCCGGCGGCTCGGCCAAGAGCGGCCGCGACTCGATGTTCCAGGCGATCCTGCCGCTGCGCGGCAAGATCATCAACGTCGAGAAGGCCCGCATCGACCGCGTGCTGAAGAACACCGAGGTCCAGGCGATCATCACCGCGCTGGGCACCGGCATCCACGACGAGTTCGACATCAGCAAGCTGCGCTACCACAAGATCGTGCTGATGGCCGACGCCGACGTGGACGGCCAGCACATCTCGACGCTGCTGCTGACGCTGCTGTTCCGGTTCATGCGGCCGCTCATCGAGAACGGGCACGTGTTCCTGGCCCAGCCGCCGCTGTACAAGCTCAAGTGGCAGCGCACCGACCCCGAGTTCGCCTACTCCGACCGCGAGCGCGACGGGCTGTTGGAAGCCGGGCTCAAGGCGGGCAAGAAGATCAACAAGGAAGACGGCATCCAGCGCTATAAGGGTCTGGGCGAGATGGACGCCAAGGAATTGTGGGAAACCACTATGGATCCCGCGGTTCGGGTGCTGCGTCAGGTCACCCTCGATGACGCCGCAGCGGCCGACGAGTTGTTCTCGATCCTGATGGGCGAGGACGTCGACGCCCGGCGGAGCTTCATCACCCGTAACGCCAAAGACGTTCGCTTCCTGGATGTTTAAGGACATAAATGACTGACACCACGCTGCCGCCGGGCGACGAGGCCGGCGACCGGATCGAGCCGGTCGACATCCAGCAGGAGATGCAGCGCAGCTACATCGACTACGCGATGAGCGTGATCGTGGGCCGCGCGCTGCCGGAGGTGCGCGACGGCCTTAAGCCCGTGCACCGCCGCGTGCTGTACGCGATGTACGACTCGGGGTTCCGCCCGGATCGCAGCCACGCCAAGTCCGCCCGCTCGGTCGCCGAGACCATGGGCAACTACCACCCGCACGGTGACGCCTCGATCTACGACACCCTGGTGCGCATGGCGCAGCCGTGGTCGCTGCGCTACCCGCTGGTCGACGGGCAGGGCAACTTCGGCTCCCCGGGCAACGATCCGCCGGCGGCGATGCGCTACTGCGTAACCGGTGATGCATTGGTGCGGTTGCCTTTGGGGCAGTCCGTGCGGATCAAGGACGTCGTTGGCAACGTCCAGCCGAACTCTGACAACGCCGTTGAACTAAAAGTGCTTGATCGCCATGGGAACCCGGTGGTGGCTGACCGCCTGTTCCACTCAGGCGAGCATCAGACATACACCGTGCGCACGGCAGACGGGTACGAGGTGACCGGCACCGCCAACCACCCTCTGCTGTGCCTAGTCGACGTCGGCGGCGTGCCCACGCTTCTGTGGAAACTGATTGAAGAAATCCGGCCCGATGACTACGTCGTCCTGCAGCGCACGCCACCGATGGAACTCGGAACGGCGGACTGGTACGACGCCATGGAAGCGCTGCTGCTCGGAGCATTCATCAGCGAGGGATTCGCATCCCAGACTCGAGCAGGGTTCAACAACGTTGACCGCGACTACTTCAACATCGTTGTGGGTGCTTACGACGCCGTAGTCGGAGGCCGACGCTATATCTCCTCTCGCACGATCGCGTCCGGCTCCCTGCTGCATGAACTGGACGTTCAAAATCTCCGCGATTTCAAGAAGACCCGACTCGGCGACTTGTGCGGTCAGCGGTCAGCAAACAAAGCTGTCCCGGATTGGTTATGGCAAGGTTCCGCCCCAGTCAAGCGAGCGTTCCTGCAGGCGCTGTTCGAAGGTGACGGATCCTGCTCGCTATTGCCGCGAAACACGATCCAGATTTCTTACTCGACTCGTAGCGAGCGATTGGCGGCGGACGTGCAGCAGATGCTGCTCGAGCTGGGCGTCGTGTCGAAGCGCTATCGACATGCGGTCGGCGAACACAAGGTCGTCATCACTAATCGCGCGCAAGCTGAACTGTTCGCACGCCAAATCGGCTTTGGCGGCGCCAAGCAGGCCAAGCTGACGAGCATTCTGGGTGCCCTGCCGACCTGTGCTGGTAGGGACAGCGACCATGTTCCCGGTTTAGCGGCGTTCGTCCGCAAACATGCGGGTGGACGGTGGGCCGATCGTGACTGGCTCAATCGTCACAACATCGACCGCATCCAACGGTGGCGCACACGTGGCGTCGAAATCCTGTCGCACATTGCTGATCCCGACGTCCGCGCCATAGCGACCGACCTCACCGACGGGCGTTTCTACTACGCGCGCGTCGCCTCAGTTACGGAAGCCGGTGTCCAGTCCGTCTACAGCCTGCGTGTCGACACGGACGACCACGCGTTCCTGACCAACGGGTTCGTCAGCCACAACACCGAAGCGCGGCTGACTCCCCTGGCCATGGAGATGCTCCGCGAAATCGATGAGGAGACAGTCGATTTCATCCCGAACTACGACGGCCGGGTGCAAGAGCCGACCGTGCTGCCGAGCCGGTTCCCCAACCTGCTGGCCAACGGTTCCGGCGGTATCGCGGTGGGCATGGCCACCAACATCCCGCCCCACAACCTGCGAGAGCTCGCCGAGGCCGTCTTCTGGTGCCTGGAGAACCACGAGGCCGACGAGGAAGCCACCCTGGCCGCGGTGATGGAACGGGTCAAGGGCCCGGACTTCCCCACGCACGGACTGATCGTGGGGACGCAGGGCATCTCCGACGCCTACAAGACGGGCCGCGGCTCCATCCGGATGCGCGGAGTCGTTGAGGTGGAAGAGGATTCGCGCGGCCGCACGTCGCTGGTCATCACCGAGCTGCCGTATCAGGTGAACCACGACAACTTCATCACCTCGATCGCCGAGCAGGTCCGCGACGGCCGGCTGGCCGGGATCGCCAACATCGAGGACCAGTCCAGCGACCGCGTCGGCCTGCGCATCGTCGTCGAGATCAAGCGCGACGCGGTGGCCAAGGTGGTGCTGAACAACCTCTACAAACACACCCAGCTGCAGACCAGCTTCGGCGCGAACATGCTGTCCATCGTCGACGGCGTTCCGCGCACCCTGCGGCTGGATCAGATGATCCGCTACTACGTCGAGCACCAACTCGACGTCATCGTGCGGCGCACCACGTATCGGCTGCGCAAGGCCAACGAGCGCGCGCACATCTTGCGCGGCCTGGTCAAGGCGCTCGACGCGCTCGACGAGGTCATCGCTCTCATCCGGGCGTCGGAGACCGTTGACATCGCCCGCACGGGATTGATCGAGCTGCTCGACATCGACGAGATCCAGGCCCAGGCCATCCTCGACATGCAGCTGCGCCGCCTCGCGGCCCTCGAGCGCCAACGCATCGTCGACGACCTGGCCAAGATCGAGGCCGAAATCGCCGATCTGGAAGACATTTTGGCGACGCCGGAGCGCCAGCGCGGCATCGTGCGCGACGAGCTCGCCGAGATCGTCGACAAGCACGGCGACGACCGCCGCACCCGCATCGTTGCGGCCGACGGCGAGGTGAGCGACGAGGACCTGATCGCCCGCGAGGACGTCGTCGTCACCATCACCGAGACCGGCTACGCCAAGCGCACCAAGACCGACCTCTACCGCAGCCAGAAGCGCGGCGGCAAGGGCGTGCAGGGCGCGGGGCTCAAGCAGGACGACATCGTGGCGCATTTCTTCGTGTCGTCCACTCACGACTGGATCCTGTTCTTCACCACCCAGGGGCGGGTCTATCGCGCGAAGGCGTACGAGCTTCCGGAAGCGTCGCGCACCGCGCGCGGTCAGCACGTCGCCAACCTGCTGGCCTTCCAGCCCGAGGAGCGCATCGCGCAGGTCATCCAGATCCGCGGCTACGAGGACGCCCCGTATCTGGTGCTGGCCACGAAGAACGGCTTGGTCAAGAAGTCGAAACTGACCGACTTCGATTCGAACCGGTCCGGGGGGATCGTCGCGATCAACCTGCGCGACAACGATGAGCTCGTCGGCGCGGTGTTGTGCTCGTCCGACGACGACCTGTTGCTGGTGTCAGCGAACGGGCAGTCGATCCGCTTCTCGGCGACCGACGAGGCGTTGCGGCCGATGGGCCGGGCCACCTCCGGCGTGCAGGGCATGCGATTCAACGCCGACGACCGGCTGCTGTCGCTGAACGTCGTTCGCGAGGGCACCTACCTGCTCGTGGCGACGTCCGGTGGTTACGCCAAGCGCACCGCGATCGAGGAGTACCCGGTGCAGGGGCGCGGCGGCAAGGGCGTACTCACGGTGATGTACGACCGCCGGCGCGGCCGCCTGGTCGGGGCGTTGATCGTCGACGACGACTCCGAGTTGTACGCCATCACGTCCGGCGGCGGCGTCATCCGTACGGCCGCGCGCCAGGTGCGCAAGGCCGGACGGCAGACCAAGGGCGTCCGGCTGATGAACCTGGGCGACGGCGACAACCTGCTGGCGATCGCGCGCAACGCGGAAGAAAACGCGGACGAGGTCGTCGGGAATGAGGACGGCGCCGAGTCGTGACCGGCACCCGCCGGGTAACGATGCGGGCAAGCGGTGGCCAGGCCGGTGCCAGGGGCAACTAGACTCAGCCCGACTGGACACATGACTGCCACCGCCGGGCGGCCTCGCAGGACTGTGCAGGAGGAGTAAGGAGCCGGGGTGACCTCACCGAACGAGCCGGGCGCCCCCAGGGCGGGCGACGGCCATAACGGGGACGGTTCGGCCGATCGTTCCGGCGCACACCGGGCGGCGCCCGCGTCGGGCGGCCGCGTCCAGGAGTCCGGCGAGTCGCCGCAGTGGCAGGGCGGCGCCCCGCGTGGCCCGCAGCCCACGCCCCGGCAGCCGGATCCCCAGCCCGGAGCGCGCCCACCAGCCGGCGCCGACGCCCGGCTGAACCGCTTCATCTCCGGCAGCGCCGCACCCGGAAAGAACCCGCCGCACGACCCGGCGCCGGGCCGCAACGACGGTCCGCCGGCGGAGGCCTACGCCAGCGAGCTGCCCGACCTGTCCGGACCCATCCCCCGCGTTTCCCAGCGCAAGCCCGCCGCGGAGCGCGGCACGGAGACTTCCGGCGCGTCCGGCTCGGGCCGTCCGGCGGCCGCCACCGAGGACAGGGAGAGCCGGGAGAATCGCGTGCACGTGACACGCCGCACCCGGGGGCCCGTCCGCGCCAGCATGCAGATCCGCCGGATCGACCCCTGGAGCACGTTGAAGGTGTCGCTGCTGCTTTCGGTGGCGTTGTTCTTCGTGTGGATGATCGCGGTGGCGTTCCTCTACCTGGTGCTCGGCGGCATGGGCGTGTGGGCGAAGCTGAACAGCAACGTCGGCGACCTCCTGAACAACACCAGCGGCAGCAGCGGCGAACTGATCTCGACGAGCACGATCTTCGGCGGCGCGGTGCTGATCGGGTTGGTCAACATCGTTTTGCTGACGGCGATGGCGACCGTCGCCGCGTTCGTCTACAACCTGACCACCGATCTCATCGGCGGCATCGAGGTGACGCTGGCCGACCGGGATTAGCCCGGGCCGATCACCGCGGTTTTGGGGGTAGGGCGCCCGGTGCGGTAATCTCGTCGCTCGGCCGTGCGCGCGCGTACGGGCCTATAGCTCAGGCGGTTAGAGCGCTTCGCTGATAACGAAGAGGTCGGAGGTTCGAGTCCTCCTAGGCCCACAACCATGTGCCCGTCAAGACGTTGCGTCAGACTCGCGGCCCCGCTGGCACTGATCGCCGTCGCGGCGGCGGTGGTGTGGTCGCGGCGCGGCATCGAGGTCTGGCACGTGGCCGTGGACGAGCCACCCGCGCACGACGAGGGGCCTTAGCTCAGTTGGTAGAGCACCGCCTTTGCAAGGCGGGTGTCAGGGGTTCGATTCCCCTAGGCTCCACAAATTTCACCTTCCACGCCGCATGCGTCGAGACTGCGCTCAGCGCGCGATTTCGCGGATTTTCTCGATCTGTGCGCAGAGTCGGGGCGCTGAGCGCGGGCTCGATGCGAGAAGGCCAAGTACTGCGCGGCCGCGTCCGGGATAAAGACCGTGCGGCTAACGTGGAAATGTGGCTGCCGCCGATCCGCCGCGCGTCTGGGAGTTCGTCGAGGCGCCCGCGTGGAGCGCTCCCGGGGTCGCCTCGATGGTCGGATACCGCGCCCTGCAGGAACCGGGCGCCATGCACCGGGGCATGCCGTCGGCCAGGCTGACGTTCATCATCAGCGCCGACGAGGGCGTGCGCGCCGCCGCCAGCCCGCAGGAGGCGGCGACGGCCCGACCCAACCCGCTGCTGCTCGGCGCGCTGCAGGTCTCCGCCGCCCATGTGCGCCAGGAGCGTGGTCAGGCCGGCGTGCAATTGGCGGTTCACCCCCTCGCCGCGCGGGCGCTCTTCGGGGCGCCGAGCGCCGAGTTCGCTCAGGCGGGCTTCGACGCCACCGGTGTGCTGGGCCGCCACGCCCTGGACGTGCACGAGCGCGTGGCCGACGCCGGGGACTGGCGGGCCGCCTTCGAAATCATCACCGCGTACCTCGTCGACGCGCGACGACGACGCGACCGCGCGACGGTGCGCCCCGAGCTCGCCCACGCCTGGCACCTCCTCGAACGCAGCCGGGGCCGGGCGTCGGTGGGCGCGGTCGCGGGACGCGTCGGCCTGAGCGCGCGGCAGTTGACGACGCTGTTCCGGCGCGAGGTCGGCCAATCGCCCAAGACCGTCGCGATGCTGATGCGCTTCGAGCATGCGACCGCTCGGATCGCCGATGGGGTGCGCCGCACTGGGCGGGTGGACCTGGCGGCCGTCGCGGCCGCGGCGGGATACAGCGACCAGGCGCACCTCACGCGGGAATTCGTCCGGTTCGCGGGCACGTCGCCGCGGCGCTGGCTGGCCGAGGAGTTCCGAAACATTCAAGACGGCGGTCACGCGTTCGGGTCAGACTGCGACCATGACTGGTTCCAATCCGACCGTGTGGCTGACGTTGCAAGCCCATGATGCGCCCGCGCTGATCGACTACTACGTGCACACCTTCGGTTTCGTGCTGGCCGCGCGCTACGGCGCCGGGGACGCCGTCGACCATGCGCAGCTGAACTGGCCGGAGGGCAGCGGCGGCGTGATGGTCGGCAGCCACAAACCCGGCGCGCAATGGTGCCGCGAACCCGGCACGGCCGCCGCCTACGTGGTGGTGGAAGATCCCGACGCCCTGTACCGGCGCGTCCGGGAGCGCGACGCTGAGGTCGTCCGACCCATGTCCGAAACGGACTACGGCGCAAGGGAATTCGCGGTGCGCGACCCGGAGGGTAACTTGTGGTCGTTCGGTGACTACCGCGGCGAGAAACTGCCGGCCTGAGCCATGCGCGTAACCCGCATCACGCCCAACCTTCGCGCCCGCGACATCGCGGCGGCCATGGGCTTTTATACCGGCTACCTCGGGCTGCACGACGAGGAGTTCAACCTCGGGTGGGTGGCGCGGTACACCTCTCCCGACACCGGGGCGCACGTCCAGCTGGTGACGCGCGATGCGACCGCGCCCGAAGACTCGGTGGTCTCCATCCACACCGACGACGTCGACGGCGCGTACTCAGAGGCGCGGGAACGCGGCTACGAGATCGTGCACCCCATCACCACCGAACCGTGGGGCGTGCGCCGCTTCTTCGTGCGGGCGCCGGACGGCAATGTCCTGAACATCGTCGGCCACCCGGACTGAGGCGCAGTCACGGACGCGGTTGCACGTCGACGCTCGGCGGTCGCGGCGACTGCTCCTCACGTTCGGGCCGCATGGAGCGCCGGACGATGCTGAACGCGACGGCGCCACCGCCCAGCACGACCACCGCGGCCCCCGCGATCAACCACGGGCGCCTGCTGCGCCGCCGCGAACGGCGGGCGTCCTGCAAGGCCTGTGGCAGCCCGGCGACGACATCTTGGGCTGCGGCCAACTCCTCGACCAGAGCTTCCTGCGCGGCGGCGATCTCGCGGGCCAGGCGGCCGTCGGCGTAGCGGCGGCGCAATTCCGCGGTGGTCGACTGCGCGGACTGGACCCCGAGGCCTACCACCCCGCGGGTGACGTCGACCGGTCCCACCGCCGAGTACGTCAGTCCGCGGGCCAGTCGCTGTCGAGGGGTCAGCCGGGATTCCGTTTTCGCGCTCATCTGCCGCCTTTCTGGTCCGCTCGTCGGTGCCTCATCATTGCACTTGCGTCGGTTAGGGACCCCGCCCCGGCCCGGGCGGACCCGGTGCAGACGGCCCCGCGTGTGGTGGCAGACTTGCCTGTCGTGACCAACAGCCCCCATCAGACCGCCACCGCCACCCTGCACACCAACCGCGGCGACATCAAGGTCGCCCTGTTCGGAAACCACGCGCCCAAGACTGTCGCCAATTTCGTTGGCCTGGCGCAAGGTACGAAGGAGTATTCGACGCAGAACGCCTCGGGTGGCTCCTCCGGCCCGTTCTACGACGGCGCCGTGTTCCACCGGGTGATCGAGGGATTCATGATCCAGGGCGGCGACCCGACCGGCACCGGACGCGGCGGCCCCGGCTACAAGTTCGCCGACGAGTTCCACCCGGAGCTGCAGTTCGACAAGCCCTACCTGCTGGCCATGGCGAACGCCGGCCCGGGCACCAACGGCTCGCAGTTCTTCATCACCGTCGGCAAGACCCCGCACCTGAACCGGCGCCACACGATCTTCGGTGAGGTGACGGACCCCGAGTCACAGAAGGTGGTGGACGCCATCGCCACGACTGCCACCGACGGCAACGACCGGCCCACAGAGCCGGTCGTCATCGAGTCGATCACGATCACCTGACCGGCCCCGTTCACCGCCGGTTGCGACCCGCGTAACCGGCGGCCGTCAGCGCGTCGAGCACCTTCAACGGGTCGGTCCCGAGGTCCCACCGCGAGAACAGGACCAGTCCCCCGCCGACGGTCTCCACCTCGAGCAATCGGACGGTGCGCCCGTAACGGCGGAACTCGGTGATCCTGATGATCTTGATGTCGGACTGCCGCAATACCTGCGTTCGGAACCAGCCCCGGATGGCAAGCCCCTCGGGCGTAATTGCCAGCTTCGGGCGCGCGCGCCACGTGCCGCCCGCAAACAAAAGCAATCCTAAGGCGGCTATCCCAGCCATCACGCGGCCCGGGGGGTCTGTGACCACGGTCACAGAGGCGATAGCCATTGCGACGCCGGCGACGCCACAACCTGCGACTCCCGCGGCGGGCGCCGCCCATTGGGTTTGCTGCATGTGGAAGCTACCCCCCTCCACCATTGCCGATGCGGTTATCCACAGGCGCTATCAACAGTGGGGATAAATAACACGCGTGTGATTGGGTGGCGCGAAGGTTGCTGAGCCAGTTAAAGATTGACGCCGAAATGAATTCAACATCGCTGCGGCGGCGGTCAGTGCCAGCGCATCGTCAGCAACAACCCGGTGATCATGAAAGCGAACGCGATGGCGTAGTTCCACGGACCGAGTTGCGCCATCCAATTGAGCGCGGTCGGGGCCTGACTTCCCACGGCCGCCAACTGGAAAACCATCAGCCAGACGAGCCCGATCAGCATCAGACCGACGAAGAGCGCGACGAACCACACGCTCGACGGCCCCACCTTCACCTTCACAGGTGTGCGGCTCACCGCGCCGACGGCGAAGTCGTTCTTCTTGCGGACCTTGGACTTGGGCATGATCACCTCGGGGGTTATCTCGGGCCCGCCTGAACAACACGCTCGGCGGGCCGGGATGCAACGATGACGACGGCGGCTACACGCAATAGCCTGGCTATGAGATTAACCCACCTGGCCGGATGGCCAGGAAATGGAGAGCCGATGAGTGATGAGCGCGGGGCGCGGCGCTCACCCTGGCGCTTCGGTGTGCCGTTGGTCTGCCTGCTCGCGGGGTTGCTGCTGGCGGCCACACACGGGGTGTCCGGCGGGACGGAGATCCGGCGCAGCGACGCGCCACGCCTGGTCGATCTGGTGCGCGAGGCCCAGGCTTCGGTCAACCGCCTGAGCGCCCGCCGTGAGGAGCTCTCCAACAAGATCGACTCGATGCACGGCCGCAACCCGGACACCGCGCTGGCCGCCATGCTGCGCCGCTCGGCCGAGCTGGCCGCCGAGGCCGACATGGATCCCGTGCACGGTCCCGGCCTTGTCGTCACCCTCCAGGACGCTCAGCGCGACGCCAACGGCCGCTTCCCGCGCGATGCGTCCCCCGACGATCTGGTGGTGCACCAACAGGACATCCAGGCCGTCCTCAACGCCCTGTGGAGCGCCGGCGCCGAGGCGATCCAGATGCAGGACCAGCGCATCATCGCCACCTCGGTGCCGCGCTGCGTCGGCAACACGCTGTTGCTGAACGGCCGGACCTACAGCCCGCCGTACACGATCACCGCGATCGGCAACGCCGGCGCCATGCAGGCCGCCCTGGCCGCCGCCCCGCTGGTCACCCTCTACAAGCAGTACGTGGTGCGGTTCGGCCTCGGGTATTCCGAAGAGGTCAGGCCCGACGTCCAGGTCGCCGGCCACACCGAACCGGTGCGCCTGCACTACGCGCAGCCGGCCGGCCCCGTCGGGTACTGACCCGGATCACGCCACCGGCGCGGACGGTACCCTGGCACGATGCGGATCCTGGTCGTCGACAACTACGACAGCTTCGTGTTCAACCTGGTGCAGTACCTGGGCCAGCTCGGCGTCGAGGCCGACGTCTGGCGCAACGACGACCCCCGGCTCTCCGACGAAACCGCGGTCGCGGGTCAGTTCGCCGGCGTGTTGCTCAGCCCCGGGCCGGGGACGCCGGAACGCGCGGGCGCGTCGATCGGGCTGGTTCGCGCGTGCGCCGCCGAGCGCACCCCGCTGCTGGGCGTCTGCCTCGGACACCAGGCCATCGGCGTCGCGTTCGGCGCCACCGTCGACCGCGCGCCCGAACTCCTGCACGGCAAGACCAGCAGCGTGTTCCACACGAACGCCGGTGTGCTGCAAGGGCTTCCGGATCCCTTCACGGCCACCCGCTACCATTCGCTGACGATCCTGCCGGAGTCGCTGCCCGCGTCGCTGGAAGTGACGGCCCGCACGCGCAGCGGTGTGATCATGGCCGTGCGGCACACCGAACTGCCCATCCACGGCGTCCAGTTCCATCCCGAGTCGATCCTCACCGAGGGCGGACACCGCATGCTGGGCAACTGGCTCACGTACTGCGGGTGGGCCCGGGACGACACCCTGATCCGCCGGCTCGAGAACGACGTCCGCGCGGCGGTGCGGCCGTACTTTCCCGCGGACAGCGGCGATCGCGAGGGCGGCGAAGCCGGGCGAGGCGGGTCGCCGCGATCAGCGTTCGGCGATCGCGAGGGCGGCGAAGCCGGGCGAGGGGGACCCCGCGGAGCTGGGGACGGGTCGCCGCGATCAGCGTTCGGCGATCGCGACGGCGGCGAAGCCGGGCGAGGCGGGTCGCCGCAAGGACTGGCGACTACTGACCGAACTTCAGCGTGATGATGCCGTCGCGGTTCACCCCGGTGCCGGCGGGCGGATTCTGATACACGACCCGGTGGGAGTTGGGACCACCGGCGTCGACGTCGGGACCCTTGTCCAGGACACCCGTCCACCCCAGGGCGCGTAGCCGCGGTTCGGCGTCCGTCCAGAACATGCCCGTGACGTCCGGCATCACGAACTGGTTGCCCTTGGACACCTGGATCTCGATCACCGAGTCCACCGGAACCGTCTGTCCCTTGGGCGGATTCGTGCCGATCACCTCACCGGCCGGCCGGGTGCTGTCCACCGGGGTCTGGCTGAACTTGCTGAAGCCGTAGACGTTCAGGTTCTTCTCCGCCACGTCGACGCTCTGCCCCCCGACGTCGGGCACCTGCTTGGTCTCAGGGCCCGAGCCGACGATGACGGTGATCACGTTGGTGATCGCCGAGGTCTGGTTGGCCGGCGGGTTGGTGCCGATCACCTTGCCCAGCAGCTCCGGGGTGGACGGCGACGTCGTCTGCTTGAACTTGCTGAACCCTGCCGCCTTGAGCTTGCTGACCGCGTCGCTGTAGCTCAGTGACGACACGTCGGGCACCTCGCGCTGCTCGGGCCCGGTGGAGACGTTGATGGTGATCTCGTCGCCCGCCGACACCGAGGAGTTGGCGGCCGGGTCGGTGCTGATGACGTGGTCGGGCGGGATGGTGGAGTCGGGCTTCTGCAGCGTGCGGGTCTTGAAGCCGCGGTTCTGCAGGGCGGCGATCGCGTCGGCGGACACCTGGCCCCGCATGTCTGGCACCTGGACGTCGCGGGTGGTGCCCCCGAAAGTGTTGAAGGCGATGACCACCGCGATCGTCAGGACCGTCAGCACGGCGACGACGCCGACCCAACGGCCGACCGAGCCACCCGGGCGACCGCCGTCGTCGACGTCGAGCGGCTGGCGCGGCAGCGGGTCGGTGCGCGGGCCGCCGTGGCCCCCTCCCGACGACAGAAGCGAGGTGCGTTCGGCGGCGGTGAGCACCTTGGGCGCCTCGGGCGGCTCGCCGTTGTGCACCCGCACCAGGTCGGCCCGCATCTCCGCCGCGGTCTGGTAACGGTTGTCCGGGTTCTTGGCCAGCGCCTTGAGCACGACGGCGTCGAGGTCGGCGGAGATTCCCTGGTGCCGCTGCGACGGCGGCACCGGGTCCTCGCGGACGTGCTGGTAGGCCACCGCCACCGGGGAGTCACCCGTGAAAGGCGGCTCCCCCGTGAGGATTTCGTAGAGCACGCAGCCCAGCGAATAGACGTCGGACCGGGCGTCGACGGTGTCGCCGCGGGCCTGCTCCGGGGACAGGTACTGGGCGGTGCCGATCACGGCGGCGGTTTGGGTGACGCTGTTGCCGCTGTCGGCGATCGCGCGGGCGATGCCGAAGTCCATCACCTTGACCGCGTTGGTGCTGCTGATCATGATGTTCGCCGGCTTGACGTCGCGGTGGATGATGCCGTTCTGATGGCTGAAGTTCAGCGCCTGGCAGGCGTCGGCGATGATCTCGATGGCGCGCCGGGGCGGCATCGGGCCGTCGGTGTGGACGATGTCGCGCAGGGTGACACCGTCGACGTACTCCATGACGATGTAGGGCAGTGGACCGGCGGGGGTCTCCGCCTCGCCGGTGTCGTACACCGCCACGATCGACGGATGGTTGAGCGCGGCGGCGTTTTGTGCCTCGCGGCGGAACCTCAGGTAGAAACTGGGGTCGCGGGCCAGGTCGGCGCGCAGCACCTTGACCGCGACGTCGCGGTGCAACCGGACGTCACGGGCCAGATGAACCTCGGACATACCCCCGAAACCGAGGATCTCGCCCAGTTCATATCGGTCGGACAGGTGTTGAGGGGTGGTCATTGCCGTGTTTCGTGTCGGGCCGGTGACGCGCCGGGTGTCATGGCGACGACCCGGCCCGCTGCGATTGCCCGGCTGCTTGTCGGACCGAGGAGGGGCGGTCCGCTCTGAAGTCCAGAATTACCCATCGGCCCGGCATCCGTCCAATTGAGACGCAGGCCCGGTCCGGCCCCGGTGGGGGTCGCGGGCGGCCGGCTCGCCGGCGGTCCCCCGGTGTCGGTGACCGTCGGCGCCGGCGGCTGCTGCTGGGTGTCCGCGCGCGAGTTCATCACGATCACCACCGCGATGATGATGGCCAGCGCCCCGAGCACGCCCGCAGCCCACAGCAGTGCGCGCTGGCCCGAGGAGAACGTACGCCGGGCCGGGGGCCGCGAACGCCCGGTGGACGGCCCCGAACGGCGGGCCGCCGCCGTGCGGGTGGGCGCGACGGCCGCCCTGGTCGCCGTGCTCGACGGGATGGCGGCCGGCGACGCGCGGCCCGGGGGCGGCGACTGGCTGGGCCGCGGTGGCCGGCGTCCCGCGCGCACCGCGGCGACGGCGTCCGCGAACGGCCCACCGCTGCGGTAGCGCATCGCGGGGTTCTTGACCAGCGTGATCTCGATGAGCTCCCGCACGTTGGGGGGCAACTCGGCGGGCAGCGGTGGCGGTGGTTCCTTGATGTGCTTCATCGCCACCGTCAGCGCCCCGTCGCCGGTGAACGGCCGCCTACCCGAAACCACCTCGTAGCCAACGACTCCCAGCGAATAGACGTCGCTGGCGGGGGTGGCCTCGTGGCCCAGGGCCTGTTCGGGGGCGATGTACTGGGCGGTGCCCATCACCATGCCGGTCTGGGTCACCGGCGCCGCGTCGACGGCCTTGGCGATGCCGAAGTCGGTGATCTTCACCTGGCCGGTGGGGGTGATCAGGATGTTGCCGGGCTTGACGTCGCGGTGCACCAGGCCGGCCGAGTGCGCGATCTGCAGGGCGCGGCCGGTCTGCTCGAGCATGTCCAGCGCGTGGCGCAGCGAGAGCCGCCCGGTGCGCTTGAGCACCGAGTTCAGCGGTTCCCCGTTGACCAGCTCCATCACCAGGTAGGCGGTGCGGCCCTCGCCATCCAACTGGCTCTCGCCGTAGTCGTGCACCTGTGCGATGCCCGGATGGTTGAGCATCGCGGTGGTGCGGGCCTCAGCGCGGAAGCGCTCGATGAACTCGGGGTCCTGCGAAAACTCCTGCTTGAGCACCTTGACCGCGACGCGCCGGCCCAGCCGGCTGTCCACGGCCTCCCACACCTGGCCCATGCCGCCAGTGGCGATCAGGCGCTGCAGGCGGTATCTGCCCGACAGCGTCACCCCAACTCGCGGGCTCATGGTCCCCCCTGTAGCGCGGCCTCGATCACGGCCCGTCCGATCGGAGCGGCGAGCGCACCCCCGGTCGCGGACAGGCGATCGCCGCCGTTTTCCACCAATACCGCAACGGCGACTTTCGGCGTTTGTGCGGGCGCGAAGGCGATGTACCACGCGTGCGGCGGAGTGTTACGCGGATCGGTGCCATGCTCTGCGGTACCGGTCTTGGATGCAATCTGCACGCCGGGAATGGCCCCTTTCTGCTGTGCGACTTTCTCGGCGCCGACCATCAGCTCTGTCAGCTTAGCGGCGACCTGCGGCGACACCGCGCGGCGCTGTTGATAGGGAGCCGTGGTGCCGATGTTCGCCAGGTCCGGCCCTCTCAGGCTATCGACCAGATAGGGCTGCATCGTCACGCCGCCGTTGGCGATGGTCGCGGCGATCTGGGCGTTCTGCAGCGGCGTCAGCGCGACGTCCTTCTGGCCGATGCTGGTCATGCCCAGCGCGGCGGCGTCGGGAATGAGCCCCACGGTGGACTCCGCCACCTGTAGCGGGATGACGCCGGGCGTGCTGTCCAGGCCGAACGAGTGGGCCGTGTTGCGCAGCGCGTCGGCCCCGGTGAGCAGCCCGAGCTGCACGAACGCGGTGTTACACGACAGGGCGAACGCCTGCTTGAGGGGCACGGTCGGCGCGTTGCCGCACGGCACGCCGCCGTAGTTCTCCAGGGTGGCGGTGCTGCCCGGCAGCGGGATGGACGCCGCGGCCGTCAGCTGCTGGGTGTCGCTGGCGCCCGACTGCAGCGCCGCAGCCGTGGTGATCACCTTGAACGTCGACCCCGGCGGATAGGTCTCGGAGATTGCCCGGTTGGTCATCGGGTTCTCCGGGTCATCCCGCAGCCGCTGCCACGCCTGCGCCTGCACCTCCGGGTCGTGCGACGCCAGCAGGTTCGGGTCGAACGACGGCGACGACACCATCGCCAGGATCTTGCCCGTGGAGGGCTCGAGGGCCACGACGGCTCCCTTGCACGGCGTGCCGCCGCAGCCCTGCTGCATGGCGTCCCACCCGGCCTGCTGGACCCGCGGGTTGATCGTGGTGTCCACGTTGCCGCCCCGAGGGTCGCGACCGGTGAAGAAATCGGCCAGGCGGCGCCCGAACAGCCGCTCGTCGGAGCCGTTGAGCAGCGCGTCCTCGGCGCGTTCCAACCCCGTACTGGAATAGCGCAGCGAGTAGAAGCCGGTCACCGGGGCGTACACCGCCGGGTTGGGGTAGACCCGCAGGAAGCGGAACCGGTTGTCGGTGGCCACCGAGTAGGCCAATAGCTGGCCGCCCGCGACGATCTGCCCGCGCTGGCGCGAGTACTCGTCGAGGAGCACGCGCTGGTTGCGCGGGTCGTTGCGCAGCGAGTCGGCGGCGAAGACCTGCGTCATCGTGGCGTTGAGCAGGAGGAGCACGATCAACGCCATCACGGTCACCGAGATCCGGCGGAGGGAGGCGTTCATACCCGCTCGATCACCTCGGTCTTGGCCGCCGCGATCGACGTCTTGTCGCGCGCCCGCGTGCGCAACGGGCGGCGGGCGCTGTGCGAGATGCGCGCCAGGATGGCGAGCAGCACATAGTTCGCGAGCAGAGACGATCCGCCGTACGACATCCAGGGTGTGGTCAATCCCGTCAGCGGGATCAGCCCCGTCACGCCGCCCACGACGATGAACAGCTGGATGGCCAGTGTCGAGGCCAGCCCGGCGGCGAGCAGCTTGCCGAAGCTGTCGCGCGTCGCGATCGCCGTGCGCATGCCCCGCACGATGACGATCGTGTAGAGCATGAGGATGCTGGCCAGTCCCACCAGGCCGAGCTCCTCCCCGAACGCGGCGATGATGAAGTCCGTCGACGCGGCCGGCACGGTGTCGGGCTGGCCGTTACCCAGCCCCGTGCCGAAGATGCCGCCCGTGGCAAAGCTGAACATCGACTGCACCATCTGGTAGCCGCTCCCGTCGGGATCGGCGAACGGATCCCACCACGTCTGCACGCGGACCCGGACGTGTGCGAAGAGGAAATACGCCACCACGCTCCCCGCCGCGAACAGCACCAGGCCGATGACGACCCAGCTGAAGCGCTGGGTCGCGAGGTAAACCACGACCAGGAACGACGCGTAAAGCAGTAGAGAGGTACCGAGGTCCTTCTCGAAGACCATGACGCCCACCGATATCGCCCACGCCGCCAGCACGGGCGCAAGGTCTCGCGGGCGGGGCAGCGTCAAGCCCATGAAGTGCTTGCCGGCGCTGGTGAAGAGGCGGCGCTTGGCGATCAGCACGGCCGAGAAGAAGATCAGCAACAGGATCTTGGAGAACTCCGCGGGCTGAATCGAGAAGCCGGGCAAGCGAATCCAGATCTTGGCGCCGTTCTGCTCGGACAGCGCGGCAGGTAGCAGAGCCGGAATCGCCAGCAACACCAGGCCGGTCACCCCGCAGATGTAGCCGTAGCGAGCGAGCTGCCGGTGGTCCTTGAGGAACGTGACCACGAGCGCGAACGCCGAGACCCCGACCAGCGTCCACAGCATCTGTTGGGTGGCGCTGGGATGGTGACGGCCGCTCAGGCGGTTGGTGACTATGTCGAGCCGGTGGATCATCACGAGGCCGAGGCCGTTGAGCAGCGCTACCACCGGCAGCAGCAGCGGGTCGGTGTACGGCGCGAAGCGCCGGATGGCCAGGTGCGCAATGCCGAACGCCAGCATGAGGATCAGCACGTACACCGTGAAATCCCAGTGCAGGCCGCGCTGCTGGTTGGCCTCCACGATCAGCAACGCCGCGACGGTGATCACGGCCGCGAAGCACAGCAGCAGCAGTTCGGCGTTGCGCCTTGTGGGTAACGGAGGCGTCACCGCCACCGGCGGCTGAACTTGCGTGGTCATGCCACCGCTCGGCAGTCGACACCCGGTTGAGGTTCAGGCGACGGAAGTGCCGTCACGGACGTCGAAGTGGTGGGCGCGGCGGGGCCGGCCGAGGCGCCCACCACTTCGACGTCCGTGACGGCACTTCCG
>NZ_CACRUY010000030.1 GCF_902652685.1 Mycobacterium sp. Marseille-P9652
CGGCAGTCGCTGCGCGAGGCCGACCGGCTCCGGCGCCGCGACTGCCGTCCCGGCCACGCCGCGACCGCTTGCCGGGCGGCACCGCGCTCGACAGCCTGGACGAGCCGGAGCCCGACGGTTCGGGCGGTTCCGGCTGGCGAGACGTGGTGTCCCGGGTGACCGGGATCGCGGGCAAGCGCTCCGGCTACGAGCAGGAACTGCGCGCCCGGATCCGCAAGCCGGTGGGTGCCGCGTTCCCGATCGCGGTGCTGAACCTGAAGGGCGGGGTCGGCAAGACGGCGGCCGTGGAGGCGCTGGGCTCGAGCTTTGCCCATGTGCGCGACGACCACGTCGTGGCCGTCGACATGGACGCCGGGGACCTGGTGGAGCGGCACGGCCGCCGCAACCCGCTGAACATGGCGGACCTGCTGGCCGACGACAAGGTGACCCAGTACAGCGACGTCCGGGCGCACACGTTCATGAACAGCCTGGGCTTCGAGGTGCTCGGCCCTCCCGACTACGCGCGCACCGACTGGCGGCCCGAGCGTCGCGACGTCGCCCGGGCGCTGTCGATCCTGCGCAACCACTATTCGGTGGTGCTGGTCGACTGCGTCAAGGAGCTCAATTCGCCGGTGATGGAGGCGGTGCTGCCGGAGTCTCATGCGCTCGTGGTGGTGACCAGCACCGCGCTCGACGCGGTTCGCAAGACCAGAACCTCGCTGGAGTGGTTGCACCACAACGGGTATCGCCGGCTGTTGAGGTCGACGGTTCTCGTGATCAACCATGTGCAACCCGGGAAGGTCGACGATGTCGCCGCCAAGGAACTCGAGCTGTTGTCCGCTCGGGTGGCGGCAACGGTGGTGCTGCCCTTCGACCGGCACGTCCACGAGGGCAAGCAGATCTCGCTGGACCGGATGAGCAAGGAGAGCAGGCGCAGCTATCTGGAGATGGCGGCCGTGCTGGCCGACATGTTCCCGGGCACGTCCGCGGAGCGCGCCCCGCGCGTCGTCGCCGCTCGCCCGCCGCGCCGTCCCGCCTGACGAGCACCTTTAGACTCGACGGCATGACTGTTGCCGCCGGCGCCGAGCTGATGGACTACGACGACGTCATCGAGCGTTTTGACCCGGTGCTCGGGCTCGAGGTGCACGTCGAGCTGTCCACCGCGACGAAGATGTTTTGCGGCTGCTCCACGAAGTTCGGCGGCGAGCCCAACACCCAGGTGTGCCCGGTGTGCCTGGGGCTGCCCGGGTCGTTGCCGGTGCTCAACCAGGCCGCGGTCGAGTCGGCGATCCGGATCGGGCTGGCGCTCAACTGCGAGATCGTGCCGTGGTGCCGGTTCGCCCGCAAGAACTACTTCTACCCGGACATGCCGAAGAACTACCAGATCTCGCAGTACGACGAGCCGATCGCGATCAACGGCTACCTCGACGTGCCGCTGGAGGACGGCAGCACCTGGCGGGTCGAGATCGAGCGCGCGCACATGGAAGAGGACACCGGCAAGCTGACCCACCTGGGCAGCGAGACCGGCCGGATCCACGGCGCGACCACGTCGCTGCTCGACTACAACCGCGCCGGCGTGCCGCTCATCGAGATCGTCACCAAGCCCATCGTCGGGACCGGCGAGAAGGCGCCGCAGATCGCCCGCGCCTACGTGACGGCGCTGCGAGACCTGCTGCGCGCCTTGGATGTTTCCGACGTCCGCATGGATCAGGGCTCGATGCGCTGCGACTCCAACGTCTCCCTCAAGCCGAAGGGGGCGGCCGAGTTCGGCACGCGCACGGAGACCAAGAACGTGAACTCGCTGAGAAGCGTCGAGGTCGCCGTGCGCTACGAGATGCAGCGCCAGGCCGCCGTTCTGGCCTCCGGTGGCCGAATCACGCAGGAGACCAGACACTTTCACGAGGCCGGCTACACCAGCCCCGGCCGCACCAAGGAAACCGCGGAGGACTACCGCTACTTCCCCGAGCCCGACCTGGAACCCGTCGCGCCCAGTCGCGAGCTGGTCGATCGGCTGCGCGAGACGATCCCCGAACTGCCGTGGTTGAGCCGCAAGCGGATTCAGGACGAGTGGGGCGTTTCCGACGAGGTGATGCGCGATCTCGTCAACGCCGGCGCCGTCGACCTGGTGATCGAGACCGTCAAGCACGGCGCGCCCAGCGAGCAGGCGCGCGCCTGGTGGGGCAACTTCCTCGTGCAGAAGGCCAACGAGGCCGGCATCGCGCTGGACGAGCTGGCCATCACCCCCGCGCAGGTCGCCGCGGTGATCGCGCTGGTCGACGAGGGCAAGCTGTCCAACAAGCTGGCCCGCCAGGTGGTCGAGGGCGTGCTGGCCGGGGAGGGCGAGCCGGACCAGGTGATGGCGGCGCGCGGCCTGGAACTGGTGCGCGACGACTCCGTCACCCAGGCCGCCGTCGACGAGGCCCTGGCCGCCAATCCCGATGTGGCCGAGAAGATCCGGGGCGGCAAGGTGGCCGCCGCGGGCGCGATCGTCGGCGCGGTGATGAAGGCGACCCGCGGGCAGGCGGACGCCGCCCGGGTGCGCGAGCTGGTCCTGGCGGCCTGCGGGCAGGGCTGAGCCGCCCTCGCGAGACGCACAGTCGGCGCAAAAACGCCCGGGACCGCTCCCGCGGACTCATGATGTTGACGTGGTCGACGAAACCTTCGAGGACCTGATGGCCATGCTCGACGGCCCGGCGTTCGTGGTGACGACCCAGGCCGACGGCCAGCCGTCGGGCTGCCTGATCGGCTTCGCCACCCAAACCAGCGTCCAGCCGCCGAGTTTCATGGCCGTCCTGCCCCGCAGCAGCCACACCTGCGAGGTGGCCCGCCGGTCCGGGCACCTGGCGGTTCACGTGCTGGCGCAACGCCAGACCGCCCTGGCCGAACTGTTCGACGGCGAACCGGACGCGCTGGCCGGTCCCTTCAAACGCTGCTCGTGGCGTGCGGGCCCGTGCGGGATGCCGATCCTCGACGACGCGATCGCATGGTTCGTCGGCAGGGTGGCCCACTGGATCGACATCGGCGATCACGTGGCCTTCATCATGGAACCGGTCGCGGGGTGGGCCCCGGAAAGCGACGACGACGTGCTCTACCTCTTCGACCTCGAGGACGCCGGCCCGGGCCAGGAGACGCCCGAGCGGTTCGTCCTGCACAAGCCGGCCGCCGAGCCGCGCAAGTACGGCCTGCGGTTCACCCTCGAGGGGCCCGTCTAGGCCCGATCGCCCGGCTCCTCAGCGGGCCGACACGGCCCGCATCGTCGCCGGGCTAGGTCTTGTCGTCGTTGTTGCGCGGGAAGCCGCCGCCCTGCGGGAACAGCGGGAACACCACGTCGTCGAGCTTCTCGGCGTCCCCGGCGGTCTTGTTGACCGTTGCGCCCCAGACGTTTCCGTCCGGCGACATGCGTAGCGCCCACGCGTGCGCGTGGGTGTCCTTGCGGACGACGTCGGGCTCGCCCGTCACCGCACCGGTCGACGGGGCGAGGCGAACGGCGACCGTCAGCTTGGTGTTGATCAGGTTGACCAGAACGGTGCCGTCCATCGCCGCGCAACCGGCCACGCCCGGCTTGTCCGGCCACGTCCACACCGTCGAGACCTCCGAGGTCTTGGTGATGCGCTGCAGCCGGTCGGCCGTGGGGGTCCGGTCGGCGACGTAGAGCGAGCCGTCGACGGGGTCGGTGCACAGCCCGCCGCCGGCACCGACGCCGGACAACGCGGTCGTCGGCGGCGCCTGCCCGATGGTCGTCGGCTGCTCGATGCGCAGCACCTTGCCCGCCAACGACTTCGGGTCGGCAGCCATCGCCGGGTTGCCCGCGTCGCCCGTCATGACCACCAGCGTGGTCGGACTGGTGAAGATCAGCGCCCCGGTGTTCCCGGTGGCGCCCTTCGGGATGCCGGTCAGGATGTCCTTCGGGATGTCGCCGTCGGCGATGCGGATGACCCGGTTGTCGGTCGGCGTGCTGATGTAGGCGTACATCAGGCGGTCCTGGTTGTAGGTGGGCGACAGCACGATGTCCATCAGCCCGCCGTCGCCGGACGGGTCGACCGGGATGACCACCTTCACCTTCGGTTCGGCGTTGACGGCGATCTCCTTGACGGCCCCGGTGGTGCGTTCGGCGACCAGTGCGGTTTTGCTGTCGGGGCCCATGATGAGTCCGCTGGTGCTCTCCAGGCAGCCCTGCATCACGCCCGGGGCCGGGCACGCCTTCGGAAACGGTGTGGGCGGCAACGGCGGCGGCGGGGGAGGCGTCGAGCTGGGCTGCGGCTTGAGCTCGGGAGCGGTGGTGAACGGCTGGGACGCCGCGTCGTTGAACCGCGCGCACCCGCTCGACGCCAGCACGACCGCGCACAGCGCGGCGAGCCCGCGTGCGACCGACCGCCGTATCCGCATGACCGACAGGCTACGGACAGGGCGGGCGTCGCCGCCACACGCCCGGGTCGCGTGCCTCGAGACGCTGACCGGCACGGGTACCGTCCGGCGCCGCTTTTCGGCAGCGCGGAACCGCCGGTGCGGCGATTTGGGGCCATTTTGGCCCGGTTTGGCGCGCTCGCGGCAATTGAGGCGGCGAAAGCGCCGGTCAATACGCGGATTCAGGACCTTTTGCCCTTACCCTGACACCCGTGACCAGTCAACCGCATGACGCACATTGGCAGCGGCCCGGCGAATCGCCGCCGCCGACCCCGGGTCGCCCCGCCTCGGCGCGCGTGGTCGACCCCGAAGACGACCTGACGCCGGTCGGGTATCCGGGCGACTTCGGGACCACCACCGTCATCCCGTACCAGGACCCCGGTCAGGCCCACGGCACCGGATCCTCCCCGTACAACGTCCTCGATCACCAGGAACCGCTGCCGTACGTACAGCCGGCGTCGCCGGCGCAGGCGGCGCCCATCTCGGCCACCGAGCCCACCCACATCGACGGCGATGAGGACCGCGATCGGACGCCCGCCGGCGGGCGCCGCGGCACCCAGCACCTGGGTTTGCTGGTGCTGCGCGTCGGGTTGGGCGTCGTGCTGGCCGCGCACGGCCTGCAGAAGCTGTTCGGCTGGAGCGGCAGCGGGGGCGTGACCGGGCTGCGCAACTCCCTGTCGGACGTCGGCTACCAGCACGCCGACGTGCTGGCATATGTCAGCGCGGGCGGCGAGCTCGTGGCGGGTGTCCTGCTGGTGCTGGGGCTGTTCACCCCGGTGGCCGCCGCCGGGGCGCTGGCGTTCCTGATCAACGGCCTGCTGGCGACCGTCTCGGGCAACTCGCGCGGGCATGCGTTGTCCTACTTCCTGCCGCAGGGGCACGAGTACCAGATCACCCTGATCCTGCTCGCCGCGGCCGTGATCCTCTGCGGGCCCGGGCGCTACGGCCTGGACGCCGGGCGGGGTTGGGCCCATCGACCGTTCATCGGGTCGTTCGTGGCCCTGCTCGCCGGCATCGCCGCCGGCGTCGGCGTGTGGATCCTGCTCAACGGCGTCAACCCGATCGCCTGAGCCGTCACTGATACGGGTTGGGCACCCGTCCCGCGCTCGCCTCGGTCAGCTCCGGCAGCGTCGCGAACGTCACCGCCGGCAGGCGCAGCTCGCCGCCGTCCTTGAGGCGGGCCCGCGCCCAGTTGCCGCGGTGGAAGCGCAGCCCGTCGATGTCCTCCCAACGGACCGTGCGGCTCTTGAACAGCGTGCGAACTGTCACGCCCTCGCCGTCGGCCACGGTGCGCAGCCGGACGATCAGCGCCGACAGCGCGACGGGGATGATCAGCAGCGGCACCGACGCCGGCCACACCAGGACCGGGATCAGCAATCCCAGGGTCAGATAGCCGACGGCGAGGTGCGCCATGGGGGAAACCTTGATCACGACGGGTGAGGCAGTAACCACCCACGCATCATCCCACCCGCGCGAACGGGCGGCGGATTTGACGGCTGAGCTGTGCGAAGGCTACCTTCGGACACTATGGATACCGCCGGAAAGCCCGGGATGCTCGTAGTAATCAGTCGGCGCGTTGGTGCCTGACTAGCTTCGTCAGCATTCCGCAGCGATCCAGCACCAACGCGACCCTCGTACAGCAGCCAGCTGACGGGGGTTTTTTCTTGCGTACGAGACTGTCGAACTTAAGACCAAGAGGACAAGAGGACTTCACGTGAGCGCACCCGCCAGGCCGCACGCCGCGCAGCCGCGCGCGGCCGAAATCGCTTCGGACGCCGCCGAAACCCCCGCGGCCGCCCCCACCGCGCACCCCAAACGCGTTGCGCCCGAGCAACTCACCGGTGCGCAGTCAGTGATCCGGTCGCTGGAGGAACTGGGCGTCGAGGTCATCTTCGGCATCCCCGGCGGCGCCGTGCTCCGCGTCTACGACCCGCTGTTCGACTCGAAGAAGCTGCGCCACGTGCTCGTCCGCCACGAGCAGGGCGCCGGCCACGCCGCCAGCGGCTACGCCCACGCCACCGGCAAGGTGGGCGTCATGATGGCCACGTCGGGTCCCGGCGCCACCAACCTGGTGACCCCGCTGGCCGACGCGCAGATGGACTCGATCCCGGTGGTCGCGATCACCGGGCAGGTCGGCCGCACCCTGATCGGGACGGACGCCTTCCAGGAGGCCGACATCTCGGGCATCACGATGCCGATCACCAAGCACAACTTCCTGGTTCGCTCCGGCGACGAGATCCCTCAGGTCATCGCGGAGGCGTTCCACATCGCCGCCTCGGGCCGGCCCGGAGCCGTGCTCGTCGACATCCCCAAGGACGTGCTGCAGGGCCAGTGCACGTTCCACTGGCCGCCGCGGATGGAGCTGCCGGGCTACAAGCCGAACACCAAGCCGCACAGCCGGCAGGTCCGCGAGGCCGCCAAGCTGATCGCGGCCGCCCGCAAGCCGGTGCTCTACGTGGGCGGCGGCGTGATCCGCGGCGACGCGACCGAGGAACTGCGCGAGCTGGCCGAGCTGACCGGCATTCCCGTCGTCACCACGCTGATGGCGCGCGGCGCATTCCCGGACAGCCACCGCCAGCACCTGGGCATGCCCGGCATGCACGGCACTGTCGCCGCGGTGGCGGCGCTGCAGCGCAGCGACCTGCTGATCGCGCTGGGCACCCGCTTCGACGACCGGGTGACCGGAAAGCTCGACACCTTCGCGCCGGAGGCCAAGGTCATCCACGCCGACATCGACCCGGCCGAGATCGGAAAGAACCGGCACGCCGACGTCCCGATCGTGGGCGACGTCAAGGCCGTCATCACCGACCTGATCGCGATGCTGCGGCAGCGCGAGATCCCGGGCAGCGTCGACATGACGGACTGGTGGGCGTATCTGGACGACGTGCAGTCGACCTATCCGCTGAGCTACGGCCCGCAGAGCGACGGCAGCCTGAGCCCTGAGTACGTGATCGAGAAGCTCGGCCAGATCGCCGGGCCGGACGCGATCTACGTCGCCGGTGTCGGCCAGCACCAGATGTGGGCCGCGCAGTTCATCTCGTACGAGAAGCCGCGCACCTGGCTGAACTCGGGCGGCCTGGGCACCATGGGGTTCGCCGTCCCGGCGGCCATGGGCGCCAAGATGGCCCGGCCGGACGCGGAGGTGTGGGCCATCGACGGGGACGGTTGCTTCCAGATGACCAACCAGGAGCTGGCCACCTGCGCGATCGAAGGGGTGCCGATCAAGGTGGCGCTCATCAACAACGGGAACCTGGGCATGGTGCGCCAGTGGCAGAGCCTGTTCTACGAGGAGCGCTACTCGCAGACGGACCTCGCCACGCACTCGCACCGCATCCCTGACTTCGTGAAGCTGGCCGAGGCGCTGGGCTGCGTCGGATTGCGTTGCGAGCGTGAAGAAGACGTGGTCGACGTGATCAACCAGGCGCGGGCGATCAACGACCGGCCCGTCGTCATCGACTTCATCGTCGGCGCCGACGCGCAGGTGTGGCCCATGGTCGCCGCCGGCACCAGCAACGACGAGATCCAGGCCGCCCGCGGCATCCGCCCGCTCTTCGACGACGAGAGCGAGGGGCACGCCTGATGGGTACGGTTACGCATACGCTGTCGGTGCTCGTGGAAGACAAGCCCGGTGTGCTCGCCCGCATCGCGGCGTTGTTCTCGCGGCGCGGGTTCAACATCCAGTCGCTGGCGGTCGGCCCCACCGAGCAGAAGGACATGTCGCGGATGACGATCGTGGTATCCGCGGAGGAGACGCCGCTCGAGCAGATCACCAAGCAGCTCAACAAGTTGATCAACGTCATCAAGATCATCGAGCTCGACGAGGACAACTCGGTCTCCCGCGAGCTGGCGCTGATCAAGGTTCGCGCCGACGCCGGGAGCCGCAGTCAGGTGATCGAGGCCGTGAACCTGTTCCGCGCCAAGGTGATCGACGTGTCGACGGAAGCGCTGACCATCGAGGCCACCGGCAACCGCGGCAAGATCGAGGCGCTGCTGCGGGTGCTCGAGCCGTTCGGCATCCGGGAAATCGTGCAATCGGGAGTGGTGTCGCTGTCGCGCGGTCCGCGCGGTATCGGCGCCGCCAAGTAACTCATCAAACGAAAAGGAATCACGCAGTGGCATTGGAAATGTTCTACGACGACGACGCGGACCTGTCGATCATTCAGGGCCGCAAGGTCGGTGTGATCGGCTACGGCAGCCAGGGGCACGCGCACTCGCTGAGCCTGCGCGACTCCGGCGTTCAGGTGCGCGTGGGGCTCAAGGAGGGCTCGAAGTCGCGGGCCAAGGTCCAAGAGCAGGGCCTGGACGTCGACACGCCCGCCGAGGTCGCCAAGTGGGCCGACGTGATCATGCTGCTGGCGCCCGACACCGCGCAGGCCGACATCTTCGCCAGCGACATCGAGCCCAACCTCAACGACGGCGACGCGTTGTTCTTCGGGCACGGCCTCAACATCCACTTCGGGCTGATCAAGCCGCCCGCGAACGTCACCATCGCGATGGTTGCGCCCAAGGGTCCCGGCCACCTGGTGCGCCGCCAGTTCGTCGACGGCAAGGGCGTGCCCTGCCTGATCGCCGTCGACCAGGACCCGACCGGTCAGGGCGAGGCGCTGGCCCTGTCGTACGCCAAGGGCATCGGCGGTACCCGGGCCGGGGTCATCAAGACCACTTTCAAGGACGAGACCGAGACCGACCTGTTCGGCGAGCAGGCCGTGTTGTGCGGCGGCACAGAGGAATTGGTGAAGGCCGGTTTCGACGTGATGGTCGAGGCGGGCTACCCGCCGGAGATGGCGTACTTCGAGGTGCTGCACGAGCTGAAGCTGATCGTCGACCTGATGTACGAGGGCGGCATCGCGCGGATGAACTATTCGGTGTCCGACACCGCCGAGTTCGGCGGCTACCTGTCCGGCCCGCGGATCATCGACGCCGGCACGAAGGACCGGATGCGCGAGATCCTGCGCGAGATCCAGGACGGCACGTTCGTCAAGAAGCTCGTGGCCAACATCGAGGGCGGCAACAAGCAGCTCGAGCAGCTGCGCAAGGAGAACGCCGAGCACCCCATCGAGGTGACCGGCAAGAAGCTGCGCGACCTGATGAGCTGGGTCGACCGGCCGATCACCGAGACCGCCTAGTCTTCGGACGCCGAGCGGTCGGCGAATGGGGTTACAGCACCCGGTATCCCATGTCGCCGAGCGCCCGGGCGGGGGATCTGCCGTCGGCACTGCCGGGCAACTTGTGCTCGGACACGATCTGCAGCGCCTCGCCGCCGGTCACCCCGTACAGCGCCGTCGAAACGGGATCCTCGGGCGGAGCGGGTGGGCTCTGAATGCTGACCGCCCACATCGATTTCGAGGCCGCGACGATTCGGTATCCGCACAACGGCGGATCCACTTCGTACAGTTCGAGGTCGCCAACGGCGAACAGGGGTGCGACCGTGTTCGGCACCGACCCGATCCGTCGCGCCGTGCCGATGACGTCGCCGGCCACGATCGTCAGCCCGCCAGGTGACCGGCGATCGAAACCACCCGGCGCGCAAGGTGGTCCAGCGCATTCTCGGTGGCCTCGTCGCACTGGTCGATGTTGTGGTGCGTCGACACCAAGCTCACCCCGTACGGGTTGCCGTCGACGAACTTCACCGGGTCGGTGTATCCGGGCGGCACGATGATGCCGCCGAAATGCATCAGCGTGATGTAAAGGCTGAGCAGCGTGGTCTCCTGACCGCCGTGCAGGGTGTTGGACGACGTGAAGGCCGCGTAGACCTTGTCTGCCAGCTTGCCCTGCGCCCAGAAGCCGCCCAGCGAGTCCAGGAACGCCCGCAATTGCGCTGCGGGAGAACCGAAGCGGGTGGGGGAGCCGAAGATCACCGCGTCCGCCCACACGATGTCGTCGCCGGTGGCCGCGGGAAGGTCCTTTGTCGCTTCGTAATTCGCGGTCCACGCCGGGTTGTGCGCGAACGATTCCGGCTGCTGGGTTTCGGCGACGTGCCGGAGGCGGACCTCGGCGCCGGCCGACTCGGCCGTCGCGGCGACGCGCCGCGCCATCGAGGTGCCGTGTCCCGTCGCGGAGTAGTAGATGACAGCCAGTTTCGTCACGGCGTCATCGTAAGCCGGGGCCGGGTGCGCCCACCGCGGGAAGCCCGGCCGGAGACTCCTGTGGCGGATGTGGTTCGCCGATCGCGCGGTGTCCGCCGCGACGACGGCGACGCGAACGCCCCGATGGCAGCCGATAGTCTGTCCGGGTGAATCTGCCTGTTGTATTGATCGCCGACAAACTCGCCCAATCAACCGTCGCAGCGCTGGGAGACCAGGTCGAGGTGCGCTGGGTGGACGGGCCGGACCGCGAGAAGCTGCTGGCGGCGGTTCCCGAGGCCGACGCGCTGCTGGTGCGCTCGGCGACCACCGTCGACGCCGAGGTGCTCGCCGCGGCGCCCAAGCTCAAGATCGTCGCCCGCGCCGGGGTGGGGCTGGACAACGTCGATGTGGACGCCGCCACCGAGCGCGGTGTGCTCGTGGTGAACGCCCCCACGTCGAACATCCACAGCGCCGCCGAGCATGCCCTGGCCCTCCTGCTGGCCGCCGCCCGCGAGATCCCGGCCGCCGACGCCTCGCTGCGCGCCCACACCTGGAAGCGGTCGTCGTTCTCCGGCACCGAGATCTTCGGCAAGACGGTCGGTGTCGTGGGCCTGGGCCGCATCGGCCAGCTGGTCGCCCAGCGCCTGGCGGCCTTCGGCGCCGACCTGATCGCCTACGACCCCTACGTGTCGCCGGCCCGCGCCGCGCAGCTGGGCATCGAACTGTTGTCCCTCGACGACGTGCTGGCGCGCGCCGACTTCATCTCCGTGCACCTGCCGAAGACCCCGGAGACCGCCGGGCTGATCGGCAAGGAGGCGCTGGCGAAGACCAAGCCGGGGGTCATCATCGTCAACGCCGCCCGGGGCGGGCTCGTGGACGAGGCGGCGCTGGCGGAGGCGATCGGCAGCGGCCACGTGCGCGCGGCCGGCCTCGACGTGTTCGCCAAGGAGCCGTGCACCGACAGCCCGCTGTTCGAGCTGCCGCAGGTGGTGGTCACGCCGCACCTGGGCGCGTCCACAGCCGAGGCGCAGGACCGCGCGGGCACGGACGTCGCCGCGAGCGTGAAGCTGGCGCTCGCCGGTGAATTCGTGCCCGATGCGGTCAACGTCGGCGGCGGGGTGGTCAACGAGGAGGTGGCCCCCTGGCTGGACCTGGTGACCAAGCTGGGCGTGCTGGCCGCCAAGCTGTCCGACGGGCCCCCGGTTTCGCTGTCCGTCCAGGTGCGTGGCGAGCTGGCATCCGAAGACGTTGAGATCCTGAAGCTTTCGGCGCTGCGGGGGCTGTTCTCGGCCGTCATGGACGGTCCGGTGACCTTCGTCAACGCGCCGGCTTTGGCGGACGAGCGTGGCGTCACCGCCGAAATCGCCACGGCCACCGAGAGCCCCAACTACCGAAGCGTCGTCGAGGTGCGGGCCGTCGCCCCCGACGGCTCCTCCGTCACCGTCGCCGGGGCGCTTTCCGGGCCGCAGCAGGTGGAGAAGATCGTGCAGATCAACGGCCGCCACTTCGACATGCGCGCCGAGGGCACCAACCTGGTCATCAACTACCACGACCAGCCCGGCGCGCTGGGCAAGATCGGCACCCTGCTGGGCGGTGCGTCGGTGAACATTCACGCTGCGCAGCTGTCGGAGGACGCCGAGGGCCCGAGCGCGACGATCGTGCTGCGCCTCGACCGGGACGTGCCCGAGGACGTGCGGTCGGCGATCGCGGCGTCGGTCGGCGCGAACAAGCTCGAGGTGGTTGATCTGTCGTGAAGCGCGCCGGCGACGATGCAGAACGACGTGATGAGGAGGAGCGGCGCCGATGAAGTTGGCCGTTATCGCCGGCGACGGGATCGGGCCGGAGGTCGTGGGCGAGGCGGTCAAAGTTCTGGACGCCGTGCTGCCGGGCGTCGAGAAGACCGACTACGACCTCGGTGCCCGGCGCTATCACGCGACGGGTGAGCTGCTGCCCGACTCCGTGCTCGGCGAGCTGCGCGAGCACGACGCCATCCTGCTCGGGGCGATCGGCGATCCGTCGGTGCCGAGCGGCGTGCTCGAGCGAGGCCTGTTGCTGCGCCTGCGTTTCGAGCTCGACCACCACGTGAATCTGCGGCCGGCGCGGCTGTATCCCGGGGTGAGCAGTCCGCTCGCCGGCAATCCGGACATCGACTTCGTCGTCGTCCGCGAGGGAACCGAAGGGCCCTACACCGGCACCGGCGGCGCCATCCGCGCCGGGACGCCTCACGAGGTCGCCACCGAGGTCAGCCTGAACACGGCGTTCGGCGTGCGGCGGGTGGTGGTCGACGCGTTCGAGCGCGCTCGGCGGCGCCGCAAGCACCTGACCCTCGTGCACAAGAACAACGTGCTCACGTTCGCCGGGAAGCTGTGGACGCGCATCGTTTCCGAGGTCGGTCGCGACTACCCCGACGTCGAGGTCGCCTACCAACACGTCGACGCCGCCACCATCTTCCTCGTCAACGACCCGGGGCGCTTCGACGTGATCGTCACCGACAACCTGTTCGGCGACATCATCACCGACCTCGCCGCGGCGGTGTGCGGCGGAATCGGCTTGGCCGCCAGCGGAAATATCGACGCGACGCGGACCAACCCGTCGATGTTCGAGCCGGTGCACGGCAGTGCGCCCGACATCGCCGGTCAGGGCGTCGCCGATCCGACCGCCGCCATCATGTCGGTGGCGCTGCTGCTCGCGCACCTGCACGAGGACGACGCCGCTACGAGGGTGGACCGGGCCGTCGCACATTATCTGGCGACGCGTGGGAACGAACGGCGCGCCACCACCGATGTCGGCGAACGGATTGCCGCCGCGCTCTAGTCTCCAGTCCGGGTGGCAGCAGCCGGGCGGGCACCAAGGGCACTGCCAGCAGCGGGAAGACGCCGCACAGCAGCCAGGCCGGCGGGTACGTCGCCGCGCCGATCAGGCCGCCGAAGATCGGCGGTCCCGCGGCGGCCACCACCCGCTGGGTGGTGTTCTGGATGCCCAGCGCGCGTCCGCTCCAGAACGGTCCCGCGAATTCGGTGATGGCCGTTGCCTCCAACCCGTTGTCGAGTTGAGCGATCACCGATACGACGACCATCATCGGCGCCTGCCACCACGAATTGATGAAGTCGGCCCAGGCCAGCAGGAAGAGCGTCACCGCCGCGGCCGCGCTGATGAGCCGGACCGGTCGCATCCGCGAGCCCACCCGGTCCGACCAGCGGCCCACCATGATCCGCCCGAGCGCACCCAGCAGCTGCGAGAGCGTGACGAGGCCGCCGGCGGCCGCCACCGACCAGTGCAGATTCCGGATCAGCCACACCAGCATGAACGTCACGGTGACCGTCTGAGGCATCATCATCAGCCCCGCCACCCCGTGAATTCGCCAGAGCACCAACGATCCCCGGTACGGGCTGGCGAGTTCGAGGTCGCTGGCCGCCTCCCGGCGTTTCCGCGGCGGGTCCACGATGCCGACCACGGCGGCAAGCGCGCCCACCCCGCAGGCCACGGCCGGAAACGTCAGCCCGGCGCGGGTCCCGTGTTCGGCCAGCTCGGGAATCACCAGCGCGCCCAACGCGATTCCCAGGGGCTGGGCGGTCTGGCGGAAGCCCATCGCCAGCCCCCGCTGGTGCGGGGGGAACCAGCCGGACACCAGCCGGCCGCCCGCGGTGTTGCAACTGGCCGCCGCCATCCCGCCGAGGAACAGATAGACGCCCGTGAGCACCATCGAATGAGCGCACGCGGCGGCATAGGCCGCCGCCGCGGTGAGTGCGGAACCCGCCGCCATCACCACGCGCTCGCCCACGCGGTCGAGCACGTAGCCCCACGCGACCAGCGTGGCGACCATGCCCCAGCTCGGCATCGACGACAACAGACCGGCCTCGTCGAGCGGGATGCCGCGCTCGCTCTGCAATTCCGGGATCAGAAAGGCGACGCCGTTGATGAAGAGGAAGGAACTCGCCGTCACCAACAGCGACAGCAGCATGATCCGCCAGCGCCCGGCCGAGCTGAGTTGCACCTCGGCGCCCGCGTGAGCGCCCGTGTCCGCCGGCATCAGCCAATGCTGGCACACGCCGCGATAACCGCTGGTGAGGCGCTGTGCGAGGTCGCGAATCACCCGCCGACTAGGCTCAAACAAATGCGCCTCGGTCGAATCGCCAGCCCGGACGGTGTCGCCTTCGTCAGCATCGAGGGCGAACCGGGCGACGCCTCCGCAATGACGGCCCGCGAGATCGCCGAGCACCCGTTCGGCACACCGACGTTCACCGGCCGCTCGTGGCCGCTCGCCGACGTCCGGCTGCTGGCACCCATCCTGGCCGGCAAGGTCGTGTGCGTCGGGAAGAACTACGCCGACCACATCGCCGAGATGAGCGAACTGACGGGCCCGGCGCCGGCCGATCCGGTGATCTTCCTCAAGCCCAATACCGCGATCATCGGACCGAACGCGCCGATCCGGTTGCCGGCCAACGCATCACCGGTGCACTTCGAGGGGGAGCTGGCCGCCGTCATCGGCAGGCCGTGCAAGGACGTCCCCGCCGCCCGCGCCGCCGAGAACATCCTCGGGTACACGATCGCCAACGACGTGTCGGCGCGCGACCAGCAGAAGGCCGACGGCCAGTGGACCCGGGCCAAGGGGCACGACACGTTCTGTCCGATGGGACCGTGGATCGTCACCGATGTCGACCCGTCGGACCTCGAACTGCGCACCGACGTCAACGGCGACGTCAAGCAGAACAGCCGGACGTCGCTGATGATTCACGACGTCGGCGACATCATCGAGTGGATCTCGGCCGTGATGACCCTGCTGCCCGGGGACCTGATTCTCACCGGAACCCCGGCGGGCGTCGGCCCCATCGAGGACGGAGACACCGTCTCCGTCACGATCGAGGGCATCGGCACGCTGTCGAATCCGGTGGTACGCAAAGGAAAGTCGTGACCGCACCCACCGACGTCCGAGTCCGGTTCTGCCCGTCGCCCACCGGCACGCCCCACGTCGGGATGGTGCGCACGGCGCTGTTCAACTGGGCCTACGCGCGACACACCGGCGGCACCTTCGTGTTTCGCATCGAGGACACCGACTCCCAGCGCGACACCGAGGAAAGCTACCTGGCGCTGCTCGACGCGCTGCGCTGGCTCGGCCTGGACTGGGACGAGGGCCCGGAGGTCGGCGGGCCGTACGGCCCGTACCGGCAGTCGGAGCGCCGGGAGATCTACCGCGACGTGGTGGCCAGGCTGCTCGAGACCGGTGAGGCCTACCACGCCTTCTCGACGCCCGAGGAGGTCGAGGCCCGGCACGTCGCGGCGGGCCGCAACCCCAAGCTGGGCTACGACAACTTCGACCGCGACCTGACCGATGCGCAGCGCGCGGCCTACCTGGCCGAGGGCCGCCAGCCGGTGGTGCGCCTGCGGATGCCCGACGAGGACCTCTGGTGGGACGACCTGGTGCGCGGCACCACCTCGTTCGCCGCGGGCACCATGCCCGACTTCGCGCTGACGCGGGCCAACGGAGAACCGTTGTACACGTTGGTCAACCCGGTCGACGACGCGCTGATGAAGATCACCCACGTGCTGCGCGGCGAGGACCTGCTGCCGTCGACGCCGCGCCAGCTCGCGCTGTATCAGGCGCTGATCCGGATCGGCGTCGCGGAGCGCACACCGCAGTTCGCCCACCTGCCAACGGTGTTGGGCGAGGGCACCAAGAAGCTGTCCAAGCGCGACCCGCAGTCGAATCTGTTCGCGCACCGCGACCGCGGCTTCATCCCCGAGGGGCTGCTGAATTACCTTGCGCTGCTGGGGTGGGCGATCGCTGACGACCACGACATCTTCAGCCTCGACGAGATGGTGGCCGCCTTCGACGTCGTCGACGTCAACTCGAGCCCCGCCCGGTTCGACCAGAAGAAGGCCGACGCGCTCAACGCCGAGCACATCCGCATGCTCGACCCCGCGGATTTCGCGGGCCGGCTGCGCGACTACTTGGACGTCCACGGATACCGCCTCGGTCTCGACGACCAGGCGTTCGCCACCGCCGCTGACCTCGTGCAGACCCGCATCGTGGTGCTCGCGGACGCCTGGGACCTGCTCAAGTTCCTCAACGACGACGAGTACGCGATCGACCCGAAGGCGGCCGCCAAGGAGCTGGGCCCGGACGCGGGTGCCGTCCTCGACGCGGCCCTGGCCGCGCTCGAGGGTGTGGGGGACTGGACGACGGCCCACATCGAGACGGCCCTCAAAGCCGCGCTCATCGAGGGTCTCGCGCTCAAGCCGCGCAAGGCGTTCGGCCCGATACGCGTGGCCGTCACCGGAACCACGATCAGCCCGCCGTTGTTCGAATCGTTGGAATTGCTGGGCCGCGACCGCAGCCTGGGGCGGTTGCGCGATGCCCGCGACGAGGCCCGCTGATTTTTTGGTAGTCTGCTCTGCGGCCGCCGACGGCGGGCCACAGCGGTTCAAGGGCGCTCAATCGGCCCGCGAAAGCGGTTGTGACCTGCGGTTATAGGCCGACAATGGGGTATGGTGTAATTGGCAACACAGCTGATTCTGGTTCAGCCATTCTAGGTTCGAGTCCTGGTACCCCAGCCAAATCTCGACCGAGGCGGACCGATGCAGGCGATTAGGTGGGCTTTCCGCCGTCGGCTATGCTGACACCTCGGATCAGTTCTGGCCCCGTCGTCTAGCGGCCTAGGACGCCGCCCTCTCACGGCGGTAGCGTGGGTTCGAATCCCATCGGGGCTACAAAACTGGCGAGCAGCGCAAATCACCCATTTCGGCACCGAAATTGGGTGATTTGCGTTTTCTCGGTGTCGAAGGCCCGGGACTATTGCGCGGCCGGCGCCGTCGACCCGCCCACCGGCATCGGTGGCAGGCCCAGCTTGCGGTGATCCCACGAACGCGCCCGGCGGGGCACGATGCGCACGCACACCCGCTTGTTCATCATCTGCTCGACGAACGGCTTCATGTCGTCGCTGTAGGGGCCCGTATAGCGTTCGAAGACGCTGACGCCGACGCGGTGCGAGACGTCGGGGTCGTCGACGATCTCCGCGACCCCCTCGAACGACACGCCCCGCAGCGTGTCGTAGGTGTTGCCGTCCTCGATGAGGAAACTCACGCGCGGGTCCCGCTTGAGGTTGACCGCCTTCTGCGACTTGGCTTTGGTCTCCAGCCAGATCTCGCCGTCGACGACGGCGTACCACATCGCGGTGAGGTGAGGCTGGCCGTCGGGGCCCACGGTGGCCAGCGTGCCCGTGCGGCTCTTCACGACGAAATCGGCAATCTCGTCCTCGGACATCACAATGCTCGCGCGCTGATTCGTTCCCATCGCGTCAGTGTGTCAGGTGGCGCGCGACGCGTGCGCACTGACGGCTTCGAGTCTGCAGGCGTGGCATCCACACTGCGGCCAGCGCGCCCGGGTCGCGGGTAGCAGCGCGCTGAGCGCAGTCTGGACGCCGCGAAATCTAGAGCCGGCGCGTCAGCGCCTCGGAGGCCGACAACAGGTCGGCGGCCCAGCGTGCACCCGGGCGCCGGCCGATGCGGTCGACGGGCCCCGACACCGATATGGCGGCGATCACGGCACCGCGCGCGTCACGCACCGGAGCCGACACGCTGGCCACGCCGGGCTCGCGCTCGGCCACGCTCTGCGCCCAGCCGCGCCGCCGCACGTCGGCCAGGGCCCGGTCGGTGAATTTCGCCGACGGCAGCACGGCCTTCTGGGTGGCGGCGTCGCTGTAAGCCAGCAGCACCTTGGCCCCCGAACCCGCCGTCATCGGCAACCGCGCCCCGACCGGAACGGTATCGCGAAGGCCGGCAGCCGGTTCCAGGGCGGCGATGCACACCCGCGAGGTCCCCTCTCGGCGGTACAGCTGCACGCTTTCCCCGGTCGTCTCCCGCAGCAGGGGAAGCACCGCCGCGCTCGCGGCGAGCAGGGGGTCGTTCACCCGCGCGGCCAATTCGGTGACGGCGGGACCGAGGCGCCAGCGGCCCTCGTCGTCGCGCGTCAGCAGGCGGTGGACTTCCAGGGCGGCGGCCAACCGGTATGCGGTGGCCCGGGGCAGGGCGGTGCGCTCACACAGTTCGGCCAGCGCACAGGGCGATTCCGCGACCGTGTGCAGCACCACGACGGCTTTGTCGAGGACGCCGATGCCGCTATGCTGTCTCATAAGAAGATATTAGCGTCTCATATTATGAGATGACAGCCGAAATCACCGAATAGGGGCGAATTCGAGATGGGGTCCGACACCCAAGCGGCCGGCCGGCCGCGCACGTTGGCCGAGAAGGTCTGGGACGACCACGTTGTGGTGCGCGGCGGGGACTCGGGGCAAGCCGATGCCCCCGACTTGATCTACATCGACCTGCATCTGGTCCACGAGGTCACCAGCCCGCAGGCTTTCGACGGCCTGCGCCTGGCCGGCCGCCCGGTGCGGCGCCCGGATCTCACTCTGGCCACCGAGGACCACAACGTGCCCACGATCGACATCGACAAGCCGATCGCCGATCCGGTGTCGCGCACCCAGGTCGAGACGCTGCGGCACAACTGCGCCGAATTCGGCATCCGCCTCTACCCGATGGGCAACATCGACCAGGGCATCGTGCACGTGGTGGGGCCCCAATTGGGCCTCACCCAACCGGGAATGACGATCGTGTGTGGCGACAGCCACACCTCGACGCACGGCGCTTTCGGCGCACTGGCGATGGGGATCGGCACCTCGGAGGTCGAGCACGTGCTGGCCACGCAGACCTTGCCGCTGCGGCCGTTCAAGACGATGGCTGTCAACGTCGACGGGCGCCTGCCCGCCGGGGTCACCGCCAAGGACATCATCTTGGCGCTCATCGCGAAGATCGGCACCGGCGGCGGGCAGGGCCACGTCATCGAATACCGCGGCAGCGCCATCGAATCGCTGTCCATGGAAGGGCGCATGACGGTGTGCAACATGAGCATCGAAGCCGGCGCCCGGGCGGGCATGGTCGCGCCCGACGACGTGACCTACGAATACCTGCGCGGCCGGCCGCACGCCCCGACGGGCGCGGAGTGGGACGCGGCGATGGCGTACTGGCGTCAGCTCCGCACCGACGACGGCGCCGAGTTCGACACCGAGGTCTATCTCGACGCCACCGCGCTGAGCCCGTTCGTCACGTGGGGCACCAACCCGGGCCAGGGGGTGCCGCTGTCGGCGGCCGTCCCGGACCCCGAATTGATGCCGGACGACGGCGAGCGCCAGGCCGCGGAGAAAGCCTTGGCGTACATGGACCTTCGCCCGGGGACGCCGATGCGCGACATCGGCGTCGACGCGGTGTTCGTCGGGTCGTGCACCAACGGTCGTATCGAGGACCTGCGCGCGGTGGCGGACATCCTGCGCGGGCGCACGGTGGCCCCCGGGGTGCGGATGCTCGTGGTCCCCGGTTCCATGCGGGTGCGGGCCCAGGCCGAAGCCGAAGGGCTGGGCGAGGTTTTCACCGCCGCCGGTGCCGAGTGGCGGCAGGCGGGGTGCTCGATGTGCCTCGGCATGAACCCCGATCAGCTGGCGCCGGGGGAGCGGTGCGCCGCGACGTCCAACCGCAACTTCGAAGGGCGGCAGGGCAAAGGCGGGCGCACGCACCTCGTGTCGCCGGCGCGCGCCGCGGCGACGGCGGTGCGGGGAACGCTTTCCGCGCCGGATGATCTGAACTCCAACTGACCCGAGAAGCGAGGACGACGATGGAACCCTTTCGCACCCATACCGGCATCGGCGTGCCGCTGCGGCGGTCCAATGTGGATACCGATCAGATCATCCCCGCGGTGTATTTGAAGCGCGTGACGCGCACCGGATTCGAGGACGGCTTGTTCGCCACATGGCGGTCCGATCCGTCATTCGTGCTCAACCTCAGCCCGTTTGACCGCGGCTCGGTTCTGGTCGCGGGACCCGATTTCGGCACCGGCTCGTCGCGCGAGCATGCGGTGTGGGCGCTCATGGACTATGGGTTCCGGGTGGTTATCTCGTCTCGGTTCGGAGACATTTTCCGGGGCAACGCCGGCAAGGCGGGCCTGCTGGCGGCCGAAGTCTCGCAAGACGGGGTTGAACTTCTGTGGAAGCTCATCGAGCAGAGCCCGGGCTTGGAAATCACTGTCAATCTTCAAGATCGAAATGTCACCGCCGGAACGACGGTGCTGCCGTTCAAGATTGATGACCACACCGCCTGGCGATTGCTCGAAGGGCTCGACGATATAGGCCTTACGCTGCGGAAACTCGATCGGATCGAGTCGTTCGAGGCGGCGCGTCCGGCGTGGAAACCGCGCACGCTGCCCGCTTCCTGACGGGCCTGGCCGCCCCGAAATTTCTTGTTGGTCGGCTAAGTAAACCGGCCGAATTCGAGTCCGCCACCTGCCAAGCGCGGCAACCGGATTGCGAAAATTTCTGTCCGGTGACCGTGAAATTGCGCGTGGCTCTTGGAAATTTGCTGGGTAAGGGTTTACCGTGTCCTCTAGTCGGTTCCCAATAACGAGGACCACTGGCTTGGAGGGTTCGGATGAACAAAGCTGAGCTTATCGACGAGCTCACACAGAAATTGAAGACTGACCGACGGCAGGCGACCCTCGCCGTCGAGAATGTCGTGGACACCATTGTGCGCGCGGTGCACAAGGGGGACAGCGTCACGATCACCGGATTCGGTGTGTTCGAGCAGCGGCGGCGCGCGGCGCGAGTGGCCCGCAACCCGCGCACCGGCGAGACGGTGAAGGTGAAGCCGACGTCGGTCCCGGCGTTCCGTCCCGGTGCCCAATTCAAAGCGGTTGTGTCTGGCGCACAGCGCCTCCCGTCGGAAGGACCTGCAGTGAAACGTGGTTCGAGCGGCGGCACTGCTGCCAAGAAGACCGCAGCCAAGAAGTCTCCGGCCAAGAAGGCCGCAGCCAAGAAGGCCCCGGCCAAGAAGGCCGCGACCAAGGCGCCGGCGAAGAAGGCCGCGACCAAGGCTCCGGCCAAGAAGGCGGCGCCGGCGAAGAAGGCGGCGACCAAGGCTCCGGTCAAGAAGGCGGCGACCAAGGCCCCGGCCAAGAAGACCGCTGCCAAGAAGGTGGCCACCAAGGCTCCGGCGAAGAAGGCCGCCAGCAAGGCTCCGGCCAAGAAGGCTGCGGCCAAGAAGACGACCGCGCGCCGCGGCCGCAAGTAAGGGGCAGTAACCGAATCCACGCGAATACCCTTCGGGCGCAGGCCCGGGGGGTATTCGCGTGCTAGGCCCGCACGTTGGCGGCCAGTGCGCCCCCGATGTGATCGGCCGCCACCAGTCGGCCGGCCGTCAACGACAGCACCCAGGTGCTGCCCTTGTGGTTGCGCGACTTGTCCGGGCGCACACCGTCCCGTTTGCACCACCACTCGATCAGGTCCGGGATCACCTTGCCCTGCGTGCAGATCACCGGAGTGCCGTCGTGCGCGGCGATGTCCAGCACTCGCTGGCGACCGCGTTTGGGATTCTTGGCGTACGACTCCTCGGTGAGGGTGGGTTCGTTGTGGACCGTCACGCCCAACTCCTCGGCGAGCGGCTCCACCGTCTGGTGGCAGCGCACCCGGTCGGCCGCGTAGACCTCCGAGGCGCCGAAGGCCAGCAGTTGTGGCACCAGAGCCTCCGCCTGCGCGCGTCCCCTCTTGTCCAACGGCCGCATGGAGTCGTCGCCGGAAAAGCGTGACTTACTTCCGGCCGTGCCGTGCCGCACCACCAATACGGTATGCGTGTCGGCCGGGTGTTTGGCAAAGTGCCGCAGCATCTTCCGGTCGTGCGGGTAGCTGAGCCGGCCCATCGCGTCGTCGATCGGCAGCCAGATCAGCTCGTCGACCTCTTTACCCGGAGCGAACTCTCCGCCGGTGCTGCGCGCCGACCAGTAAGACACCTTCTTGACGCCCAAATCGATCGGATACGTCACCATGTCCAGCCGGCGGCCGAGGATCGACCGGTGGCCCGTCTCCTCCCACACCTCCCGCACCGCGGCCACGGGCGCGGTCTCGCCAGGGTCGAGCTTGCCCTTGGGCAGCGACCAGTCGTCGTACCGGGGGCGGTGGATCACCGCGATCTCGAGCCCCGGGTTGTCCGATGCGCCCGGGCGCCACAGCACGGCGCCCGCCGCATGCACGATCCGGCTGCCCGGGCGCCGAGCGGCGGACGAGTTCTGGTTTGGCACCTCAACTCCTGCAGGTCAATTCGCCGCGACCGCAAACGGTCGCGGATCTGGCCGTAGCTCACCGGACGGCGTCAGGGGCTGCGGTGCCGCTCCATCATCGACACCTGGTGGTCGCGCACGGTGTGTCCCTCCTGCGGCGAAGCCGTCCACTGCCCGTCGGGTCCGAGCTCCCAGCACCGGGTCGCCGGATCCAGCGCGGACTCGAACAATTCGTCCAGGTACGCGGTAAGCCTGGGGTCTTTCACCTGCACCAGCGCCTCGACGCGCCGGTCGAGGTTGCGGTGCATCATGTCGGCGCTGCCGATCCAGAACTCGTTGATCCGATCGAAATGCATGATCCGCGAGTGTTCCAGGAAGCGGCCGAGGATCGAGCGCACGGAGATGTTCTCCGAGAAGCCCTCAGCGCCGGGGCGAAGGGCGCAGATGCCCCGCACCACGACCTCGACCCGCACACCGGCCTGCGAGGCGCGGTAGAGCGCGTCGATGACCTGCTCGTCGACCAGAGCGTTCATCTTCAGGCGGATTCGGCCGCCGCCGCTCTCGCTGTGCGCGGCGACCTCCCGCTCGACGCGTTCGATGATCCCGGTGCGGATCCCGTGCGGTGCGACAAGGAGATTGCGGTACGACACCTTGCGCGAGTAGCCCGTGAGCGAGTTGAACAGGTCGGTCAGGTCGGCGCCGATCTCGGGGGACGCGGTCAACAGGCCGACGTCCTCGTACAGGCGCGCCGTCTTGCCGTTGTAGTTGCCGGTGCCAATGTGGCAGTAGCGCCGGATCGTCGACCCCTCACGGCGCACCACCAGGCAGGTCTTGCAGTGCGTCTTGAGCCCGACGTACCCGTAGACCACATGCACGCCGGCTTGTTCCAGTTCACGCGCCCAGCGGATGTTGGCCTGTTCGTCGAAGCGGGCCTTGATCTCGACCAAGGCCACCACCTGCTTGCCGGCCTCGGCGGCGTTGATCAGTGCCCGCACGATCGGCGAGTCACCGGACGTGCGGTACAGCGTCTGCTTGATCGCCAGCACGTTCGGGTCGGCGGCGGCCTGCTCGATGAAGCGCTGCACGCTGGTGGAGAACGAGTCGTACGGATGATGAAGCAGCACATCGCCTTCGCGCAGCGTCGCGAAGATGCTCCGCGGTGTCTCGCGGTCGGCGAAGGCGGGATGGGTGTCGGGGACCCAGGCCACATCCTTTAGGGCAGGCCGGTCGATGCCGTAGATCTGCCACAGCGACGAGAGGTCGAGCAGTCCGGGAACCTCGATGACGTCGCCCGGGTGGACGTCGAGTTCGCGCAGCAGCAGTTCCAGCATGCTCTCGGTCATGTCGTCGGCGATCTCGAGTCGCACCGGCGAGCCGAATCTCCTGCGCGCCAGTTCCCGTTCCAGCGCCTGCAACAGGTCCTCGTCGCGGTCCTCTTCGACCTCGTAGTCGGCGTTGCGGGTGATGCGGAACGCGTGATGCTCGACGATCTCCATGCCCGGGAACAGCGTGGGGAGGAAGGCGGCGATCAGTTCTTCCGTCGGCAGATAGCGGACCACGGCCAGCCCGTCGGCGTCGTCGCCCGCGGGCGATCGAAGCTCGACGAAGCGATCGACGTTGTTGGGCACCTTCACTCGGGCGAAGTGCTGACCGCCGTCCTCGGGTTGCCGCACGGTCACCGCCAGGTTCAGGCTGAGGCCGCTCACGAACGGGAACGGATGGGCGGGGTCGACGGCCAGCGGGGTCAGGACCGGGAACACCTGCTCCATGAAGTAAGTGGACAGGTCCTCCTGCTCGGCCTCGGTCAGGTCGGCCCACGTGACGATGAGGATGCCTTCCTCGGCGAGCGCGGGGCGCACCGAATCCAGGAACACGCGCGCGTGCCGGGTCGCGATGCGTTGCGTCTGTTCGCCGATCAGCGCCAGCTGCTCGCGCGGCGTGAGGCCGTCGGCCGACCGGACCGAGAGGCCCATCTCGTCGCGGCGTTTCAGGCCGGCGACGCGAACCATGTAGAACTCGTCCAGGTTCGAGGCGAAGATGGCCAGGAACTTGGCGCGCTCCAGCAGGGGCAGCGAGTTGTCCGCGGCCAGCGCCAGGACGCGCGCGTTGAAGTCGAGCCAGCTCAGTTCGCGATTGAGGTAGCGGTCCTCCGGCAGTTCATCGATGATGGCGGCGGGCGTGGCCGCGGGAGGGGCCGCCAGCGCCGAGTCGCCCGTCTGCCAGATGCTCCCGTCGGGACGCGCCTCAGCTTCGATTTCGGTCACCCAGAGATCATGGCGTATCACCCGGTCGCGCGGCTAGCGCGGGACGGACATCCATGCGCCGTTGGGGTGGTGTTCACCGCGACGACAGGTTTGCTGACGCCGCCCCGCTAGTGGTGCGCGAGGGTCCGCGAGGTCGCCGGGCCCAACCCGAGGCGGCGGGCGGCCGCCAGGTCGGCGGGCGTGTCCACGTCACAGCGCAGACCGGGCCACGCGCCCGTCAGTTCGATCGCGCCCGAACGACGGTGTCGCGCCGAAGAATCCGGGCCGAAGTGCGGGTCGAGCGTGGATCCGAAAGCGCACAGCGCGGAGGTGCCGGTGGCGAGCCGGTCGGCGACGAAGCTGCGCCGGTGCTGGCGCGCGGCGGCGATCGCCTCGCTTAGCTCTTGGCTCTGCAGGGCGGGCAGATCGCCCTGCAGGACAACGAAATTCGAGTACGAAGCGGCGGCGTGCCGTTCCGCGGCGATGATGGCGTTGTTCAGCGGGTCGCGGTGGCCGTCGGGCGTAGGGTCGGCGAGCACGTCGGCGCCGAGCTCGGCTGCCGCGGCCGCGGCGGCCTCGTCGGGCGTGATGACCGTGATCGAACCGAGCGCACCCACCCGGCCGGCGGCCGACAGGGTGTCCATCAACATGGCGAGCACCACGCTTTCGCGGGTGGGCGCGGAGAAGATCGGCGCCAGGCGGGTCTTGGCGGCCGACAGCCGCTTCACCGCGACGATCAACGCCACGTCGCCCGAACCGTCGGCCCGTGTGGCGCTCATGGAAAGTCATCCTGCCAGCGCCGCCGCGCTGGCGATCGTTGGGCCGCTGCCGTCCCCAGACCGCGAGACGTAAACGTTGGCGACCCTCGTCGGCGCGTCTTCGCAAACGATTACGTGTCGTGGAGCCGCGCTCGCGATCGTCGCGGGCCCGATGGCGACGACCCGCATCGCCCGGCTTCGCCGCGCTCGCGATCGTCGCGGGTGACTGCCGGGCGGGGCCTGATCTAGGGTGTAGCGGCTGCATGCACGAAGAGATGGGGTGGCGAATGGCCGGCACGATGCCCACGTCAACGGGCGCCGTCGCGGTGATGGGTGCGGGCGCCTGGGGGACGGCGCTGGCCAAGGTGCTCGTTGATGCGGGGGGACCAGAGGCCGGGGTCAGGCTGTGGGCCCGCCGGCCCGACGTTGCCGAGCAGATCGCGACCACCCGGTACAACCCCGACTACCTGCCGGGCACGCTGCTGCCGACCGGCATCCACGCCACCGCCGATGCCGGGGAGGCGCTCGGCGGCGCGACCACGGTGCTGATGGCGGTGCCGGCGCAGACGCTGCGGGCGAACCTGGAGCATTGGGCGCCGCTGCTGGCCGACGGCGCGACACTGGTCAGCCTGGCCAAGGGCATCGAGCTGAGAACGTTGATGCGCATGAGCCAGGTCATCGTGTCGGTGACCGGCGTCGACTCGGATCAGGTCGCGGTGATCTCCGGACCCAACCTCGCATCGGAGATCGCCGAATGCCAGCCCGCCGCCACGGTCGTCGCGTGCAGCGACTCGGGCCGCGCGGTCGCGCTGCAGCGCATGCTCAACAGCGGGTACCTCCGCCCGTACACCAACAGCGACGTCGTCGGCACCGAGGTCGGCGGCGCGTGCAAGAACGTCATCGCGCTCGCCTGCGGGATGGCCGCGGGCGTCGGGCTCGGCGAGAACACCGCGGCCGCCATCATCACCCGAGGCCTGGCGGAGATCATGCGGCTGGGAATAGCGCTCGGGGCCAAGGGGGCGACGCTCGCCGGACTGGCCGGGGTGGGTGACCTGGTGGCGACGTGCACGTCGCCGTACTCACGCAACCGCTCGTTCGGCGAACGGCTGGGCCGCGGCGGGACCATGGAGTCGGCCATGCAGGCCCGGGACGGGCACGTCGTCGAGGGCGTGACGTCCTGCGAGTCGGTGCTCGCGCTGGCATCGAGTTACGACGTCGAGATGCCGCTCACCGATGCCGTGCACCGGGTCTGCCACAAGGGACTCTCGGTGGACGAGGCGATGGCCCTGCTCCTGGGCCGCAGCACCAAGCCCGAGTGACGAAACCGCAGCTCGCGGGCCGCGATCCGACTCCTGGCCCCGACACCCGGTAGCCTCTGAAGGTTGTGAAGCCCAGCGACCGGTCGAGCCGCGTGCGCGTGGCCGTCGTCTTCGGCGGTCGCAGCAACGAGCACGCCATCTCCTGTGTGTCCGCGGGCAGCATCCTGCGCAACCTCGACCCCGGGCGGTTCGACGTGACCGCCATCGGCATCACGCCGCAGGGGTCCTGGGTGCTCACCGACGGCGACCCGGACGCGTTGGCGATCACCGACCGGCAGCTGCCCGGGGTGACGGCCGACTCGGGAACCGAGCTCGCCCTGCCGGCCGACCCGGTGCGAAGCGGTCAGTTGGTGTCGTTGCAGCCCGGCGCGGGCGAGGTGCTGGCGTCCGTCGACGTGGTGTTCCCGGTGCTGCACGGCCCCTACGGCGAGGACGGCACGCTGCAGGGCCTGCTCGAACTCGCCGGTGTGCCCTATGTCGGAGCCGGCGTGCTGGCCAGCGCCGCCGGCATGGACAAGGAGTTCACCAAGAAACTGCTGGCCGCCGAGGGGCTGCCGGTCGGCGCGCATGCGGTGTTGCGGCCGAACCGGCCGGCGCTGCATCCCGAGGAGCGCGAACGCCTCGGCCTGCCGGTGTTCGTCAAGCCCGCGCGCGGCGGCTCGTCGATCGGCGTCAGCCGCGTGACGAGTTGGGACGAGCTTCCCGCCGCGGTGGCGGAAGCTCGCCGCCACGACCCGAAGGTGATCGTGGAGGCGGCGATCAACGGCCGCGAGTTGGAGTGCGGTGTGCTCGAAATGCCCGACGGCTCCGTCGAAGCCAGCACGGTGGGGGAAATCCGGGTGGTCGGTGTGCGCGGCCGCGAGGACTCGTTCTACGACTTCGCGACCAAGTACCTCGACGACGTCGCCGAACTCGACGTGCCCGCGAAGGTCGACGACGAGATCGCCGACGCCGTGCGCCAGTTGGCGATTCGGGCGTTCAGGGCCATCGACTGCCAGGGCCTGGCCCGGGTCGACTTCTTCCTCACCGAGGAGGGCCCGGTGATCAACGAGATCAACACGATGCCCGGCTTCACCACGATTTCGATGTTCCCGCGGATGTGGGCGGCCAGCGGCGTCGACTATCCCACGCTGCTGGCGACCATGGTCGAGACCGCGCTGGCCCGGGGCGTCGGCCTGCGCTAGCGGCGATCGCGAGCGCGGCGCAGCCGGGCGAGGCGGGTCGCCGCCTGCGCTAGCGGGCCGGCGCGGGGTCGATCGGGACGGCCGCCATCGTGTGGTCGATCACCTCGGAGACCTGCTGGATCGGCGTGGGCCCCGATCCCGACGGCAGGGTGAGCGCCACGTACACCGGCCGGTCCACCGTGTACCAGACGGATCGCCCTGCGTCCCCGGCGGACTCGCGTTCGGTCTCGAACCACTGCACCTTGTCGACCACCTGAATCGGGGATCCGACGACGAAGGCGCCGGGCCGGTCAAGGCCGCAGCGCAGCACCACCGGCTCGCCCCGGCCGTCGGTCCGCCAGGCGGTGGCGCCCGGTGGCGCGGGCGCGGCGATGGGGACCCGCCGATAGTCCCCGAGCCGCTGCGGCAGCGCCGCCGACAAGGCCTGGCAGGCGGGGCTTCCCGCCTGGGGCGCCGCAACGGCGGAGACGGTGACCTGTGACGGCGCCGCGCGGGTCGCGGCGATCACGAGGACGATCCCGACGGCGACGACCGCCACGGCTATCGCCGCGATGATGACCGCGCGGGGCGGTCCCGCGTCGGAGTCCCGGCCGGTATCGGGGTCGATCGTCACCGCCCGCGCACCTCCTACAGTCACTGCGGGTCCGCTCGCGCGGCAGGGCACCAACTTACCCCGGGCCGAGCGGCCGTATCGTGGCCTCACACAACCGGACCGCGCGGAGGAGGCGGCGTGCGCGACGACACACCGGGCCGGCCACCGACGCTGCACGAGGTGGGCGAGTTCGGCGTCATCGATCGCCTGGTGCGCGGCCGTGGTCAGCCCGCTGCGGTTTTGCTCGGGCCCGGTGACGACGGCGCAATGGTCGCGGCGGGGGATGGCCGCGTCGTGGTGTCCACCGACATGCTCGTGCAGGACCGGCATTTCCGGTTGGACTGGTCGACCCCGGGCGAGGTCGGCCGCAAGGCCATCGCCCAGAACGCCGCCGACATCGAGGCGATGGGCGCACGGCCCTCCGCCTTCGTGGTCGCCTTCGGTGCCCCCGGTGACACGGCGGCCGAGCTGGTCGACGCGCTGGTCGACGGGATGTGGGACGAGGCGGGGCTGGTGGGCGCCGGCATCGCCGGCGGCGACCTCGTCAGCTGTCCGCAGTGGGTGATCTCGGTGACGGTGCTGGGCGACCTGGGCGGCCGGGCGCCCGTGCTGCGTTCCGGGGCGAAGGCTGGCTCCGTGATCGCCGTCGCGGGCGAGCTGGGCCGCTCCGCCGCCGGATATACGTTGTGGCACAACGGGATCGAGGGTCACGACGACCTGCGCCGCCGCCACGTGGTGCCACGCCCGCCCTACGGCCAGGGCGCCGTGGCCGCGGCCGCCGGGGCCGAGGCGATGATCGACGTCTCGGACGGTCTGATCGCCGACCTGCGCCACGTCGCCGACGCCTCGGGGGTCGGCATCGACCTGTCCACCGCGGCGCTGGCCGCCGACCGCGACGCGCTCGCCGGGGCGGCCGGCGCGGCCGGCGTCGACCCCTGGTCGTGGGTGCTGGGTGGGGGCGAAGACCACGCGCTGGTGGCCTCTTTCGCCGGTCCGGCGCCGGCCGGCTGGCGACCCGTCGGGCGGGTTGTCGACGGACCGGCGCGAGTGCTCGTCGACGGCGACGAGTGGAACGGCTACGCGGGCTGGGAATCGTTCGGTGGTTAGGGTTACGCGGTGACCGTCTACGCCATCGCCCAGCTGAGGTTCACCGACCGAGCGGCCTACGACCGGTACCAGGCGAAGTTCATGGACGTCTTCCGCCGTCACGCCGGCACGCTGCTGGCCGCCGACGAATCACCCGAGGTGATCGAGGGGCATTGGGACCGCGAGAAGCTCGTGCTGATGTCGTTCCCGGACGAGGCGGCGTTCCGGAAGTGGGCGCAATCGCCGGAGTATCAGGACATCTCCCGCGACCGGCGGGCGGGCGCCGACACGGTGGTGCTCCTGGTCAAAGGGCTGCGGTGACCGCCCGGCCGCTCGGCGAACTCGTCGAGCCGGGCTGGGCGGCCGCGCTGGAGCCCGTGGCCGACCAGGTCGCCCGGATGGGACAGTTCCTGCGGGAGGAGATCGCCGCGGGCCGCCGCTATCTGCCCGCCGGCCCGAACGTCCTGCGCGCCTTCACCTTTCCGTTCAACGACGTCCGGGTTCTGATCGTCGGGCAGGACCCGTACCCGACCCCCGGACACGCTGTGGGACTGAGCTTCTCGGTCGCCCCGGACGTGCGCCCGCTGCCGCGCAGCCTGGCCAACATCTTCGACGAGTACGCCGCCGACCTGGGGCACCCCCAGCCGGCCTGCGGTGACCTGACGCCGTGGGCGCAGCGCGGGGTGATGCTGTTGAACAGGGTGCTCACCGTGCGCCCCAGCAATCCCGCGTCGCACCGCGGCAAAGGGTGGGAGGCGGTCACCGAGTGCGCCATCCGGGCGCTGGTCGCGCGCTCGCAGCCGCTGGTGGCGATCCTGTGGGGACGAGACGCGTCGACGCTCAAACCCATTCTTGCGGAGGGCAATTGCGTGGCCATCGAGTCCCCGCATCCCTCGCCGCTGTCCGCCTCTCGGGGGTTCTTCGGGTCGCGCCCGTTCAGCCGCGCCAACGAACTGTTGACGGGCATGGGCGCCGACCCCATCGACTGGCGGCTGCCGTGAAGTAGAGCACGCCGCGCTCCTCGACGAGTGACTCACGACCCCGGGAAGTTGACGTCCTTGGTGACGGACTTCCACTCTTCGATCGACGACGACAGCGCGGCGAGCTTGTCGCGCATGGCCTTGAGCACGTCGCGGCCCAGCAGCAGCCGCAGCGGGGGCTCGTCGAGCGTCGTGACCATCAACACGGCCTCGGCGACCTTCTTCGGGTCACCGGGAAGATGATCGGCGAACTGCTTGATCAGGTCCTTGCGCGCGGCCACGTCGACGTAGTCGGCGATCGGCGTGGCCGACTCCTTCATCGATCGCGTCGCCCAGTCGGTGCGGAAAGCGCCCGGCTCGATGGCGGTCACTTTGATCCCCAGCGGCCGCACCTCGGTGGCGAGCGCCTCGGTGATCGCCTCCAACGCGAACTTCGTCGACGAGTAATACGCGTTGGGCGGGTTGGCGACCAGGCCGGTCATCGAGGACATGTTGATGATGTGCCCGGAGCGGCGGGCGCGCATCGCCGGCAGCACCGCCTTGATCATGTTGACCGCGCCGAAGTAGTTGACCTCGAACAGCTTTCGGACCTCGGCGTCCTCGCCCTCCTCGACGGCGGACAGGTAGCCGTGGCCGGCGTTGTTGACCAGGACGTCGATGCCGCCGAACGCCGCTTCGGCCGCCGACACGGCCGCCGCGATCTGCCCGGGGTCCGTCACGTCGAGCGCGACGGCGAGCGCGCGGTCACCGAACTCGTCGGTGAAGTCGCGCACCGAGTCGGCGCGGCGCGCGGTCACCACCGCGCTGTGGCCCGCTTCCAAACCGGCGCGGGCGATTTCGCGACCGAAGCCGGTCGAGCATCCGGTGATGAGCCAGCGCGCCATCTCAGGCCGATCCTTCCGGCAGGCGCCGCAGATACGCGGCGCGCCGGTCGGCGAGTTGCGCGGCCCGCTCCTGCGGGCTGACGCGGGGCAGGTGGCCCACCTCGGCGTCGAGCCGGTCCAGCTTGACCACCCGCCCGCGCGCGCCGAGGTCTTCGCGGGGACCCGCCCCGCCGAATTCGGCCATGCGCAGGGTCAGGATGCCCTCGCACAGGCCGTCGGAGTCGATCCAGTTGGCCGTGCCCGGATCGGTCGGGGCGATGACGTAGGTGTAGCTGCCGTCCTCGTTGGCCAGCGACTGCGCCTTGTTGAGGCTGCCGGTGCGGTCGAGGATGTCCAGCGTGGTGCCCCAGATGTTGCTCAGCGGCACCGTGAAGTATTCGGCGCCGCCGTCGTTGAGGTCCACCACGAACGCCTCGTCGGGCGCGAGATCGAAGCGGCCCATCACATAGACCTGGTTGCGGATCGCGCCGACCTTGTCGGCCGACCAGGCCAGGTCGAAGTGGTTGGGGGGCATCTTGTACACGCCGTGGCTGAGCTTGCCGGTGAAGTTGGCGAAGTAGTCCATCATCGCCGCGGTGGCCTCGGCCTGCTCGTCAAGCGTGCGCGCCGCGGAAGCCGGTGGCCCGCCGAGCCGTTGCACCTCAAGGTGATTGGGGTCGTCCCGGCCCCAGTCCAGCAGCACGTCGCGGATGTAGAACTCGTGCGCCGCGGGCGTGGTCTGCACGTGGTTGGGCCGCCCGCCCGCCGGGTCGGCGTCCACGGTGATGGTGAAGCTGCCGTCGGAGTCGACCTGCATGGTGCGCCCGTTGAGCACGTCGACCGTGCCCATGTGCGCGTCCCAGAGGGTGAAGTAGTTCTCGGTCATGCGATGCTCGCCGACCCGGCCATGGATTTCGTAGCGTTCGTCGCCGGAGATCGGGATCACCCGGTACACGCTGTCGGGATTGTCGATGCCCCACCGTGATCCGGGGATGCGCCGGCCGTCCACGGGGTGCGCCAGCCGGGTGATGCACGTGACTTTGGGTCGCAGCTTGTCCTGATTGGACGACCACATCGCCGCCGAGAACATCACCTCGGCGAACGCGTCGTCGAACCGCTCCCGCATCGCCTGCGACGCCTTGGCCCGGCCCAGCCAGGTCTCGGCCACCGTTTGATAGGCGGCCTTGACGACGGGGTGCTCGGTCAGCTCGAGCGCGGCCAATTCCTGTTCGTGCTGCGATGCTGTCGCGACGGGGTCATCAGGCATGCGCTGCTCCTTCGATGTACTGTCCAAAGCGCTTGTGATACAGGGTGAATCGCTCGTCGACCTGCTCTGGGCGCAGGCCGTAGGCCGGTAGGTCGTAGGGCGGGCGCGCCGCCTCGCGGGGGCGCCCGGCCAGCCAGCGCCGCATCGCGCCCTCCGCCTCGGCCGTCAGCGGAAGCCCGACGGCGTCATAGACGCGGGCGACCTGGCCGATCGGGTCGGCGACCGCGTCGTCGAAGCCGATGTCGGTGACCCGGTCATCGTCATCGGGCCAGCCGTCGCGCGTCGTCATCGCCCGGTCGTTGGTCCAGCCCATCCGCTCGAGCCACTGCGCGCCCACCCGGTGCGGATCGACAACGTCGGCGTGCATCGCGTGCAGGGTGGCGTTCAGGCTGGCCCCCGACGCGATCGTGGTGCGCGGATCGCGATGCATGTGCACGATGTGCAGGCCGGGGAACCGCGCGCGCAGGGAGTCCAGGTAGCCCAGGTGCGCCGGCGATTTGAGCACCCAGCGTTGCCCATGCACCCCGCGCCGGCGCTTCTGCCACTGCAGGAATTGCAGCATGCGATGCAGGTGGTCGTAGGCGGGGGTGAAGTCCTGCGTGTCGAGCCAGGATCGGTAACGGGGAAGGTGCGCACCGGATTCCGGGACGTGGGACAGGAACGCGTCGGCCAGGAAGACGATCTCCTCCTCGGCCTCCCGCGCGTACATCGGATGGATGGCGAACACATCGGGTGCCAGCTCGCGCGACTTCGCTTCCCGCGCTTCGCTGATGGCGATCCGCGGATCCTCCCCGCCGAATTGGTAGTCCAGCCTGGGCGCGACCTCGACGACCTCCCAGCCGTAGGCGCAGACGAAGCGCGGGTCGGCGGCGAGCAGCCGCTGCAGCAGGGTGGTGCCGCTGCGCATCATCCCGACCACGACGATGGGCGGGGCGACGCGCTCGTCGAGGATCTCCGGGTGGCGGCGTACCCACTCCTGGGTGCGCAGCCGCATGCGCAGGCTGTGCACGATCCCCGAGCGCAGGATGTGCACGCCGACGGCATTGAGGTCGGCGCTCGCGTAGTCGTCGAGCAACACCCCCAGCGGCCCTTCGAATTCGCCCGGCCCCCAGTCGCTGAGACCCTCCTTGCGCTGGGCGCTCGCCAGCACGGCGGGCAGGTCGAACGGGCCGTCCATGCGCTCAGAACTTCAGATGCCGGCTGACGTCGCCGACCTGGTCGACGAACATGGTGCGGCTGTCGAACCGCCAGGCGCCCTCCACCCGGTGGAAGGTGTCCTTGTAGTGCCCGGTCACGATCACCTGCAGCGGCAGGTCGGGGGTGGCCTGGGTGACGCAGTAGTACGACGTGCTGCGGGCGGTCCCCGCGGCCTCGTCGATGTGCAGTTGCACGTTGGTGGTGTTGTGCTTGGTCTTGGGGGTGCCGTCTTCGTAGATGCGCGTGGCCATCTCATACATCTCGCGCACGCGGGCGGCGCCGGCGAACACCGTCTCCGGTGGTCCGTTCTCCACGCCGCAGATGCGGCCGTGCTCGAAGAGCCGGGCGACACCGTCCAGGTCGCCACCATCGAGAAGCTCGGCGTAGGTGTAGATCAGGTTCGTGATTTCTGTTGCGCTGTCACTCATGTGGACCACCCGTCGCACCCTGTTCCGCCGCTGCCGCGAACAATGGTGGCAGAACCGGTCGAATTTACATAGAACCGACTATTTACTCTTGATCCGATGACCACGCCGCCGCCCCGCTGGTGGCCTTCGCCGAGCAAGAGACCGGCACGAGGTTGGAGGTGTAGCCATGGGTGAACTCGACGACAAGGTCGCCGTCGTCACCGGTGCGGCGCGCGGCCAGGGCCGCAGCCACGCGGTGGCCTTTGCCGAGCAGGGCGCCGACATCATCGCCGTGGACATCTGCGCGGACATCGACGCGATTCCCTACCCGCTGGGCTCCAAATCGGATCTCGACGAGACCGCCCGGCTGGTCGAAGCCGCGGGCCGCAGGGTAGCACCCGTCGTCGCCGACGTCCGCGACCTGGCGCAACTGGAGGCCGCGGTGCAAAGCGGCATCGACGACGTCGGGGAGGTGGACATCGTCGTCGCCAACGCCGGGGTGGTGGCGATCGGTGACCCCGAAGCCCACTCCGAACCGGTGTTCAACACGATCGTCGACACCAACCTCAAGGGCGTGTGGCACACGTTGCTGGCGACGGTGCCCTCGATCATCCGCAAGGGCCGGGGCGGGTCGGTCGTATTGGTGAGTTCGTCGCAGGGGCTGACCGGCCGGGGCGGCGACGGCAGCGCGGCGATGTTCGCCTATGCCGCGTCCAAGCACGGCGTGGTGGGGTTGATGCGGTCGGCGGCCAACGCCTACGCGCCGCACAAGATTCGGGTCAACTCGGTGCACCCGAGCGGCGTCATGACGCCGATGATCCTCAACGACTTCGTCGTCAACCGGATGCTCGAGAACCCCAACCCGGCCGTCTCGCAGATGCTGCTGCCCGACGTGCCGCTGGTCGAGGCGCAAGACGTGACGGAAGCGGTGTTGTGGCTGGTCGGTCCCCGTGCCCGCTACGTGACGGGCGTGTCGATACCCGTCGACGCCGGGCACGTCGTGATGTAGCCCCGGACCAAAACCTGACTAGCCCCGGACGACCTTGCCGGCCTTGATGCACGACGTGCACACGTTGAGACGCTGCTTGTTGCCGCCCGGACGCGTCGCGGCGTGCACCGTCTGGACGTTCGGGTCCCACCGGCGGCTGGTGCGGCGGTGGGAGTGCGACACCGACTTGCCGAAGCCGGGGCCTTTCCCGCAGATGTCGCACACAGCGGCCATGGTTCAAGCTCCTCAAAAAATCGGGGGTCCGGCGACGTGACCGGGATGGCCCGGGTCCATCCGGGCTTTCCCAGGATACCGACTCCTTCGGCTACCGCCAAAACGGTCAAACAGCGGACGGCGACTGTCGGGCTGGATGGCTACGCTCGGTGGGCTCGTCGGGGTGGCCGAGCGCAAGCCGTCGGGCGGGTCGCCGGGCTACGCTGGCGCCCACCGGGTGCCGGTTTTCTAGGAGGTGGGTCACACTGGGCGAGCCGGAACGCGCCTTGGATGCGGTGACCCTGCGCGACTGGGCGCACACCGCCGTCAGCGACCTGATCACGCACATCGACGAGATCAACCGCCTCAACGTCTTCCCGGTCGCCGATTCGGACACCGGCGCCAACATGCTGTTCACCATGCGCTCGGCGCTCGCCGAGGCCAACGCCAGGGCGAACTCCGACGGCGGGTGCGTGGCCCGCGCCGCGGCGGCCCTGTCGGCCGGCGCGCTCAACGGCGCCCGCGGCAACTCGGGTGTGATCCTGTCCCAGATCCTGCGCGGCATCGCCGACGTCACCGCGACCGCGGCGGCCGAGCGGGGCGGTGAGCTCCCCGACATCGACACCGGCACCCTCGCGGCGGGGCTGCAACGCGGCGTCGACCTGGTCATCGCCTCGATGGGCGGCGAGGAGGTGCCGGGAACCATCGTGTCGGTGCTGCGCGCCGCCGCGGAAGCCGTTGCGGCCACCGCCGCCGACGGCCTGGTCCAGGCGGTCACGGCCGCGGGCGACGCGGCGGTGGTGGCGTTGGAGAAGACCACCGAGCAGCTTGACGTGCTCGCCGACGCCGGCGCCGTCGACGCGGGTGGCAGGGGGCTGCTGGTCCTGCTCGACGCGCTGCGCTGCACCCTGGCCGGGCAGGCACCCGCGCGGACCGTGTACCAGCTGTCGCCGCGCGCGGAGCAGCCGCAGGCCCCCGCCGACCGGCCGACGCCGCAGTTCGAGGTGATGTACCGGCTGGACGGGTGCTCGGCCGCGGCGGCGGACACGCTGCGGGACAGGCTCGGCGAGCTGGGCGACTCCGTGGCCATCGCGGCCGCACCGTCGACCACTGGCACCTATTCGGTGCACGTGCACACCGACGACGCCGGCGCCGCCGTCGAGGCGGGCCTGGCGGCCGGGCGGCCCACCCGGATCGTCATCTCGGCCCTGGGTTCGAGCGCCGCGGGCCTGCCCGCGGGCGGCTGGACGCGGGAGCGGGCGGTGCTCGCGGTCGTGGACGGCGACGGCGCCGCGGAGCTGTTCGCCGGTGAGGGGGCCAACGTGCTGCGCCCCGAACCCGACACCGGCGTCAGCGCCCACCAGCTGATGCGGGCCGTGGTCGACACCGCCGCCGCGCAGGTGATGGTCCTGCCCAACGGCTACGTGCCCGCCGAGGAACTCGTGGCCGGCTGCACCGCGGCCATCGGCTGGGGCATCGACGTGGTGCCGATACCGACCGGGTCGATGGTCCAGGGGCTGGCCGCGCTGGCCGTGCACGAGAACGGCCGGCCGGCCGTCGACGACGGCTACACCATGGCCCGTGCGGCCGGCGCGGCGCGGCACGGATCCGTGCGCATCGCCGTCGAGAGCGCGCTGACCTGGGCGGGGCGCTGCAAGGCGGGCGACGGCCTGGGCATCGCGGGCGACGAGGTGCTGATCGTGGCCGACGACGCGGTCGGGGCGGCGATCGGACTGCTCGACCTGCTGCTGGCCTCCGGCGGTGACCTGGTGACGGTGCTCGTCGGCGCCGGGTTCGAGGCGGATCCGCAGTCGCCCGACGAGGCCACGCTCAACGACATCCTCGAAGAGCACATGCACGACCACCATCCGGGAACCGAGCTGATGACCTACCGCACCGGCCACCACGGTGACGCGTTGCTGATCGGGGTCGAGTAGCCGTGGTGTCGCTGTCCGACCGCCTGGACTTCGTGGTGGGCGCCAAGGCCGCCGACCAACTCGACGAGGAGCTTGGCATCCGGACCGTCGACGACCTGCTCCGCCACTACCCGCGCAGCTACAGCGAGGGCGCCACCCGGTGGGACGCCGACGACCAGCGCCCGCCGGCCGGCGAGCACATCACGATCGTCGACACGATCGCCGAAACGAAGACCTGGCCGATGAAGAAGACCCCCAAGAGGGACTGCCACCGCATCACCCTCGGCACCGGCCGCAACAAGGTCACCGCGACCTTCTTCAACGCCAACTACCTGAAGAAGGACCTGATCAAGGGCACCAAGGTGATGCTGTCGGGGGAGGTCGGGTTCTTCAACAACGTCATGCAGCTGACGCACCCGGCGTTCCTCATCCTCGACTCCCCGGACGGAAAGAACCGCGGCACCAGCTCGCTGAAGAACATCGCGATCGCCTCGCAGTCCACCACCGGTGAGGTGCAGATGGCGGAGTTCGAGCGGGCCTTCTTCCCGATCTACCCGGCGACCACCAAGGTGCAGAGCTGGGACATCTTCCGGTGCGTGCGCCAGGTGCTCGACGTCCTGGATCCGATCGACGATCCGCTGCCCGCCGAACTGCTGAGCCGCCACGGCCTGGTGGCCGAGGACCGCGCGCTGCGCGACATCCACCTCGCCGAAGACGAGCCGGCGCGCAGGCGGGCCCGCGAGCGGTTGACCTTCGACGAAGCGGTCGGGCTGCAGTGGGCGCTGGTGGCCCGCCGGCACAGCGAGCTGTCGGAATCGGGACCCGCGGCCCCGCCGCGCCCCGACGGTCTGCGCGCGGAACTGTTGCAGCGCTTGCCCTTCGAGCTGACCGGCGGGCAGCGGGAGGTGCTCGACGTGTTCGCCGAGGAGCTCTCGGCGATCCGGCCGATGAACCGCCTGCTCCAGGGCGAGGTCGGTTCGGGTAAAACGATCCTCGCCGTCCTGGCGATGCTGCAGCTGGTCGACGCCGGCTACCAGTGTGCGCTGCTCGCGCCCACGGAAGTGCTTGCCGCACAACATCTTCGGTCGATCACCGACGTCCTCGGCCCGCTGGCGATGGCCGGCCAGCTGGGTGGTGCCGACAACGCAACCGGGGTCGCGCTGCTCACCGGGTCGATGACGGCCGCCCAGAAGAAGCAGGTGCGCGACGAGGTGGCGAGCGGTCGGGCCGGCATCGTCGTCGGCACCCACGCGCTGCTGCAGGACGCGGTGGAATTCCACAATCTGGGCATGGTGGTGGTTGACGAACAACACCGCTTCGGCGTCGAACAGCGGGACCAGTTGCGCGCCAAGGCCCGTCGCGGTGTCACCCCCCACCTGCTGGTCATGACGGCCACGCCGATACCCCGCACTGTGGCCCTGACCGTCTACGGCGACCTGGAGACATCGACGCTGCGCGAGCTGCCGCGCGGACGCCGGCCGATCACCAGCAACGTCATCTTCGTCAGCGACAAACCCGCCTGGCTCGACCGCGCCTGGCGGCGCATCACCGAGGAGGTCGCCGCCGGCCGCCAGGCGTACGTGGTGGCGCCCCGCATCGACGAGAGCGACGAGCCGCAGAAGGAGGACCCGAACGCCCGGCCGTCGGAGACCGCCGAGGGCCTCTATGCGCGGCTGCGTTCCGGCGAGCTGGCGAACGTGCGGCTGGGGCTGATGCACGGGCGGCTGCCCGCGGACGAAAAGGACGCGGCCATGGCCGCATTCCGGGCGGGCGACATCGACGTGCTGGTGTGCACCACCGTCATCGAAGTGGGCGTCGACGTCCCCAACGCCACCGTCATGCTGGTGATGGACGCCGACCGCTTCGGCATCAGCCAGCTCCACCAGTTGCGCGGCCGCATCGGGCGCGGCGAGCACGCCAGCCTCTGCCTGCTGGCGACCCGGGTCCCGCCGGGGTCGGGTGCGGGCAGGCGGCTCACCGCCGTCGCGGGCACCCTGGACGGGTTCGCCCTCGCCGACCTCGACCTCAAGGAGCGGCGAGAGGGAGATGTGTTGGGCCGCAACCAGTCCGGGCGCGCCTTCAATCTCAAGTTACTGTCGCTGGCCGACCACCGCGAGGTCATCGAGACCGCGCGGGCCTTCGCCGTCGACGCCTACGAGAAGAACCCGTCGGACCCCGGATTGGCACAGCTGGCGGCGCAGTTCACCCAGGCCGACCGCATCGAATACCTGGACAAGGCGTGAACCGGAAGCTGTTGTTGTGGCTGACGTTCGCGGCGATCGTCGCGTTGCTCGTCGCATACCAGACGCTCGGGTCGACGGCCGCCAGGCGCGCCCAGGAGTACGCCGCGCGCGCCGACGTCCCGACGGTGGCCCCCGGCGCCGACGTGCTGGCGGGCGTCGCCGTCGTCCCGCTGCGGCTGCACCGCTTCGACTACCTCCGCGCGGCGTTCGGCGACGCCTGGGACGACGACAACGACGCCCCGCTCGGGCACAACGGCTGCGACACCCGCGACGACATCCTCAACCGGGACCTCGTCGACAAGACCTACGTGTCGGTCAAGCGCTGCCCCGACGCGGTGGCGACCGGCACGCTGCACGACCCGTACACGAACAAGACCATCGCCTTCCAGCGCGGCGCCAAGGTCGGCGAGGCGGTGCAGATCGACCACATCGTCCCGCTGGCCTACGCCTGGGACATGGGCGCCTACGGCTGGCCGGCGCCCGAGCGGTTGCGTTTCGCCAACGACCCGGCCAACCTGCTCGCCGTCGACGGACAGGCCAACCAGGACAAGGGCGATTCGCCGCCCGCGCAGTGGATGCCGCCCAACACCGCGTTCGCCTGCCAGTACGCCGTGCAGTTCATCGCCGTGCTGCGCGGCTACCAGTTGCCGGTGGACCAGCCGTCGGCGGGCGTGCTGCGCGAGGCCGCGGCTACCTGCCCGACGAGCTAGTGGTGGCCGGCGGCTCGCCGAGGCCGTTGAAGGTGTTCGGGTCCGGGCGCAGCCGGGTGCCGTCGTCGAGCCCGTTGATCGCGTCCATGTGCTCGGCGGCCAGCTCGAAGTCGAAGACGTCGAGGTTGCCGGCGATGTGCTCGGGATTGGCCGACCGGAAGATGACCGAGTTCCCCAGTTGCAGGTTCCACCGCAGCAGCACCTGCGCGGGGGTTTTGCCGTACTCGCCGGCGACGGCGCCGACCGTCGCGTTGTCCATCAGCTTGCCCAGCGCGAGCGGCGTGTAGGACTGCGTGACGACGTCGTGCTGAGCGTTCGCCTTGCGCAGCTCCGCCTGGTTGAGCAGCGGGTGCAGCTCGATCTGGTTGACCGCCGGCGTGACGAAGGTGAGTTCGCTGACGTTGGTGAGGTGCTCCTCGGTGAAGTTCGAGACACCGATCGACCGGGCGTGGCCCTCGCCCCGGGACTGGATCAGGCCGCCGAAGGCGTCGACGTACCTGCCGAGCGACGGCGCGGGCCAGTGGACCAGGTAGAGGTCGACGTAGTCGAGCCCGAGGCGCTCCAGGCTGGCCGTGCAGGCCTCCTGCGCCTTGGTGAAACCCTGGTCGGGCACGTCGAGCTTGGTGGTGACGAACACCTCGGCACGCGGGATACCGGACGCCGCGATCGCGCGGCCCACGGCGGCCTCGTTCCCGTACGCGGAGGCGGTGTCGATCAGCCGGCACCCCAGCTCCAGCGCCGCCGAGACGGCGCGCTCGGCCTCGTCCTCGGACAGGTCTGCGACACCGAGGCCGAGTGCGGGCATCGTGTTCTCGTCATTCAGAGCTATGGACGGTACGACAACGCCCTTGTCGCCAGTCAACGTCGATCACCTGCCTGTGGGATTGAAGGTGCGTGGGTCCGGACCAAGCCGAGTTCCGTCATCGAGCGAGGCAATCGACGCCATGTCGTCGGGACTGAGTTCGAAATCGAACACGTCGAAGTTGCTCGCAATCCTTGAGGGGTTCACCGACTTGGGGATCACGATATTACCGAGCTGGATATGCCACCTAATCAACACCTGCGCGGGCGTCCGACCCTTTTCCTCGGCGAGTGCGGTGATCGACGGGTGATCGAGCAGGGCGCCCCGGCCCAGCGGCGCCCAGGCTTCGGTGGCGATGCCGCGCTGGGCGTGCACCTCCCGCAGCTCCCGCTGGGGAAACCGCGGATGCAATTCGATCTGGTTGACCGCGGGGACGATGCCGGTGGCGTCGATGAGCATCGTCAGGTGCTCGGGCTCGAAGTTGCTGACGCCGATCGACCGGATACGGCCCTGGTCGCGCAGGTGAGCGAACGCCTTGAAGGTGTCAACGAACCGGTTGAGGGCGGGCACCGGCCAGTGGATGAGGTAAAGGTCGAGGTAGTCCACCCCGAGCCTGGCCAGGCTGGCGTCGAAGGCGGCAAGCGTGCTGTCGTAGCCCTGGTCGGCATTGCGCACCTTGGTCACCACGTAAAGTTGGTCGCGCGGCACACCGGAATCGGCGAGCGCGCGCCCCGTCTGGAGTTCGTTGCCGTAGGCCGCGGCGGTGTCGACATGCCGGTATCCGACGCGGAGCGCGGCACCGACCACCCGCTCGGTGTCCGCCGGCGGGACCTGGAAGACTCCGAGCCCGACGGCAGGAATGGAATTACCGTCGTTCAGGGCGACGAAGCGTTGCTCCGAGGACCGGGAGGACTGGGAGGAATTGCCCATGACGAAGAGTCTGCCAGGCGTGACGAAACTCGATTCCGGCGAAAAGCGCGTGCCGATGCGCCTGATCAGCCGCGTGCAGGGCGCGGTCACCGGCGTCGGCCTCAAGGTCATCCCGTGGATCCCCACACCCGCGAAGCGGGCCCTGTTCGGCGGCCGGTCGGTGGTCATCGACGGCAACACGCTCGACCCGGCGCTGCAGCTGATGCTGTCGACCGCGCGCTCGATCGGCATCGACGGCCTGGTCGTCGACGACGACCCGGCCGCCTCCCGGGAGCGGATGCGCCGGATGTGCCTGGAGCTTCCCGGCCCGCAGATCCATGTCGAGGTCGACGACCTCTCGCTGCCCGGGCCGGCCGGCGACCTGCCGGCGCGGCACTACCGCCCCCCGCACGGCGACGCCGCCCCCCTGCTGGTCTTCTACCACGGTGGCGGCTGGGCGATCGGAGACCTCGACACCCACGACGCGCTGTGCCGGCTCACCTGCCGCGACGCCGGCATCCACGTGCTCTCGATCGACTACCGGCTGGCGCCCGAACACCCCGCGCCGGCCGCGCTGGAGGACGCGTACGCGGCGTTCACGTGGGCGTATGAGCACGCCGGTGAGCTCGGCGCGGCGCCCGGGCGCGTGGCCGTCGGCGGCGACAGCGCGGGCGGCAACCTGGCCGCCGTGGTGTGCCAGCGGGCACGCGACGAGGGCCGCCCGGCTCCCGTCCTGCAGTGGCTCATCTATCCGCGGACCGACTTCACGGGACAGACGCGGTCGATGAGCCTGTTCGCCCGCGGCTTCCTGCTGACCCGGCGGGACATGGATTGGTTCGAGGCGCAGTACCTCAGGCGGTCCGGCGTCGATCGGACCGACCCGCGGGTCTCGCCGCTGCTGGCCGATTCGCTGTCGGGCCTGGCCCCCGCGCTCATCACCGTCGCGGGTTTCGATCCGCTGCGCGACGAGGGGGAAAGCTACGCCGCGGCACTCCGTGCCGCCGGCACCCCCGTGGACCTGCGCTACATGGGTTCGCTGACCCATGGCTTTGCCAACATGTTCCCCCTGGGTGGTGGCAGCGCCGCCGGGACGAACGAGATGATTTCGGCCCTGCGGGCGCACCTGAGCCGGGTATGACGACGGCGCCGGTAATCTGAAGGCCCGTCCGACCGAGCACCGAAGGATCAGCGAACCCGTGGCCGACAACACGAAACGCCCCCCGCGATTCGACCTCAAGTCCGCCGACCGCAAGTCGGGCCGGCTGATCCAGATCGGCGGCACCGCCGTGATCGTGATTTTCGCGGTCGTGCTCGTCTTCTACATCGTGACCTCGCACCACAAGAAGAACAGCGGGGCCACCGGCGCGGGAGACACCGTGCGGGTCACCTCGAGCAAGGTGGTCAACCAGCCCGGGACCAACAACCCCAAGGCCGTCGTCACCTTCTACGAGGACTTCCTGTGCCCGGCGTGCGGCAACTTCGAGCGCACCTTCGGCCCGACGGTGTCCAAGCTGATCGACGCCGGCGCGATCGCGGCCGATTACTCGATGGTCGCGATCCTCGACAGCCCCCGGAACCAGGACTATCCGTCCCGCGCGGGCGCCGCGGCGGTGTGCGTCGCCGACGAGTCGATCGACGCCTTCCGCCGCTTCCACACCGCGCTGTACAGCGAGGGCATCCAGCCCAGGGAGGACGGCACCAGCTTCCCCGACAACGCGAAGCTGATCGAGCTCGCCCGCGAGGCCGGCGTGGTGGGCAAGGTGCCCGACTGCATCAACAGCGGCAAGCACGTGGCGGACGTCCAGGCGGAGGCGGGGAAGGCCGGCATCACCGGGACGCCGACGATCAAGATCAACGGTGAGGTCTACAAGCCCTCCACGCCCGACGCGCTGGTCGCCAAGATCAAGGAAATCGTCGGCGACGTTCCCGGAATCGACTCCGCCGCCACTCCCGCCGCGTCGTGACCACGCCGGTGTCAGCACCACCCGTCGATCGCGACCTGACACCGGACGCGCGCCTGACCGCGCCCACCCTCAGCGCCTGGTGGGTGCTGATCGCCGGGGCGATCGGCTTGCTGGCGTCGATGACGCTGACGATCGAGAAGATCGAGATCCTGCGCAATCCGTCGTACGTGCCGTCGTGCAACATCAACCCGATCCTCGCGTGCGGGTCGGTGATGATCACGCCCCAGGCCTCGGTGTTCGGCTTCCCCAACCCGCTGCTCGGCATCGTGGGATTCACCGTGGTGCTGGTCACCGGGGTGCTGGCGGTCGCGAAAGTGCCGCTGCCGCAGTGGTATTGGGTCGGTCTGCTGCTCGGCACGCTGGCCGGTTCGGTGTTCGTGCACTGGCTGATCTTCCAGAGCCTGTACCGCATCGGTGCGTTGTGCCCCTACTGCATGGTCGTCTGGGCGATGACCATCACCCTGCTCGTGGTGGTCGCGTCCATTTTGGCCCGACCGGCGCTCGAACGCGGGGAATCCGGTGCGGCGCAACTGGTTTACCAGTGGCGCTGGTCGATCGCCGTGCTGTGGTTCACGGCGGTGGTCCTGTTGATCATGGCGCGGTTCTGGGACTATTGGTCGACGCTGCTCTAGCCGGCCCGAGATGACCCGCATCATCGGCGGCGTCGCGGGCGGCCGGCGCATCGCCGTCCCGCCGCGGGGCACCCGCCCTACCACCGACCGCGTGCGCGAATCGCTGTTCAACATCCTCGAGGCGCGCCGCGACCTGAGTGGGTTGGCCGTCTTGGACCTGTACGCCGGGTCGGGTGCGCTGGGTCTCGAGGCGCTGTCGCGCGGTGCGGCGTCGGCGTTGTTCGTCGAGTCCGACCAGCGCGCCGCCTCGGTCATCACGCGCAACATCGAAACCCTCGGGCTACCCGGGGCGACGCTGCGGCGCGGCACGGTGGCGACCGTCCTGGCCGGCGGGACGGGGACGGCCGTCGACCTGGTTGTCGCCGACCCGCCCTACGAGGTGAACGCCGATGAGTTCGACGCGGTATTGCGAGCCCTCGGTGACCGGGGCTGGGTGCGTTCGGGGACCGTCGCGGTGGTCGAGCGCGCCGCCGCCAGCGCGCCGCTGGCCTGGCCGCCCGGCTGGTCGGTGTGGCCGCCGCGGGTGTACGGCGACACCCGTCTGGAGTTGGCGGAATGGACGTGACCCCGCCGTGTACCGTCGACTGCCATGAGCGGCGCAGTATGCCCGGGCTCGTTTGACCCGGTGACATTGGGGCACATCGACGTCTTCGAGCGCGCCGCCGGTCAGTTCGACGAGGTGGTGGTCGCGATCCTGACCAACCCCGCCAAGAAGGGCATGTTCGACGTCGACGAGCGGATCGCGATGATCGAGGAGTCGACGACCCACCTGCCCAACCTGCGGGTGGAGGTCGGCAAGGGCCTGGTGGTCGACTTCGTGACGTCGCGGGGGATGACCGCGATCGTGAAGGGTCTGCGCACCGACACCGACTTCGAGTACGAGCTGCAGATGGCGCAGATGAACAAGCACATCGCCGGTGTCGACACCTTCTTCGTCGCGACGGCGCCCCAATACTCCTTCGTCTCTTCGTCGTTGGCGAGGGAGGTCGCCTTGTTGGGCGGCGACGTTTCCGCGTTGCTGCCGGAACCGGTGAATCGCCGGATGCGTCTAAAGCTTTCCGGTGACCGCTGAGCGGCTCGTCCGCGCGCGAAAAAACTTGTGTCACCAGGGTTTCTGTAGTCACATCGCGCGGTTTTCTGTCGGTGGTGGTCCCTAGTTTGGGGGCATGACTTCTGGTGGCGCGGGTGTGGAGGCGTTGGCGGCCGCCTGGACACCATCGACGCCGCGCTGGACAAGGCTTTAGGCATTTCCCAACCCCTCAGCGCTGGCTTGGCGGCGCCCAATAGCAGGCCCGCCAGCTATCTCGGCCAAGCTATATACGAAACCGTCACGCCAGGCGTACGGTAAGCGGATCAGGTTAAGGCAGCGGTCGTGGCTCGGTCGCTCTTCGCGTTGCCAGCCACGACCTCAGTGACCGGATTACAGATCCGCACCTCTACGCACCCGGGTGCCGCACCAGAATGGGCACCACGGTGGTTGCTTTTGATATGTCTGACAAGCCATTCCCTAACCAGAACGGGCTATGGCACCCCGAACTAAAGGTGACCATGAACGGCACCCACCACAAAGTGCTTGATAGCGAGAGGCGAGAGCGGACGGAGCAATTGAAAGCGATACTCCGCCGCTTCAACCCGGAGCTCACTGACGAGCATCTGCATGACCTAACCAGGAAAATTCTGCAGCGGTCTTTGACCGACGACTAAGGCCACTTCGGGCGCACCAAAGCTGCCAGTAGCCGTATCTGTGATTGACGCGGGGGTATCCAGCGCCGACCATTACATCGACTACGGGACGAATCAGTCGGCCTGCCAGGCTGCCGCCCGGCAGGCAAACGCCGTCGGGACACGCCATTCTTTCTGTTACCGAACGGGGCCGGGGCACTTCACGCTGGACTTCGAAGGCGACGAGGAGGAGCATCAACGGCCCGAGGCGTAAACCGCGGCACTAGTGGTGATGGGCGCTGTGATCGTGCTCGTCACCGGCGTCGGGAGAGCCGCCCATCATGCGCAACATCGGGAGCCCGCCCGAGGTGACGAACCGGGCGACCAGCGCCGCGGCGACCACGAGGAAGGCGATGTTGAGCCACGTCGTGTAATTCCACGAGATGCTTGCCTGCATCACCGTGGCGCTGCGCTGCGTCGGAATGAGTCGTGTTGTGCCGAAGAGCAATTCGACGAGATATCCGGCGGCAACCATGGAGGCGTAGAACGTGCCGAGCAGCGTCAGCATCATCCGCGTGCCGTAATACTTCCGGTAGATGTTCAGGATCGGAACGATCAGCAGGTCGGCGTAGATGAAGGCGATGACTCCGCCGAAGCTGATGCCCCCGTTCCAGAGCACGGCGGCCAGCGGGACATTGCCGATCGAGCAGACGAACGACACGATCGCCACGACGGGGCCCACGATCGGTCCCCACAGCGCCGACCACACCGGGTGATCTGTCAAAAAGAAGACCTGCCAGAACTTTTCGGGCACCCACGCCGCGATGGCGCCCGCGATCAACAGGCCGATGACGAGATCGCGCAGGATCGCCAGCCACTCCATGACGAACACGTGGGACACGGAGGTGAACCCGGCGGGCGAGAACAGCCGCCGCCAGAACGGCCCCTGCCCCTGGATCGACATGTCCATCGCGGCATGGCCTTCCATCGATCCGGCGATGCCGCGTTCGGCCTGCTCCCTGGCGGCGTCGACAAGCCGGGATCGCACGAACAACCGGAACAAGACGGCAAGGAAGACGATCATCAAGGGGCCGCCCACGAATTCCGCGGCGGTGAACTGCCACCCCATCAGCAAGGCCAGGATGATGCCCAGCTCCACAACCAGGTTGGTGGAACCGATTTCGAACGCCATGGCGGCGGTGAAGTTGGCACCCTTGCGAAAGAGCGCCCGCGCCAACGCAACCGCCGCATAGGAGCACGAGGACGACGCCGCCCCCAGCCCGGCCGCCACCGCGAGCGTGCGGGGCCGGTCGTCACCGAGGAGCGACACGATCGTCGTCCGCCGCACCACCGCCTGGATCACCGCCGACAGCGCGAAGCCGAGGATGAGGGCCCACAGGATCTCCCACGTCATCGAGCCGGCCAGCGCCAACGCGTGGCCGACCGCCGCCAGCACCGCCATCGATCCTCCGAGTCGCATCGGCGGCCCCTCACCGCCCTCTCGCCCAACATATACGGGTGGGGGGTATTGGTCAACTCATGCTGAGATGGTGGATAGTCGAAGCGGTATGGAAAGAAGTCATTGCAGATGTGGCCAGCTTGCTGCTCAAACCGCTCTGAAACGTTGCACTGCTACGACTAAGCGTGATTAAATACGTAGCATCCAACAAGACGGCGGCCGGTGTCGCCCGGGCGGGGGTTGAGCGATGTCGTACGACCTGACGGTTTACGCGGCCGACGGTCTGCGCGAGAAGCAGTTGGAGGCCCTCGTCGAGTCCATTCCCGGGCTGGCGGTCGGCGACAGCGGCGATCACCGAGTGACCGTGCTGCGCGGCAAGCGGGAAGCCCACGCGTTCACCGTCTTCGGGCCGCACGAGCTCGAAGCGCGCGACATCCCGGACGACGTGGTGGCCCACGTTCTGGACCCCACCACCAGCTGGCACGTCGTCGCGGCGGGCGGCGACACCACCGACGTGCGCCCGGCCCGGCGGTTCGCCAAGGCCCTGGCACACGCCGCGGGCGGGGTGGCGGTGGACGAGCAGACCGACGACATCCTCGGGCCGAGGCGCATTCGCAAGACCGCCCGTCCGCCCGCCGGCTCCGTCCGGATCCTCGACTTGCGCTGGTATTCACCCGCGTCGGCGCCTTACGCGCCGAATGCGTGGATCGAAACAGCGAAAAGGTTTCTCCCGGAAGCGCTTCCGCGACGCTTCGGCAACGCCTACCCACTCGAGCACCGCCTGGACCGCGACGGGGACGACCGCTTCATCTCCACCTATTGCGACGTAGCCTGGTTCGACGCGACCTTCCCCTGCCTCGACGGCGGGCTGTACCCCAACGAGTGGGACCGCATCCTCGTCGACCGGCTCAGGTTGGTGGCCGAACCGTTGGAGGATCCGCGCTGGCGCAACACCGTGCGGCGCTTCTTCGTCGAGTACGCCCGCCGGCGCGGCAGCGTGCTGGCCACGGGGGAGGTGCTGCGCGGCCACCGGCTGTCGGGACCGGCCGATCCGGACTGCGACCTCAGCGCCTCGCTTCGCGGGCCGGACGGGATCCTGGGTCTGCCGGCGAACCCGATCTGGTGGACGTGGCTCGGCAACGACTACCTGCCCCTGGCCGGGAGCTTCCTGCCGGCCGGCCAGGCCACCCGGTACGACGAGGGCGCCCTGTACGTCCCGATCGAACGGCCCGCCGACCGTGCGGAGCTGGCGCGGCGTCCCGACCCGTTCCCGAAGTGGTTGCGCGCCGTCGCGCTGCCGTCCGCGTGCGGCTTCCGGAGCGTCCCGCACAACGGCCCGGCGGCGATCCGCCCGATCGTCAGCCGGGTGTGACGTGACGCCGGCAAAGGCGCGTGGCGCGCCACCCGGGCTTGCCGGAGGCGACAACGCCACTTGGCTTTCCTATGGTTTCAGGTGTGATGTCAGGTCAATACCGGCGCAATGCGGCGTGTGACGGATCCCCGCGGGCAAATCTCCGACACACCGGGCCCGCCACCGCTGCCACAGCTGTAACACCAGGCACACTGGTAACAACGTAGATTTTTGGCAATACGCCGGGAGGTTTTGGCCGTGTATCGAGTCTTTGAAGCGCTGGACGAATTGAGCGCCATCGTGGAAGAAGCCCGCGGCGTGCCGATGACGGCCGGCTGCGTGGTGCCCCGCGGCGACGTCCTGGAGTTGATCGACGACATCAAGGACGCCATTCCCGGCGAGCTCGATGACGCCCAGGACGTGCTTGACGCGCGCGACTCGATGTTGCACGACGCCAAGACGCACGCCGACTCCATGGTGTCCTCGGCCACCACCGAGTCGGAGGCGATGCTCAACCACGCCCGCGCGGAGGCCGACCGGATCCTCTCCGATGCGAAGTCGCAGGCCGACCGGATGGTCGGCGAGGCCCGCCAGCACAGCGAGCGCATGGTCGGCGAGGCCCGCGAGGAGTCGATTCGCATCGCGACGGCCGCCAAGCGCGAGTACGAGGCCAGCATCAGCCGCGCCCAGGCCGAGGCCGACCGGCTCATCGAGAACGGAAACATCTCCTACGAGAAGGCCGTCCAGGAGGGCATCAAGGAGCAGCAGCGCCTGGTGTCCCAGAACGAGGTGGTGCAGGCGGCCCACGCCGAGGCCACGCGGCTCATCGACACCGCTCACGCCGAGTCGGACCGCCTGCGTGGCGAGTGCGACATCTACGTCGACAACAAGCTGGCCGAGTTCGAGGAGTTCCTCAACGGCACGCTGCGGTCGGTGGGACGCGGACGCCATCAGCTGCGCACCGCGGCCGGCACGCACGACTACGCGACGCGGTAGCGCGTCGGGCCGCGGCTTCGGCCCTGGCTTTGTGTGTATCGCGCCGTAGGATTTCTGTCATGACGCGGCAGCACTCCACCACGGCGCAGCGCCATCCCACTCCCGGACTCACCGTCGACATTTCCCGTCTCGGACGGCGTCCAGGCGCGATGGTCACCCTGCGGGAGACTGTGCCCACCCCGTCGCGCATCGGGCTGGACCTGGTCGGGATCGAGGCCGGCGCCCCGCTGGAGCTCGACCTGCAGCTGCAGTCGGTCTCCGAGGGGGTGCTGGTGACCGGCACGGTCAGCGCGCCGACCGTCGGCGAGTGCGCCCGGTGCCTGACGCCCCTGACCGGACGCGTGCAGGTCGCGCTGACCGAGCTCTTCGCCTATCCCGACAGCACCACCGAGGCGACCACCGAGGAGGACGAGGTCGGCCGCATCGTCGACGACACGATCGACCTCGAGCAGAAGATCATCGACGCCGTCGGACTCGAGCTGCCCTTCGCGCCGGTGTGCGCGCCCGACTGCCCAGGGTTGTGCCCCGAATGCGGCGTCGCGCTGGCGGCCGAGCCCGGTCATCAGCATGAGCGCGTCGACCCGCGGTGGGCCAAGCTGGCGGGGATGTTCCCGCCGGAGATCTCCCGGGGCGAGAGTTGACATCACGCCAGGTGCTGCTCGACGCACTCGGGGTCGACCTGCCCGAGGAGCTGCTGTCGCTGGCGTTGACGCACCGCAGCTACGCCTACGAACACGGGGGCCTGCCCACCAACGAGCGCCTGGAGTTCCTCGGCGACGCCGTCCTCGGCCTGACCATCACCGACGAGCTCTACCACCGGCATCCGGACCGCACTGAGGGAGACCTGGCCAAGCTCCGGGCCAGCGTCGTCAACACCCAGGCGCTGGCCGACGTCGCCCGCAAGCTCTCCGACGACGGGCTCGGCGCCCACCTCCTTCTCGGCCGCGGCGAGGCGAACACCGGCGGCGCCGACAAGTCGAGCATCCTGGCCGACGGCATGGAGTCGCTGCTGGGTGCCATCTACCTCGAGCACGGCATCGACACGGCGCGCGAGGTCATCCTGCGGCTGTTCGGCGCGCTGCTGGATGCCGCGCCGACGCTCGGCGCCGGCCTCGACTGGAAAACCAGCCTGCAGGAGCTCACCGCCGCGCCGAGCATGGGGGCGCCGTCGTACGTCGTGACGTCGACCGGGCCCGACCACGACAAGGAATTCACCGCGGTCGTGATGGTGATGGACACCGAATACGGGTCCGGGATGGGCCGCTCCAAGAAAGAGGCCGAGCAGAAGGCCGCCGCTGCCGCCTGGAAGGCGCTGGACGTCTCGGACACGGCCGGCCAGCCTTCCGGCTGAATCGATGGTGATGACCCGCCGCGCCCGGCTTCGCCGCGCTTGCGATCATCACTGAATGCCCGAGCTGCCCGAAGTCGAGGTCGTGCGCCGCGGCCTCCAGACCCATGTCGCGGGCAAGGCGATCACGGCGGTCCGGGTGCATCATCCCCGCGCCGTGCGCCGCCACGAGGCCGGGCCCGCCGACCTCACCGCCCGGCTGCTGGGCGCGCGCATCACCGGCACCGACCGGCGCGGCAAGTACCTGTGGCTGCTGCTCGACGACGAGGACGGACCCGACACCGCGCTCGTCGTGCACCTCGGCATGAGCGGGCAGATGCTGCTCGGGGAGGTCCCGAGGGCCGACCACGTCAGGATCTCGGCCCTGCTCGACGACGGCACCGTGCTCGGCTTCGCCGACCAGCGCACGTTCGGCGGGTGGATGCTCGCCGACCTGGTGGACGTCGACGGCAGCGTGGTGCCTGCGCCCGTCGCGCACCTGGCGCGCGACCCGCTGGACCCGCGGTTCGACACCGCAGCCGTGGTTAATGTGTTGCGGCGCAAGCACTCCGAGATCAAACGCCAGCTCCTGGACCAGACCGTCGTCTCGGGAATCGGCAACATCTACGCCGACGAGGCGCTCTGGCGCGCGAAGGTGAACGGCGCGCGGATCGCCGACACGCTCAGCCGTCCCCGGCTCACCGCCGTCCTCGACGCGGCGGCCGAGGTCATGCGCGAGGCGCTGGCGAAAGGCGGGACGTCGTTCGACTCGCTGTACGTCAACGTCAACGGGGAGTCGGGGTACTTCGACCGCTCGCTGGACGCCTACGGCCGCGAGGGGCAGAACTGCCGGCGCTGCGGGGCGGTGATGCGCCGGGAGAAGTTCATGAACCGCTCGTCGTTCTACTGCCCGCGCTGCCAGCCGCGGCCCCGGGGGTAGTGCGGTAGTCGAGTGTGAAACGGTGGCTTCGACTGTGAACGTAGGGCGGCGAATTGGCCGAAACGCCGCCACCACTTCACTCTCGACGCCACAGGTTCACACTGGAATCCGGCGGCGCACCGGCCTCCCGGTAGAAATGAGCCATGACCGAACTGTGGGTGGAGCGCACCGGGACCCGCCGCTACACGGGCTATAGCTCGCGCGGCGCGCAGGTGCTCGTCGGCTCGGAGGACGTCGAAGGCGTGTTCACGCCCGGCGAGCTGCTGAAGATCGCGCTCGCCGCGTGCAGCGGGATGTCCAGCGACCAGCCGCTCGCGCGCCGGCTCGGCGACGACTACAAGGCGACCATCAGGGTCTCCGGCGCCGCGGACCGCGAGCAGGAGCGTTACCCGCTGCTCGAGGAGAGCCTAGAGCTGGACCTGTCGGGGTTGTCCGCCGACGAGAAGGAACGCCTGCTGACGGTGGTGAACCGCGCGATCGACACGGTCTGCACCGTGGGGCGCACCCTCAAGTCCGGCACCACCGTCAACTTCGGGGTGGCGGATGTCGGAGCCTGAGGTCCGGCTGACGGCCTGGGTGCACGGACAGGTGCAGGGCGTCGGATTCCGCTGGTGGACGCGCAGCCGCGCACTCGAGCAGGGGCTGACCGGGTATGCGGCCAACCAGGCCGACGGCCGCGTGCTAGTGGTCGCCCAGGGGCCGCGCGAGGGCTGCGAGAGGCTGCTGCAGGCGCTGGAGGGCGGCGACACGTGGCCGTCCCGGCCCGGGCGGGTCGACAACGTCGTCGCCGACTGGTCGGAGGCGCGCGAGCGATTCGAGGGCTTCGTCGAGCGGTGACGCCCTGAGTGACGGGTGTGACGCGAGTGGCCCCTGCGCCGACCAGCGAATTTCGGTCCCGGCGACACCCCGCGAGTGGCCGGGACCCGGCGATCTGAGTCGGTAGTCTGGCTCGCCGTGTACCTGAAGAGTCTGACGCTGAAGGGCTTCAAGTCCTTCGCGTCGCCGACGACTCTGCGCTTCGAGCCGGGCATCACCGCGGTGGTCGGCCCCAACGGCTCGGGCAAGTCGAACGTCGTCGACGCCCTGGCGTGGGTGATGGGCGAGCAGGGGGCGAAGACGCTGCGCGGCGGCAAGATGGAGGACGTCATCTTCGCCGGCACCTCGTCGCGCGCGCCGCTGGGCCGCGCCGAGGTCACCGTCACGATCGACAACTCCGACAACGCGCTGCCCATCGAGTACTCCGAGGTGTCGATCACGCGGCGCATGTTCCGCGACGGCGCCAGCGAATACGAGATCAACGGCAGCAGCTGCCGGTTGATGGACGTCCAGGAGTTGCTGAGCGACTCCGGGATCGGCCGCGAGATGCACGTCATCGTGGGGCAGGGCAAGCTCGACGAGATCCTGCAGTCGCGACCCGAGGACCGGCGCGCGTTCATCGAGGAAGCCGCCGGCGTGCTCAAGCACCGCAAGCGCAAGGAAAAGGCCCTTCGCAAACTCGACGCGATGCAGGCCAACCTGGCGCGGCTCACCGACCTGACCACCGAACTGCGCCGCCAGCTCAAGCCGTTGGGCCGGCAGGCCGAGGTGGCCCGTCGCGCCCAGACCATCCAGGCCGACCTGCGCGACGCCCGGCTGCGGCTGGCCGCCGACGACCTGGTCAACCGGCAGACCGAGCGCGACGCCATCTTCGAGGCCGAGGCCGCCATGCGCCGCGAGCACGACGAGGCGGCGGCCCGCCTGGCCCTGGCATCCGAGGAGCTGACCGCGCACGAGACCGCCATGGCCGAGCTGTCGGTGCGGGCCGAGTCGGTGCAGCACACCTGGTTCTCGCTGTCGGCGCTGGCCGAGCGCGTCGGCGCGACCGTCCGCATCGCGAGCGAGCGCGCGCAGCACCTCGACGTCGAGCCGGCGCCCCCCAGCGACACCGACCCCGAGGCGCTGGATGCCGAGGCCGAGCGCGTGCAGATCGCCGAGCAGGGGCTGCTCGCCGACCTCGCCGAGGCGCGCACCCGGCTGGACGCGGCCCGGGCCGAACTCGCCGAGCGGGAGCGGGAAGCCGCCGAGGCCGACCGCGCCCACATGGCGGCGGTCCGGGCGGAGGCCGACCGGCGCGAGGGGCTGGCGCGGCTGGCCGGGCAGGTGGAGACCATGCGGGCCCGCGTCGACTCGATCGACGACAGCGTCACCCGCCTCTCCGAGCGCATCGAGCAGGCAGCGACCAGGGCCCAGCAGGCGCGGGCGGAGTTCGAGACCGTCCAGGGACGCGTCGGCGAGCTGGACCAGGGCGAGATGGGCCTGGACGACCACCACGAGCGGACCGTGGCCGCGCTGCGGCTGGCCGACGAGCGGGTGGCCGAGCTGCAGGCGGCCGAGCGGGACGCCGAACGCCGGGTGGCGTCGCTGCGGGCCCGCATCGACGCCCTCTCGGTGGGCCTGGAACGCAAGGACGGCGCGGCCTGGCTCAGCCAAAACCTCGGCGGCGCAGGGCTTTTGGGGCCGATCGCCAAGCTGGTCAAGGTCCGCTCCGGTTACGAGGCGGCGCTGGCCGCCGTGCTCGGGTCGGCCGCCGACGCGCTGGCCGCCGAGAGCTTCGGGGCGGCCCGGTCCGCGGTCGCCGCGCTCAAGAAGGCCGACGGCGGCCGCGCCGCGCTGGTCCTGGGCGACTGGCCGGCCGGGCCCGCGGCGCCGCACGACGCGCTGCCCGAGGGCGCGCTGTGGGCGCTCGACCTGGTGGACACCCCGGCACGGCTGCGCGGGGCGATGACGGCCATGCTCTCCGGCGTCGCCGTCGTCGGCGACCTGAGCGAGGCGCTTGACCTCGTGGCGGCCCGCCCCGAGCTGCGCGCGGTCACCCTCGACGGCGACCTGGTCGGGACCGGCTGGGTGAGCGGCGGCTCGGACCGCAAGCTGTCGACGCTCGAGATCACCTCGGAGATCGACAAGGCCGGCGACGAGCTGGCCGCCGCCGAGGCCCAGGTGAGCCAGCTGACCGCGGCCCTGTCCGGTGCGCTGACCGAGCAGGCGGCCCGCCAGGACTCCGCCGAGCAGGCGTGGGCCGCGCTCAACGAATCCGACACCGCCATCTCGGCGATGTACGAGCAGCTCGGCCGGCTCGGGCAGGAGGCCCGCATGGCCGAAGAGGAGTGGGCGGCCTTGCTCCGGCAGCGCGACGAGCTGGAAGCGGGCCGCGCGCAGACGGTCGACGAGGTCACCGAGCTCGAGACCCGGCTGCGCAACGCCCAGGAGACCCGGCCCGAGCACGCCGAGGAGCCGGCGGACCGCCAGCGGATCGCCGCGGCCGCCGAGAGCGCCCGCGGCGTGGAGATCGAGGCCCGCCTGGCCGTGCGGACGGCGGAGGAGCGGGCCAACGCGGTGCGAGGGCGGGCCGATTCCCTGCGCCGCGCGGCCGCCGCCGAACGCGAGGCGAGGCTGCGCGCCCAGCAGGCCCGGGAGGCGCGGCTGCGCGCGGCCGCGGTGGCGGCGGCGGTGGCCGACGCCGGGAGGGCCCTGGCGGAGCGGCTGGACCGGGTGGTGGCCGCGGCGTCGCGGATCCGGGACGCGCTGGTCGCCGAGCGGCAGCAGCGTTCGGCGGCGATGGCGGCGGTGCGCGACGAGGTCAACGCGCTGAGCGCCCGGGTGGCCACGCTGACCGACTCGCTGCACCGCGACGAGGTGGCCAACGCCCAGGCGGCGATGCGGATCGAGCAGCTCGAGCAGATGGTCCTCGAACAGTTCGGGATGGCGCCGGCCGACCTGATCGCCGAGTACGGCCCGCACGTCGGGCTGCCGCCCACCGAGCTCGAGATGGCCGAGTACGAGCAGGCCCGCGAGCGCGGTGAGCAGGTCGTCGCGCCCGCGCCCATGCCGTACGACCGGCCGACGCAGGAGCGCCGAGCCAAGCGCGCCGAGCGGGAGCTGGCCGAGCTCGGCCGGGTCAACCCGCTGGCCCTCGAGGAGTTCGCCGCGCTGGAGGAGCGCTACAACTTCCTGTCCACCCAGCTCGAGGACGTCAAGGCCGCCCGCAAGGACCTGCTCGACGTCGTCGCCGAGGTCGACGCCCGGATCCTGCAGGTGTTCAGCGACGCCTTCACCGACGTGGAACGCGAATTCCGCGAGGTTTTCGCCGTGCTGTTCCCCGGCGGCGAGGGCCGGCTGCGGCTGACCGACCCCGACAACATGCTCACCACCGGCATCGAGGTCGAGGCCCGGCCGCCCGGCAAGAAGATCACCCGGCTGTCGCTGCTGTCGGGCGGCGAGAAGGCCCTGACCGCGGTCGCGATGCTGGTGGCCATCTTCCGAGCCCGCCCGTCGCCGTTCTACATCATGGACGAGGTGGAGGCCGCGCTCGACGACACCAACCTGCGCCGCCTGATCAGCCTGTTCGAGTTGCTGCGGGCCCGCTCGCAGATCCTGATCATCACCCACCAGAAGCCGACGATGGAGGTCGCCGACGCGCTGTACGGCGTCACCATGCAGGGCGACGGCATCACCGCGGTGATCTCGCAGCGGATGCGCGGCCAGCAGGTGGAGCAGCTGGTCTCGAGCTCCAACTAGCGGGTCGCCTTCGGCGTTGACTCTGCGTCCTGGGCGACGAAGTGCGAGTAACGCCCGCCGTCAGCGCAGGGTCAAACGGCTGGAAGGATCGGCAGCGTGTCCCAAGGTCTTTGGATCGCCATCGCGGTCGTCGCTGCCCTGCTCATCGTCGCCGCGCTGGTCTTCGGCCTGGTCCGGTATCGCCGGAGGCGGATCAGCCTGGCGTCCCAACCGGAGCCCGGGGTCCTGGACCGCCCGCGTGGCTATACGACCTCGTCGGGCATCACCTTCAGCCAGACCGCGCCGCCGGTCGAACGGATCGACACCACCGGGCTGCCGTCGGTGGGCGACGACGCGACCGTGCCCCGCGACGCGCCGAAGCGCACGATCTCCGACGTCGAACTGCCCGAGACGATCGCGCCGCCACCCGCCCCCGAGGCTCCCGAGATCGAGGAGATCGCGCCGCCCGAGGGGCGCCTCGAGCGCCTGCGTGGGCGGCTGGCCAAGTCGCAGAACGCTTTTGGGCGCAGCCTGCTGGGCCTGATCGGCGGCGGTGACCTCGACGAGGACTCGTGGCAGGACGTCGAGGACACTCTGCTGATCGCCGACCTCGGTCCGGTGGTCACCGAGTCGGTGATGGCGCAGCTGCGCAGCCGCCTGGCCAGCAGCGACGTGCGCACCGCGGCCGACGCCAAGGCCGCGCTGCGCGACGTGCTCATCAAGGAGCTGCAGCCCGGCATGGAACGCTCGATCCGCGCCCTGCCGCACGCCGACCGCCCGTCGGTGCTGCTGGTCGTCGGGGTCAACGGCACCGGCAAGACCACCACCGTCGGCAAGCTGGCCCGGGTGCTGGTGGCCGACGGCCGCCGCGTCGTGCTGGGCGCGGCCGACACCTTCCGGGCGGCGGCCGCCGACCAGCTGCAGACGTGGGCGTCGCGGGTCGGCGCCGAGGTGGTGCGGGCGCCCGAAGGGGCCGACCCGGCGTCGGTGGCGTACGACGCCGTCGACAAGGGCATCGCCTCGGGCGCCGACGTGGTCGTCATCGACACCGCCGGTCGGCTGCACACCAAGGTGGGGCTGATGGACGAGCTCGGCAAGGTCAAGCGCGTGGTGAGCAAGCGGGCCGAGGTCGACGAGGTGCTCCTCGTCCTGGACGCGACGATCGGGCAGAACGGGCTCGCCCAGGCCCGGGTGTTCGCCGACGTCGTCGACATCACCGGCGCGGTGCTGACCAAGCTGGACGGAACGGCCAAGGGCGGCATCGTGTTCCGCGTCCAGCAGGAACTCGGGGTGCCGGTCAAGCTGGTCGGGCTGGGGGAGGGACCCGACGATCTGGCGCCGTTCGAACCGGCGGCGTTCGTCGACGCGTTGCTGGGCTGACAAGCCCTTACACCGCGAGCGGGACGTTAATACCGCCGAAACACGACGGCACCATCGCCGAAACACTCATTGCGCATCGTTCTGGATCAGGCCACAGGCGCACGTCTGACGGCCGTTCCCGTGCGACCGGAGGTGATAACGAGTGGCATTCCCGCAATTGGGCCAACCCGATACCGGCGATACCGCCTGGATGTTGGCAAGTTCTGCGCTTGTGCTCTTGATGACGCCGGGTCTGGCGTTCTTCTACGGCGGCATGGTGCGCACCCGGAGCGTGCTCAACATGATCATGATGAGCATCAGCGCGATGGGCGTCGTGACCGTGCTGTGGGTTCTCTACGGCTATTCGATGTCGTTCGGCAATGACGTCGGCGGCGTGGTCGGCAAGCCGAGTGACTACTGGGGGCTGGCGAAGCTCATCGGCGGCAACGCCGTCAAGGGGGACCCGTCCAAGGGCGTGACCCAGGTGGACATCCCCCTGGCCGGCACGATGCCCGCCACGGTCTTCGTCGCCTTCCAGCTGATGTTCGCGATCATCACCGTCGCCCTGATCTCGGGCGCCGTGGCCGACCGGCTGAAGTTCACCGCGTGGCTGGTCTTCGCGGGGCTGTGGGCGACGCTGGTCTACTTCCCGGTGGCGCACTGGGTGTTCGCGGCCGACGGCTTCGCGTCGGAGCACGGCGGCTGGATCAACAACAAGCTGCACGCGATCGACTTCGCCGGTGGGACAGCGGTCCATATCAACTCCGGTGTGGCGGGCCTGGCCCTGGCGATCGTCCTGGGCAAGCGCAAGGGCTGGCCGACGACGCTGTTCCGCCCGCACAACCTGCCGTTCGTCATGCTCGGTGCCGGGTTGCTGTGGTTCGGGTGGTTCGGGTTCAACGCCGGTTCGGCGACCAGCTCGAACGGCTCCGCCGGTGCGACGTTCATGACCACGACGGTCGCGACGGCCACCGCCATGCTGGCGTGGCTGCTCACCGAGCGCATCCGCGACGGCAAGCCCACCACGCTGGGCGCGGCGTCGGGCATCGTCGCCGGGCTGGTCGCCATCACGCCGTCCTGCTCGTCGGTGAACATCCTGGGCGCGATCGTGGTCGGCGCGGTGGCCGGCGTGGTGTGCGCGCTGGCGGTCGGGCTGAAGTACAAGCTCGGCTTCGACGACTCGCTCGACGTGGTCGGCGTGCACATGATCGGCGGTCTGGCCGGCACGCTGCTGGTCGGCCTCCTGGCCGCGCCGGAGTCCACCGCTATCAACGGCGTGGCCGGCGTGTCGAAGGGCCTCTTCTACGGCGGCGGCTGGTCCCAGCTGGAACGGCAGGCGGTCGGCGCCTTCGCCGTCCTCTTCTACTCGGGTATCGTGACGCTCATCCTGGCGCTGATCTTGAAGTACACGATCGGGCTGCGCGTGGACGCCGAGGCGGAGTCGACGGGTATCGACGAGGCCGAGCACGCGGAGAGCGCGTACGATTTCGGAACCATCGGGGGGCAGGGATCGGTCCTCCCGGCGGCGCGGGTACCCGTGGATGACCGTAACGGTCTCGAAGACCGGGCGGGCGACAAAGTGGAGGCAGAGCACTCATGAAGCTAGTCACCGCGATCGTGAAGCCGTTCACCCTGGACGACGTCAAGACCGCCCTCGAAGATGCCGGCGTCCTGGGGATGACCGTCAGCGAGATCCAGGGCTACGGACGCCAGAAGGGGCACACCGAGGTCTACCGCGGCGCTGAATACTCCGTCGACTTCGTGCCCAAGGTGCGCATCGAGGTCGTCGTCGACGATTCCATCGTCGACAAGGTGGTGGACAGCATCGTCCGGGCGGCGCGCACCGGCAAGATCGGTGACGGCAAGGTCTGGGTGAGTCCCGTCGAGACCATCGTGCGCGTGCGCACCGGTGAACGCGGAACCGATGCGATATGACGGTAGCCGCCGACCGTTGATCGAACCGGGACGGGCCGGGAGGGCGTGAAGCCCGACCGGCCCGAGCCGTCGACGTCGGGGACAGAAAACGCCTGCGAGGCAGCCGATCTGGCTGCCTCGCGGCGCCGTCTGCTGTCCGAGGGGGCCCGGCTCGAAGCGGCCGAGCTGCGGCAGGCCTGGCTTGAACTGCACGAGTCGTGGCTGGCCGCCAAGGCGGCGGAGATCGGGATCACCGAGGGCAGTGGCTTCGCGATCGTCGGGATCGGCGGCCTGGGCCGCCGCGAGCTGCTGCCATACTCCGACCTCGACCTGATGCTCCTGCACGACGACAAGCCCGCCGAGGTGCTGGGCAAGGTCGCCGACGGGCTGTGGTACCCGCTCTGGGACGCCAATGTGCGCCTGGACCACAGCGTGCGGACCGTCCCCGGCGCCCTGGGCGTGGCCAACGCCGACCTCATCGCGGCGCTCGGCATGCTGGACGCCCGCCACATCGCCGGCGACGCGACGCTGTCCGACGAGCTGGTCGCCGGGGCGCGACGGCAGTGGCGCACGGCGATTCGCTCCCGCATGGACGAGCTCGTCGAGATGACGCAGTCCCGCTGGCAGCGCTGCGGCCGGATCTCGCAACGGGCCGAGCCGGACCTGAAGTCGGGCCGCGGCGGGCTGCGCGACGTGCAGTTGCTGGACGCGCTGGGCGTCGCGCAGCTCATCGACCGGCGCGGCATGGCCAGCCCCGACATGCCGGGCGGGTCGCTGGACGCCGCATACCTGACGATGCTCGACGTGCGCACCGAACTGCACCGGGTGTCCGGCCGCGGGCGGGACCTGCTGCTGGCCCAGTTCGCCGACGAGATCAGCGCCGCCCTGCACATCGGGGACCGGTTCGACCTGGCCCGCAAGGTGTCGAGCACCGCCCGCACCATCGCCTACCACGCCGAGACCGGGCTGCGCACGGCCGAGAACGCGCTGCCGCGGCGCGGCATCTCGGCGCTGGTGCGGCGGCCGAAGCGCCGGCCGCTCGACGAGGGCGTCGTCGAGTACGCCGGTGAGATCGTGCTGGCGCGCGACGCCCACCCCGAGAGCGACGCGGGGCTGGTGCTGCGCGTGGCCGCGGCGTCGGCGGACACCGGGCTGCCGATCGGCGCCGGCACGCTGAGCCGCCTGGCCGCCAGCGCACCGGAAATGCCGACCCCGTGGCCGCGCGAGGCGCTGGACGACCTGCTGGTGGTTCTGTCAGCCGGGCCGACCACCGTCGCGACCGTCGAGGCGCTCGACCGCACCGGGCTCTGGGGCCGGCTGCTGCCCGAATGGGACGCGATCCGCGACCTGCCGCCCCGCGACGTCGCGCACAAGTGGACCGTCGACCGGCACGTCGTCGAGACCGCCGTCAACGCCGCGCCGCTGTCCACCCGCGTGGCGCGCCCCGACCTGCTTGCGCTGGGGGCCCTGCTGCATGACATCGGTAAGGGCCGCGGCGTCGACCACTCCGTGCTGGGGGCTGACATGGCCCACCAGATCGGTCCGCGGCTCGGGGTCGCGCCGGACGACGTCGAGTTCCTCTCCAAGCTCGTTCGCCACCACCTGCTGCTGCCCGTGGTGGCCACCCGAAGCGACCTCAACGACCCCAAGACCATCCAGGAGGTGTCGGACGCGCTAGACGGCGACCCCGTGTTGCTGGAGGTGCTGCGGGCCCTCACCGAAGCGGACTCGAAGGCCACCGGGCCCGGGGTGTGGAGCGAATGGAAGGCGTCGCTTATCGACGACGTCGTGCGCCGCTGCCGCCTGGTGATGGCCGGCGAACCGCTGCCCCAGACCGGACCCATTGTGCCGCAAGATCTTTCGCTCATATCCGACCACGGCGTGCGGGTGGAGTTGAATCCCGACGAGAGCGGGCGCTTCCAGGCCATCATGGTCGCGCCCGACCAGCGCGGGCTCGTCTCGAAGGCGGCCGCGGTGCTCGGCCTCAACTCGCTGCGCATCCACTCGGCGACGGTGAACACCCACGAGGGCGTCGCGGTCACCGAGTTCGTGGTGTCGCCAACGTTCGGGTCGCCGCCCGAAACGGGCCTGCTGCGACAACAGTTCACCGGCGCGCTGAAAGGGGACGTCGACGTTCTCGGCGCGCTGGAGAAGCGGGACAGCGACGCCGTCGCCGCGGCGACCGCGCGCGCCGGCGAGGTGCAGCACGGGGTCCCCGTCACACGGTCGACCGCCCCGCCGCGCATCCTGTGGCTGGACACCGCGACCCCGGGCCAGCTCGTCGTCGAAGTGCGCGCGATGGACCGGTTGGGTTTGCTGGCCCTGCTGGCCAGCGCGTTGGAGCGAGCGCACACCGACATCGGATGGGCCAAAGTCAACACGTTCGGGTCGACGGCCGCCGACGTGTTCTGTGTGACGGTGCCGCCCCACGACGAAGAATCCGCGCGGGCCGCAATCGAGCAGCACCTGCTGGCCGTCCTGGGCGGGCCGGCGGTCGAGGTGCTCGACGAGCCGGTGGGGGATTAGCTTTTCGCCTCGGACGTCAGGCGGCGCGCCGCGTCGATGCGGTCCTTGAGCTGCTGACGGGTCGCCGCGGCGATCGGCGGGCCCTCGCAGCGCCGGCGCAGCTCGTTGGGGATCCAGCCGTGCGGTTTGCCGGTGCGGTGGTGTGCGATGGAGACCAGGGGCCGCACACCCGCAAGCCCGCAATCCGGGCGGCACACGACTACCCACTGATCACCGACACCGTGCCGCTGAATTCGTTGGTGACGTAGACGTCGCCGGTGGCGGGGTTGACCGCCACCCCGCCCGGAACGCTGCCGACGGAGATGGTGGCGGTGACGGTGTTGGTGGCGGGGTTGATCACCGACACCGTGTTGTTGCCACCGTTGGTGACGTAGACGTAGCCGGTGGTGGGGTTGACCGCCACCCCGCCCGGATTGGCGCCGACGGTGATGGGTGATCCGGTGACGGTGTTGGTGGCGGGGTTGATCACCGACACCGTGCCGTCGTGAAGGTTGGTGACGTAGACGTCGCCGCCGGGGTTGACCGCCATCCCGTACGGACTGTTTCCGACGGTGATGGGTGATCCGGTGACGGTGTTGGTGGCGGGATTGATCACCGACACCGTGTTGCTGCCACCGTTGGTGACGTAGACGTCGCCGCCGGGGTTGACCGCCATCCCGTACGGTACGCCGAAACCGGTGATGGGTAATCCGGTGACCGTGTTGGTGGCGGGGTCGATCACCGACACCGTGCCGCTGACAAGGTGGGCGACGTAGACGTCGCCGCCGGGGTTGACCGCCACGTCGTACGGATTGCCGCCGACGGGGATGGGTGATCCGGTGACGGTGTTGGTGGCGGGATTGATCACCGACACCGTGCCACTGCCATAGTTGGTGACGTAGACGTCGCCACCGGGGTTGACCGCCACCCCGTACGGACCGCTGCCGACGGGGATGGGTGATCCCGTGACCATGTTGGTGGCGGGGTTGATCACCGACACCGTGTTGCTGCCAGTGTTGGTGACGTAGACGTCGCCGCCTGGGTTGACCGCCACCCCGTACGGACTGTTGAAGCCAGTGATGGTGGTGACGTCTACGTCACCAACACTGGCAGCAACAC
>NZ_CACRUY010000031.1 GCF_902652685.1 Mycobacterium sp. Marseille-P9652
CCCGGGGAGAGCGCGCCCAACGATCGCCTCGACCGGGCGCGTCCCCTCCCGCCCCCCGGGGGGGGGGCCCCCGCCGGGCGTGGTGAAATACCGCCGGGCGGGGGGGGGGGCCCGCGTTCAGCCAGGTAGGGCGGCGCCGCCCGCCGGGTGGTGGGAGGTGCGGGGGGTGGCGCTGTGGTTGGTGGGTGGGGGGGCGGCCCGCGCGCCGGCGCCCGCCACGCCCGGCCCGCAGCGCAGCACGCAACATGACCAGGCCCGTGCCCGCAGCCAGCGCGTGCTGGACGACGCCGTCGGGGACTTAATGGCCCGCACGCCCGGATGCTCGGCCGCGGTGGGGGTGAGGGGCCAGGTCGAGTGGACCGGGGTGGCCGGGGTCGCGGACACCGCGACGGGAGCCCCGATCACCACCCGAACGGTGTTCGACATCGCCTCGGTTTCAAAGCAATTCACCGCGACGGCGGCGCTGCTTCTGATCGGTGACGGCAAACTGGCGCTCGGCGACCCGCTTTCCCGGCACCTGCCCGAGCTGCCGGCCTGGGCGGCGGGGGTCACCGTCGAGCAGCTGATGCACCAGACGAGCGGCATCCCCGACTACGTCGGGGTGCTCGAGGGCCAGGGGTTCTCCAGTGGCGACCGCACCACCGAGGAGCAGGCCCTGCAGGCCGTGGCCGACATCCCGCGGCTCGATTTCGCGCCCGGATCGCAGTTCGAGTACTCCAACTCCAACTACCTGCTGCTCGGCGAGATCGTGCACCGCGTGGCCCGCGTACCGCTCGCGCAGTTCCTGTCCGCGGAGATCTTCCGGCCGCTGGGTCTGGACATGGTGCTCGACCCCACGGGCTCGCTGCCGGCGAAGGCCATTGCCTACGAGGCCTACGAGAAGGACGGCGGCGGCTACCGCGCTTCGATCTCGGGCTGGGAGCAGGTCGGTGACGGCGGCATTCAGACCACGCCCAGCCAGCTCGTCGTATGGGGCGACAACTACCGCACCGGCCGCGTCGGCGGCTCCGAGCTGCTCGAGGCGCAGCTGGCCGGCGCGGTGCCGACCGGTCCCGACCGTTATGGCGCCGGGATCTACCTGATGGCCGACGGCAGCCTCGATCACGACGGGATCTGGTCCGGATTCGTCACGGCGTTCCGGGTCAGCAAGGACCGGGCTACCTCCGTCGCGGTGAGCTGCAACACCGACAAGCAGGACGCCGAAGCCCTCGCGGGCGCGCTCGCCGCCGTGTGGGTGGGGCCGTAACCCGGCACCGGCCGGGCGGTGCGGACGATCACCGCGCCGAATGCGCGAGTGCCGCAGCGCCGTTGCCTACACTGCGCTTATGGATTTCGGCTCCCGGCAGACCTCTGCGGCCGTTCCCGGCCTGCTCGAGATCGACGACTGCCTCGACGCCAACGGCGAGGTCGCGCTGCCGCCCGGGGCCACGCTGATCTCGCTCATCGAACGCAACGTGGCGAATGTCGGCGACGCGGTGGCCTACCGGTACCTCGACCACAGCCGCGCGGCCGACGGGCAGGCGGTCGAGGTCACCTGGACCGAGTTCGGCGCCCGGCTGCAGGCCATCGGCGCGCGCGTGCAGCAGGTCGCCGATCGCGGTGACCGCGTCGCGGTCCTGGCACCGCAGGGCATCGACTACGTCGCGGGTTTCTACGGCGCGGTCAAGGCCGGGACCATCGCGGTGCCGCTGTTCGCGCCCGAACTTCCGGGACACGCGGAGCGCCTCGACACGGCCTTGCGCGACGCCGAACCCACGGTGGTGCTGACGACGGCCGGGGCGCGCGACGCGGTGGAGAAGTTCCTGGCGACCCTGCCGGCCGGGGCGAGGCCGCGCGTCGTCGTCATCGACGACATCCCGGACTCGGAGGGGGAGCGCTTCGCCGCGACGGAGCTGGGCATGGACGACGTGTCCCACCTGCAGTACACCTCGGGCGCCACGCGCCCGCCGGTCGGCGTGGAGATCACGCACCGGGCGGTCGGCACCAACCTGGTGCAGATGATCCTGTCGATCGACCTGCTGGACCGAAACACCCACGGCGTCAGCTGGTTACCGCTCTATCACGACATGGGCCTGTCGATGATCGGCTTCCCGGCGGTGTACGGGGGGCATTCGACGCTGATGTCGCCGACGGCGTTCGTCCGCCGGCCGCTGCGGTGGATTCAGGCCCTGTCCGCGGCATCGAAGCAGGGCCGCGCGGTCACCGCCGCCCCGAACTTCGCCTACGAGTGGACCGCGCAGCGCGGCCTGCCCGGGCCGGGCGACGACATCGACCTGAGCAATGTGGTCATGATCATCGGCTCCGAACCCGTCAGCATGGACGCGATCCGGACGTTCACCGCGGCGTTCGAGCCGTACGGCCTGCCGCGCACGGCGTTCAAGCCGTCCTACGGAATTGCCGAGGCGACGCTGTTCGTCGCCAACATCGCCCCCGACGAAGAGCCGTCGGTGGTTTACCTCGACCGCGACGAGTTGGCCGCCGGCCGGGCGGTGCGGGTCGCGCCCGACGCGCCCACCGCGGTGGCGCAGGTGTCCTGCGGGCGGGTGGCGCGCAGCGAGTGGGCGGTGATCGTCGATCCCGACACCGAGACCGAGCTGCCCGACGGCCGCGTCGGCGAGATCTGGCTGCAGGGCGACAACGTCGGTCGGGGCTATTGGGGCCTGCCGGAGCAGACGCAGCTGGCGTTCGGCGCGAAGCTGCAGGCGACGCTCGAGCAGGGCAGTCACGCCGACGGCTCGGCCGTCGCGCGCACCTGGCTGCGGACCGGCGACCTGGGGCTCTACCTCGACGGGGCGCTGTACGTGACCGGCCGAATCGCCGACCTGGTGACCGTCGATGGCCGCAACCACTACCCGCAGGACATCGAGGCCACCGTGGCCGAAGCCTCGCCGATGGTGCGGCGCGGATACGTCACCGCGTTCACCGCACCGGCCGACCGCGGCGAACGCCTGGTGGTTGTGGCCGAGCGCGCCGCCGGCACCAGCCACGACGACCCGGCGCCGGCGATCGAGGCTATCGGCGCGGCGGTGTCACACCGGCACGGCGTGACGGTGGCCGACGTGCGTTTCCTGCCGGCCGGTGGCATCCCGCGCACCACCAGCGGCAAGCTGGCGCGCCGCGCCTGCCGGGCCCAGTACGTGGCCGGAACGCTCGGCGTGCACTGACCGCGGGACGAGGATCCCGCCCACCGCACGGATGAAGTCTGGCCCGATTCCTGGCGAGAATGCGCGTTTTCCAGCAAGATCTGCTGGACCACATCGACCGGGAGAAACCATGGCCGACCTGCCGCCCGCGGACCCACCCTTTCGCGGCGTCATCAACGAGTTCGCGAAAGACTCCACCTCGGTCAGGCCGTCGATCACCCGTCCACCGGCCGGCGCGCCGAACGTCGTCGTGGTGCTGCTCGACGACGTCGGATTCGGCGCCTCGTCCACGTTCGGCGGTCCCATCCCGACGCCCACGCTGGACCGCGTCGCGCGAGAGGGATTGCGCTACAACCAGTTTCACACCACCGCCCTGTGCTCGCCGACTCGCGCCGCCCTGCTGACCGGGCGCAACCACCACAGCGCGCACATGGGCACCATCTGCGACATCGCCTACGGCTTCCCCGGGTACGACAGCGTCATACCGCAGAGCACGGCCACGGTCGCGCAAGTCCTGCGCATGAGCGGATACGGCACGGCGATGATCGGCAAGGCGCACGTGACGCCGACGTGGGAGACGGGCCCGGCCGGCCCGTTCGACCGCTGGCCCACCGGACTCGGGTTCGACAGGTTCTACGGCTTTCTGGGGGGCGACACCTCGCAATACGAGCCGGCGCTCTACGACCAGACCACGCCGGTCGAGCCCTATGTCGGCCGCGACGACTACCACCTCACCGAGGACCTCGCCGACAAGGCGATCGACTGGATCCGGTTGCAGAAGACGTCGGCGCCCGACAAGCCGTTCTTCCTGTACTTCGCGCCGGGCGCGACGCACAGCCCCCACCACGTCTGGCCAGAGTGGTGGCAGCGGTTCGCGGGGCAATTCGACGACGGCTGGGATGCCTTGCGGGAGAGGACGTATGCCCGCCAGCTGGAGATGGGCATCGTGCCCGCGGGCACCCGGTTGACGCCGCGGCCCGAACAGATACCCGCGTGGGCGGACTACGACGACCGCTACAAGCCGGTGGCCCGCCGCCTGATGGAGGTCTATGCCGGCTTCCTGGCTCATACCGACGCTCAGGTCGGGCGCCTCGCCGACGCCGTCGACGCGCTGGGCATCTGGGAGGACACGCTGTTCGTCTACATGTGCGGCGACAACGGCGCGTCGGCCGAAGGGACCATCCACGGCGCCTGGAGCTCGCCCGCCTTCCAGAACGGGCTGCCCGAGGACCCGGAATGGCTGCTGGCGCACATCGACGACTTCGGCACGGCCCGCTGCGACAACCACTACAACGTCGGCTGGGCGTGGGCGCTGGACGCACCGTTTCAGTGGATGAAGCAGGTGGCCTCCCACTTCGGCGGCACCCGCAACGGCCTCGCCATCTCGTGGCCGCGCGGGATCGGCGCGGCGGGGGAGCAGCGCAGCCAGTTCCACCACGTCATCGACATCGTTCCCACCATCCTCGACGCCGCCGGCATCGAGCTGCCCGCACGGGTCAACGGCGTCGACCAGCGGCCCATCGAGGGTGTCAGCATGCGGTACTCCTTCGACGACGCCGCGGCAGACAGCCGGCGGACCACCCAGTACTTCGAGATCTTCGGCAACCGGGCGATCTATCAAAGCGGTTGGATCGCATCGTGTTTCCACGGCCGGCTGCCCTGGATCCGCACCGGGGCACACCCGTTCGGCGACAGCGAACGCTGGGAGCTGTACGACCTGGGCGGCGACTTCAGCCAGGGCGTGGACCTCGCCGACCGACACCCGGACAAGCTCGCCGAACTCAAGGCCGTCTTCGACGCCGAGGCGCGCAAGTACGGCGTCTACCCCCTGAGTGACGGGACACTGGCCCGCGCCCTGCCGGCCAGCCGGCCCAGCCAGCTCGGTGATCGCAGCAAGGTCACCTACTTTCCCGGCCAGGTGCGCATCCCCGAAGCCACCACGCTCGGCTACACCAGCACCTCGTTCGACATCCGGGCACACCTGCGGATACCGCCGGGCGGCGCACGGGGCGTGGTCATCTGCATCGGCGGGGCGATGGCCGGGTGGAGCCTGTACCTGCAGGACGGGGTTCCGGTTTTCACCTACAACTACCTGGGGCACGAACTCACCACCATCGCCGCGCCGCACGCGCTCCCGGAAGGCCAAGTGCTGCTTGGTCTTTCCTTCGCCTACGACGGCGGGGGGCTGGGCAAAGGCGCCACAGCGTCACTGCTGGTCGACGACGCCCCGGTGAGCAGCGGGCGCATCGAGAACACGGTGCCGTTCCGGTTCTCGATGAGTGGCGAGACGTTGGACGTCGGCGTCGACACCGGCTCGCCCGTGGCGCCGTACGGACACGCCTTCGCGTTCACGGGGGGTATCGACCGGGTCGACGTCACCGTCGCCCCGCGTCCCGCCGACCTGGCCGCGGCGATCGCCGAGGCCGAGACGCGCGCGGCCATCGCCGCGCAATGACGGGCGTCTGGAGCGGTCTGGTCCCGCTGATCCTCGGCAGCGCCCTCGAGCCGATCGAGATCGCCATCACGATCACGCTTTTGAGCACGCCGTCGCGGCTGCGGGCGGCCGGCGCCTGGATCGCGGGACATGGCACCACGCGCCTGCTCCAGGGCCTTGTTTTCGGGACGATCCTGCACTGGGGTGCGCGCAGCGCCGACCCTTCGCGTTCGCGCCACTGGGTGGTGTCGACCGTCCTGTTGGTCGTCGCCCTCGTGTTCCTGGTCACCGCGGCGCGCGCCGCGTTCGGCCATGACGAGCCCAACGCGCCCCCGTCCAAGTGGATGACCATGCTCACCACCGCGACGCCCACTAGGGCGTTCTTCATCGGCGCGGGTGTGATGGCCGTTTCGGTGAAGGCCTGGGTCTTCACGCTCGCCGCAATCGGCGTGATCGGCGGCGCGGACTCGGGACACGCCACCAACGTCGCCACCTACGTCGCGTTCGTCGTCCTGGCTTCGAGCGGGAACCTGCTCGTCGTCGGCGCGGCCGCGTTCCTGCCCGGCCGGTCGCGCTCCCTGCTGGACCGGACAATGCGCTGGATCCAGGACAACGACCGGCCGATCATGGTCGTCGTGGGCCTGGTGTTCGGGATCTGGTTCGGCGCCAAGGCGCTGCACGGCTTCGGCATTTTCTAGAAGGGCAAGCCCCGCTACTCTCCCCTCGGAGGCACGATGGTTCTCAAGGTCGCCGTTTCACCGGAGTCGATCCAGGGTGAGGTCGAAGCCGGCTACGGCAAGGTCGCCGACGCGTTCCGGGCGAGCTTTCGCGACGGCGCCGAGGTCGGGGCGGCCGTCGCGGTCTACCGCGACGGCGTCAAGGTCGTCGACCTGTGGGGCGGCTACCGCAACGGGTTGACCAAGCACCCGTGGCAGGCCGACACGATGGTCAACATGTTCTCCACGACCAAGGGCGTGGCCGCCCTGGTCGTGGCGGTGGCCGTCTCCCGGGGCCTGGTCTCCTACGACGCCAGGGTCGCCGACTACTGGCCCGAGTTCGCGCAAGCCGGCAAGGGCGACGTGACCGTCCGCCAACTCCTGGGGCATCAGGCGGGGCTGTGCGCGCTGAAGCCGAAGCCGACGCTGGCCGACGTGGCCGACCCGGCCAGGCTCGCATCCATCCTGGCCGCGCAGGCGCCGGCGTGGCGGCCGGGTTCGCGGCACGGGTACCACGCGATCACGCTCGGCTGGTACAAGTCCGAGCTGATCCGGCGCACCGACCCGGCCGGGCGCACCCTGGGCCGGTTCATGGACGACGAGATCGTCCGGCCGATGGGGCTGGACCTGCACATCGGCCTGCCGGACTCCGTCGACCGCGCGCGCGTCGCCCACGTGCACAACTGGAACCGGGCCGAGACGCTGTTCCACCTCAACGTGATGCCGGCCGGCTTCCTGGGCGCCTCGCTCAACCCGATCGGCCTGACGGCGCGGACCGTCTCGGTCCCGCGCGGCGTCGACCCGTTCAACGGCGACTACAACCGCGACGACGTCCGGGCGGCCGAGATTCCGTCCGCCAACGGCATCGGGACGGCCCGGTCGGTGGCGCGCATGTACGGCAGCGCCGCGACCGGTGGCGCCGAACTCGGCTTGAACGCCGCCACTTTCGATAAGCTGACGGCGCCCGCGACCGAGCCGAGCCAGGGCATCCGCGACAAGGTGATGCACGCGGACGTGGCCTACTCGCTCGGCTTCTGCAAGCCGGTGCCGCATTTCGAGTTCGGGTCGTCCGGCCGGGCCTTCGGGACGCCCGGCTTCGGTGGCTCGTTCGGCTGCGCCGACCCCGACACCGGCACCGGCTTCGCCTACGTCATGAACCGGCTGGGCTTTCACCTGTGGAGCGACCCACGCGAGCTGGCCCTGCGGCAGGCCCTGTTTCGCGACGTCCTCGGGGCGCGGCCACAGACCTGACCGAGTTCAGCCAGCCGAACGTCGAGTTGTTGCGCCGCATGCCGCACATCGGCGACAACAAGTCGACGTTCGGCCGCAATATATTCGAGGGTATGGGTCTGCTCATTCGCCTCGCGGAGCTCTTGATCGTGATCCTGCCGCTGATCGCCGCGACCGTCGCCGCGGTGAGGGCATTCACGGGTAACAGGCGGGGACCCGCCGAACCGCAGGACCCGCAGCAAGCGCCCGTCGCCGACCCCGCGTCCGCAACCACGGGCAACAGCCACGCCGCGCAATGGCGGTCCATTCGCCGCGTCATCGACGAGCACACGCGCACCGACGCGCGCTGGCTCGACTATGAGCTCGACGTCGCCAAGCTGCTGGACTTCCCGCTCATGACCGACATGCGCGACCCGCTCACGATCGCCTTCCACAAGGCGAAGCTCCGGGCCGACTTCCTGCGGCCCGCGAAGGCGGAGGACCTGCTCGACGACCGGGAGGCGGCCGCGCAGTACCGGGCCGCCGTCGAGGACTACGTCACCGCGTTCAACAGCGCCGAGGCGGAGGCGACGCGCCGGCGCCGCAACGACTTCGCGCCGGCGGACCAGCAGCGGATCGTCCGTGCCCAGAATCTTTTACGCATGGCGTCGGACCCCGGGGCGGCACCGCAGGAGCGGCAGCACGCCTATGACCGGGCCCGCAAGGAGCTCGCCGGCCTGCTCGTGCTGCCGACCACCGCTCAGGCCGCCATCGAGCGCGGAATCTCCGGCGAGCTCGAGGGATAGGGGATGGCCCCAGTGACTTTGGGCTCTTATCCCGCCGGTCGGGCCGTGGGCATCATGGCCGCATGATCGAATACGAACTCGACAAAGAGCACTCCATCCTGGAGGCGCGGCCCCAGTCCGCGCTCGACAAGGAGGATTTCGTCGAACTGGCCAAGGCCGTCGATCCGCAGATCGAGGCCGCGGGCGACCTGGCCGGCATCATCATCAGCGCTCCGTCGTTTCCGGGCTGGGACAGCTTCGGCGCGATGGTCACCCATTTCCGCTTCGTCCGCGATCACCACAAGCACGTCAAGAAGATCGCGGTGGTCACCGACTCCCACCTCGGGGATGTGGCAGAGCACCTCGCCGCCCACTTCGTGTCGGCGAAGATCCGCCACTTCCCGGCCGGGGAAGTCGACCAGGCCCGGCAATGGGTCGCGGAATGAGTGCCACGATGGGGGAATGACCGCCGACCCGGATCCGGCGCTCGCCGGATACCCCGTCACACCGCCGCCGCTGCGGCGCCCCGTGACGTTCGACCAGTGGTGGCGCGACGTGACCTTCCTGCACTGGCCCGTGCGGCCGGAAGACGTCGAAACCCTGTACCCGCCCGGGACCCGGCCCGATGTCTACGCCGACGGGCTGACGTACGTCGGCCTGATCCCCTTCGCGATGGGGAGCACGAAAGTTGGCTCCCGCCTTCTCCTTCCGTACTTCGGCAGCTTCGCGGAGACGAACGTCCGGCTCTACTCCGTCGACGGCGACGGCCGCCACGGCGTGCTGTTCCGCTCGCTGGAGACCGCCCGGCTGGCGGTCGTGCCCGCGATCAGGATCGGCATGGGGGTCCCGTACACGTGGGCGCGGATGCGGGTGCGGCGGGAAGGCGACCGCATCACCTACGACAGCGTGCGCCGGTGGCCGCGGCGCGGGCTGCGCAGCCGGGTGACGGTGACCGTCGGCGCGGTGGTCGAGCCGACGCCGCTGGAGGTGTGGCTCACGGCGCGGTGGGGCGCCCATACCCGCAAGGCGGGCCGGACGTGGTGGGTGCCCAACGAGCACGACCCGTGGCCACTGCGGGCCGCCGATGTGGTCGGTCTCGACGACGAGCTGGTCGACGCCGCCGGCGTGCGGCGCTGCGGCGAGCGTCTGCGGGCGCTCTATTCGCCGGCGATGCGTACCCGCTTCGGGCGCCCCAGCGTCGTGCGGTGATTCAGCAGCAGGTGTATCCGCCGTCGATCACCAGGTCCGACCCGGTCATGTAGCTGGACGCGTCGCTGGCGAGGTACAGGTAGAGGGCGCCGAGTTCCTCGGGCCGCCCCATCCGCCCCATCGGGACCTTCGGCTCCCACTGCGCGTGATACTCGGTCAACGGCTCCACGAGCTCGGTGCGGATGTAGCCCGGGCTGACGCTGTTGACCCGGATGCGATGCGGCGCGAGCTCGACGGCCATGGCCTTGGTCAGGTGGATGACCGCAGCCTTCGACGTGCAGTAGTGGCCCACCCGCTGCGGGACGTTGATGATGTGGCCGGACATCGAGGCGGTGGTGATGATGACCCCGCCGCGGCCCTGATTCATCATCGCCCTCGCCGCCGCCTGGGCGGTGAGGAACACGCCGTCGACGTTGGTGTCCTGGATGCGCCGGAACTCCTCCGGCGGCATCTCCAGAAGGCCCCGGTCCGAGATGATGCCGGCGTTGCACACCGCGATGTCGACACCGCCGAGCTCCGCGGTCACCCGGTCCACCATGCGCGCCACGTCGTCGGGCCGCGTCACGTCGCACCCGACGGGCAACACCCTGCCGTCGCCGGACAGTTCGCCGGCAACCCGCCCGAGTGCGTCGGAATGCCTTGCGGCGATTGCCACTTCGGCACCGGCCTGAAGGTAGGCCCGCGCGACTTCCTTCCCGATGCCGCTCGACGCCCCCGTCACCACGGCCTTCTTGCCGCTCAGGTCGAACAGGTCCAAGACGCTCACACCTACCAGTGTGCGGCATTGCGGAGCGATCTTGTGCAGGCACGTTTACTGTGTCCGCCATGGGCAAATTCAGCAGGGCCGAAATCGATGAAGCCGTCAGGCACTACACCACCGTCGTCGAGGGGTGCAGCGCATCGGGGGACTGGCGGCCCTTCGCCGATTTGTTCACCGAAGACGTCGTATACACCGAACACCACTACGGGGTGTTCCACGGGCGAGAGGCGGTGCGCGACTGGATCGTCGCCGTCATGGCGCCGTTCCCGCACATGCGGTTCCCGTCCGACTGGGTCGCATACGACGACGACAACGACGCCGTCGTCATCATGATCAAGAACCTCCTCGACCATCCGACCGACCCGCAGGGCGAACCCTTCTGGTTCCCCAACTGGACGCGACTGGTGTACGCCGGGAACGGGTTGTTCTCCAGCGAGGAGGACATCTACAACCCCGACCGCGACGCGCCGCGCGTCGTGGCGGCGTGGCTGCAGGCCGGGGGACAGCTGGCGACCACGGAGATCCTGCAGCCCAACGCGTAGGCGCGCCCGGCGTTGACGTCAGCGCGCGGCCGGCACGCGCCCGCGTCGCCGCGACCGCACCGCCGCCAACGCCCGGTCCCACGCCAACAGCGTGGTCGCCTTGAGGTTCTCCGGGGTGACACTGTGGCGCGAAAGAGCCGCGGTGGCAGCGGCTTTCGTGGTCGCCGAGGCCTTCGAGACGTGGCCGGAGTCGAACGGCGGCTGCGGGTCGTCCTCGATCGCCAGCTGGATCGCCTTGGCGCGTCCTTCCCCGGCGATCTCGCCGGCCAGCCACAGCGCGAGGTCGAGCCCGGCGGACACGCCCGCGGCCGTGACGACGTTGCCCTCGCGCACGATGCGTTCGTCACCGACGGGGATCGCACCGAACGCCTTGAGCGCCGGGACGGTCGACCAGTGCGACGTCGCCCGCCGGTCTTCCAGCAACCCCGCGGCGGCCAGAATCAGCGAGCCGGTGCACACCGAGGTGGTCCAGGCGGCGCCCCGGCTGGCCCGGCGCAGCCATTCCAGCAGCGCCTCGTCGCGGGCATGCACGGGCGTCCCGGGCCCGCCCGGCACGAGTATCACGTCGGGGGAGGGCGTTTCGTCGAGCGTATGGGTCGCGCCGATGACCAGCACGCCGGAATCGGCGGTGATCGGACCCGATTCGTGCCAGACGAAGCGCACCTCGGCGCCCGGCAGGTTGCGCAGCACCTCGTAGGGCCCGATCATGTCCAGGGCGGTGAACCCGGGGTAGGCCACGAAAGCGATCTGTGTCATCGGTGTTCCTTCCTGAGCTAGGCGAATGCCTTGCGGTATTGGTCCGGCGGTATGCCGACGCGGCGAATGAAGTTGCGCCGCATGGTCTCTGCGGTGCCGAAGCCGCACCGGGCCGCGATGGCGACGACGGTGTCGTCGGTCTCCTCGAGTTGCCGGCGCGCGGCCTCGGTGCGCACCCGTTCGACGTAGTGTCCGGGCGCCTCGCCGACCTCGTCGGTGAAGACGCGGGTGAAGTGGCGCGGGCTCATGGCCGCCCGGCGCGCCAATTCGGTGACGCTGTGCGGTCCGCCGGGTTGGGCCTCGATGGCCTCCTGCACCTCGCGGATCGACGACCGCCTGGCCCGCGGCATCCACACCGGCGCGGCGAACTGCGTCTGCCCACCGGGGCGGCGCAGGTACAGCACCAGCCAGCGCGCGACCGTCTGCGCGACGTCGGTGCCGTGGTCGTCCTCGACGAGCGAGAGCGCGAGGTCGATCCCGGCGGTCACCCCGGCGGCCGTCCACACCGTGTCCGAGCTGCGCACAAAGATGGGGTCGGGGTCGACCTTGACCGAGGGGAACTCGCGGGCCAGCCGCCCGGCGAACGCCCAGTGCGTCGTGACCCGGCAACCGTCCAGGAGCCCCGCCTGGGCGGCCAGGAACGCGCCGGTGCAGACGGTGACGGTGCGGCGGGCGTGGCCGGCGACCGCCTTGATCCAGCTCAGCAGCTCCGCGTCGGCGCGGGCCGTCTCGACCCCGCCGCCGCCCGGCAGCACCACGGTGTCCACGGGTTCGGCCGGGTCCGGCAACGGCGCGCCCGCCAGCCCCAGGCCCGCGGCGGTGGTCACCGGCCGGCCGTCGACCGTGGACAGGACGACGTCGTATCCGCCGTCGGTCAGCAGCGACGCACCGGAGAACACCTCGAACGGCCCCACGACGTCGAGCGCCTGAACACCCGGGAAGCCGACGATCACCACCTTGCGAGCCATGAACTCAAGTGTTGGCCACAACGCGCGTGTCGTCTACGACATGGATCCCACTGATCAGGACATGGCCACCTGGCCCAGCGGGCGCCAGCCGGCCTTGGCACACTGTGCGCATGGCACAGATAACCTTGCGTGGAAATCCGATCAACACCGTCGGCGAACTCCCGGCCGTCGGATCCAAGGCCCCGGCGTTCAACCTCACCGGCGGCGACCTGGGTCCGGTCAGCAGCGAGCAGTTCAGCGGTAAATCCGTGGTGCTCAACATCTTTCCCTCCGTCGACACACCCGTGTGTGCGACGAGTGTGCGCAAGTTCAACGAGCGCGTCGCCGGCGGCGGGGCGCCCGTCGTGTGCGTCTCGAAAGACCTCCCGTTCGCCTTCTCGCGGTTCTGCGGCGCCGAGGGCATCGAGAACGTGAAGACCGCATCGGCGTTCCGGGACAGCTTCGGCGAGGACTACGGCGTCACCATCGCCGACGGCCCGATGGCGGGGCTGCTGGCGCGGGCCATCGTGGTCGTCGGACCCGACGGCAACGTCACCTACACGGAGTTGGTCCCCGAGATCGGCCAGGAGCCGGACTACGACGCGGCGCTCGCGGCCGTCGGCTGATCCCGGTGCCGGTCACCGGCGCGGGTCGACCATGTTGCGGAAGCCCTCCGCCGGGTAGACCGCGGCGCCGAGCGTCCTGACGCGCTCGGCCAGCGCCCGGTCGGAGGTCACCACGCGCAGCCGCTCGGGCCGCGCGTCGGCCTGCACCAGGCGGACGATCTCGTCGTCCGCCGAATTCGCGGCGGCCCTGGGTGCGTGCGCGATCGCGACCGCCGAAACTCCGATGGGCACCCTCGGGGGCCGCTCGAGGACCACCGTGACGTCGGCGCCCTCGGCGGACGCCCAGCGGTCCAGCTTCTCGACCAGGGCGAGCACCGCGGCGTCGCGATCCCTCCACCAGCCGTCGGGGCGGCTGCCGATCACGTTCATGGCGTCGACGATCCACCTGCAGGACCCCTGCGCCACAGTCACTTCCCCAGCACCAGGACCAGGCTGACCACGACCAGCACGGTCAGCGCGAGCAGTTGCGGCCACGGCCGCCACGGCGCGTCCTGGATCGCATAGGACATCTCCTTCAGCGGCGACGTCGGCGGCGGCGCGGCGCGCTCGGGGGCCACGGGCCGGTCGAAGCGGTGGAAGTACAACTGGATCAGCGTCGCACCGATCCACAATCCGCCCAGGAAGCTGACCGCCTCGACGCCGCGCCACAACAGCAGCCCGGCGACGGCCACGGTGAAGGCCATCAACACCAGGTCGGAGGTGGCGGTGGCCGACGGTTTGTCGCCGTACTGCTTGTCGAGCAGGGCGCGCCGGCTGCGGTACGGCAGCGCGAAGAACGCGAACTTGGTGACGATGTGCAAGCCGAGCACGACCACGACGACGGTGGCGACTGTGTTGAGCATGAGACCTCGTCAATTCGTTCTCCGACCGGTTGGCACGGTCACCGATTACAGTTTCCTCGTCCACCGGATGATGGGAAAAGGCCAATGACGTCGATCGCCGACACGGACAGCCGCGTTCTTTCGCTGGCGCGCGGGATGCGGGAGCTGGTGCGCGACCAGGCCGCCGAATCGGAGCGCAACCGCACCCTGACCCCGGCGATCGTCGACGAGATGTGGGCGAGCGGGCTCATGTCGTCGTTCAATCCCGTCGCCGCCGGCGGCGTCGAGCCGTCGTTCGCCGAAATGATCGAGACGTGGATCGAAATGGCTTGGCAGGACGGATCATTCGGCTGGATCGGCATCGCGAACCTGCCCTCGTCCTTCGCGGCCGCGGCCTACCTGCCCGACGAGGGGTTCGCCGAGGTGTTCACCGCCCACGACAACCGCGTCACCCTCGGCGGCCAGTTCTTTCCCAACGGGCAGGGGGCCGCCGTCGAGGGCGGCTACCGCGTCACCGGGGCGTGGAACTTCGGCTCGGGGACCGGGCACTCGGAATACGTCGCGGCCGGGTTCCTGCCGATGGACGACGGCGAGATGCGCTGGATCAGCGAGGGCTTCCCCGAGATGCGCGTCGCGGTGATCCCCCGGGACCAGATCAGCTTCAACGACGGCTGGTACGTGCAGGGCCTCAAGGGCACCGGCTCGTACGACTACAGCGCGGCGGACGTCTTCGTGCCGGAATGCCGCACCTTCGAGCTGTTCGTCCGCCGGCCGCACCGCGGGACGTCGCCGGCCACCCGGATGGGCCTCATGCCCGTCACCGCCGCCGGTCACGCCTCGTGGGCGCTGGGGGTGGCGCTGAGCATGCTCGACGACGTGCAGGAGCTGGCGGCCACCAAGTTCCGGATGAGCGACATGGCGTCGCTGGCCAGCCGCCCCACCTTCCAGAAGGGGCTGGCCCACCATCGGGCGGCCTGGCGCGCCGCCCGCCTGCTCGTCCTCGACGCGTTCACCACCGCCGAGGCCGCCGTCGCCGCGGGTGAGGACCTGACGCCGGCGCTGCGGGCCGACATGCGCGTCGCCGCCGTCTACGCCACCGACACCGCGCGGGCCTGCGCCGAATGGGCCCATCTCGTCGCCGGCACCAGCTCCATCCGCGAGGGCACGCGCCTCGAGCGGGCCTTCCGCGACATCTACACCGGCACCCAACACGCGTTCATCAGCGAGAAGGTGGCCATCGACGTCGCGCAGATCTGGCTGGGCATCATCGACGACCAACCGGGGCTGTAGGAGTAGCTCGCCCGGCTGGTCCTCCGGGCCGTCCCTCAAACACCCGGCCGACTTAAGGGCGCGCGGGGCGTGCACCTTCCGCGGCCACGCCGGAGTGACGGGGACCGCCCTCCGAGCACAATGCGCAAAACCGGGCAATCGTCGCTTATTTCGACTATCGCCCACAAGCGCGACTCCCGAGCCGCCGCGCCGTAATTTCGGTTGCAGCAGATCACCGGATCGACCGCACATCGCGGTGCCGGAGGCGAAATACCGCTCACGACAATGTGACTCGCACGGACAGGACGGGGTTACAGGACAATGGTCGCACTGGGAAGCATCAACGGGTGGCAGCCTGGCGAGGGGCGGGTCGTCACGTGGCGCGCCTCGGCCCCCGCTCGCGCGGCTGCCCTCAACGCGCCGCACAGCGAGTTGGCGCCGAGTTACCAGCGGGCTCGGCACCTGCGGGCCGCCTACGACGCAGCGCGGCGGTCGGTGGAGCTGCCCCGGCTGATGGTCGTGGCCTGGGACATCCCGGGGGAGTGCGACATTCCCGCGATGACGGCGACGCTCAACGCCCACGTGCGCCGGCACGACGCCTACCACGACTGGTTTCAGCTGGAGGACGGCGTCATCGTCCGGCGCACGATCGAGGACCCCATGGACATCGACCTCGTGCCCACCGAATCCGGCCACATGGACGCCGACCAGGTCCGCACGCACGCGCTGACCAACACCCGGGGGACCCTCGAGTGGGACTGCTTCACGTTCGGCATCGTCCAGCACCCCGACTACTTCACGTTCTACGCGAGCGTCGACCACCTGCACATCGACGGGATGTCGGCCGGCCTGATCTTCTTCGACGTCCACATGATGTACCAGCACCTGTCGCGGACGGGCGCCGACGCGGTCGCGATCCCCCAGGTGGCGAGCTACCGCAGCTACGCCGCGCGCCAGCACGCCGGGCTCGCGGACCTGACCCTGTCCTCGCCGGAGGTCAAGGCCTGGGTCGACTTCGCACTCGACGCCGGGGGCGAGTGGCCGGCGTTCCCGCTGCCCGTCGGCGAAACCGGGGCCGGCAGCAAGGGCGCCTTCGTGACGGTCGACCTGCTGGACGCCGCCGACACCGAGTCGTTCGAGATCGCCTGCCACGCGGCCGGCGCCCGGTTCAGCGGGGGAGTGCTGGCCTGCGCCGCCTTCGCCGAGCACGAGTTCACCGGCGCAGCAACGTATCACGGGTTCACGCCGTATGACACGCGGACGCCGGGTGTCGACTCGATGACCGTGGGCTGGTTCGCCAACCTGGTCCCGGTCAGCGTGCCGATCTGCACCGCCACCTTCGCCGAGGCGGCCCGGGCGGCTCAGCAGTCGTTCAATGCCGCCAAACCCCTTGCCGACGTGCCCGTTGAGCGCGCGCTCGAGCTGGCGGCCCCGCTCAACTTGGGCGTCGAGCCGCCCACCGCGCGCGCAATGATGGTGTCCTTCATGGACTTTCGCAAGATCCCCGCCTTCAGCCTGTTCGAGGAGACCAACTGGGGCACCTACGCCGACAACCTGTCACACGGCGGGATCAACCTGTGGATCAACCGGCAGACGGACAAGACCACCGCGACGATCTCGTTCCCGGACAACGCGGAGGCGCGCAAGTCGGTGCACCGCTACCTGGCGGCCCTCACCCAGGCGTTCTCCTATGCCGTCAAGACCACCCCCGACTGGGTAAATGCCGTTGCGGACCACGCCAATTCGGCCCACGGCTTGCCCGTCATCAGCCTCGTGGCGATCGCGAGCGCGGCGAAGCCGGGCGAAGCGGGTCGCCACCAATTGACCTGAGAATCCCCGTAACCGAAAGGATCGCCACCATGAGCAACCTACTCGACCTGTTCGACGAGACCGTCTTCCGCTTCGAGCGGGCGGCCGGAGTCACGAGCATCGGCCAGTGCGTCTGGGTGTACAACCGCCCGGTCGACATCGCCGGCCTGCGCCGGTTCCACGGACATCTTCAGCGCGGACGGCTGGCGCGCCGCATCGAACGCTCGCCCCTGCCGTTCGGCCGCCACCGCTGGGTGGCCCCGCGCGACAACTCCCCACTGGAGATCGTCGCGACACCCCGGCCGCGCGCGGAGTTTCCCGCCTGGCTCGCCGAGCAGGCCGCGACGCCGTTGGACGCCGAGCGCGGCCCCGGGTTCCACCTTGCGGTGCTCCCCTTCACCGACGGGGGTGCCGGGGTGAGCCTGGTCGCCCTGCACTCACTGGCCGACGGGATGGCGGGCTGCCTGGCGGTGGTGGAAGCGGCCTGCGGCTACGACGCCACGATGGACTGGCCCGACGCGGGGTCACGCCGGCGGTGGCGGGCACTGCGCGAAGACACCCGCCAGACCGCACGCGACCTGCCCGCGACGGGCCGGGCTGTCGCCGCCGCGTTCACCGCGGCACGGCTCGCGCGGCGCACGCGGAAGGGCGACGGACGGCCCACCGCGGCACCGGCCGTGGCGGCCGCTCCGGACGAAGTGGTCGCGATCCCCACGGTGACGATCTTCCTCGACGCCGACGAGTGGGACGCCCGCGCGGAGGCCCTGGGCGGCACCAGCAACGCGCTGCTCGCGGGGCTGGGCGCCCGGCTCGCCCAACGGGTGGGACGCGTCACCGCGGACGGCTCGGTCACCCTCTCGATCCCCGTCAGCGTGCGGACCGCCGACGACACCCGCGCCAACGCCGTCGCCAACGTCGACGTCACCGTCGACCCCGCGGCGGCGGCGACGGGCCTGCGGCAGGTCCGCGCTGCCATCAAGGACGCGCTGACCCGTCGCCACGAGATTCCCGACGAGCGGTTGCCCCTGCTGCCCCTGGTACCGCTCCTGCCCAAGCGGCTCGCCCGGGCCTGCCTCGCGGTCGCCACCGGGCGCGCAACCGGCGTCGTCTCGTCCAACCTGGGCGCCGCCCCGGCGGCCGTCAACCGGCCGGACGGCACGGACGCCGACTACGTCTCCGTGACGTCGCTGTACCCGGGCATGACCCGGGCGACGATGGAACGCACCGGGGGTGTGCTGGCCCTGCTGTCGGCGAGGGTGAACCGACAGGTCTTCGTCTCGGTGCAGTCCTATCAGCCGGGCCGTCCCAACACGGAAGAGATTCTCACCGAGGCGCTTTGGGGCGCGCTCGACGACTTCTCTCTGCACGCGACTCACGGCTGGCCGGCCCCCGCGGCGGCGCTCGCGGCCGGATGACACGGAAAGGAATCGAAAGAACAATGGACACCACACTGGACCTGTTCGACCACACCTTCGCGAGCCTCGAGCGGGCGACCGGCGTCGTCGGACTCCTGCAGTGCATCTGGATCTACGACCGCGATGTCGACCTCGACGGCGTGCGGCGATTCCACCGGAACCTTCGGCGCGGGCGGCTCTCCCGCCGGATCGAGCGCTCGGCCCTGCCCTTCGGCCGCCACCGCTGGATCGCGGCCAGCGGCCGGTCGACCCTCGAGGTCGTCGCGACACCCCGGTCGCGCGCAGGCCTCGACGAGTGGCTCGCCGAACAGGCCGCGACGCCCATCGATTTCGAACGCGGCCCCGAATGGCGCCTCGCGGTGCTGCCGTTCACCGAGGGCGGCGCGGGGATCAGCCTGGTGGTGCCGCATTGCCTCACCGACGGCATCGGGCTGTGCGAGGCCCTGGCCGACGCCGCCACCGGCCGTCACGACCCCATCGCCTGGCCCGGCGCCGGATCGCGCCGGCCGTGGCAGGCGCTGCGCGAGGACGCCCGCCAAACCGCCCGAGACATCCCGCGCATCGCGCGCGCTTTCGTCGCTGCGGTGCGACGCGTGAGGGCGGGCGCGCAACCGGTCGCCCCACCAACCGCGCCGCCAAGCGGAACCGACCGGCCCATCAGCCTGCCCACGGCAACCGTCTTCGTCGACGCCGACGACTGGGACGCCCGCGCGAACGCCCTCGGGGGCACCAGCAACAGCCTGCTGGCCGGGGTCGCGGCGACGTTGGCGCAGCGCATCGGCCGCGTCGCCGCCGAAGGCTCGGTCACCGTGGCGATACCGGTCAACGAGCGCACGACCGGCGACACCCGCGCCAACGCGGTCGCCAATGTCGACATCGCAGCCGACCCCGCCACCGCGACGGCGGACCTGCGCGACATCCGTGCCGCGACCAAGCGCGCACTGACCGACCGCCGCCAGAACCCCGACACGCGGCGGGACTTGCTGCCCCTTGTCCCTCTGATGCCGCAGTGGCTGATCCGGCGAATCGCCGGCGTGGCCGCCGGCGGCCCCAGCACCGTCGTCGCATCCAACGTCGGCGTGATCGACCCGGCCGTCTCGCGGCCGGACGGCACCAAAGCCGACCACTTCGCCGTCAAGGCTCCCCACCCGGACGCGACCACCGCCGCCATGAACCGGTTCGGCGGAATGCTGTCCCTGGCGTCGGGCCGGGCAAACGGCCAGGTGTTCGTCTCGGTCGTCGCCTATCAGCCGGGTCGGTGCACCACCGATATCGAACTGCGTCAAGCCTTTTCGGGCGCCCTGAGTGACTTCTCGCTGACCGCGACGGGCGACTGGCGTTGCCGCGAGCTCTGTGGCGCGTAGGGCTGACCGCCCGCCGAAACACCAAGAGCACAATGCGCAAAACCGGTGAATCGTCGCTAATCCCGACTATCGCCGACAAGCGAGACAGGGCTGCGCGCGGCGCCATAAGTTCCGAGTAACCGAAGCGAAACCCTTCGCGGCCCGACGCTTTTGAAAGGTCCTCCCATGTCTGAGAAGTCCGCCGTCAATACCGGGGCCGGTGCGTTCTGGATGCTCGGTCGCGTCGTCGTGCGCGCGCCCTGGCTCGTGATCGCCGCCTGGGCGGCCGTATTGGCCGCGCTGGCCCTGACCTTCGCGCCGCTGACGAAGGTGGTCGAAGGGCAGACCGTGCAGCCGCTGCCGCCCAAGGCAATGGCCGCGGCCGAGCAGATGGCGAAGGACTTCGGCGAATCCGCCCAGAACGTCCTGATCGTCGTGCTCGGCGACAACCGGCGTCTGCAGCCGGCGGACGACGCCACCTACCGGAAGCTGGCCGACACGTTGCGCGCCCAGTCCAATGAGGTGGCCGGCGTCCAGGACGTCGCGACCACCCCCGCGCTGCGTGCGCTGATGGTCAGCCCCGACAACAAGGCGGTTTACCTTGCGGTGGTGCTGCGCGCGCCCGCCGGCTCCCCGGAGTCGTCACGGGCCTACCAGCGGATCAACGACATCGTCAAGCGCTCCACCGCGGGCACGGGGCTCACCGCGGACGTGACGGGACAGGCCGCCATGGTGGGCGACATGTCGATTCTGACCGCCCGCGACATGCACGTCACCGAGATCGTCACCGCCCTGTTCGTCCTCGGCATCCTGCTGGTGATCTACCGGCGACCGGCGACGGTGGTGCTGCCGTTGATCACCATCGGGGTTTCGGTGGTATCGGCACAGGGCGTGGTGTCGGGGCTGACCCAGGTCGGGCTGGGCGTGTCCGCGCTGACGATCGCGCTGATGACCGCCATGATCTTCGGCGCCGGCACCGACTACGCCGTCTTCCTCATCAGCCGCTACCACGAGTACATCCGATCCGGCACCGACTCGGACTTGGCCGTGCAGCGGGCACTGAGCTCCATCGGTGAGGTGATCGCCGGGTCGGCGGCCACCGTCGCCGTCACGTTCTGCGGCATGGTCTTCACCCGGCTGCCCGCGTTCACGAGCATCGGCCCCGCCCTTGCCGTTTCGATCGGGGTCGCGTTCCTGGCCGCCGTCACGCTGCTGCCGGCCGTCCTGGTGCTCGCCGGCAGGCGCGGATGGGTAATGCCGCGGCCCCCGTTGACCGGTCGCCTGTGGCAGCGCTCCGCCGTTCACCTGGTCCGCCGGCCGAAAGCCCATCTGCTGGCGAGTCTTTCGGTGTTGGTGGCGCTGGCCGGCTGCGCGGCCTTCCTGCGGCCCACGTTCAACGACCGCCTGCAATTGCCGCAGTCGGCGCCGAGCAACGTCGGATTCTCGACGATGCAGAGCCACTTCTCGACCAGCGCGCTGCTCCCGCAGTACATCTATGTCCGCTCGCCGCACGACCTGCGGACCTCGCGGGCCCTGGCCGACCTCGACCAGATGGCGCAACGGGTCTCGCAGTTGCCCAATATCGCGGCGGTGCGCGGCATCACGCGGCCGGACGGTCAGCCGCTCGATCAGACCAAGCTCAGCACCCAGGCGGGGGCGGTCGGCGACAAGCTGCAGGACGCCTCGACGCAGATCGGCGACCGGGCCACCGATCTCGATGCGCTGACCAAGGGCGCCGACCAATTGGCATCGAGCCTGGCCGAGGTGCGCGACCAGGTCCGCGCCGCCAGCGGGCCCATGACACGGGCGGCCGCGACCGTCGCGCAGGCCCGCCAGCAGCTCGCCGGCGCGGCCACGCAACTGGACAACCTGCGCGCCCTCGCGAACGCTGCCGCCCCACTGCTGACCGCCGTCGTCCCCGACGCGCAGCCGGCGATGCCGGGCCTGCAGTCAGCCGTCCAGAGTCTCGGCGGCCAGTTGGCCGCGGCGGCCGGCGCTCTGCGGAGTGCCGGTGGCAGCGCGGCCGGCGTCTCCCAGGGGATCGCGCGGCTGCAGGAGACCGCCGACGCGCTTGCCGACGGCAGCCGGCGGCTGGCCGAGGGCGTGCGGACGCTGGTCGACCAGACCAAGAAGATGGGCCTGGGCATGAACCAGGCGGCCGACGTCCTGCTGTCGATGAAGCGCGACGCTTCACAGCAATCCATGGCGGGCATGTACATCCCGCCGCAGGTGCTCTCCTCGGGCGAGTTCAAGAAGGCCGCGAAGATGTTCATCTCGCCCGACGGCCACTCGGCGCGCTACCTGGTGGAAACGAAGTTCGACCCGTTCAGCACCGCGGCGATGGATCAGGTTCCGGCCATCCTCGGCACGGCCCGCGGTGCGCAGCCGAACACCTCGCTGTCCGACGCGTCGATCTCGATGGTCGGCACGACTCCGATGTACAGCGCGATCCGCAGCTACTACGACGACGACGTGCGCCTGATCGTCGTGATGACGCTGGTGGTCGTCTTCTTCATTCTCGTGCTGCTGCTGCGGGCGATCGTCGCCCCGATGTATCTCATTGCCTCCGTGGTCATCTCGTTTCTGTCGGCGGTGGGGGTGGGGGTGCTCTTCTTCCAGTTCCTGCTGCACCAGCCGATCTACTGGAACGTGCAGGCGACGGCGTTCATCGTGCTGGTCGCCGTAGGGGCGGATTACAACCTGTTGCTGATCACGCGAATCCGGGAGGAGTCACGCGCCGGCGTGCGCTCGGGCATCATCCGCGCGGTCCGCTCCACCGGCGGTGTCATCACCTCGGCCGGCATCATCTTCGCCGCCTCGATGTCGGGCCTGCTGTTCGGCAGCCTCTCGACCATGGTCCAGACCGGATTCATCATCGGCATGGGCATCTTGATCGACACATTCGTTGTTCGCACCATCACCGTGCCGGCCCTGGCGGCGATGATCGGCCAGGCGAACTGGTGGCCTTCCAGGCCGAAGAAAGTCGTCCACGCCCGCACGCCCGCCGCCGAGAGTCGTGTCCCCACTGACCCCACCGTGGCCGCGTGCGTCCACGGCGACATGTCACACACGCTGGTGGCAGCCAGCATTCGCCGTTCGGCGGCTCACCGCCGGCGGACACTCGCTCGGGGCGACGCGTCGGGTAGCCGTCGCAGGTCCCGCGCCGGCCGCGTCGGGCCCGCGCACCGGCGGCGGCTGGCCGGCCAAGTCGCGCGCTGAGCGCGGCCTCAGCGCGGCGGGCGGGGTCGCCGCGCCGGGGCCGCGGCGAACTCCTGCTCGGGCCGGCCCGTCGTCCCGTAGCGCAAGCCGACGGTCACCTCCGCGGTCGTGGCAAGCGCCGCCAGGTACCGCTGGGCGGTCGCCCGCGAGATGCCGATGGCGGCCGAAACCTCCGCCGCCGACATCGGCGTGCTCGACGTGCGCAACGCCTGCAGCACAAGCTGTTTGGTGGACGAGGCCGCGATGGTGGCCGGCTGCGGGGGAGCGACCCTGGGACGCAGCGCGTCCAGGGCCGCGTCCACGTCGGCGGCCCCCAGGTTCGGGCCGCCGATGATCTTGCGGTAGCGCGCGTAACCGGCCAGCCGGGCGGCAAGATCCGTGGTGGCAAACGGCTTGACGAGGTAGCTGAGCGCGCCGGCGGACATGGCGGCGCGGATGGTGGCCGCCTCGGTCGCCGCCGTCAACGCCATGCTGTCGCAATGCAATTCGCGGATGAAGTCGATCCCGGAGCCGTCGGGAAGATAGACGTCGACCAGCGCCAGATCGAGAGCGGGTTCCTCGTGAACGGCCTTGCGCGCGGCCTCGAGGGTGTTCGCCGTGGCGGTCACGGTGAAGCCGGGCAGGGTATTGACCACCTCGGCGTGTAGATTTGCGACGCGGAAATCGTCGTCGACCACAAGCACCGTCAGATCTGCGTCGCCCATTGTGCCTCCTCAACCATCACTCCCGGCAGCCGCGCGATGAACTCCGCGCCCCGCAGTCGCAGGGCCGGGTTACCCGAACTGGACAGCCACAGGTCGCCACCGACGGCGCGACTGATCTGGCGCGACAACGCAAGTCCGATGCCGCGGCCGCCGGGGATGCCGGAGTCGGGCTTTGTGCTCTCGCCCTCGGTGAAGAGGTGCTCCACGAACTCGGGTGCGACGCCGTCGCCGCTGTCGGCCACCGTGACGTGCAGGGTCGTACCGTCCTGCAGCAGTTCGATCTCCACTTCCTTGGTCGCGTTGGCGCTGGTCCGCGCCGCGTCAATCGCGTTATCCAGCAGGTTCCCGATCACGGTGGTGACGTCGACCGGAAGTACGAGACTGCCTGCCACCCAGGTGTTTTCACCTATCGTCAGCGTCACCCCGGCCTCGCGCGCGGCAGCCGCTTTGGCCGCCAGGAACGCCTGCAGGTAGGCATCACGGATGGACTCGATGCCAGCTACCGCCGACCCGAGGGGACCGGACCCGAGGAGCTCCTCCAGATAGCGCAGCCCCTCGTCGACGTGACCGCCGTGCAGCAACCCGGTGAGCAGGTGCAGCCGGTTGGCGAACTCGTGGCGCTGCGCGCGCAGGACGGTGCTCATCACCTGCACGGCGTCGAGTTGCCGGGTCAGCGATTCCACGTCGGTCCGGTCCCGCACCACCAAGACGGTTCCCAGCTCGCGTCCCTCGCGCGTCACCGGCCGCGCCGAAACCACGACGATGCGCTCACCCACGGTGGCCAACGTGGGAGTCGCGTCGGCCGCCTTGAATACGTCGATCAGGCGTGGAGTCAACCCGATCTCGTCCACGGGGCGGCCCGGTTCGCTGCTGATGTCCAGCAGCCGGCATGCCTCGTCATTGATGAAGGTGGTCTTCCACGACGCGTCGGCCGCGAGCACGCCTTCACCGATGCCCTGAAGGACGGCGGCCTGACTGCGCAGCAGCTCAACGATTTCGGTCGGCCGCAGGCCCAGCGTCAGCCCCCGCCAACGTCGGAAGAGCAGCACCGATCCCGTCAGCCCGCCCAGCAGAAGCGCACCGGCCATCCCGGCGAGCACCCGCAGGTTCTTGGAGAACTGGTCGTCGAAAGACTTGGTGGACAGGCCGACGACGACCACGCCTAACACCCGATCGGTATTTGGCTCGAGGACAGGCACTTTGGCGACTATCGCCCGCCCGAAGACCGTGGAGTCGTGGGTGACTTCCTCGTGCCCGGCGGTCGCCTGGCTGATATCGGCGAGGATGGGGCGACCCAACCGTTCACGGTCGGGATCGGCCAGCCGGATGCCGTGGCTGTTGGCGACGACGACGAACCGCACGTGCGTGCGCTGCTCGACGCGCGACGCCACACTTTCGATCGGCCCGGTCGCGAGTTCGTCGACCAGCCCCGAGCTCGCGGTCAACGTGGGGTCGTTGTAGCGGTCGATGTTGTTGATCACCGTCGGGGAAGAGGCCACCACGCGGGCGATGTCCAGCGCATGGACGTGAAACTGGCTGTCCAGACGCTGGCGGTTGAACACGGCGAACAACCCGAACGCGATGATCAGGGTCAGGGTCACGACGACGAGCTGCAGCAGCAACACCTGCGTGGCGAGCCGCAGGTCGATGCGACCCCTGACGGCCATGCCGAGACCCTACCGCGCCGCCGAGCAAAAAGCGGAGAAGTCGCTCCGACCGCTGGCCGCGCTACGGGCGGGGCGTGGGGGTCGCCGGCGTGCTCGGCTGCGGACTCGGGACGGCGCCCGGCCCCATCATGCCCGGGCCCATCATGCCCGGGCCCATCATCCCGCCCGGCATCATCGGGCCGGCCGGCATCCCATCGCCGCCGTTCATCATGGGGCAGGTGCCCGCGCGCCCGCCGGCGCCCATGTGACCGCCGAATCGCCAGCCGCCGTAGCCGTGCGCCGACGCACCGAGGAAGAAACCGGCGAAGAACACCACCGCCACCACGAATACGACCCCGGCGACGATGCCGACCACGGCGGCCACCTGCAGCAGCCGACTGGGCGTCTCGTCGTAGCGCGGGGGCGCCGTCTCGGCCACGGGGCGAACCGGGACATCCTCAGGCTGCGTCATGTTCCGAATGATGGCGCACCGACGTCCCCGACAGTAGGGACCATCGGCCCTAATCGGTTCGGGGGCGCGGATTACGTGCGGCCGCGAGGTCGCCTACCATCAGCGCATGCGCGGATCCAAGATCCTGATCACCGGCCCCACCGGGCAGATCGCCACTCCCATCGCGATGGCCCTCGCGGCCGACAACGAGGTCTGGGGCATCGCACGCTTCAGCAACCCCGCCGCACGCGAAACCCTCGAGAAAGCCGGGGTGCGGTGCCAGACCGTCAACCTCGCAGCGGGTGACTTCTCCGGGCTCCCAGACGATTTCGAGTACGTGCTGAACCTGGCCGTCGCCAAGAGCGGCCACTGGGACAAGGACCTGGCCGCCAACGCGGAGTCGGTCGGCCTGCTCATGGCCCACTGCCGCGGCGCAAAGGCGTTCCTGCACTGCTCGTCCGCCGCCGTCTACGACCCGCCCGACGACGAACCCCGAACCGAGGGCGCCGCGCTGGGCGACAACCACAAGTTTCTGTTCCCCACCTACTCGATCTCCAAGATCGCCGGCGAGGTCGTCGCCCGCTCGACCGCCCGAATCCTCAACCTGCCGACCACGATCGCCCGACTGAACGTCCCCTACGGCAACAACGGGGGCTGGCCGTATTACCACATGGAGATGATGCTGGCCGGCATCGCGATCCCCGTCCCGCCCGGCGAACCGGCCCGCTACAACCCCATCCACGAGGACGACATCATCGCGTCCATCCCGAAGCTCCTCGCGGTCGCGTCGGTCCCCGCCACCACCGTCAACTGGTGCGGCGAGCAGACCGTCAGCATCCAGGAATGGTCGCATTACCTCGGGTCGCTCATCGGCAAGGAGCCGATGTTCGAGGAGAGCGAGCATGCGCTTCGGGGCAATCCCACCGATACCACCCTGATGGGTGAGCTCATCGGGGGGACGACCGTCGACTGGCGCGACGGGCTACGGCGGATGGCGGCCAGGTTCCACCCGGAGCTGGTCGAGGCTTAAGTCGTTGCGCCGCAGAGCTTTCAGTCCCGCTCGGCGGGCTTGACGATGCGGGCCGCCGCTTCGACGGCGGCCGCGCGGCGGCTGGCGAGGGCCTCGGGATCGCTTGTCGCCAACGCGGGGTCGGGCCAGTGGGCCCACCCCAGGGCGACCGCGAACAGCAGCACCAGCAGGTGCTTGGGCTCCCAACGCGGGTCGACCTGGCCGGCGGCCTGTGCCTGTTCCAGCGCGGCGATGGCCAGCTCGGGCGGATGCTCGCCGTCGAACTCCGGCTTGTCGAGCGGAAAGCCTTCCAGCTGTGCCCAGGTGATCATCCGCAGGTGTTCGGGCCGGCGCTGAGCAAGGTCGAAGAGGTCGCCGACGAACTCGGGCACCGCGTCGGGACGCATCTCCACGGCGCGGAAGAATTCCGCCCCGTCGGCGGCGACGACGTCACGGAAGAGCGTCTCCTTGTCGCCGAAGTGCGCGTACAGGCGTTCCTTGCTGGCACTGGCGGCGCGGGCGATGCGGTCGATCCGCGCCCCCGCGAGGCCGTACTGCGCGAACTCCGCGCGGGCGGCGGCGAGGATCTCACCGCGAAGTTCGGTCTTGGTTCTCACGCATACAGCATAGACAGACGAACTGGTTCGTTTGTTATAGTGGTCGGGAAACATCAGCGAACAGGAGTGCCGGCGATGACGACGAACGACGTGTTGGACCAGGAACTAGCGCGAATGCCGCGGGGCGGCCCGGACGCGTCGTGGCTGGACCGCCGATTCCAGACCGATGCGCTGGAGTATCTGGACCGCGACGACGTGCCGGACGAGATCAAGCAGAAGGTCATCGGCACGCTCGACCGGCTGGGCGCCCGCACCAAGCAGCACGAGAACAACGCGAGGGTCGCGCTCGAGCTGGTGGCGCACCTGCCCAATCCGCGCATCCTCGAGCTGGGCGCGGGCCACGGCCGGCTGTCCGCGGAAATCCTGCGGCAACACCCGACGGCCACCGTCACGATCAGCGACGTGAACCCGGACTCGGTGGCCAACATCGCTGCCGGTGCGCTGGGGAGTCACCCGCGGGCGCACACCCGCGTGATCGACGCGACGGCCATCGACGCCGCCGACGACAGCTACGACCTGGTGGTGTTCGCCCTGGCGTTTCACCACCTGCCGCCCGCCGTCGCCTGCCGCGCCATCGCGGAGGCCACCCGGGTGGGCAAGCGGTTCCTGGTCATCGACCTGCAACGGCGTAACCCGTTGGCCACCATGCTGTTTCCGGTGCTCGCGCTCCCGATGAACCTGGCGTTGGTGCCCTGGTCGTGGATCTGGCCGACCGTGCACGACGGCTTCATCAGCGCCCTGCGCGCCTACAGCCCGTCGGCGATGCGGGCCCTGGGCCGCGCGGCCGACCCGGCGATGGGCGTCGAGATCCTGCCGACCAAGACCCGGCTCGGCCCCCCGTCGATGAGCGTCGTCTTCTCCCGCCCCGAGGCCGACCATCGTGGTTGAGCACACCGACGTCTCGGCGATCATGGAGCCGGGCGCGCGGGTCCGGGCGCTGCGCCGAGTCCTCGACACGGCGACCGATCGTCTGCGTCCCGTGCTCGGTCTCACCCAGCCGTACGTCGACGGCTTGGAACACCTGCCGCGCGATGGGCGGTTCCTGTTGGTGGGCAACCACACTCAGTTCGGTTCCGAGATCTATTTGATCTCGGACGCGGTGCGACGGGCGATCGGAAAACGTGTGCGGCCGTTGGCCGATCGCGGGTTCGGGCGCATGCGCGGGCTGCCCGCCGACCTGATGGCGGCGTACGGCGGCGTCGTCGGCGCACCCGAGACGGCGCGCGAGCTGATGCGCAACGACCAGACCATCCTCGTGTTTCCCGGCGGCGGCCGGGAGATCCCCAAGTTCAAGGGGGAGGAGTACACCCTGCGCTGGCAGGGCCGCGAGGGATTCGCGCGGCTCGCGGCGGAGAACGACTACCCGATCGTGCCCGTCGGCCTGGTCGGCGGCGACGACGTCTACCGCAGCTGGACCACCCGCGACAGCGCCTACGGCAGGTTGAGCGAAGCGTTGGGCCGCAGGCTGAACGGCCGTCCGGACATGGCGATGCCGCTGCTGCGGGGGATCGGCCCCACACTCATTCCCCGGCCGCGGCGCATGTACCTGCGTTTCGGCGCGCCGATCGACAGCACCGCACCGGCGAGTGCCGGTGCGCAGGATTGGGTGACGGGTCTGAAGGACCGAACTCAACGGGCGGTCGAGGGGCTCCTCGCCGACCTCATGCGGGTGCGTGAAACCGATCCCTACCGTGAGCTCAACCCGCTCGCCTGGCGAAGCGCCGTCAGGCCCTAGACGGTTCGCGCGCACAACCTCGCGCGCCACGGCTCGCGACACTGAACCAGTTGCGAAGACACGCCGACGGGGCTCGCCACGGCTTTTGTCTGGGCGAGGGGTACATCGCCCGGCCGCCGATGGCACGATCGACAACATGGCCAGCCGACCGACCGCGGCGCAGCGTCTGCGCGACCTCGCGCTGCTGCGTCGCGTCCGTGACCGGATCGACCGAGACTATGCGCAGCCGCTGGACGTGGAGGCGCTTGCGCGCGGCGTGCACCTGTCCGCCGGGCACCTCAGCCGCGAGTTTCGCCGCGCCTACGGCGAATCGCCGTACTCCTACTTGATGACCCGGCGCATCGAGCGCGCGATGGCGCTACTGCGGCACGGTGACCTCAGCGTCACGCAGGTGTGTTTCGAAGTCGGCTGCTCGTCGTTGGGTACGTTCAGCACCCGATTCACCGAGCTGGTCGGCGTGCAGCCCAGCGCGTACCGGCGGCGGGCCGCGGAGGGCGCCGACCCGACGGCGGGGCTACCACCCTGCGTGTCGAAACAGGTGAGCAGACCGATCAGGAATCGAGAAGCGCCCGCCATCGCGGCGGACCTAACGTGAGCGCATGAACCTCACCATCCACTCCAGCTTCCTGCCACACGACAATCCCGAAGCCTCGCTGGCCTTTTACCGCGACGTCCTCGGTTTCGAGGTGCGCCTCGACGTCGGCAAAGGGCAGATGAGGTGGATCACCGTGGGCCCACCCGACCAGCCCGACACGTCAATCGTCCTCAACCCGCCGGCCGCCAATCCCGGCATCACCGAGGACGAGAGGCGCACCATCGCCGAGATGATGGCCAAGGGCACCTACGCCATGCTCCTGCTCGCCACGCCGGACCTCGACGGCGCGTTCGAGCGCCTGCAGGCCGGTGAGGCGGACATCGTGCAGGAGCCGACCGAGCAGCCGTACGGGCTTCGGGACTGCGCTGTCCGCGATCCGGCGGGCAATCTCATCCGTATCCAACAGGTGCGCTGAGGGGCCGGCCTCACACGGACAAGTTCCGAACCTGAACAGGTTCGGAACTTGCCGGTTCGTCGGGAGGTTCGTCGGGGCGGACGTCAAGATCCCTTGCTGTAGCGGGTCAGGAACCCGACGGCCGCGATCGCCGCGGCGGTGCCGATGACGCCCCAGAGCACGAGCTGGAAGACCATCGAACCGAGGAACCACCCGAACGTCATGCCGATGTAGAGCACCCAGAACAGGCGGAACGCGCTCCAGAGCGCCACCACGCCGGCGCTGATGCCGAAGTACAGGCTGCGCTGCCGGTCGACCCGGTTGATCTGCTCTTCGATGCTGGTGGGCACGATCTTCATTGGTTGACTTCCTTTCTTCAGGCGCCGCCCCAGTGGCGTCGTTGCGGGTAAGTACAAACCGCGGCGACGGCTACCGATCCCAACGTTGCGCCCGAGGACGGCGCTACTGTGGGCGTCGGAGAGGGCACTGTGTGGGCTGGCCAGCCGTAGATTCCCTCCCGAAGACGGAAGGCAACGATCTAGATGGTCCCGATGATCAACCCAGTCAAGCTCGGCGAGCAGGTGGTCGAGTCGCTTTTGGCGGTGGTCGGCGTGCGCGCCGGCACCGAGGAGCCGGAATTCACCCGGCGTCCCCTCACCGACTCCGTGGAGATACGCCGCTACGGCCCGCGGATCGCCGCCGAGACGACGGTCCGCGCCGACGAGATGCGCGCCCGCAATGTCGGCTTCCGGCGGCTGGCCGGCTACATCTTCGGCGGAAACCGCCGCGACCAGACGATCGCGATGACCGCTCCCGTCAGCCAGCAGTCGGCGAAGGGCGGCGAGCAGATCGCGATGACCGCGCCGGTCGTTCAGTCCGGTTCGGGCGAGAACGGCTGGGTGATCCGGTTTTTCATGCCGTCGAAGTGGACGATGGACACGCTGCCGACGCCCAAGGACGACGAGGTCCGCCTCGTCGACGTGCCGCCCGAGACGGTGGCCGTGCTGAAGTTCAGCGGCGATCGCGGCGCCAGGGCGGTGGCCGCGCGCACCGCCGAGCTCCTGACCACGTTGCGCGACAACGGCATCGAGCCCACGGGCAAGCCCGAGGCCTGGTTCTACGACCCGCCCTGGACGGTGCCGATGCTTCGTCGCAACGAGATCGCCGTCGCGGTCGACCCCGCGGCGGCGGACAACTAGCCCGCCGTCATGGAGAAGAGCCTCGGCCCGTTCGTCGTACTGGCGGGCATCATCATCGTGCTCGCCGGCGTCCTGATCTGGACCGGCGGGCTGTCGTGGTTCGGCCGCCTGCCCGGCGACATCCGCATCGAGCGTGACAACGTGCGCGTGTACATCCCGTTGGTATCCATGCTGCTGGTCTCGGTCGTGGGCTCCCTCGTGCTCTCGGTCGTCGCTTACCTCTTCCGGCGGTGACGAGCCGATGGAGCGCCGAACCACCCGCGGGGTCGACGCCAGCCAGCTGACCGGCGTCTCGGAAACCGCGCTCCTCACGCTCTACGGACGGGCCCACCAGGCCGGCCACGCCGACCCGATCATCGACGACCCGATGGCCATCCACCTGGTGGACGCGATCGACTTCGACTTCGAGAAGTTCGGGCGCAAGGGCCAGGAGATGGCGCTGCGCTCCCTGGCCGTCGACGGATGCGCCATCGACTACCTGACGGCGCATTCGCGGGCCACCGTGGTCGCCCTCGCCGAGGGCTTCCAGACCTCCTTCTGGCGGCTGGAGCGGGCGCTGCCCGACGCGCAATTCCGTTGGCTCTCCATCGATCTGCCGCCGGTTATCGAACTTCGCCGGCGCCTGCTGCCGCATTCCCCGCGGATCACCGAGCTCGCCCAGTCGGTGCTGGACTACTCGTGGATGGACCACGTCGACACCCGCGACGGCGTGTTCCTCACCGCGGAAGGTCTGTTGATGTACCTGCAGCCCGAGCAGGCCATGGACCTGATCGCCCAGTGCGCCAAGCGGTTTCCCGGCGGGCAGATGTTCTTCGACCTGCCGCCGACCATCGTCAAGGCGGTCGCGCGCAAGGGCCTGCGCTCGTCGCGGCGCTACCGGGTGCCGCCCATGCCGTTCAGCCTGTCGACACGCCAATTGGCGCGGCTGCCGCACACCGTTCCGGGCGTGCGCGCCGTGCACGACGTGCCGATGCCGAAGGGCCGCGGCGCGTTCTTCGGGTCGGTGTACCCGGCGATCTGGCGGTTCGGCCCGACCAAGCCGTTGCGCGGCGCCTACACGTTGCTCGAATTCGGCTGAGCCTCAGCCGATCTTGACGACGAGCTTGCCCAGGTTCTTGCCGTCGAACAGCATGTTGATCGCCGTCGGCAGTTGCTCGAAACCCTCGATGACGGTCTCGAGCGGCGTCAGCTTGCCGTCGGCGATCAGGCCGGTGATCTCCTTGGCCGCCTGCTCCGCCCGGCCGAAGTGGTCGAGCACGATGAACCCCTGCAGGTGGACGCGTTGGATCAGCAGATTCCCGAACGCGCGCGGGCCGGGCGGGGGATCGGCGGCGTTGTAGCCGGAGATCATGCCGCACAGCGCGACCCGGGCGTGGGTGTTCAGCCGCGCGAAGATGGCGTCCATCAGGTCGCCGCCGACGTTCTCGAAGTCGACGTCGATGCCATCGGGGGTCGCGGCGGCGAGCTGGGCGGCCCAGTCGTCGGCGCGGTGGTCGACGGCCGCGTCGAACCCAAGTTGCTCGGTGAGCAGCGTGCACTTGTCGGGACCGCCGGCGATCCCGACGACCCGTGCGCCGTCGGCCTTGGCGAGTTGCCCGGCGACCGAGCCGACAGCGCCCGCGGCGGCCGACACGACGACCGTTTCGCCCGGCCGGGGCTTGCCGATGTCGCGGATCCCGACCCACGCGGTGAGCCCGGTCATTCCCAGGGCACCCAGGTAGGCGCTCGGCGAGACGCCCTCGGCGACCTCGACCGGCATGAGGAACGACGCGTCCGACGCGACCGCGTACTCCTGCCAGCCGAGCAGCCCCTGCACCGTCTGGCCGACCTCGAATCTCGGGTTCTTCGATGCGACAACCTCGCCGAGGCCGGCCGCGCGCATGACCTCGCCGAGGCCCACCGGGGGCAGGTAGGTGGGAGTGTCGTTGATCCACATGCGGTTTGTCGGGTCGAGCGAGATCCAGTCGACCCGGACGAGCGCCTCCCCGTCGGCGAGTTCGGGGATCGCCTCCTCGGTGAGCTCGAACGTATTCGCACCGATCCGCCCCTTCGGGCGTTCGCGGAGGAGGAAGCGACGATTTTGTGCGGCCATGAGCGCACCGTACCTCTACCCTGTACCGAAGGGGGCACTCGAAGGTGAGGAGCCTGGTGAACGCGATGGCAAGGGTTGTGCTGGTGCCACTGGCCGTGATGTCGGTGGCATTCTTTTCAGTCGCCGGAACGGCGAGCGCCAATCCGCCACCCACCGAGGTGATCACCATCATGGCCGTCGGGCCCGACGGGCAGCCGATCAACGGCTATCGGGACACATCCCCTCCGGGAAACGTCGGCTCGGTCAGCGAGTGCACGACGCCGTCGCCGTCGGCGGTGGCCGACAACGTCTACTCCTGTTCGCCCAGCGCGGCCGGCGCCGGCACGTGCTGGCCGTCGACGCCCGGATCGCTTCTGTGTGTCGACGATCCCTGGGCAAAGACGATGCATCGCTTGACCTATGGCGGCCCGCTCCCGCCCGTGCGGGCGACCCCAAACCCGGAGCCATTCGCGCTGACGCTGGACGACGGCACCCACTGCCTGCTGCGCAACGGCGGCGCGTGGGGGGTGCGCGCCGACGGGTACGAGGGCGCCTACAGCTGCACCGGCGCCCGCCCGCACCTCGCGGTGCTATGGATCCCCAGCCAGGGCGCCGGCAGTTGCATCGACCGCTCGTCGCCCGCGTGGACGGTCAAAGTCGGTGAGCTCGGCACCCCCGACACCCCCCTTCCGCCGCCCCAAACCCGCACGGTGACCGAAGCGTGGCTGGCCGGGGGCAAGGCCGGTCAGTAAGCCCGGGGCTGCTATAACGCACGTATGGCAGGCCCCGGGCACACGATCACCCACGTCTCCGACACGGCGAGATGGACGGCCCTGCATCGGGCCACCGAATCGGCTCGTCCCGACGCGCTGTTCACCGACCCGCTCGCCGAACGCCTCGCCGGGGAGCACGGGCGGAAGATCGTCGCCGCCGTGCCGCGCAGCACCCGCAACGGCTGGTGGCTCGTCGCGCGCACCAAGCTCATCGACGACGCGATCGCCGACGCGATCGCCGACGGCTGCGACCGGGTGCTGAACCTCGCCGCCGGATTGGACACCCGGCCGTATCGCCTGGACCTGCCGCCGGACCTCACCTGGGTGGAGGCGGACCTGCCGAAGCTCCTCGCGGAGAAGACGGACCTGCTCGCCGACCAGGCGCCCCGCTGCCGCCTGACCCGGATGCCCGTCGACCTGGCCGACCCGACAGCACGCGACGCGTTCCTCGACGAGGCTCTGCGCGGCGCTACCCGGGCGCTGGTGCTCACCGAGGGGCTGCTGATGTACCTCGAGGAGAGCGACGTCGTCGCGCTCTCGGGGGCGATCAAGCGGCCCGAGGTCGCGTGGTGGATGCTCGACTTCGCCGGCCCGGGCCTGAAGGCCATGATGAACAAGAAGATGGCCGGCATGCTGGAGAACGCGCCCTTCAAGTTCGCGCCGGAGAACGGGCTGGCCTTCTTCGAGCAACTGGGTTGGCGCACGGTCGAATTCGAGGCGCTGTATGTGGCCGCCCGCCGGTTTCGCCGCCTGCCCCTGATGATGCGCCCGTGGTCCTGGCTGCCTCAGCCCGATCCGCGCCGCCCGGGGGGCCGGGCGTGGAGCGCGGTCGCACTGCTCACGCAGTGATCACCAGACGCGGATGTAGTCGACGAGCATCTGCGCGGGATAGCTGCCCGAGGTCGGGTCACCGCCGCCCGAGCCGGCCACGGCGAGGTTGAAGACCGGGTAGACGGTGTAGCCGGGCCCGTTGAACGGCCAGTCCGGAAGTGAGCTCGCCGGGACGTCGAAGTACGGCTGCGCCCCGTCGCTGTAGTCCCTCCAGAAGCGGATGCCCGCCTCGTCCCACTGGACCCGCCAGGTGTGCCAGGCGCTGTCGACCGCGATGTTGTGGGTCTTCCACTCACCGCCGTTGGCCTTGGCGTGCACGGTGGTGGCCGACGGCCAGTTGCCGTTGCCGTACCACTCCATCGTGTCGATCTCGCCCTCGCCCTCGTTGCCCATCCAGAAGGCGGGCCAGCAGCCGGGGGTGAGGCAGTCCAGCTTGATGCGGGCCTCCCAGGTGTGGCCGACGCCGCCCCGCCACAGGCTCTGCACCTTGCCGCTGTAATACGTCGGTCCGTCCTTGGCGGCGCGCAGGACGAGGTTGGACTTGCCGTCCAAAAAGACGTTCTGGCGGTCGTCCCGGTACTGCCCGATGTGGTCCGGCTGCTCCCAGTAGGTCGGGTCCTTGATCGTCTCGCGGGCCCGCGCGATCGCCCACTTCGAGCCGTCGGGCGCCGAGCCCGCCGGGCCGTCGAATTCGTCCTGGAAGATGTACGTCGGTGTCTGGCCGCTCGGGGCGTTGGGCACCGGCAGGGGGGCCGGAACGGCCCGGGCCTTCGCGACCGGCAGCGCGGCCGCCAGCACCCCGATTCCCGTCGTCACGATCATGCGGCGGCGATCCATCTCCGGCATAAGCAAGGGACGATAGCAGCCGACGGCCCCCGGAACCGAACTCGCAAATCTGTCGGTGGCCCCCGCTAGCGTGTGTGCACCACGGGTGACCTGCACGGGCGAGGTGATCCGCGGCGAGGAGAAAGGTGCCGGCGAATTCATGGCGAATTCTCATCCATGGCGATGGTTTGGTCTCAGTATTGCCCGGGCATCCTGGATCACAAGCCGATAACCACAGTGGTAACAGGCGAAATTCCTCCGAGGGGGTTGACGATCGTGGCGAACGACAAAGCGGGCACGGTTATTTTCCTCGAATCGCACCCGACATGGATTGCGGCGCAGCGCCGCAAACGAGAGCTCACCGAGGCGATGCGCCGCCACCCGTCGGCCCTGGCGCGTCAGCGCATCAGGACCTCCGCCGCCGCCAACGCCCGCATGCGTCATTTCGCGGTCTACTCGAGCGGCGACACCCCGGCCTGAATCGCAGCGAATTCCGTCGCCGCCAATCCCGCATGGAGCTCGGTTCGCACCAATTAGCGGCTCCAGCATTCGCATTCTTTCGGCGATAACGATCCGCACCCTTAGCCGCGGTCATAACGCCTCCGATCGGCGAGCAACGGCCTTGTCGAGAATTCCCCTCGCCTGATTCCGTCGCCTAAAGCCTGCTCGCGACGAAGTCGGCGGCCTGGTTCGCCATGCCCGCCTGGATGTACGCGCCGGCCAGATGTTGCGGCCAGTTGTCCTGCCAGGTGTTCGGGTCGGCCGGGTTGCAGATGGGGTCGGCCCCGTGGCACAGCTCGATCGTCCGGTCGTTGTAGACCGGGTTGAAGTTCGTGATCGGGCCCACCCACTGGCTGCCGTTGCCGAACAGCGCGACGGCGGCCACGTGCCGATCGGCGCCGTCGGGCAACGGACTGTCGAACCCGAAGGCGGAGAACGGGACCGCGAGCACCACGTCGGTGACCGCGGCGCCCAGCGAGTAGCCGCCCAGCACCAGCCGCGTGTTCGGACAGCTGTTGAGCATGTATTGGATGTGGTGGCTCATGTCGTTGGCGCCGACGTCGACCTCGGTGTCGGCCGGGTACTTGACGGCATACACGCCGATGTTCTTGCCGCCTGCCCTCGACTGCAGGGCGTTGACGAACGCGGCGCCGAGCGCCCCGGTCCCGGGTGGCTCCAATCGACCGCGGGCGAACACCACCTGCACCTGGGGGCAATCGGCCGCCGCGGCCGGGCCCGCGCCCCACGGCAGCAGGACGGCCGTCCACATCGCGACGGCAGCGGCCAGCGCCGCGGGACCGCCGCGAACCCATCGGTGAGCGGGCAAAGCGCGCACAGCACGATGGTAAGGCGGTTTCGGCGATGCCGCTGCCGGTCGGAATGCCCCGCCCGATAGGTTCGACCGATGAGCCACACCGACGCCCACGCCCCCGAGCGCCTGTTCACAATGGCCGAAGGGGTGCAGGGTTTCATGCCCGCCGACGAGGGCCGCGCGCTGTATGACGCCGCGCTGCGCTACCTGGACGGCGGCATCGGCGTCGAGATCGGCACGTACTGTGGCAAATCCACGCTCCTGCTCGGAGCGGCGGCACAGCAGGGCGGCGGGGTGATCTTCACGATCGACCATCACCACGGCTCCGAGGAGCATCAGCCCGGCTGGGAGTACCACGACGCGGCGCTCGTCGACGAGGTGACCGGGCTGTTCGACACGCTGCCGACGTTTCGCCGCACCCTCGACGCCGCGGGGCTGGACGACCACGTCGTCGCCGTGGTGGGCAAGTCGCCGGTCGTCGCCCGGGCCTGGCGGTCGCCGCTGCGCTTCCTGTTCATAGACGGCGGCCATTCCGAGGACGCCGCCAACTCCGACTTCGACGGTTGGGCGAAATGGGTGGATATCGGTGGCGCCCTGGCCATCCACGACGTCTTCCCGGACCCCCGCGACGGCGGTCGCCCGCCGTACCTGATCTATTGCCGCGCCATCGATTCCGGGCAGTTCCGCGAGGTGGGGGTCGCCGGTTCGCTGCGGGTGCTGGAGCGCACCGGCGGCCGGCCGGGGGAGCGGGTCAGCGACCCGGCCCGCTGACCACGCATTCGCAGTCGAAGTCGGTCTGCAGTCCGAGCGGCAGGCCGTCGCCGCGGAAGATCGCGCTGCCCGGCGTGGCATCGGTCAGCGCGTCGGCCGCCAGGATCATCGCCGCCCCGGTCCAGGTGGTCCGCTCCTCGGGCCAGCGTTTCCCGTCGGCGAAAACCAGGCCCGTCCAGTAGGAGCCGTCTTCCTCGCGCAGGTGCTGCATGGCCGCGAACTGCCGGTGCGCGGCCGATCGGTGCCCGAGGGCGTCGAGCGCCATCACCAGTTCACACGTCTCGGCGCCGGTCACCCACGGCCGATCGCTGACGCAGCGAATGCCGAGGTCGCCCACCACGAAGTCGTCCCAGCGCTGCCGGATGCGCGCGGCCGCCGCCGGCCCGCGCAGCGCCCCGCCGAGGATCGGGTAGTACCAGTCCATCGAGTAGCGGTCCTTCTCGGTGAACGCCTCGGGGTGCGCCTCGATCGCATGCCCGAGCCGGCCCAGCGCCAGTTCCCACTCGGGCTGGGGTTCGCCCATCAGCGCGGCCAGCGCGAGCGCGCACCGGATGCTGTGGAACACACTCGCGCACCCGGTGAGCAGTGCCTCGGCGACGGGCCCGGCTTCGCTTCGCGCCCAGTAGATCTCGCCGTAGCCGAACTGCAGGTCGATCACGAAGTCGATCGCCTTGTGCACGGTCGGCCACATCCGGGCGGCAAAGGACTTGTCACCGGTGATCAGCACGTGGTGCCACACCCCGGTCGCGATGTACGCACAGAAGTTGCTGTCGCTGTTGGCATCCTCGACCGTCCCCGCGCGGGTCTGGATGGGCCAGGACCCGTCGGGGCGTTGCGTGCGACGGCTCCACTCGAAGGCGGCCCTGGCCGGCTCCAGCAGCCCGGCCGCGGTGAGCGCCATCGCGCATTCGACGTGATCCCACGGATCGGTGTGGCCGCCGTCGAACCACGGGATGGCGCCGGACGATTCCTGCGCGGCGGCGATGGAGAGCGCGGTCTGCCGACATTCCTGCGGGGTGAGGACGCCCGGGACGCCCGGCGGATCAAACCGACGCAACGGCGTACCCCGGCGTTGCGTCACTTTCCGTCGCCCGCGTCTTGGTGAAGTACATCGCCACGCTCTTGCCCACCAGCGGGTTGAGCAGCGACTCGGCCCACTGCGTCACCCTGGGCCGGCGCATCAGGTCCCACACCAGGAGCTTGTGATACGCGGTGACGGCGGGGTGTTCCGAATTCGAAACCCCCACAGCGCATTTGAGCCACCAGAACGGGGAGTGTAAGGCGTGCGCGTGATGCGCGTGCGTCAGATCCAGGCCGCCGCCTGCGATCTTGTCCCGCAGTTCGCTGGCGCGATAGATGCGGACGTGCCCGCCCTCGTTGGCGTGGTACTCGTCGGACAGTAGCCAGCACAACCGTTCGGGTAGCCAGCGCGGCACGCTGACCGCCAGCGTGCCACCGACTTTGAGCACTCTGACCAGTTCGGCGATCGCGGCGTCGTCCTCGGGGATGTGTTCGAGGACTTCGGAGGCGATGACGCAGTCGAATGTCTCGTCGGCGTAGGGCAGGCGCAGCGCGTCCCCGAGGACCGCCGTCGCCGATGCCGACGCAGGGGCCTCACCGGCCTCGGCCATCGCCTGCAGGATGGCCTCGACGGAGCGCAGTTCGGACGCGTCGCGGTCGAAGGCGATGACGTCGGCGCCGCGCCGGTAGGCCTCGAACGCGTGCCGGCCGGCGCCGCAACCCACATCGATGACCTTGACGGACGGCCCGATGCCGAGCCGGTCGAAGTCGACCGTCAGCATAGGGTTTCGCCCTCGACGACGGCCGTGCGCGCGATCGCCCGCTCGTAGACGCGGACGGTCTGCGCGGCCACGGCCTCCCAGCTGAACACGTTGACCGCGCGCTCCCGGCCTGCTCTGCCGAGGCTTCGGCGCTTGTCAGGCGAGTCGAGCAGTTCGCCGAGCGCGTGAGTGAGGGCGTCGACGTCGGCGGGCGGCACGAGCTCGGCGCAGGTGCCGTCGGTCCCCAGGACCTCGGGCAGCGCGCCGACCCGGCTGGCGACGATCGGGGTCCCGCTGGCCATCGCCTCCACGGCGGGCAGCGAAAAGCCTTCGTATAGCGAGGGAATGCATGCGACCTCGGCCGAGGCGAACAACGCGGCCAGGTCGGCGTCGGACAGCCCGCTGGTGATGTGGACGATGTCGGAGATCCCCAGCTCGGCGATGAGCTTGTGGGTGGGGCCGTTGGGTTCGACCTTGGCGACCAGGCGCAGCTCGAGGTTGCGGCTCGCGCGCAGCCGGGCGACCGCGTGCAGCAGGGTGCGCACGCCCTTGAGCGGGGTGTCGGCGCTGGCGATCGCGATGATCCGTCCCGACCGCCGGGGCTGGGCGCCCGGCCGGAACAGCTCGGTGTTCACGCCCAGCGGCACGGTGTGCAACTGCTCCGGGGAGACGCCGAAGTCGGTGACGATGTCGGCGGCGGACGACGACGAGACCGTCAGCAGGTCCGGGATCTGGCGCGCCACCCGCTGTTGCATCTTGGAGAAGCCATACCACCTGCGCACCAACGGCTTTCGCCATAACCGCGCGGCGGCGACGTCGAGCACGCGGTCGCGGGTGATGGGGTGGTGCACGGTGGCGACCACCGGCAGCCCGGCGCGGGCGATGGTCAGCAATCCGGTGCCGAGGCTCTGGTTGTCGTGGACGACGTCGAAGTCGCCCGCCCGTTCGGCCAGCAATCGGGCGACGCGCAACGTGAAGGTCCGTGGTTCGGGGAAGCCCGCGGTCCATACGGTGAGCAGTTCCAAGAGGTCGATCGAGTCGCGGATCTCGCTCGGGCGCGGCACCCGGAACGGGTCGGGCTCCCGGTACAGGTCGAGGCTCGGCACCTTCGTCAGGCGCACCCGCGGGTCGAGCAGGTCGGGATAGGGCTGGCCGGAGAAGACCTCGACATCGTGCCCGAGTTCAACCAGGCCGTGGCTGAGGTGTCGTACATAGACGCCCTGCCCGCCGCAATGGGTCTTACTACGGTAGGACAGTAAGGCAATTCGCATGCTTAACTCTTATCCGCCGGTGAAAAGGCCCGGGCAGGCACCCCCCAATCAGTCGCGATCAACGGGGTCCCGAACTCCGTGACGGCAAACTGGACATGTGTCCAGACTATATTAGGCCGCCTAAGCCAACGCAATCGCGCCGATATCACCGGCGCTATCGGAATCGGGAACACCCCATGTCCCGGGAGACCATGTCTCTGGGGGGATAGGTGACTCTCGGAAGCGATATCACCGATGACATCGCGGCGCGCCCGCTACGCCGCGCTGGGGGATCGGCGCGAGAACGCCGGCGCCGACCCGCCGGCCACGCGTGCGTGCCCGGGCGCGTGAGGCCTACGGGCAAACGAGAGCGCGCGTCCCCTTTTGTTACCATCGCGCGGTGCACGACTGGTCCCGGCCAACCCGACGCGACGTCCTCAAATACGCCCTGGCACCGGTCGCGCTGGGCCTGGCGGCATCGGCCGGCGCGCCGCGGGCTTCGGCGGCCGCCACGAGGCTCATCGACTTCGCCGAGAAGCGGATCGCCCCGGCCGAGATCAAGGCGGCGGGCTACGACGGTGTGGTGAACTACGTGTCGGCGTCGCGCCCCGGGGCAAACTTCGAGGCGAAGCCGATCACGCGCGAGTACGCCGACTCGCTGCGCGCCGCGGGCCTGCAGATCGTGAGCAACTTCCAGTACGGCAAGCCCGGCTGGCCGGATCCCTCCGACTTCACCCGCGGCTACGACGGCGGGGTGGCGGACGCCCAGACCGCCCTGGGCTTGCACAACGCGGCGGGCGGCTCACCCTCGGCGCCCATCTTTTTCAGCGTCGACGAAGCCATCGACGCCAACGCCTGGAATGGCCCCGGGGTGCAATGGTTTCGGGGGATCAACTCCGTCTTGGGCGTGAACCGCACCGGCATATACGGGGATTCGCAGGTGTGCGGGTGGGCGATCAGGGACGGCGTGATCGGAAACTCTACGACGCCCGGGCACAAGTGGGCGTGGCAGACGAAGGCCTGGTCGAACGGCGAGCGTGAGCCGGCCGCGGTGCTCTATCAGGCGGTCGTCAACACCCCGTCGAACCCCGGCCCGCTGCTGGGCGGCATCAACGTCGACGTCGACGACGTCCTCGCGACCGACTTCGGCCAGTGGGACCTGGGCCGCTGAGCTCAGCGGCGCCCTTCCCGCGAGACTTGCACCCTGGCGGTCGATCACGGCGTGCCGTGTCGCGAATCGAGCGGCGCCCCGCGAGCCGTGACCCGCGGGGATCTGCTTTCACGAGACGTCAACGAGTGCGGCCAAATTCGGCGTGTCGTGTATGAGGTTTCCGTGTCGTGGACCGGCGCGCGGCTCGGCACGTGTCGCGAAGCGAACGGCGCCCGCGAGCCGTGACCCGCGGGGCGCCGTCCGTCCGAGCGCGCTTACTTCAGGTCGAACCGGTCGTTGTTCATCACCTTGACCCAGGCCGCGACGAAGTCCTCGACGAACTTCCCCTGGTTGTCGTCCTGGGCGTAGACCTCGGCCAGCCCGCGCAGCACCGAATTCGACCCGAACACAAGGTCGTTCGCGGTCGCGGTCCACCTCTTCTCGCCCGTGGCACGGTCGCGGCCCTCGTAGATGTTCTCCGACGTCTCCGACGGCTTCCACTCCGTGGCCATGTCGAGCAGGTTGACGAAGAAGTCGTTGGTCAGCGCGCCCGGCCGGTCGGTGAAGACGCCGTGCTTGGTGCCGCCGTGGTTGGCGTTGAGCGCACGCAGGCCGCCGATCAGCACCGTCATCTCCGGAGCCGTCACACCGAGCAGGTAGGCCCGCTCGATCAGCAGGTGCTCCAGCGGCGCCTTCTCCCCGGGCCGGACGTAGTTGCGGAACCCGTCGGCACGCGGCTCGAGGACCGCGAACGACTCCACGTCGGTGTTCTCCTGGGTGGCGTCGGTGCGCCCGGGCGCGAAGTGCACGGAGATCTCGTAGCCGGCGTCCTTGGCCGCCTTCTCGACCGCCGCGGACCCGGCCAGCACGATCACGTCGGCCAGCGAGACCTTCTTCCCGCCCGATGCTGAGGCGTTGAAGTCCTGCTGGATCCGCTCCAGCACGGGCAGGACCTTGTCCAGCTCGGAGGGTTCGTTGACCTCCCAGTGCCGCTGCGGCTCGAGCCGCAGGCGCGCGCCGTTGGCGCCACCGCGCTTGTCGGTGTTGCGGTAGCTGCCCGCCGCCGACCACGCCGTCTTGACCAGCTGCGGAACCGACAGCCCCGATTCGAGCACCTTGCTCTTCAGCGCCGCGATGTCCTGCTCGTCGACGAGTTCGTGGTCGACCGCCGGGACGGGGTCCTGCCACAGCTGCGGCTCGGCGACCCAGGGCCCGAGGTAGCGGCTGATCGGTCCCATGTCGCGGTGCAGCAGCTTGTACCAGGCCTTGGCGAACGCGTCGGCCAGCTCCTCCGGGTGGTCCAGCCAGCGGCGCGTGATGTCCCGATAGATCGGTGACTCCCGCATCGAGATGTCGGTGACCAACATCGTCGGCCGGCGACCCGGCCCGCCGAACGGGTCGGGGATGACGCCCTCGGCGGCGTCGCCCTTGGCGACGAACTGCCAGGCGTCGCCGGGGCTCTTGGTCAGCTCCCACTCGTAGCCGTACAGGGTCTCCAGGAAGGTGTTGTCCCACTTGGTCGGCGTGGGGGTCCAGACGACCTCGAGGCCGCTGGTGATGGCATCCTTGCCGACCCCGGTGCCGTAAGAGCTCTTCCAGCCCAGCCCCTGCTGCTCGATCGGGGCCGCCTCCGGCTCCGGGCCGACCAGGTCGCCGGAGCCGGCGCCGTGGGTCTTGCCGAAGCTGTGCCCGCCGACGATCAGGGCGGCCGTCTCCTCGTCGTTCATCGCCATGCGGCCGAACGTCTCGCGGATGTCGATCGCCGCGGCGATCGGGTCCGGCTTGCCCTCGGGACCCTCGGGGTTGACGTAGATCAGCCCCATGGTGGTGGCGCCGTACGGCTGGGCGAGGTCACGCTCTCCGGAGTACCGCTTGTCGGTGCCCAGCCAGGTGTCCTCCTCGCCCCACAGGATCTCCTCGGGCTCATAGACGTCCTCGCGGCCGAACCCGAACCCGAAGGTCTTGAAGCCCATCGACTCCAGCGCGCAGTTGCCGGCGAAGATGATCAGGTCGGCCCAGGAGATCTTGTTGCCGTACTTCTTCTTCACCGGCCACAGCAGCCGGCGGGCCTTGTCCAGGCTGACGTTGTCCGGCCAGCTGTTCAGCGGGGCGAAGCGCTGCATGCCCTGCCCGCCCCCGCCGCGGCCGTCGAAGATGCGGTAGGTGCCCGCGGCGTGCCAGCTCATCCGGATGAACAAGCCGCCGTAGTGGCCGTAGTCGGCGGGCCACCAGTCCTGCGAGGTGGTCATCACCGAGATGACGTCCGCCTTGAGCGCCTCGACGTCGAGCTTGGCGAACTCCTCGGCGTAGTTCCACTCCGGGCCGAACGGGGTCGACTTGGGGTTGTGGGGCTGCAACGTGGACGGGTCGACCTGGTCGGGCCACCAGTCCCGGTTGGTCAGCGGCCCGCGCGCCTTCGGCTCAGGGGAGGGGATGGCGGGGTTTTCGCTCTCGCTGGCGCTCGCCGTCTTGCCGGCGTCGTGGGGAGGGCGGCTTTCGGAAATATCGGACACAGCTTTCCTTTCTTGGTGATTCGGGCTGCGAGCTAGGTACTGGCTGTCGAGCAATCGAGGCACATGCCCCAATAGATGACCTCGGCCTCGTCGAGGACGAATCCATCCAGAACTTCGTCGACGTCGGCCGGGGTGAGGCACGGCGCCTCGCCGACGGCACAGTCGATGTCGACGATCACCCCGCACGAGCGGCACACGACGTGGTGGTGGTTGTCGCCGACCCGTGACTCATAGCGGGCGACCGATCCGGACGGCTGGATACGGCGCACCAGCCCGGCCGAGGTCAGCGCGCCGAGGACGTCGTACACGGCCTGCCGCGAGACGTCGGGCAGACCGACGCGCACGGCCAGGAAGATCGTTTCCGTGTCGGCGTGGGGGTGGGCCTCCACGGCCTCGAGCACGGCGATCCGGGGGCGCGTCACCCGCAATTCGGCCATCCGCAACCGTTCTGCGTGATCGGCCGTCGATGACACCGCCTCAGAATGACTCACTTATCTGGAATGAGTCAAGACTAATTTGTGAGGCGGCGCACACCGCGGGGTGTACCTCTGGGGCTCGGCCTCAGGAGGCCGGCTTCAGGGCGCTGCCCTGGCGCCACTGGTCCCAGCTGAGCGTCCAGTCGCCGTTCTGCTCCAGCTTCAGGGGAGGTCCGCCGGTGTTGCGGACCTCGACGACGTCACCCGGCACCGAGAAGCCGTAGAACCATTTGGCGTTGTCCGCGTTAAGATTCAGGCATCCGTGCGACGTGTCCTGATGGCCCTGCGCCCAGACCGTCGCGTCGAGCTCGTGCAGGTAGATGCCGTCGGTGCTGATCTTGGTGGCGTAGTTGATCGTTTCGCGGTAGCCCAGCCGGGAGTTCTTGGGCAGCCCGAACGTCGAGGAATCCATGACGACGGGGTTGCCTTTGTCGAGCACCGTGTAGATGCCGGGCGGCGTCCACAGCGAGATCGTCTGGCTGCCCACCTTTTCGGTGCCGCCCATGCCCATCGAGGTGGGCATCGTCCGCACCAGCTTGCCGTTGTCGAAGACGCTGACCTGGTGGGTCGTGTCGTCGGCGATCGACACGTGCGCGTCGCCGATCCGGAACGACACGCGCGTGTCGTCCTGCCCGAAAAGCCCGTCGCCCAAGGCAACTCCGTAGATCTTGGCCTCAGCCGTGACCGTCGTGCCCGGCGCGTAGTAGTGCTCGGGCCGCCAGTGCGCGTTCTGTCCGTCCACCCAGTACCACGAGCCGTCCACCTTCGGATCGGTGGTCACGGTCAGCTGCCGCTCGGCGGCGGCGCGATCGCTGATCTTCTCGTCGAAGTGCGCGACGACCACCGTCCCCACCCCGTAGGTGCCGCCGTCCTTCAGCGTCGCCTCGTTGGTGGTGGTGAACGAGACCTTGGTCTGGTTGGACGGCTGCAGGGTGGAGAACGACGACACCTGCGTGGACGGGGCGCCGTTGGGCCCGCGACTGGTCACCGTCAGCGTGTAGGTGCGGCCGTAGCCGAGCGGGACCGTGGGCTTCCAGACGGTGTTGTCCGGCGTCATCACGCCGTCCACCGACTTGCCGCTCTCGTTGACCATGCGGACGTCGGTCAGCGTGCCGGCGTCGGCCTTGACCGTCACCTGCGCGACGGGGTCGACGTCGCGCGCGCCCGATCCGGGTGTGATCGAAACCTGAGCCGGCCCAGGTTGTTTGGACGCGGCGTCGTGGTGGCCGCAGCCGGCGAGCACCGCCACCAAGGCCACTAAGGCGAACAGGACGAGCAAGAGCCGGCGCGGCCCGCCAAGAGGGGCCCGGACGGCGCGGTCGCTGTTCTGTGACGTCATGGGAAAGGTCGGATCCTTCGGTCGTGCTTGCTGACTCGGGGCTGCTCATCACATAGCCCCGGGCGCCAAAATCGAAACAGGGGCTGCCTCACATGGCGGCCCGGCGAGAGATCATGGCGTCATGGCCGACGACGAACTCGACACGCTCTACTGGGCGCCGCCCGACGCGTTCACCGCGGAGCGCGCCAAGCTGGCGGCCGCGGCCAAGAAGCGCGGCGACGCCGCCGCCGCCAAGCGGATCTCGGCCGCGCGCAAACCCACAACGTCGGCGTGGATCGTCAACCGGCTGGCGCTCGGACACAAGGACACCGCGGAGCGGCTGGGCGAGCTCGGCGACCGGCTCCGTGCCGCGCACGCGGCGATGGACGGCGACCAGATCCGCGAGCTGTCGGCCGAGCAGCACCGGCTCATCGATCAACTCGCCCGCGCCGCCTTCGACGCCGCCGGGGTCGAGACGCCGTCGGCAAGCGCGCGCGACGACCTCACCAGCACGCTGCAGGCCGCGATCGCCGACCCCGACGTCAGGGCGCGCCTCGGTCGCCTGGCGCGGCCCGAGCAATGGACGGGCTTCGGCGCGTTCGCCGATGCGCCGGCGGAGGACCCGGCGCCGAAGCCCAGCCGGGGGAAGGCGTCGGCCCGCCCCCGGGAGGATGACGGGGCCGCCCGCCGGCGGCAGAAGTTGATCGAGGCCGTGGCGGCCGCCGAGCGTGCCAAGGCCGACGCCGCCGACGCCCTGGCGAGCAGCCGGACCGAACGCGACGCCGCCCGGCAACGCCGTGACGACGCGCTCGCCGCGCTGCAGGACGCCGAGCGGGACCTGGCCGCGGCCGAGGAGCGGTATGCCCAGGCGAAGCGCGATAACCACACCGCGGGCGAGGTGGTCAAGGAGGCTAAGGCGCAACTCAGGCGGGCGTGACGCCCCACGCCGCGGCCGCGCCCGTTTCCCGGCGCCCCGCCCGGGTATCAGTGCAGTCGTGACTTCACTCTGGCTGTCCGAACGGACCGAACCATCCTGGGCGCCAAGCCGCCTGGACGACGGGCCCCGATCCGCCGACGTCATCGTCGTCGGCGCGGGAATCACCGGCCTGATGACCGCGGTGCTGCTGGCCCGCGCCGGCCGGGAGGTGCTGGTGCTCGAGGCGCGCACGGTCGGCGCCGGCGCCACCGGCAACACCACCGCGAAGATCAGCCTGCTGCAGGGCACCCACATGACGAAGATCCTGTCGCGGCACGGCAAGGATCTGGCGCGCGCGTACGTGGACGGCAACCGCGAGGGTCAGGACTGGATTCTCAGCCACTGCCAGTCGCGCGGCATCGCCTACCAACGCGAGGACGCCTACACCTACGCCCAGTCCGCCAAGGGTGTGCCGTCGGCCAAGGCGGAGTTGAAGGCCTGCCAGGCGGTCGGCCTGCCCGTCGAGTGGGACGACGACGCGTTGGTGCCGTTTCCGTACCACGGCGGCGTTCGGCTGGAGAAGCAGGCGCAATTCGACCCCATGCCGTTTCTAGACACTTTGGCCGAGGAGTTCACCGATCGCGGGGGACGCATCGTCGAGCACACCCGGGTCCGGCGGGTGTCGTGGCGCGGCGAGACGCTGCGCGTGTCCGTCAACGACCCGGACGGGCGGGACGTCGACCTCGAGGCCGGACGGCTCGTGCTGGCGACCGGCATACCGATCCTGGACCGCGGCGGCTTCTTCGCCCGCCTGCAGCCGAGCCGCTCGTACTGCATGGCCTTCCGGGTGCCGGGCGACATCACCCGCCCGATGATGATCTCCACCGACTCGCCGACGCGTTCGGTGCGCTACGCGCGCGCCGGTGACGGGGAGCGGCTCATCGTCGGGGGTGCCGGCCACACCGTCGGCCGCAACCGCAGCCCGTCGAAGGACCTGGAGGAGTTGTCCTCCTGGACCCGCACCCATTTCCCGGGAGCGGAGCAGACCCACTACTGGTCGGCGCAGGACTACACCCCCATCGACGCGCTGCCCTATGTCGGCCCCATCCTTCCCGGCGTCGAAAACATCCTCGTGGCAACGGGATTCAACAAGTGGGGGATGACCAACGGCGCGGCCGCGGCGCTGGCGCTGTCCAGCCGCGTCCTGGGCGGGCGGATGGACTGGTCGCGCGCGTTCGCCAGCTGGAGCCCGCACGAGTTGACCGGACTGACCACCGCACTGCAGTTCAACGCCGAGGTGGGCTTCGACCTGGCGAAGGGCTGGGTCACGCCGGCCACCCGCATCGGACGTCGCAGCCCCGGCGCGGACGAGGGCGGCGTGGTCAGCGGGCCGCCGTGGGATCTGGAGGCCAGGTGCCGTGTCAACGGCACCGAGCACCGCGTGTCGCCGGTGTGCCCCCACCTCGGCGGGATCGTGAACTGGAACGACGCCGACAAGGCGTGGGAGTGCCCGTTGCACGGGTCGCGGTTCGCCCCCGACGGGACGCTGCTGGAAGGCCCGGCCACCCGCGACCTCACCGCATCGCAGTGACGGCGGCCGCTTGGGCCGGTCAGTCCGTCTTGCGGTAGACGAGCCAGCGCAGCTCGATCGGGGACTCCCCGGCCTCGAGGTCGAACACGTCGAGGCCGTGGGCCCAGCCGTCGAACCAGCCGGTGGGGGGCCACGCGCCTTCGGGCAGGTGTGCCTTCTCGTATTCGGTGGCCGAGTCGTCCCCGATCAGTTCCAGGGGGAGGCCGTCCGCGGCCTTGGCCAACTCGTCTGAGGTGAAGATCATGGTGTTGCACTGCTGCCCGAGTTCGCGCGCCGCGTTGTCGGGAACGTAGCCCGGGCGCGCCACGAAACTGTTGAACACCAGGCGGCCGCCCGGCGCCAGGCAGTCGACCGCGAGCTCGAAGACGCCGCGCAGCTCGTGCGTCGTGCGGAAGTCGGACACCACCTCCGAGAGCACCATCAGCTGATACTCGTCGTGGACGCCCTCCATGGCCGTGAAGACGTCGCTCTGCATGACGCGCACGCCGAGCGATTCCGCGTCCGCCGCCGAGCGGATTTCCTCCGCGAACTTCGGCGTCATCTCCACGGCGTCCACGGGATGCCCGCGGCGGGCCAGGGCGAGCGCGTTGCGTCCGGTCCCCGCACCGATGTCGAGCACCCGGTAGGACGACGGGTCGGCCGCTTCCGCGGCCAGGGCCATCACCCGGGCGTCGGCCTCGGTGCCGAATAGCGGCGGTTCGCGGAAGCCGACCCACTGCTCGTAGTCGGCCTCGATGGTGCGCCAGTCCGCCTTCACCCGGTAGTTCAGTCCCGTGCCGAACGGCACGGTGTAGGAAACCACGATGTCGGAGCGGGGCGAGGCCTTGAACGCCTTCGCCAGTTCGGCCTCGAGCACGGTCCGTAGCTGGATGGACTGCTCGGGCGTATAGGCGACACCCAGGCTGGCGCAGATGTTGGCGCACAACTGGACGTAGTCGTCGATCAGGCCGGGAACCGCCGGCAGCCGGATCTGGCCCTCGGCCTGCGCCCGGCGATACACCCGGCTCACCATGGCCTCGCGCAGCCGCGACGGGTCGTAGGCTCTGGGCGGACGGTCTTCCACCAGCATTTTCTACACGACCGGTGTCACCATCGAGAAGCCGAGGCCTCAGCGGCCGAGTAGTTGGTTCTTCAACTGTTGGTACTCGTCGTCGGCCAACTTTCCCTCGTCGCGCAGCAGGGCGATCTCGCGGATCCTGGCCGCGACGCCGGTGACCACGACCCGCGGCTCGGGGTGCGTGGCGTCCGGCTCGGCGTCGGCCGCCGGTTCGGCGAAGCCGGTGGTCACGCGCCGGCCCGTCACCCGTACGCCGTCGCCGCCGCCGTTGACCGGCCCGGCCATGGCCCGTCCCGTCATCGCGGCCAGACCCATGTCGCTGAGCGCGGCGCTCGAGGCGAAGCCCTCGGGCGCCGCCGCGAGGCCGTCGGCGAGGGGGATCGCCATCGCGGCGGGGCGCACCTCCGCGACGGCGGCGGTCCAGGCCGGCGGCACCGACAACGCCCCGACCGTGTTGACCCCGCCCAGACCCGCCGCCGGCACCGTGCCCGGGCTCAGATTCGTCAAGGTCGCCGGGAAATCCAGGACGGGCGCGGGGTCGGTGCCCGGCCAAATCTGGGTCCCGTCCCAGCCGCTGACGATGGCGTCGGTGTGGAAGCTGAGGAGCGCGCCCGCGATGGCGAAGGGTGTGTCGACCGCCCCGTCCAGGATCGATTCGGGGAAGAGCACGCCCAGGGTGGCCAGGCCGCTCGGGGCGCTGACGAAGATCGTGATCAGATCGGTCAGCGGGCCCAGCGGGTCGGTCGCCTGAGCCGCCGGGGCCGCGGTCGCCAGGCCCTGAAGCGCTGCCGGGACCGCCGAGAATGCCTGGGGGACAACGGAAACACCGCTTTGCACAGCGCCGGCCGGCGCGCCGGCGGCCCGGCTCACCGCGGCCGCCTGAGCGGCCGGGCCGCCGGGGTCGGTGTTCTGTACCGGGGGGCGCGGCGGGGTCAGCGCCGTCGACGCCGCCGACGACGCCGCGTAGGCGTACATCGCGGCCGCGTCCTGCGCCCACATCTCGGCGTATTGCGCTTCGGTGGCCGCGATCGCCGGCGTGTTCTGGCCGAAGAAATTCGTCGCCACCAGGGCCGCGAGCAGGCTGCGGTTGGCCGCGACGGCCACTGGCGGCACCGTGGCGGCGAACGCGGCCTCGTAGGCGGCGACCGCGGATGTCGCACGGGCGGCGGTTTCCTCCGCGAGCGCCGCGGTGCCGCCGAGCCACTCCGCGTAGGGCAGGGCGGCCGCCGTCATGGCCGCCGCGGCGGGTCCCGACCACGGGCCGGCGGTCAGTTCCGTGACCGCCAACTGGTAGCCGCCCGCGGCCGCGTACAACTCGTCGGCCAGTTGCGCCCAGGCCTGCGCGGCGGCCAGCAATGACGACGAGCCGGGACCGGCATACATCCGGCCGGAGTTTACCTCCGGCGAAAGCATCCCAAAATCCATTGCAGCGCATTCCTTTTCGAATGATCGCGATAAGTCGTGTCGGCGGTTCAGCGACCGAGCAGTCGATTCTTCTGCTCGGCGTACTCTTCGTCGGTCAGAATTCCCTCGTCGCGGAGCTTGGCGAATTCGCGGAGCTCGGCCGCCACTCCCGTCACCACCGGCCGGGGCGCGGGTCCGGTCGTCTCGGGTTCCCCGTCGGGGGCCGCACCCGGCGCGGCGCCCGCCTCGCTGGCGGCGGCGGGCACGCGTTCGGCTCCGCCTTTACCGCCGCCCCCCACCGTTCCGGCGAGGGCCCGACCGGCCAGAGCCGCCAACCCCATCTGGGCGAAGGTGCTCGATCCCGCCGCGGACCCCGCCTCCACCGCCCCGGCCGCGGCGGCGGGCAGGGTCGGCAGGGTGAAGGCCATGGGACGCACCGCCGGCGTGGCGATGGTCCACGTGGGCGGCACCGACAGGCTCCCGGCCGTGCCGGCCTCGCCCAGGGCGGCCGAGACCCGCGGACCGGCCGGGACGGTGCCGGGTGGCAGGTTCAGCAGGGTCGCCGGGAAGGGTTTGACCGGCGCCGGATCCGTTCCCGGCCAACTCTGTTCGCCGTTCCACCCGCTGACGATGTCGTCGGTGTGCACACCGACGTAGTAGCTCACGATGTCGACGGGCAGGGCCACGGCGCCGAGCGTGCTCAGCGGGATGTCGCCGAAGATGCCCACCAGGCCCGCCGGCAGGTCGACGAAGACCGTGATCAGGTCGGACAACGTCCCCAGGTTGTCCGTCGGCGCGGCCGCCACCGGCGCGGCGGTCGCCAGGCCCTGCAACGCGTTGGGCACCGCGCTGAAGGTCTGCTGAACCGACGTGACCGCGCTCTGAACCTGCCCGGAAGACGCGCCCGCGGTCTGCCCCACGGCGGCCGCCTGCGCGGCCGGACCGCCGGGGTCGGTGTTCTGGCTGGGGGCGGTGAAGGGGGTCAGGGACGTCGCGGACGCCGACGCGCCCGCGTACTGGTACATCGCCGCGGCGTCCTGGGCCCACATCTCCGCGTACTGCGCCTCGGTGGTGGCGATCGCGGATGTGTTCTGCCCGAACAGGTTCGTGGCGATCAGCCTCGCCAGCAGCGCGCGGTTGGCGGCGATCAGTTGCGGCGGGACCGTCGAGGCGAATGCTCCCTGATACGCCGCGACGGCGGCTCGGGCGAGCGCGGCGGATTCATCCGCCTGGGCGGCCGCCGTCCTCAGCCAACTGACATAGGACGCGGCCGCGGCCGCCATGGAGGCCGACGACGGACCCAGCCACGGACCGGCCGTCAGTGCCGACACCACCGACTGATACGCATCGGACGCCGCGTGCAGCTCGGACGCCAACCCGTCCCAGGCTTCGGCCGCGGTGATCATCGAGGCCGGCCCGGAGCCCAGATACATCCGGCCGGAATTGATCTCCGGTGGGAGCAAGGCGAAATCCATGCCGGCCCCTAACCAGACCCGGTCGGATCGACCTCGGTGCTGGCGACGTCCCGCCGGACGCCGGCAGTCGCGTGGGCTCCGGACTCCGCATCTGCCGTCGCGGAGCGCTTGTAGGCCCCCATGCGTTTGCTGACAGAACGGTGCAGCCGATCATTGGCCATTGCAGACACCCCTCCCTACGGCGAGCCCGATAACCGTCGGAAGCGCTGCGCCGCGCCGCATAATATCCCGTCGGCGGGCCCCGCCGGTGCCGCACCACGCGTGCGATACGGTTCCCACCAGCACAAAGACCTACCCCTCCCTCGTTCGAAAAGCATGTTTCGACAAATCGTGACAATTCAAAATTGTTTCCTGCGGTCGCAATACTAGCACCCGGGTGTTTCCGCAATGTTCAGTTGTCCGTCACATAGCACTCACAGCCGAAGATTTGCCGCGGACGGACGATTTGCTCGTGGGCCGGCCGTTTGCAATTCTGACCGGTCAACATCTGACGATGAACGACGCCGCGGCGAGCGCGGCCGAGGTGTGCGATCGCAGAGTGTTGCCCACTCTGTGTGCGTGAATTCACGGCCGTATCTTGACGCACCCGGATAGGAAGCTCATCATCATCGGCGCGTGGTTGGTCGGCGTCGTAATGGAGGGTGAAAAGCCATGACAGAAACGCGATTCGGCCCGCTGGGTGACGAAAAGTTCGTCTCTCTGGCGACATTCAAGCGCGACGGACAGCCGGTCGCCACGCCGATGTGGGTCGTGGAGGACGGCGACGGTCTCTGTCTCTGGACGCCTGCCGACGCCGCGAAAGTCAAGCGTGTCCGGCGCAATCCGCGCGTCACACTCACACCGTGCGGCCGAACGGGGAAGGTGCGCGCGGGCCTGCCCGTCGCCGAGGGTACCGCCGAGGTGATCACCCATCCCGGCGAAGTCAAGCGCATCGAGTCACTTCTCAAGCGCAAGTACGGTTTCGAGTACCGAATTGTCACCGTGATCGAATCGCTTCTGTCGCAAGGCCGTAAAGAGCGGGTAGTCGTTCGCGTCACGCCGCCCCGAAAGCCGGTATAAGCGGAGCCTTTACAAGCGTTTGAAGTATTCCTATTTTTACTCTGCGGGTTATTCCGCCGCGTTTATATACGCGGCACCCCTCGACCCGACGGAAAGAAGGGTTTCACATGTCTGCACGTCGCTTGTTCGCCAAGCTCGCCGTCCCGGTGGTGGTTGGCGCTGCCCTTTCCACCAGCACCGCAATCGCGTTCGCCAACGCCGCCGACGACGCGTATATCGCCCAACTGCACAAGCTGGGCTTCACCTGGCCGGCCGGGGACGACTCCGACGTCATCGCGGTGGGCCATCAGATCTGCGCCGACCGCAATGCGGGCAAGACGCCGGACCAGATTGCGACGGACATTCACAACACGCTGGGGCCCAAGGGCATCACGTTCGCGGACGTCACGTCGATGGTGAGCGCCGCGGAGTCGAACTACTGCCCGGACTAAACCCGAGCTGACCGCCGTCTCCCGCATACTGTTCGGTGACAGTGAGGTGGGGACGGGTGATTGACGGTGCCGCTGCGGCGGAGATGCGTGTCGAAGGCTTGCTTCGTTATCCGGTGAAGTCGATGCTCGGCGAATCCGTGCGCAGCCTGTTCGTCGACGAGGGCGGCGCCGAAGGGGACCGGCGGCTTGCGCTGGTCGACGCCGTGACCGGCCATGTGGCCAGCGCCAAGCAGGCCAGGTTGTGGCGCGACCTGCTGAAGTGCACCGCCAGCCGCGACGGCGAGCGGGTGAGCATTGCACTGCCCGACGGGACGTGCGTGGCCGCGGACGAGCCCGGCGTCGACGACGTCTTGTCGGGCCTGACGAAGCGGACGGTCCGACTGGTTCGCCAGCGCCCCGACGGGGCGACGCTGGAACGCCCCGACCCCGAGCAACTGCTCGACCTGGGGTTGGACGCCGAGGTCAGCGGACGCATCCTCGAGATCGCCCAGGCGACCCCGGGCGACTCGTTCACGGACGAGGCTCCGCTGCACGCGATCACCACGGCCACCCTCGAGCACATCGGCGTCGATGCGCTCCGCTACCGGCCGAACCTGGTGATCGCGACACCGCCGGGCCACCCGCCTTACACGGAAAATGATTGGGCCGGAAGCGAAGTCATCGTCGGGGACGTGAGGCTGCGGGTGCTCACGGCCACGTCGCGGTGCGTGGTGCCCACCCTGGAGCACGGGCAGCTGCCCAGGGCCCCGCACGCGTTGCGCACACCGGCCGCCGAAAACCGTTTGGACACAGGCGGTCACGGGCCGCAACCGTGCGCGGGGGCCTACCTCGAGGTGCTCAGCGCCGGCGTCATCCGCGTCGGCGACACCGTCACGCTTTCGCCGGCATAGATCGCCGAGTCGCCTATACGCCCGAGGACCGGCCGGCGATCCCGGCGAAGTCGACCCACAAGTGCCTCGGCCCGCGAAACACCTGGTTGTGCCGATACGGCGGCGGGTCGACCACCAGCCTCGGGGACTCGACGCGGCGCAGGAAGGTCTCCAGGGCGAGGTTGACCTCCAGTCGCGCCAGCGGCCCACCCATGCAGGTGTGAATCCCGCTGCCCCAACCGAAGTGCTCGTTGTCCGGGCGCAGGGGGTTGAAGCGGTCCGGGTCGTCGAATCGGCGCGGATCGCGGTTGGCCGCCGCGTAGATCAAATGCACCGCCGAACCCGCCGGGATGACGGTGCCACCGATATCGATGTCGGCGGTGGCGCTGCGGCTGGGGAAGAACTGCACGGCGGACTGCAGCCGCTGCACCTCTTCGATGGCCCGGGGGATCAGCTCCGGCCGGTCGGCCAACAGGTCCCAGGAGCCGGGGTGACGCAGCAGCGTCATCACGCAATTGGTGATGGTGTTGACGGTGGAATCGTGACCCGCCACCAGCAGGAGCATCGCGTTGGATGTCGTTTCCTTCACCGACATCGGGCCGTCGGATCCGTCGTCGTGCAGCAACTTGGAGAGCAGGCCCTCGCCGGGGGTCGTCGCATAGCGCTCCACCAGAGCGCCCAGATACTCCTGCAGCGCGGCCGTGCTGGCGCGGCCCTTCTCGGCCAGCGCGCGGCCTTCCTCGCTCGCGCCCTCCGGACCGAGGTCGGTGCCCATCATGAAGTCGAAGATCCAGCCGTGGAACATCGGCTCGTCCTCGACGGGCACGCCGAGGATTTGGCAGATGACCGCGACCGGGATGGGGTAGGCGAAGTCCTCCACCACGTCCATGCGCGTGACGCCGCGGGCGGTGATCCTGTCGAGCAGGTCGTTGGCCAGCCGCACGACGAACGGCTCCATGCCCGGAATGAGATCGGGGGAGTGCGGAGGACCGAAGTGGCGCATCACCTGCCGGCGGGCTCGGTCGTGGTCGGGCGGGTCGGACACGATGATGCTGGCCTGGCGGCCGTAGGCCTGCATGTGCTCGTCGCCCGGCTCGGACTTGTCACCGTGGAGGCCGGCCGGGCTGCGGCTGATGTCGGAGCTGATCCGCGGGTCGTGCGCGAGGGCCAGCAGCTCCCGGTAACCGGTGACGACGTAGGTCTTCTCGGCGACCTTGGCCACCGGCGTCCTGCGCAGCTCGTCGAAGTAGGGGTAGGGGTTGGGGCGGTTCTCGAACTTCATCGCTTCGGCCCAGGCGGCTGCGGCGTCCATCGTCGTCTCCTCCTCAGCGCTTGCGGGGCGCCCGGAACTCTGCCCCGCGCGAGGTCGGGTCGTGCCCGGTCAGCACGACGTCGGGAAAGGCGGTCGGCTCGCGGGGATCCGGGAAGCGGGCGGGCATCGGCTCGAAGATGACCGGGCGGTCGTAGCCGGGCAGCGGCGGGGGGAAGGGCGCGGAGCGCTCGATGAGCGAGGCGTAGTACGGCAGCCACTTGCCGTGGTTGAACGTCACCGCGCCGACGATTCGACCCCGATAACCGTAGGCGGCCGCGAAGCGAAGATCCTTGATGGACCCCTGCGTGAACACGATCTCGTCGCCGAACGAGCACACGCCGACGCTCTTGATGTTGACCCCGAACTGCCCCGACCAGAACGAGGGCAGCGGTAGGTGCGGCCGACGGCCCAGCTCCAGGCTGATCATGTTGTTGGCCGCGACCTCGGCGCCGAAAACGGCGTTGTCCCAATGCTCTTGGGACATGAACTGGTACTCGTAGAGCACGTGCGGGGCGCGGGCCACGTCACCGGCGACGAAGATGTTGTCGGTCACCACGCCGTTGATGTCGAACGCCCGGCAGCCCGCATCGCACGCCACCCCCCAGAACCCGCTGGCCAACTGGGCGCCGTCGAGCCATTCCACGTTGCGGATCGAGCCCAGGGAGGCGACCACCACGTCGACGTCTAGGACGGTGCCGTCGGACAGGCGGGCGGCGCGGACGTGGCCGTCGGAGTCGCCTTCGAGGCCCTCGACCGCCACTCCGGTGCGGAGATCGACCCCGGCTTCGAGTTGCATGCGCGCCGCGATGTCGCCGATCACGCCGCCGAGCGCGCCGACCAGCGGCGCCTTGCCGCGCTCGGCGACCGTCACCGGCAGGTCGAGTTCGCGGCACACCGAAGCGATCTCCGAACCCACGAAACCGGACCCGACGATCAGCACCCGGCGTGGGCGCCGCTCGAGCGCGGCGGCCAGCTTCGCGGCGTCCTCGCACGTGCGCACGGTGAACAGGCCCTGCAACGCGGCCTCCTCCGCATTGAACCAAGGGCGGGCCCGCGTGCCGGTGGCGATCAACAGCCGGTCGTAGTCGACCTTCTCACCGTTCGCCAGGAGCACCTGCCGGTTGGAGCGGTCGAGGCCGACCGCGGCCACCCCCAGCTGCCACCTCGCGTCGACGGGACGCAACCGGGGCAGCTTGGTGTGGTGCGCGGGGACCCAGCCCTTCAACACCTGCTTGGACAGCGGCGGCCTGTCGTAGGGCTCGTGCGGCTCGTCGCCGATGATGGTCAGTTCCCCGCGAAAGCCCTTGTCCCGCAGCGCCTCCGCTGCGCGCAGGCCGGCCAGCGAGGCGCCCACGATGACGATGCGCCCATCGGCCTTGAAGCTGTCGACCAGCTGGCCGACCAGCGAGGCGGTGCTCACTCGGTGTCCCGGTCCGCCGGAGGATCCGCCTCGAGGATGATCGCCTGCACCGGGCAGGAGGCCGCCGCACGCAGCACACGCTGGCGCTGGGAGTCGTCCGGGTTGGGGTCGTAGGCAAGGGCTTCCTCGCCGACCATCCGCAGGACCTCGGGCGCCAGGGGGACGCACTGGGCGTAACCCTGACACTTGTTGAGATCGACCACCAACCGCATGCTCCGACCCTTCCGCCGGCCAAATCACCCCCGCGCGCAGAGACTACTGTGGCGAAGCCCGCTCATCACGGACATCGCGGAAAATGGCCGCGGTCTGGGGATCGCCGAACGCGGTCGGCGCGGTCAGCCGCCCAGGTTGCGCACCGCGGAGTCGAGATCCTTGGCCTGCTCGGCCAGCTCGCGGTCAGAGAGCTCCGTTCCGCCCGTCCGCTGCAGGACGTCCTCGCGGGTCGCGATCTGCAGCGCCCCCCGGTAATCGGGCGACTCCAGGTCCGCCGGCGCGACGACCTCGACGCGCCCCTCGATCAAAACCAGCACCGCGTCCGCCTCGTCAGCGCCCAGCAGTCGCCGAACGTCGTCGGCGTCAACCGTCATGCCCGTCCCCTTCCCATCCGTTCCGTTGCACGGTCAGCCCGTCGCGCCAACCATTTTCATGACGAGGAGCACCGCCACGGCGAGGAAGATCACGACGAAGACGCAGACGGCGATCACGGAGACGACGCCCGTGGGCGTGAAGCGACCCCGCCCGGGCGGGTGCGGGTTCGCCACCCCTGGTGTCTGACCGGCGGCGGGGGGAGTGGCTCCCGGGCTGACCCCTCCGCCCGGCTCGAGGTCCGGGGTGTTGACGGGGTCAGGAAGGGGCGGCTGCGAGGTCATGGCTCTCACTGGTCCTCTCGCCGGCGGGACCGCCCGCCTTGACGCCGGGTCGCATCGCCACGCGGATGCAGTGGTCCTTCTTGTTCTTGAACAGGTCGTAGGCGCGCACGCCGTCCTCGAGTGGCAAGTCGTGAGTGATCAGCTTCGCCGGGTCGAGGTCCCCCTGCTCGACATAGTCGAACAGCCGCGCCATGTAGCGCTGGCCGTGCTGCTGGGCGGTTTTCATCGTCAGCCCCTTGTTGGTCAGCACGCCCATCGGGAACTTGTCGGTCAGGCCGTACACCCCGAGCACCGACACCACGCCACCCTTGCGGCACGCCAGGATGGCCTGGCGCAGTGCGGTGGCGCGGTCGGTCTCCAGGCGCAGCAGCTGCTTGGCCCTGTCGTACAGCTGTTGCACTCCGGTGCCGTGACCCTCCATGCCGACGGCGTCGATGCAGGCGTCCGGTCCACGGCCTCCCGTCATCTCCCGCAGGGTCTCGTGGACGCTGTCCACCGCGGTGTAGTCGATGGTCTCCAGGCCGAACTCATTGCGCGCCAAGGCGAGCCGCTCGGGAATGCGGTCGATTACGATGGCGCGTTCGGCCCCGAGCAGCAGGGCGCTGCGCGCGGCCATCAGGCCGACGCCGCCGGCGCCCCACACCGCGACGGCGTCCCCGCCGGAGATGTCGCAGAAGTCGGCGCCCATGAACCCCGTGGGCACGGCGTCCGACAGGAACAACGCCTGTTCGTCGGTGATGTCGCCGGGGATCACAAAGCAATTCGCGTCCCCGAAGGGCACGCGCACGTACTCCGCGTGCGAGCCCGCGTAGCCGCCGAACGGGTGGGTGTAGCCGTAGATGCCACCGGAGGGATACCCGAGCAGTGGCTGCTGTAGTTCGGCATTGGGATTGGTTGTGTCGCAACACGAATAGAGCTCGTGTTCGCAATACCAGCAGCGGTCGCACGCGATGAACGACGGCACCACCACCCGGTCGCCGACCTTGGTGTCGCGCACGTCGGGGCCCGCCTCGCGGACCACGCCCATGAACTCATGGCCGAAGACGTCACCCTCGCGCATGCCCGGCAGGTATCCGTCGATGAAATGCAGGTCCGAACCGCACGTGGTGGTCAGCCGGACTTCGACGATCACGTCGTGGGGATTGAGGATCTTCGGGTCGTCGACCGTCTCCACGGACAGGTCGTTGACACCGTTCCAGCACAATGCGCGCATGATTGACCTCTCGCTCTACCGCGCGGACGCCCGCGCGCTGGGGTTGCACCGGATGGTCGGCACTTCGCCGGTCTGCAGCAACGCCCGCAGCCGGTAGAGGACCATGAACGCCGCCGCGCCCGACAGCAGTCCGGGTGCCGGGGTGGTGGCGCGCAGCGTCACCTCGGTGCCCAGGCCGTTCGGTGCGGGCCGATACCTGACCGCGAGCTCGTTGCCGCCCCCGACGAAGCGGACGCCGTCGTTCTCGCGCACCACGCGCGAATTCCACACCGCGGCCGGTCCTTCGAGCAGCCGCCAGGTGTACCGGTCGTCTCCGGAGGTTTCGACCTCGGCGATGTCGCCGAGGACGACCGATATCTGCAGCGGGTCACCCCAGAACTGCGCGACCCGCTCCGGGGAGCACGCGATGGTGACCGTCTGCGCCGTCGCTCGGGGCGGCTGGGCGTCGACGACCTTCTTGACGACCCCGAGCACTTGATCTTTCGCGATGTCCAGATAACTCACGCCGCGCCTCCTGTAGTTGAGGCAGGCGATACCCGCCCGCGCGGCGGCCAAACGGCCGCGCGTCACGGGTTCGGTGCGTGCACGCGCTCGGCGATCTTCGTGGCGACCGTGACGGCCTGGTCGGTGCGGTTGAAGCCGCAGCTGCGCGCGTCGACGACGATGTTGTTGCGGGCGGTGAGCGCGCGCTGGCAACCCCAGCCGACGGCGCCCTCCTGGGTCAGCACGACGCTCACAACGCCGTTGCGATCGCTCGTCGGCCCCACCGACCAGGTGACCGGGCCTTCCCCGGCCGCGTTGGTGGTCAAGGGTTTTCCGGCGCATCGGCCCCAGGCCTCGGCTTGCCGGGCGGCATAGTCGGTGGCCAGCTGTGCGCTGGGGAAGTCGACGACGGCGTTGCTCACCAGGTGCTTCCAGTCGTCGTTGGGTTCGCTCAGGACCTGGGTCTGCGCCGCGATCCAGCCGCTGCCCTGCAGCGCCGACACCATCGCGGGATGCTGGACGCCCTTGCATTCGGGTCGATTGCTCGGCAGGTCGGCGAACCCGGAGCCAGAACCGGCGTTTGGGTCGGGGCGCACCACCATTGCGGTCGTGCCTTCGATGCCGTTGACCACCGCGGGGTCCAGCAGCAGCCCGGGCAGCGCGTCGATCGGGACGACGGACGGCGGTGTCGCGGCGCTCGTCGGTGCCGGCGGCGGCGCGGAGGGCGGCTCGCTGACGCTGGTCGTGCCGGCGGGGCCGGTGGACCGGTCGGCGACGGCGATGAACACGCCGGTGCCCGCGGTGACGAGCGCGACGACGGCCGTCACGCCGCCGATCAGCGCCCACCTGCGCCGGGTGCCGCGGGGCGGCGGCCCCATCGGCGGGTAGCCGTGAGGTGGCCAGCCCGCGATGGCCGGCCGCGGCGCCGTTGGCGGGTGAGCGGCAGCGGGGAAGCCGGGCGCCGCCGGTGGCCGGACCACGGGCACGCCGACGGGCCGGACCCAGGTCTGCGCCCAGGGATCTACCCGCGCACCGTGTGGATAGCCCTGCGGGGCAACGGGATTCGGTAAGGACCGGCCTCCGGGTGCCGGCGTGTTCGGGTGGCTCGACATGTCATCTCCCCTTCGGGTGCCTTGACCGGCGGTCAGTGGATGCCCTGGGCGACTTTGCCGGCGATCTCCGATGCCTGCTCCTGCACCGAGAATCCGCACGTCTCCACGTCGACCACCACGTTGTTGCGCGAGGTCAGTGCGTGCTGGCAGCCCCATCCGTGGGCACCCTCACGGTTGATGACGGAGGTGAGCAGCCCGTCGTGGTGGCTCACGGTGGCGACCCACCAGGTCTGCGGCGGGTTGTTGGGCGTCGTGGTGGTGATGGACCTGCCGTTGCACAGCGGCCAGCCCTTGGCCTCCTTGGCCACGAAGTCGGTGGCCGCCGACGCGGTCGGGAAGCTGACCACCGATTGGAAGACCTCGTGGCGCGGGTCGGCCGGCTCGCGCAGATACTGCGTCTGCACCGCCACCCATCCACTCCCGGCGTAGACGCCCTTGTTCGCGTTGGCCCACACCCCGCCGCACTCGGGCCGGTCGGTGGTGTCGATGTAGAGGCGGGTCGTCGTCAGGGTGGGGTTCACCACCAGGTCGCGGGTGCCCATGATCGTGTTGATCGCGCCGGTGTCCAGCAGCAGTGTCGGCAGCTCCTCGGCCTGGACCGGCGGACCGGCGGGCGGAGTCGTCGTCGTCGAGGGGCTCGGCCGCTCGGATGTCGACGGTTGGTGTGCCGCCGGGCCGGCGGTGGTGTCCGAGCCGCCGGCGGTGGCCATGACGCTGACCAGCGTCACCAGGGTCACGGTCAGCGCCGCGGCCCCGCCAACCAGCGCCCACGTGCGGGGTGAGGTGCCCCTGCGCGGGGCCGGCGGGTACGGCGGAAGTGGCGCCGGGGCGAACGCCATGGGCGGTGCCCACGGCGGC
>NZ_CACRUY010000032.1 GCF_902652685.1 Mycobacterium sp. Marseille-P9652
GCGCTGCCTCAAACGCCGCCTGGCGCGCGTCGTCTTCACCCGACTGCGAGCCGACCACCACCCCCACCCCGCACTGCAAACAGCTGCCTAAACCTGCTCCTTGACATAGGAGCAACGCACGCTCGCGGGGAACGCGAGCCTAGATCTTGTCGCTCTGGGCCGCGTCGAGCAGCTCGCGGGCATGGGCGCGGCCGGTGTCGGAGTCGCCGAGGCCGGCCAGCATTCGCGCGAGCTCGGCGACGCGGTCGTCGTCGGTGACCCGCCGGACCACGCTGGTTCCCCTAGGTCCGACGCTGTGCACGACGAGATGCACGTCGGCGTACGCGGCGACCTGCGGCAGGTGCGTCACCACGATGACCTGGTGCGTGCGGGCCAGCCGCGCCAGCCGCCGTCCGATCTGCACCGCCGCGCGGCCACCGACGCCGGCATCCACCTCGTCAAACACCATCGTGGTGCCGGCCGCCGAGGCCGCCAGCACCACCTCCAGGGCCAGCATCACCCGCGACAGCTCGCCCCCGGACGCGCTCTTGGCCAGCGGCAGCACCGTCATCCCCCGGTGCGCGGCGAAGCCGAACTCGACCTGGTCGATCCCGTCCGCGCCGGCGCGGACGAGCTCGCCCGACGGCAGCGCCAGGGCGGCCGGGTCGTCCCGGTCGGCCGCGGGGTCGGCGGCGACGTCGATGGTGAACTCGGCGTCGGCCATCGCCAGGCCGGACAGCTCCGCGGTGACCTCCTTGGCCAACCGCTTGGCGGCCTTTCGGCGGGCTTTGCCGAGATCGGTTGCCGCTTCGGTCAATTCGGCGGCCAACTCGTCGACGCGGCGCTCCAGTGCGGTGAGTGTCTCCTCGGACACGTCGAGTTGTGCCAGCCGTTGCCGAGACTCGCCGGCCCAGCGCAGCACCCCGTCGATGTCCGCGGCGTACTTGCGGGTCAGGCTCCGCAGTTCGGCCTGGCGGGCGAGCTTCGACTCCAGCGCGCTGGCGTCGGTCGGCAGTTCGTCGAGGAAACCGCCGAGTTCACGCGCCGCCTCGACGATGACGGTCAAAGTCTCGTCGAGTTGCGCGGCCAGGGACCGCAGGGCGGCGTCGTCCGTCGACTCCAGCGCCGCCCGGGCCCGCCCGACGCACTCGGCAGCACCGACGCCGTCCTCGGCCGACAGCGCCTCGCGCGCCGTGGCCGCGACCTCACGCAGCGTGTCCAGTTCCGAGAGCCGCACGATGTCGGCCACCAGCGCGTCGTCCTCGCCGGGCTGGGGGTCGACGGTGTCAATCTCGTTGAGCGCGAACTTGAGCCGGTCGGCCTCCTGGGCCAGCTCGCGGGTACGGTTGCGGCGGTCGACGAGGTCGCCGCGCGCCGACAGCCACGCGTCGCGCAGCTTGCGGTAGCGCTCCAGCGCCGGGCCCGTGCCGGCGAACCGGTCCAGCGCGCCGCGCTGCTCCTCGGGCCGCATCAACCGCAGCTGGTCGTTCTGCCCGTGCAGCGTGAGCAGCTCGGTGGTGAAGTCCCCCAGCGATTTCGCGGGCACGCTGCGGCCGCCGAGGTAGGCGCGGGAGGGGCCCTCGCGACTGACCGACCGCAACGCGATGACGCTGCCGTCCTCGTCGCGCTCGGCCCCGGACGCGTCCAGCATCCCGTCCAGACGCGCCGACGTGGCGTCGTCGAGATCGGTTGTGGTGAAACGGCCTTCGACGACGGCGCGGTCGGCGCCCGACCGCACCCGGGTGGCGTCGGCGCGCGCGCCGCCGAGCAGGTGCAGCCCCGTCACCACCATGGTCTTGCCGGTGCCGGTCTCGCCGGTGAGCACGGTGAGGCCACGGCCGAACTCCCCCACCGCGGCGCTGATCGCGCCGAGTGATTCGATGCGGATCTCGGTCAGCATGCAGTGAGCACCGTCGGCAGCGCCGTTACTTCCCGCGCCACCCGGTCACCGGCAACCGGAACTTGCGCACGAGGCGGTCGGTGAACGGGGCGCTGTCCAGGCGCGCCCATTTCACCGATGTGCCGCAACGCTTCACCTCGAGCCGGCCGCCCGCCGGGATCAGCATCTCGCGGCGGCCGTCACAGAACACCAGGGCGTCGTGCCCGTCGCCCTCGATCTCGATCGCGATGGTCGCCTCGGGGCTGGTGACCATGGGCCGGCTGAACAACGCGTGAGCGTTGTTGGGCACCACCAGGATCGCCTCGAGATCGGGCCACAGCACCGGACCGCCCGCGGAGAAGGCGTACGCGGTGGACCCGGTGGGCGTCGACACCAGCACCCCGTCGCAACCGAACGACGACACCGGCCGGCCCTCGATCTCCACGACCACGCCCAGCACGCCGAGGCGCGGGCCCTTCTCCAGGCTGGCCTCGTTGAGCGCCCAGCCGTGCCGGATCACCTTGCCACCCTGGTGGACCGACACGTCGAGCGTCAGGCGGTCCTCCACCCGGTAGTCCCGGGAGACCACGTGCTCCATCACCCGGTCGATAGCCTCGGCCTCGGCCTCGGCCAGGAAGCCGATGCGGCCGAGGTTGACGCCCAGCACCGGAATGCCGACGTTGCGGGCCAATTCGGCCGCCCGCAGGAAGGTGCCGTCACCGCCGAGCACCAGCACGAGCTCACAGCCTTCGGCGGCCATTGGGTCGGCGTCCACCACGTCGATCTCGACGCCCATGTCCCGCATGTCACCGGGCGACACGTGCAGCGGGCCTCGGTCGACCGCCTCGGCGGAGAGCACCCGCAGCCCGATTCCGTTGTCGCCCAATACTTTCTGCACCCGGCGCGCGGTCTCGGCGACCTCGTCGCGGCCGGTGTGCACCACCATCAACACGGTGCGGGTCATGAGGGGCCCTCCACTACCGCACGACGCACCGCGTCCTCCAGCCCCTCATCCGACAGCCCCCGATCCGTCTCGGCGCGCAACCACAGGAAGTATTCGACATTGCCCGACGGCCCCGGCAGCGGGCTGGGGGTGACGCCCACGGTGTGCCAGCCCAGGTCCCGCGCGCACCGCGCCACGCTCAGCACCGCCCCGGCGCGCAGCCCGTCGTCGCGGACCACGCCGCCGGCGCCCACCTGGCCCTTGCCCACCTCGAACTGCGGCTTCACCATGGGCACGATATCCGCGGCGGGCCAAGCGCATCCAATCAGCGCGGGCAGCACGGTCGTCAGCGAGATGAACGACAGGTCGGCCACGATCAGGTCGACTTTGCCGCCGATCGCCTCGGGCGTCAGGTGGCGGGCGTTGGTCCGCTCGACGACGACCACCCGCGGGTCGCTGCGCAGCGACCAGGCCAGCTGGCCATAGCCGACGTCGGCGGCCACCACCTCGGCGGCACCCCGGTCCAGCAGGACCTCGGTGAAGCCGCCGGTCGACGCGCCGGCGTCGAGGCAGCGACGGCCGGCGACCGGGATTTCGAACGCGTCCAACGCGCCGATGAGCTTGTGCGCGCCGCGTGACACCCATCCTCGTTCCGCCTCGGCGGCGACGGTCAGGGCCGCGGTCGCGGCGACGGCGGTGCCCGGCTTCACCGCGGGCATGCCGTCGATGCGCACCTTGCCGGCGCCGATCAGCTCCGCGGCCTGCTGGCGAGAGCGGGCGAGCCCGCGCCGAACCAGCTCGGCGTCGATGCGGGCGCGGCGTGCCATGCGCGCACTCAGCCCTTCTCCGCCGACTCCAGCGCGCGCAGCAGCATGTCGTGCGCCTCCGACAGGCGCCGCGCGATCTCCTCGAGGTCGGCGAGCGACGGCCCGTCCTCGGCACTCTGCGGGTTCGCGAGGTCCGGCAGCTGGGCGACCAGGGCGTCGATGTCAGCGCGAAGCTGATCGGGATCGATAGTCATTGCGCTCCTACGCTAGTCCAGGGACCAGCGCCGCAGGGCGTCGCGGGCCCGGTCGTCGGCGGCCTCGATGCGCGACGGCCGCCCGTCGGAATTCCACACCGCACCGGCGACGGCGCGAACGATCGACAGCCCGTCCCCACTGCCGGCTCCCTCCGCGCCGTTGGCGCCCACCTTCACCGCCTCGCCGTCGACCTCGACGCGCCAGTCCGGCTGCGGCCCGACCGCCAGCTGGTCACCGTTGCGGTGCAGCGAGCGCAGGTCCTCGCCGATGTACGTGGGCCGGTGGACCGGTTCGGCGTAGACGGCCTCCCGGGCGGTGCTGACCCCGGTGAGCACCATCAGGCTGGGCAGCTTGGCGGCGTTTGCGCCCTCGATGTCGGTGTCCAACCGGTCGCCGACCACCAGGGGCGCGCGGAAATCGCCGCGGGCGACCGCGTCGTTCAGTAGCTGCGGGGCGGGCTTCCCTGCGACCTTGGGCTCGGCGCCGGTGGCGGCACGCAGCGCGGCCACCATGGAGCCGTTGCCCGGCAGCAGGCCGCGCTCGGTGGGCAGCGTGGGGTCGATGTTGGCCGCCACCCACAGCGCGCCGGACCGGATGGCCAGCGCGGCCTCCGCGAGGTCCGGCCAGGCGATGGTCGTGGACAGGCCCTGCACGACCGCGACGGGCTCCTCGTCGAACCGGCGCACCGGCCGCAACCCGACGGCGGCGACCTCGTTGGCCAGCGCCTGGGTGCCGACGATGAGCACCCGCGAGCCGGCCGGGATCAACGAGGCCAGCAGGTGCGCCGCGCTCTGGGCGCTGGTGACGACGTCGTCGCCGGACGCGGTGAAGCCGAGGTCGCGCAGGTGCGCCGCGACCTCCTCCGCGCTGCGGGAGGCGTTGTTGGTGACGAAGAGCTTGCGGCTGCCCACCTCGTCCAGCGACCGCACCGCGTCGTGCGTCGGGCGGGCGCCGCGAAACACCGTGCCGTCGAGGTCGATCAGCAGGCAGTCGTATTGCTGCGCAAGGCTTTTCACGTCACGCCAGCTCGCTCACGCGGTCCTCGGCATCGGTGACGCCGTCCACGTCGGCGGCCGCCGAGTGCAGAAACCATTGCAGCGCTTCGTCTTTGCGGCCGAGCGCCAGCAGCGTGTCGGCGTAGGCGTAGAACAGCCGGGCCGCCGTCACGCCCGTGCGGCCGGGGTCCAGCTGCGGCGTGGAGAGCACGGTCAGGGCCTGCTCGAGTTGGCCGAGGTCGGCGCGAGCGCCCGCGGCCACGATACGCAACTCGTCGGCGTCGTCGCCCTCCAGCTGGGCCGCCTCGGGCCCGCGGGCCAGCTCGATCGCGCGTTCCGGACGGCCAAGGCCGCGTTCGCAATCCGCGATCAGCGCGAGCAGCGACGACTTGCTGCCCATCCTGCGGGCGGCCCTCAGCTCGGCCAGCGCCTGCGCCCAGTCGCCGCAGCGGTAGGCGGCGATTCCGACCGCCTCCCGCACGGCGGCGATCCTGCTGGAACGGGCCCGAGCCGCGCGGGCGTGGTCCAGGGCGGCCTCGGGATCCTCGTCGAGCAGATCGCCGGCGGCGACCAGGTGGCGCGCCACTGCGTCGGCCGTGGCGCGGTCCAGGGTGCTGAGCTCCCGACGAATCTCGGGCGCCAGTTGTCGGGCCTCCACGTCGGGCGGGATCGCCGGCGCATTGGGCGGATTGGGCGCCTCGTGCTGAGCGCGCTGGCCGTTACCGCCGCCCCTCGGCGGAGCCGAGCGGGCGCGCCCGGGTCCCGACCACTTGCCGGAGCCCGGCCGCGGCCGTCGTTCACCGCCGCGCCCCTGCCTGTCGTCGACCACGCTGCCGAGGATACGGGCTCGCATGGACCCGGTGGACGGCGTCATCGGCCAAGGGCCGTTCCGGCTAGTCGACGATGATTCCGCCGGTCACTTCCCGACCGGCTGCGCATGAAGGACCCCCGCGTACTGGCGCTCGATCGCCTTGGCCGCCCCGGTGCGCCACGTGTGCGCCACCGACTCGGACATCGGGTCGGGGAAGATGTCGTCCGCCCCGTGCTCGACTCCGTCGAAGATGGCTCGCGCCACCGAACCCGGTGCGGACTTCGGGATGTCAAGGCCTGCCGTCATGTCGGTGTCCACCGGGCCGGTCAGTACGGCATGTACGCGAACGCCTCGACCGGCGAGCAGTGCGCGCAGCGATTGCGTGAGGTTGAACGCGGCCGCCTTGGAGATCGAGTAGGCCGGGATGAGCGGCAACGGGGCCAAGGCGTTGACGGAGAGGTTGTTGACGATGGCTCCTCTGGAGCGAGCCAGCAGGGGCAGGAATGCGGAAGCGACGTCGTACGTGCCGAACAGGTTGACGGCGAGGTGCTTTTCGAGCACGGAGCGGTCGCTCAGGTCGTCGTAGAGCGCCACGCCGGCGTTGTTGATGAGGATGTCCAGAGATCCCACTCGTTCGACGGCGGCGCGAATCTGTGCGGCGTCGGTGACGTCGAGGAGCAGGGGCGTGACGCGCTCATCGGGGTGCGCCACGGGCCGGCGCATCGCGGCGTAGACCCGTCGCGCGCCTCTCGTCAAAGCTTCGTCGACCAGCGCCTGTCCGATTCCTCGGTTGGCCCCCGTGATCAGAACGGTCTTGTCGGCAATCGTCATCATTCCTCCTCAGCGGTAAATCGATAGCTGTCGAAGGTGTAGAGACGGCAACGCCGCGAAATTAAGCGCCCGTTGGGCGCCCAGTTCACGGCCACGCTGCCGGGCTCTACGTCCGCACCGTCACCGGCGGCCTCACCTGGCCATGACCCCTATCGCTGCCCGAATGAACAATCAACGCACGCCGGCGTGGCGGCGGGCGAGAATCGCGGCGGTCTGCGAGTCGGCGGGCAAGAACGCTTCCAGGCGCAGCTCCGACACGTTGACGTCGAGCGCCGTGACGAACGTCGCGATCGTTGCGACCAGCCGCACGTCACCGTCGGGACAGCGCAGGTGTAACGGCACCGCGAAGCCCACGGATTCGACGGGCCCGGCGCCGGGTGCCGGCACTCCGTATCCCTCGAGTTCCTCGATCAGCGCCTCGATGCGCGGGTGCGGGCCACGGTCGCGCAAGCCGTGCAGGATGTGGCGCCGCCAGTCATCGAGATTGACGATGCGCGCCGCCATGCCGTCGGGATGCAGCGCGACGCGCAGCACGTTGACCGGCGCCTCCAGCAGCCACCCGGCCACCCCGTCGGTCAGCAACCCCAACGCGCTGTTGGCGGCGACCAGCTCACCGAAGCCGTCCATGACCATTGCCGGATATGGCAAATGGCCGTCGAGGACATGCTGCAAGGCTTCGCGCACGGGTTGCAGCAGCGGCGCGTCCGGCGGTGACTCCGGATGCGCGGGCGCGAACCCCGCCGCCGTCAGCAGCGCGTTGCGCTGCCGCGGCGTCAGCTCGAGCGAGTCGGCCAGCCGGCTCACGATGTCGCGGCCGGGCGCCGACCGGCCCTGCTCGAGAAAACTCAGGTGTCGCTGCGTGGTGCCGGCGTCGTTGGCGAGGTCAACCTGGCTGAGCCGGCGCCGATTGCGCCATTCGCGCAGCGCGGCGCCGAAGTCGGCCTGCATGGCAACGGACATGAATACAGTCAACCCATCCCCGACGCTGGGCGCTATTCCTTGCAGGGAATTGCCGCCCACCCGTGCGGGCGACACGATCGCGGTATGACTGAGACGATCCACCTCGGTGTCATGCCGCCCCTGGCTGCCGAGCACTGGGCCGGTGCCGACCTGCGCCGGCTTGTCGACTTCGCCCGCACGATCGAGGATCTGGGCTTCGACTCGGTGTGGGCGAACGACTCGCTGGTGCGGCCCCGCATCGAAGCACTGACATTCTTGTCGGCAGCCGCCGCGGTCACCGACCAGATCACCCTGGGGACCGCCGCCCTGCAAACCGTGCTACGCCGACCGGTGCAGACCGCGCAGGTTCTGGCCTCCATCGACCAACTGTCGCAGGGGCGATTGGCCGTGGCGGTCGGCGCCGGATTTCCGGGATTGTCAGAGGTGGAATACGCCGCCTCCGGGGTACCGTGGGCGCGACGGTTCGCGCGGCTCGACGATACCGTCGCACTGTGGCGCCAACTCTGGAACACCAAGGATCCCAGCTCGTTTCACGGGTCCGTGTTGCATCTTGACGATATCCCCGCCGGCATCAGGCCATACAACGCCGCCGGCCCGCCAGTATGGCTGGCCGGCGACACCCCCGGCGCTCGGGCACGAACCGGCCGGATGTACGACGGGTGGCTCCCGTATCCACCCGCCCCGGAAAGTTATCGGTCGGGTCTGCGCGAGGTGCGCGCCGCCGCCGAGGGCTCCGGCCGCGGTGCCGACGCCGTCACGCCAGGCTTGTTCGTCACCGTGCTCATCACGGAAGATGCCGACGGCGGCCGGGCCGCGCTGGACCACTTCGCCACCGCCACATATGGATTCGGCATCGACATCGTCGAGCAGATCCAGACCTTCGCCGCGGGGACACCCGACGCCGTCGCCGCGCGGCTCGCGAGTTTCATCGAGGCCGGAGCTCGCCACCTGGTCTGCCGCCCGGGTGTTCTCGGTCCCGACGGGTTCGTCGAGCAGCTGCACCGGCTGCGGGCCGTCAAGGAGGCGCTGCGATGACCGCGACGTCGGCCGTGCGCCCGGGCCCGGATCGCGATCAGACCATGGCGGGTCTTCTGAACCAATACGGCTCATTCGCCGAACTCATTGGCGCATTGGATGCTTTGGAGTGGACCCGCCGAACGCGCTGCGCCGGCTGGCAAGTGCGCGACGTCGCCGGCCACGTGGTGGGACAGGCAATGGACGTGGTCGGCGGCACGATCGGCAGTCGCACGCCCGATGACCAGGCCGCGGCCCTGCGCGGCGAATCCCCCACCGCGCTCGCGGCATCGTTGCGCAGCGCGATGGATTCGGTGTCAGGGCTGATGACGGTGTTCGACGACGCGCTCTGGTCAGCGCCCAGCCCCGCACCCGGGCTCACGATTGGCCAGGGCATGCACGCGCTGCTGCAGGACGCCTACGTGCACGGCGACGACATCCGCGCCGCCCTGGGCCTGCCCTTCGATCCCGGCCCGGGCCTGCACGCCAGCCTCGACTTCGTCCTCGGCGCATTGCTCCGCGACGAAACCGCGGCCGCCGAACCAGCGATCGCGAAGCTGCTGACCGTCCCCGCCGAAGGCTTCGGCGAGAGAACCGGCATGGCGCCGCACGATTTGCTGCTCGCCGCCACCGGCCGGTCCGATCCGGCGCGCCTGCGCCTACCCGACACGATCAACATCTTCCGCTGAACCCCGCCGTGACACTGAAAGCTGGCACCATGAACACTTCCCATCACGCCACCGACCTTCCCTCCCTCCCGTTCGCCGAGACTTTGCGGATCGGCGTTGGGGAGGTGACCGCCGAACAGGTGACTGCCACGATGGCGTGGGCCGAGCATCTGTGCACCACCGGCGGCATTCTGCACGGCGGAGCGCTCATGGCCTTCGCCGACACCGTGGGCGCCATATGCGCAGTCGCCAACCTGCCGGAGGGCGCGGGCACCTCCACCATCGAGTCGAAGACCAACTTCTTCCGCGCGGTACGCGGCGGCGTCGTGACCGCTACATGCAATCCCTTGCACGTCGGCCGCAGCACCATCGTCGTGCAGACGAACTTGACCGATGATCGCGGCAAACGAGTCGCTCAAGTCACCCAGACCCAGGCCGTATTGGGCCCGTAAGAAGGTTGCCGCGCGTCAGCCGGGGAGCCGGTTCGACAGCAACGGCGCCAGCAGCGCCGGGCAGTAGGTGGCGATCGCGATGATGCTGAACACGCCCGCCGCCTCCTGCGACATCCCGGAGGCGTCGGCCGCGGCGGCGACGGCCGAGTCGAACGTGCCGCCCGGCCGCACGACGTCGGGGCAGACCGACTGCCCGAGGGCCGTGGCGGTGCCGGGCTCGGCGACCGGGACGCCCGCGTTCGTCAACGCCCTGAGGAAGGCGTCGCCCATCAGGTCCGCGTGGGCGGGGGCGGGCAGCGCGGCCGTCAGGCCGGCCATGCCCGCGGTGACGCCCAGGATCCGGAGCGCGGTCAACGTCGGAAGCATCGTGACAACGGTGGTCGGTGAGGATCACGTCCTCGACACGGCGGAGACACGGCGTGGCAACGCTTTGCGTATTAAGGCCCGTCGACCCGTTGCACTCCGGCGATGTTGCGCTTGCCGCGGCGCAGCACGAGCCACCGCCCGTGCAGGAAGTCCCCGGGCTGCGGCGCCCACTCCTCGCTCTCGATGCGGGTGTTGTTGACCGAGACGCCGCCCTCGCCGATGGTGCGGCGCGCCGCCTTCCGGCTCTCGGAAAGGCCCGTCGCGACCAGCAGGTCGACGATCCCGTCCGGCTCGCCGGGCTTGAGCTCGGCGACCGGGGTCTCGCGCAACGCGGCGGACAGCGTGGCCTCGTCCAGCCGATCGAGTTCGCCCTGCCCGAACAGCGCCCGGCTGGCGTGCTCGACGGCTTCGGTGGCCGCTTCGCCGTGGACCAGCACGGTCAGTTCGTGGGCGAGGCGCCGCTGCGCGGCCCGTTGCTGCGGGCGCTCGACCGTGGCCTGCTCCAGCTCGGCCAGCTCGTCGGCGGACAGGAAAGTGAACCAGCGCAGGTAGCGGATCACGTCGGCGTCGGCGGTGTTCACGAAGTACTGGTACCAGGCGTACGGGGTGGTCATCTCGGGGTCGAGCCACAGGCTGCCGCCGCCGGTGGACTTGCCGAACTTGGTGCCGTCCGCGGCGGTCACGAGCGGGACCGTCAGCGCGTGCACCGACGCGCCCAGCTTCTGCCGCACCAGGCGGACGCCCGCGATGATGTTGCCCCACTGGTCCGAGCCGCCGATCTGCAGCGTGCAGCCGTAGCGGCGGTGCAGTTCGACGTAGTCGTTGGCCTGCAAGAGCATGTAGCTGAACTCCGTATAGGAGATGCCCTCGCCTTCGAGGCGGCGCCGGATGGTGTCGCGGTCCAGCATCACGTTGACCGAGAAGTGCTTGCCGATGTCGCGCAGGAACTCGATCGCCGACAGCGGCGCGGTCCAGTCGAGGTTGTTGACGACGAGCGCGCCGGTTTCTGAGGTGTCGAAGTCGACGAAGCGCTCCAGCTGTCCGCGGATCTTCTCGGTCCACTCGGCGACGGTGTCGGCCTCGTTGAGGCCGCGTTCGCCGACGTCGCGCGGGTCGCCGATCATGCCTGTGGCGCCGCCGGCGAGCACGATGGGCCGGTGGCCCGCCCGTTGGAACCGCCGCAGCGCCAGCAGGGGCACCAGATGGCCGGCGTGCAGGCTGGGCGCGGTCGGGTCGAAGCCGGCATACACGGTCAGCGGCTCGCGCCGGGCGTCGGCGGCGAGCGCGTCGAGGTCGGTGGACTGCGCGATCAAACCGCGCCAGCCGAGTTCGTCGAGGATCCCGGAAGACATCGCGCACGACTCTAGTCGCTCGCACCGCCACGATTCGCCCGCGCGCCGCTCTGTAAGGCAAGCTAACTAGGTGGCGCATCGTCGCGCCATCGACTTCCCCGTACGCGCACCCAACAACGCGGAGCGTCATGGACAACCGATACTGGCCGCTGGTCGTCGCCGTCATCATGCTCGCTCTCGGGCTGACGCTCACGATCGATGACTTCAAGCGGGCCGCCACGCTGCGCAAACCACTGGCCGTCGCGCTTGCCTGCCAGTCGCTGTTGCTGCCCGCCCTGTGCCTGCTGATCGCCGAGGGCTTCCACCTCGAACCGCATCTGGCGGTCGGGCTCATGCTGATGTCGGCGACGCCCGGCGGGACGATGTCGAACCTGCTCAGCCACCTGTTCAACGGGGACCTGGCCCTTAACCTCACCATGACCGCAATCAACGCCGTCCTGTCGATCGTGGCCCTGCCCGCGATTCTGGCGGTATCCATGACGTGGTTTCTGGGCCAGGGGCGGTTCCTCCCGCTGCAGCTGGACAAGTTCGGGGCGGTGATCGGCCTTGTCCTGGTGCCCATCGCGATCGGGGTTGCCATCCGTCACCGATTCCCCGCGCTGGCCAGGCGACTGCAGAAGCCGGTCCGAATCGCCGCGGTCGCGCTGCTGGCGCTCGCCATCGTCGCGGCCATCGCCGGGGGACGAACGACGCTGTGGCACAACATCGGACTTTTGACCGGGGCCGTCGTCGCCTTCTGCGCGGTGAGCCTGACCGTCGGCTACCTGGCGCCCCGCCTGATGCGGCTGGCCCCGCGGCAGGCCGTTGCGGTCAGCCTGGAGGTCGGCATGCACAACGCCGTCGTGGCCATGGGCATTGCGTTGAGCCCCCAGCTGCTGAACAGCGCCGTAATGGCCACGCCGGCAGCGGTATACAGCGCCGTCGCGCCACTGCTGGCCGTGGCGTTCGTTCTCCTGGCCCGACGGGTCGACCCGGCCTTCCGCGCCGTCTCCCCCGCCGCCGTCTAGTCACTCATCCCAGGGGCGGGAGCGCGTGGGCTGCGCCGGTAGGCCGAGACTTCCTGGCGCCCGGCCAGCCACAGCCGCCACGGCCGGTCGGCGGCCTGGCTGACCCCGACCCGCGGACCGTAGACGGCGGTCAGGGGCTTGCGCAGTTGCACGGTCACCGGGCTGTCGGGGTCGAACAGGTCGAGGCCGTTGTCGTCCATCGTGATTCCCAGCGCCGAGCACAGGTTGCCGGGACCGCGCGCGAGCGCCGCGGTGCGCACCAGTTCGCCGCGACGGGCCCGCGCGACGTCCGTGCCGTCCTCGAGGGCGGCGGCGCGCAGCAGCACCGCCGCGGCGGTGCCGTCGGGTCCGCACGAGACGTTGGCGCACACGTGGATGCCGTGGCTGCGATAGGTGTAGAGGCGGCCGGGCGGGCCGAACATGACGGCGTTGCGGCCGGACGGTCCGCGGTAGGAGTGGGCGGCGGCGTCCGGCCAGGGCCCGTCGGGGACCCCGCCGTAGGCCTCGACCTCGACGACGACCGCACGCACACCCCGTCCGACGAGGGTGGCACCGAGCAGTCGGCGCGCGGCCTCGACCGGGTCGACCAGCAGCCTGCCCGCCGTCACGCTTCGGTAACCTACCGGCACCGTCTTCGAGGAGCTCACACGATGCAAGGGATCGACCCCGCCGCCACGGCGTGGCTGCTGGCCAGCACGGCGCTCGTGCTGCTGATGACACCGGGCCTGGCCATCTTCTACGGCGGCATGGTCCGCACCACCGGCGTGCTCAACATGATCATGATGAGCTTCATCTCGATCCCGCTGGTCACGGTGGCGTGGCTGCTCGTCGGCTACACGCTGGCGTTCTCCGAGGACGGGGCGGGCGGGTTCATCGGCAACCTCGCGCACATCGGGATGCTCGGCATCACCCCCGACTCCCGCCACGGCGCCGTCCCCGAACTGCTGTACGCCACGTTCCAGTTGACCTTTGCGATCATCACCGCCGCCCTGGTGAGCGGCGCGATCGCCGACCGGGCAAAGTTCGCCGCCTGGATGGTGTTCGTCCCGGTGTGGGGCATCGCCGTGTATTCGGTGGTGGCCCACTGGGTGTGGGGAGCCGGCGGCTGGCTGGCCAAGCTGGGCGTGCTCGACTACGCGGGCGGTCTGGTGGTCGAGATCGTCTCGGGCTCGTCGGCGCTGGCGCTGGCGCTCGTGCTGGGACCGCGAATCGGGTTCAAGAAGGACGCCATGCGCCCGCACAACCTGCCGCTCGTCCTGCTCGGTGTCGGGCTGCTGTGGTTCGGCTGGTTCGGGTTCAATGCCGGCTCCGCGATGGCCGCCAACGGCACCGCCGCGGCCATCTTCCTCAACACCCTCGTCGCCGGGTGTCTCGGCATGCTCGGCTGGCTGTCGGTCGAACAGATCCGCGACGGCAGGCCGACCACGTTCGGCGCGGCGTCCGGGGTGGTGGCCGGACTGGTGGCGATCACGCCGTCGTGCGGAACCGTCAACACGCTGGGCGCCGCGGTCGTCGGCCTCGCGGCCGGCATCGTCTGCTCGTTCGCGGTGGCGGTGAAGTTCCGCCTCAACTATGACGATTCGCTCGACGTGGTCGGTGTGCACTTCGTCGGCGGCGTCGTCGGGGTGTCGTTGATCGGGCTGCTCGCGACGGCGGTCATGACGTCGGGCCCGCGGGGGCTGTTCTACGGCGGCGGGTTCGGCCAGCTGGGCAAGCAGTCATTGGCGATCGTGGTCGTCGCGCTGTACGCGTTCACGGTGTCCTACCTCATCGCGAAGGTCATCGACCGGGTCATGGGCTTCCGGGTCAGCGCCGAAGACGAGACCACCGGCGTCGACTTCACCCAGCACGCCGAGACGGCCTACGCCGAGGGCGTGCAGGGCCACCTGCCGCTGCGCCGGCCGGGACCGGGCACTCCCGAGTAGCCTCGCCCACCGCGCATCTCGCGACGCCCCCTTGACAACTCGCCCATCCGGGCGGATATTCATCACATGATGAGTTCATCTAGTGATGAATTACTCGCCAAGGGCCACTTCCCGGCCGTTCAGATTGAGCACTTGCGCGTCATGCGCGGCAAACGGCCTGCGCTGCACGACTTTTCGGTGCATATCGCGCAGGGCACCATCACCGGCATCCTCGGCCCGTCGGGCTGCGGGAAGACGACCCTGATGCGCTGCATCGTCGGCACCCAGATCGTGACGTCGGGCACGGTGACCGTGCTCGGCCGCCCGGCGGGCAGCCCCGCCCTGCGCCGCCGCGTGAGCTACATGCCGCAGGACCCGACGATCTACAACGACCTGCGCATCATCGACAACGTCCGCTACTTCGCCTCGCTGTACGGCTTCGACAGCCGCGCCGCCGACGTCGCGATCGACGGGGTCGGCCTGACCGACCACCGAACCGCTTACTGCGGCAACCTTTCCGGCGGCCAGCGCACCCGGGTGTCGCTGGCCTGCGCGCTGGTCTGCCGGCCCGAACTGCTCGTGCTCGACGAGCCCACCGTCGGACTGGACCCGGTGCTGCGGGTCGATCTGTGGGAGCAGTTCACCGATCTCGCCCGCGGCGGTACCACCCTCCTCGTCTCCAGCCACGTCATGGACGAGGCCGACCACTGCGGCGACCTGCTGCTCATGCGCGACGGCGCACTGGTCGCGCACACCACCCCGTCCCGACTACGAGAGGACACCGGATGCACGTCACTGGAGGACGCGTTCCTGTCCATCATCAGGCGCAGCACCACGCAAAAAGCCGGTTAGGCGGCGCCTCCCTCAAGCCGTTCGCGGCCACCACGACGCGGATCCTGCGCCAGCTGGCCGCCGACCGCCGCAGCATCGCGCTCATCCTGGTCGTGCCGGTCCTGGTGATCACGCTGATGTACTTCATGTTCGAAGACGCGCCACACCGCCCGGGCACCCCGACGCCGTTCAACAACGCGTGCCTGATCCTGCTGGGCCTGTTCCCGCTCTTCGTGATGTTCATCATCACCTCGATCACCATGCAGCGGGAACGCGCGTCGGGCACCTTGGAGCGCATCCTGACCACTCCTCTGCGCCGCCTCGACCTACTGATCGCGTACGGCACCGCCTTCTCGGTTGCCGCCGCGGCGCAAGCGAGCGTGGCGTGCGCCGTGTCGTTCTGGCTGCTGGGCTTCGACACCGCGGGCGATCCGCTGTGGGTGTTCGTCATCGCGATCGTCAACGCCGTCCTCGGCGTCGGGCTGGGTCTGCTGTGTAGCGCGTTCGCGCGCACCGAGTTTCAGGCCGTGCAATTCATCCCGCTGGTGATGGTGCCCCAGTTGCTGCTGGCCGGCATCATCGTGCCTCGGGCGATGATGGCGCACTGGCTGCTGTTGATCAGCGATGTCCTGCCGGCCAGCTACGCGCTGGAGGCGCTGCAGCAGGTGGGCGCCCATCCCGAGCTCACCGACGTCGCCGTGCGTGACATCCTTGTCGTCATGGGTTTCGCATTCGCGGCGCTGTGCCTGGCGGCGGCGACGCTGCGACGGCGGACGCCGTAAACGTGACGGAAACCAAGACCGGGCGCAGAAGGCCCGGGCGGCCGGCCGGGACCTCCGACACCCGGGACCGAATCCTGACCAGCGCGCGGGAGTTGTTCGCGCGCAACGGGATCGCCAACACGTCGGTGCGGGCGGTGGCCGCGGCGGCCGGTGTGGACTCGGCATTGGTGCACCACTACTTCGGCACCAAGGAGCGGCTGTTCGCCGCGGCGGTCCACATCCCGATCGACCCGATGGAGATCATCGTTCCGCTGCGCGAGGTGCCCGTCGAGCAACTGGGCCACACGATTCCGTCAAAGTTGTTGCCGCTGTGGGACTCCGAGAAGGGCGCGGGCTTCATCGCCGCACTGCGATCGGTGATCGCCGGCTCGGAGGTCAACCTGTTCCGGTCGTTCATCCAGGACGTCATCGCGGTCGAAGTCGGTACGCGCGTCGACGACCCGCCGGGCAGCGGCGTCATCCGCATCCAGTTCGTCGCGTCGCAGTTGGTGGGCGTGGTGATGGCCCGCTACATCCTGGAACTGGAGCCGTTCGCGTCGCTGCCGCCCGAGCGCATCGCCGACATGATCGCGCCGAACCTGCAGCGCTACCTCACCGGGGATCTGCCGGACGGCCTCGTTCCGTGAGCCGCGCGTGCTCGTCGTCGTCGACGTCGCGGGCCTCGTCGATCAGCAACACCGGGATGCCGTCCTCGATGCGGTACGCACGCCGCAGCCGCGGGTTGTAGAGCACGTCGTCGACGAGCAGCAGTGGGCCCCGGTCGGCCGGGCACACGAGAATGCTCAGCAGTGAATCGTCAACCATCACCACGCCCACTCAACCCAGTGCGTGCCCCGGGCGTCAACTTGCGGAACTCCCCGCTGTCCGCGTCGAAGTACCACGCCTGCTTGCCCGCCTTGGGAATCCCGGCGGCGCGCAGGGCGCTGACCGTCGGGCGGTAGGTCGCGCTGAACGTCATGTCCGGGCACACGTGCACGAGGTCGGGGCCCAGCCCGACGGGAATGTTGGCGACGGCCTCGGTGAGGTCGGCGGCCGTGATGCTGGCCCCCGGCAGCAGCGTCACCGCCGACACCGCCAGCTGTCCGTCGCCGACGGGCACGTTGTACGTCACCGCGAGGTCGACGCCGTTGATGCAGCCCAGCGCGTCGGTGACGGGCTCCGCGTAGACCAGCCCGCGCGCGGTGCGGATCACCGCCCCGCGCCGCCCCATCAGCCAGAAGTCGCCGTCGCTGTCGCGGCGGAACAGGTACTCGGTGGAGATCCAGGTGTCGCCCGCGGCGAAGACGCCCCGCTTCACCGACGCCGTCGGATCGATGGGGCCGTTGGACGCGGCGAGCAGGACGCCGACCTGGTTGGTTTCGGCGACCTGAACGAAGCCGCGTTCGTTCTCCAGGATCCGGTCGTGCTCGGGGTCGTAGGCGCCCAGCTCGATGCGGCCGGCGCCGGGCAGCGGGCGGCCCTTGCTGCCGATCTTCGCGCCGGACACGTTGGCCAGCACCGCCTGCCCGTCGGCGGTGGCGAAGAACTCGACGACGCGGGCCGGCGCGAACGCGTCGACCACCCGCGCCCACAGCCCGGTCGGCATGCCGGAGCCGATGAAGAGGCGGATCGGGTGGTTGCCGTGCAGCACGAAGGCGGGATCGTCGACGACCTCGCGCAGCATCGACCAGGTGTAGGAAACGACGGTGACGCCGTACTGGCGGACCTCTCGCACGAACCGGTCGCGGTCGAGGCCGCGCGACAACGCGATACGGGTGCCGCCGACGACCGAGCCGCCCAGGCTGACCAGAAGCGCCGACTCGTGGTGCAGCGGCGTCAGGCAGTACACGGTGTCGCGGCGGTCCAGGGCGGCCGTCGAGGCGGTCCCGAAGGCCGACACCGCCCAGCGGTAATTGGTGATCTGCTTGGCCACCAGCTCGCCGCCGGCCGAGGTAAAGGCGATGAACGCCAGGTCGCGGGCCAGCCCGGGATTGGGCCGGTACCAGGCGGGCAGCTCGACCGCGTCGGGGTCGATCTTCTCCATGTCGATGACGTCGGTGTCGTCGGGCAGGTGCAGGTTGCGCGCCTCCCCGCCGCCCAGCACCAGCGTCTGCACGGGCAGGTCGCGGGCGGCGTCGAGGTTGGTGGGGTCGGTGAGGATCTCGGTCACTCCCCCGAGCCGGACCGACGCGACCAGGTCGGCGTCCGGCTTCATCACCACGGCGATGGCACCCAGGCGGGACAGGGCGGCGATGGCAACCAGCGCGCTAGGCCGGGTCTCCATCAGGACGCCGACGCGGTCGCCCTGCCGCACCCCGACGTCGATGAGCCCCCGGACCACGTTGTTGATGCGGCGGTTGACGGCCTCGTAGGTGTGCACCCGCCCGTCGAACAGCAGGAACTCGCCCTGCGGGGCGTCGTGCGCCTGCTCCTCGATGATGCGGCCCAGCGAGATCCGCGTGTGGTCGTTGATCTGGCCCAGGCGGACCAACCGCGGCAGGGTCCGCGCCGTCTCGACGGCCAGCGTGCGCATGGACTTGTTGGCCGCGACCATCGCGTCCGCGGTGCCGCGCATCAGCCCCAGCACACCGCCGGAGACCTCGCCGATTCCGTGCAGCAGCCGGGAGCTCAGCGCGACGCCGCTGTCGGTGTGCTCGGCCGGCTGGTCGGCCATCAGGTCGATGCCGGCCGGCTTGTCGCCGCCGGTGGACAGCCACTTCACCCACTCCGCGACGGTGGGCCAGCTCTGCTGCGCGGCCTTCGAGCCGACGACAAGCCCGAAATGCCCTGTGCGAATGTCTTTTTCGTATACCTCCGCGTCGGGCGCCGCCCGCCGGATCCCACGCACGGACGCCGGCTGGCCGATGTCGTCGACCTCGCCGACGAACGCCAGCACCGGGCAGGTGATGTCGGTGAGCGTCACCAGCTGGCCGTTGATGACGAAACCGCCGGTCATCATGCGGTTGTGCGCGATGAACTGCCTCAGCAGTTCGGAAACCGCCGGGCCGGACCAGGCGATCCAGCCCTCGCGCTCGAGGAACCGGCGCTGCTGCTCGCGGGGCAGCAGCGCTTCGCGGTCGTGGAGCTGGCGCACGAAATCCACCCGGGCCTTGGCGGTCTTGAGCGGGTCCAGCAGTTGGAAGCCGGTGCGCGCCATCCAGCTCGGGATGTCGAGCCGGTTGAAGACGTGGTCGGCCATAAAGCCGGCGGCCGGGGCGGCGAAGTTCGCCGGGATGCCCATCGGCAGGGCGGCCAGGGTGTCGACCGGCGAGCCGAACGCGACGATGCTGGCGAGGTTCTTGGATCGCCGGTAGGCGGCGACCTGGTAGCACCACATCCCGCCCTGCGAGTACCCGACGAGGTGCACGTCGCTGCCGGTGGTGTTCTTGACGGTGTCGATGGCCTGGCTGAGCGCGACGATGTGATCGGCGAGGTTGCGCTGCATGCCGCCCTCGACCTTGTCGGGGGAACCGAAGTCGATGACCCACGGGTCGAGCCCATTGGCGTGCAGGATGCCGACCGCCCCCTCGTCGCGGGTGACGTCCCACATGTCCGCCGACATCATCATCGGGTGCACCATCAAGACCGGCGGCCCCACCTTGCGCTGCCCCGGCCGGCTGTCCGGCGGGAAGTACCGCCGGAGCTTGTACATCGGCACGCTCTCGACGATCTGGGACGGCGACGGGACACTCCCCGTTTCCAAGCCCCCCAGCCGCAAGACCTCCAGGCCGTTCTGCGCCGTAGCGATCAGCCGCTCGACAGGTCGCGTCACCACCGACAAATTCAGATCCACCGCTGCTCCCTGACTCGTTTACAGCTTGGTCATCATGGCACATCGGGGAACGCGGTGGTTCTGGCCAGGCGGTTTGCCGGTGAGTGGGCTCGTTCGCGACGCGTGCGGCGCCGGCCCCGCGCATGCAGTGCGGGGGTGATGCGCTCGCGCACCACCCCCGTCCCGGTCAGGCGTGCGGGCAGAACATGCCGAGAATCTGCTGGCAGTTGTCCCGGGTAATCAGGGCCGGCGGCGGCGGGGGCTTCGGCGGCGGGTTGTCGCCGTCCCAGATCATGCTCGAGACGTTGCCCATGCCGGAGTAGAGGTAGTAGTACGTGTGGCACCTCGACATGTCCCAACCGCGGAACGGGTCGGTGACATGGTTGCCGGTTGCCGGCAGCGGCTCGCCCGGGCACCAGTGGTGTGCCGGGCCCCAGTCGGGGCTGTCCATGGGGATCGGCGCGGGAAGGGGATTAGCGGCGGCGGTTCCGGTCGCGATGCCGAGGGCGCCCACCGCGAGCCCGCCGGAAAGCAACGCCCCGGCGATGATCTTCTTCAGGGTCGGGGTGGTGTGCATGGAGGTTCCTTTCGCTGTCCTTGGGCCGTGAGGTTGTGGCCGACTGGCATAAGCGTTTCGTCGGCGATGAGCTACCGATCCCAAAGATGTGCTGGAGTGCGTCCCCGGTTGTACGGTCGCAGCTGGCCCCGTTCCGGGAACGGGAGGTGAAAACCTTGGGTGACGGTTCCTGGCGACATTCGACGGACCGCAGCGAGCGATCCGCTGCGTCATGGCAATTCGCGAGGGGGTGCGTTCGCTGGGTATCGAGGTGCGGCACTCGCCAGCTCAAGGGCGTCCCCGGCGAGTGGCGGCTGCTCGCCGTCGGCTCTGCCTAGAACGGTGGCGGGTCACCATCGGGCGGGGCAGGTCCAAACTCACTGCGAGCTTTCGCATTTCGGGCAAGGCGGGCGTCGCGGTTGTGTTTGCGTTCGGTGGCGATGCGCGAGGCGCGGTCCTGAGCGCGGGTTCGGTTGCGGGTGGGCATCATCGCGGTGCGCTCGGCGCAGGGCTCGTTGCGCGGCGGAAAGGTCGGCGCGGGCCCGGTCGGTGCGCACAGGGAGGGAAACAACAAAGCACTACCCGGGGTGGTGACATAGATACGCCCGCCGGGCAGCCTCCAGATCACCGTCCCATCAGGGAGCTGCTCGTCTTGCCACCCGCAGAACGTTTTCAACAAATGATGAAGCCGGCAAAGGCATTTCACGTTCGAAGCGTGCGTCGCACCGCCCTGGCCGTAAGGGATGGTGTGGTCGATGTCGCAGTGCACCGCCGGGCGGTCACACCCCGGGGCCCGGCACGTCAGGTCGCGGCACCGCACGAAATCGGCCAACGCCTTGGACGGGGTGTAGCCGGTCTCCGCGGCGGCGTCCAGACCCGGGTGCACCAGCGGGACCAGCTTGGCTGAGGCGGTCAGTTCGGCGAGCAGTTCGGCGGTGATCAACCCGTCCGCGCTGAGCTCTGAGCCCGGGGCATCGCCCCGGCCGGCCACGGTGGCCTGCTCGGCGAGCACATGAATCACCACCGGCGACGCCGGGCGCCGCCCCCCGGCTGCGCAATCATCGCGCCCACAGCGACACCCCAACCGGTCCGCGCCGACCGCCAACGCCCCCAACGCGTCGGCGCGGCGCTGCTCACGGGTCCGCGGATCGAGCGGGCACACCGTGGCCGCCAGCGCATCCAACCGCGCATCCAGGGCGTGGGCATCCGGGCTGACCAGGCTGCCCCGGATCAGGGCCATGCCGCCCTCGGTGTCGTCGATCTCGATGCGCCGATCTGTACGCGCCTCGCGGCGGCGGCGCACCGCATCGGCATCCAGGCGCGCGACGATCCGGTCCACCTGCCCGGCCAGCCGCGAGCGTGTCATCGACGGCCACCGCGCCACCCCGGCCGCCAACTGCGCATCGACCTGGGCGAGCACATCGGCGTCGTCGATCAAATCCGTGCGATGGACGATGGTGGCAAAGAACCGAAAGTCGATGTCCCCGGCCGCAAACACCTGGCTTACCAAGGGCAGGCGCTCGCGGAACGCCCGCGCGTGATGCAGCCGCGACAGGGCCAGCGCCGGCGAGACCCGCAACGCCGCGCCCACCTCGGCGGCCACCGCCTCCATCGTGTCGACCACCCACTCCTCGTCGGCCGCACCCTGCGCGTGCCGATGAGCGAACAACTCCCCGATCTTGGCCAACTGCCGGGCGGCGGCCTGATTCTCCGCGCGCGCCGCCGCCCCGATCTCACCAAGGAGGGCGGTCGGCGTCGGGACCGCTTCATCCCGCGGACGTTCTTCGAACATAGATTCGATTTTCGCACGAGCCTACGACAAATTTCAGCCTCGGCTTGACCCCAACCGCTCGCGATTCGAGGTCGGCATTCCTGTTCGCCCGCTGGGCGGAATGAAACGGCCGCACGAAGTTCGGCGGTTTAACCGCGGCCCCACCGGGTACGTAAGCAATGCGCACTGGCCGCGACAACCTCGTCGTGACCACCTCGGTTGAAACACCCAGCTGGCGCTTTCCCAATACTCTGCGCGGCCGCGTCGAATGCTGGCCGCCGGAGCGGTGTTTCACCCACTTTGTGAGGTGGTGGCTCTGCTGTGAACCGTTCTTCTCGCATCCGAGGGCCTTCCCGGCCCCGGGATCTCGCCATCCGATACAAGCCCGGCCATTGACCGTCGGAAGACGGCAGAGAGAGGACAATCAGATGTTGTTGCTACACAACGGCGGACGCCGCGCGAGCGAGGCCGCGGACCTGGTCGACCGGGCGCTCTACAACGTCTCCCACGGGCGCTTCGAACGCTCGCTGTCGGCGCTGACGGCCTTCGCCGCCGCCATCACCACCGGCGAGATCTACTTCGAGCACTACAAGGCCAGCTTCGGCAACAAGTGGATGTGGAGCCCGATCGTGGTGACCCCGCCCGTGGTCGTCGCCGGGATCGGCGGGGCGTTCTCGCGGCGGTGGGCCAAGGTCTGGCTGCCCATCACCGCCGGCGTCTACACCGCCAACGGGCTGCTGGGTGAGTACCTGCACGCCCGCGGCGTTGCCCGCAAGCCGGGCGGCTGGAAGAACGCGTCCTACAACGTCCCGATGGGGCCGCCGATCGTGGCGCCCGGATTGATGTGCATCGTCGGGGCGATGGGGTTGCTGGCCGCCGTCCTGCGCCGCGAACGGTGACGCGGGGGACATTCGAGATGGCCGACACCTCACTCCCCGACCACCTACCCAACCTCCGCAAGGGCGGCAAGCCTCCGCACCCATCGTGGCTTCCCAGGCAGCGCCGCGGCACCACCCCGCAGATGATCGGGCGCTACCCCGACTACGACGTCCTCGAGACCGCTGACACCTGGGACGAGGCGACCAGGAAGGTCGTGCTGTCGCGGCTGGAACCGCCTGCGCCACTGCGGTTCTTCACCGCCGACGAGGAACCGACGCTGCGCGCGTTCTGCGATACCGTGCTGGCGCAGGACCGCGAGCCGCGGGTGCCGGTGGCCGAGTCCGTCGACGAGAAGCTGGCCGCCGGCCGCCTCGACGGCTATCAATACGCCGACATGCCCGACGACCGCGACACCTGGCGGCTGGTGCTGCGGGCCCTCGACGAGACGGCCGCCAAGCGCGGCGCGGCCTCGTTCGTGGCCGCCGAACCGGAGACGCGCGAGGCGATCGTCGACCGGTTCTCGAAGGGCGAGCTGGAGGGCGGCACGTGGCAGCGCCTCAATGTCAAACGCGCGTGGTCGGTCTGCATGCGAATGGTGTTGTCGGGCTTCTACTCCCACCCGTGGGCGTGGAACGAGATCGGCTTCGGCGGCCCGGCCTACCCGCGGGGGTTCATGCGCCTCGGCGGCGCCACCGGCCCGGCCGCGGTGCGCGAACCGTACGAGAAGCGGGGCGCCACCCACGAGGATCCCGTGCGGGTCGTGGAAAGCGGTGAGCTCTGATGGGCAAGTTCTGGCGCGGCCTGCTCAAGGGGGCTATCGGCCCCGCCGACAACGACTCCCGCTTCCTGCTGGACGTGCATTCGCGCGACCTGCCGGGGGAAAAGACGATGCGCCGCTACCGGGACGACGACGAAGTCGACCTGGTGATCGTCGGCGCCGGTGCCGGCGGTTCGGTGCTCGCGCAACGGCTTGCGCGCGCCGGGTGGCGCATCGTCATCCTCGAGGCGGGACCGTTCTGGCATCCCGACGAGGACTGGGTGTCCGACGAGGCCGGATCGCACGCGCTGTACTGGACGCAGAAACGCATCATCGGTGGCGACGACCCGATCGAGATGGGCAAGAACAACTCCGGGCGTGGCGTGGGCGGTTCGATGGTGCACTACGCCGGCTACTGTCCGCGGTTCCACCCCAGCGATTTCCAGACCTACACCCTCGACGGGGTCGGGGCGGACTGGCCGATCGGCTACGACGACATCCGCCCGCACTACGAGCGGGTGGAGGCCGAGCTGCCGGTGGCCGGACAGGACTGGCCATGGGGCTACCCGCACCGCTATCCCTATTCCCCACACCCGATCTCGGGCGCGGCGGCGAAGTTGTGGCGGGGCGCGCTGGACCTCGGCATCGACATGCGGGTGGGTCCGGTCGGCATCGTCAACGGCACCTTCGGCAACCGACCGCACTGCATCTACCGCGGCTACTGCCTGCAGGGCTGCAAGGTCAACGCCAAGGCCAGCCCGTACGTCACGCACCTGCCGGACGCGCTCGCCCACGACGTGGAGATCCGGGCCAACTGCATGGCGGCCCGCGTCGAGCTCGACGAGGCCGGGCGGGCCCGCGGCGTCGTCTATTACGACGAGGCCGGCGGCACCGAACGGCTGCAACGGGCCCGGGCGGTGGCGATCGCCGGCTACTCCATCGAAACGCCGCGCCTGCTGCTGAACTCGGCCGCCGGCCGCTTCCCGAACGGGCTGGGCAACAACGACGATCAGGTCGGCCGGTACGTCATGGTGCAGGGCGCCACCCAGTCCGCGGGCCGCTGGTCCGAGGAGGTCCGGATGTACAAGGCGCCTCCCCCGGAGGTGTCGTCCGAGCAGTTCTACGAGACCGACCCCTCGCGCGGGTTCGCCCGGGGCTTTTCCATCCAGACCGTCTCACCGCTGCCGATTGGGTGGGCCGAACACGTTCTGGCCGAGGGACATTGGGGCCGCGCTCTTCGCGAGTACATGCGCGACTACAACCACTGGGCCACCGTCGGCGTGCTCAACGAGCTGCTGCCGCTGCCGGACAACCGGGTCACCCTCGCCGACGAGCAAGACCCGTACGGCATCCCGGTGGCCCGGTTCGACTACAGCCTGTGCGACAACGACAAGGCCAACATGGCCTACTCCAGCAAGGTGATCAAGGACATCCTGCACGCGGCGGGCGCCCAGGACGTGCTGACGATCCAGCGGTTCGCCCACCTGATCGGCGGGGCGCGGATGGGCACCCGCCCGGACAACTCCGTGGTCGACGCCGACCACCGCGTGTGGGGGGTGCCCAACCTGTTCCTCACCGACGGCTCGGTGTGCCCGACGCAGGGCTCGGCCAACCCGGCGCTGACGATCATGGCGCTGGCCTCCCGCCTGGCCGAGAGGCTGGCGACCGGGAAGATTCGCGCCGACGCGCCCGGCGACGCACGCGTGCAAAGGTCGACGGCGGGTGCCCGTGGCTGAGGACACGATCGACGTCGTGGCGGCCTACCCGCCGCGGGTGCTGCGCGAGTACGCCCTGCTCGCCGACGGCGAACGCGGCGCGCTGATCGGGCCGCAGGGCGAGGTGACCTGGATGTGCGCGCCCCGCTGGGATTCCGACGCTGTCTTCTCCACGCTGATTGGCGGCGGCGGGATCTATGCGATCACCCCCGTCGAGGCGCGACACGTCTGGGGCGGTTTCTACGAGCCACGAACGTTGATCTGGCACAGCCGGTGGGTGACCCACGAAGGCGTCGTGGAATGCCGGGAGGCGCTGGCCTTTCCCGGAGATCCCGACTGCGTGGTGCTGCTGCGGCGGATCACCGGTTGCCGCGGTGGCGCGCGCCTTCGGGTGATGCTGGAACCGCGAGCGGGCTTCGGGCGCTACGGCATGAGCCGGCCGAAGTTGCGCGACGGGATATGGACCGGGGATTCCGGACCGCTGCACTGGCGGTGGACGGGCGCCCCGGACGCGCGGCCAGTGCGGTCGGCGCACGGCCCGGGCCAAGTGCTCACGTGCGATATCACCGTCGGCGAGGGTGAGTACCACGACCTGGTGCTGGAGCTCTCCGAGCGCCCGCTGCCCGACCGGCCACCCGACCCCGACATCACCTGGGATGCCACGAGGGATGCCTGGCACCGCAGCATGCCGGAACTCGACTTCAGCATCGCGCCGCGCGACGGGCGGCACGCGTACGCGGTGCTCCGCGGGTTGACCAGCGCCTCCGGCGGCATGGTCGCCGCCGCCACCATGAGCCTGCCCGAGCGCGCGCACACGAATCAGAACTACGACTACCGCTACGCGTGGATCCGCGACCAGGCGTACGCCGGGATCGCCGCCGCCTCCGCCGGCGAGACCGAACTGCTCGACCGGGCGGTCACGTTCGTCGGCGCAAGGTTGCTCGAGGACGGGCCGAACCTCAAGCCCGCCTACACCGTCACCGGCGGCCCTGTGCCGGGCGAGCAACGCCTTGATCTGCCCGGCTACCCCGGCGGCAACGACAAGATCGGCAACTGGGTCAATCAGCAGTTTCAACTCGACATCTTCGGCGAGGCGCTCCAACTGTTCGCCGCCGCCGGACGCGCCGACCGGCTCGAGGGCGACGGCTGGCGCGCCGTCCAGGCGGCCATCGCGGCCATCGAGAAACGGTGGCGGGAGCCCGAGGCCGGCATCTGGGAGGTCGGGAACGGGCACTGGACGCAGTCGCGGCTGGCCTGCGTGGCGGGGCTCCGCAAGATCGCGGAGCTGGCGGGCAGCGGTCCCGAGGTCGCGACCTGCGCGCCGTTGGCCGACGCGATCCTGGCCGAGACCTCCGCGACCAGCCTTCATCCGCGCCATGGTTACTGGCAGCGCAGCCCCGAGCTGGACACGGTCGACGCCTCGCTGGTGCTGGCCCCCGTGCGCGGCGCGCTGACCGCCGTGGATCCCCGCACCCAGGCCACCATCGAGGCGGTGCGGCTCCAGCTCACCGACGACGGCTTCGTGTACCGCTTCCGCCACGACGAGCGGGACCTCGGTGACGCCGAGGGCGCGTTCGTGTTGTGCGGGTTCATGATGGCGCTCGCCGAGCACCAGCAGGGCCACCTGCATTGCGCGATGCGTTGGTTCGAGCGCAACCGCGCCGCCTGTGGGCCCCCCGGCTTATTCAGCGAGGAATACGACATCAACCAGCGTCAGCTTCGCGGGAATCTCCCCCAAGCGTTCGCGCACGCACTGCTGCTCGAGTGCGCGGCAACCCTGGTCGACGACGCGAGTCACCCCGAATCAAGGAAAGGCAGTTAGCGATGACACAGCACGTGGTGATCACCGGAGCGAGCGCGGGCATCGGCCGCGCCACCGCGCAACTGTTCGGCAAGCGCGGCGCGAACGTCACGCTCCTGGCCCGCGGCGCCGCCGGACTGCAGGGCGCGGCCAACGACGTCGAGGACGGCGGCGGCAAGGCGCTGGCCATCCCGACGGACGTGGCCGACTACCAGGGCGTCGCGTCGGCCGCCGACGAGGCCGAGGCCTCGTTCGGCCCCATCGACGTCTGGGTCAACGTGGCCTTCACGTCGGTCTTCGCGCCGTTCAGCGAGATCACCGCCGAGGAGTTCAAGCGGGTCACCGACGTGAGCTACCTCGGCTACGTCCACGGCACTATGGCGGCGCTGGCGAAGATGAAGCCGCGCGACCGCGGGACCGTCGTGCAGGTGGGCTCGGCGCTGAGCCAGCGGTCGATCCCGCTGCAGTCGGCGTACTGCGGCGCCAAGCACGCCATCAACGGGTTCACCGAGTCGGTGCGCTGCGAGCTGCTGCACGAGGGCTCGAACGTGCGGATCACGGTGGTGCAGATGCCCGCGGTCAACACTCCGCAGTTCTCCTGGGTGTTGTCCCGGCTGCCGCGGCACCCCCAGCCCGTCCCGCCGATCTACCAGCCGGAGGTGGCCGCCCGCGGCGTCGTCTACGCGGCCGACCACCCGGGGCGCAAGCAGTACTGGGTGGGCGACAGCACCGCGGTGACCCTGATCGGCCAGAAGTTCGTCGCACCGCTGCTCGACCGCTACCTCGGCCGCACCGGGTACGACTCGCAGCAGACCGACCAGCGCGTCAACGGCCAACAGCCGCAGAACCTTTGGCACCCCGTCGACGACGAGCCCGGCACCGACCACGGCGCGCACGGCGGGTTCGACGACAAGTCGCACGCGCACAGCCCGCAGCTGTGGGCCTCCCAGCATCCGGTCGTGAGCGGTTCCGGCGCCCTGGGCCTCGGCCTAAGTGCGCTGCTGGCCGCGCGCGGGGCCCTGCGGCGAGCGCGCTGAGGGGGCGGGCAATGTCGACCACCATCGACGTCGACGCGCGCATCGACGAGGTGACCGCGCGGACGTACGAAATCCCCACGGACGCGCCGGAAGCCGACGGCACCCTGTCCTGGTCGTCGACCACCCTGGTGCTCGCCGAGGTGGTCGCCGGCGGCCTGCGCGGCATCGGCTACACCTACGCCAGCGGCGCCTGCCGCGACCTGGTCACCGGACCGCTCGCCAGCGCCGTCTCCGGGCGCGGCGCGCTGGACATCACCGGCTCCTGGCAGGCGATGGTGATCGCCATGCGCAACAACGGGCGCCCGGGCCTGGCGTCGTGCGCGATCTCGGCGGTCGACACCGCGCTGTGGGATCTCAAGGGCAGGCTGCTGGGGCTCCCGGTGTGCCGACTGCTCGGCCAGGCCCGCGCCGACGTGCCGATCTACGGCAGCGGCGGCTTCACCACCTACGACGACCGCCAGACCCGCGCGCAGCTGGAACGCTGGGTCGGCGAGTGGCGGATCCCGCGCGTCAAGATCAAGATCGGCGAGTCGTGGGGCTCCGACGAGCGCCGCGACCTTGCCCGGATTGCCCTGGCGCGCAAGGTGATCGGGCCGGACACCGAGCTGTATGTCGACGCCAACGGCGGCTATCGCCGCAAGCAGGCGATCCGCATGGCCCACGCGATGGCCGAGCAGGACGTCACCTGGTTCGAGGAGCCGGTCTCTTCAGACGACCTCGCCGGTCTGCGCGAGGTGCGCGATCAGGTGAGCCCCGACGTCACGGCCGGTGAATACGGCTACGACCTCGCCTACTTCAACCGGATGCTGGCCGCCGACGCCGTGGATTGCCTCCAGATCGACGTGACCCGGTGTGGCGGCATCACCGACTGGGTACGGGCAGCGGCCGTCGCCGCCGCGCGCAACGTCGACGTCTCCGGGCACTGCGCCCCCAACCTGCACGCCCACGTCGCCGCCGCCGTGCCCAACCTGCGGCACCTGGAGTACTTCCACGACCACCACCGCATCGAGCACATGCTGTTCGACGGCGCCCTCTCGCCCGAGAGGGGCGCGCTGCGGCCCGACCCGCAGCGGCCCGGGCTGGGGCTGGATCTCAAGGAGAGTGACGCGGCAGGTTTCCGCGTGGCCTGACAAGGCAATACGCCGAGCGTGACCACTACCGGAGTTCATGCTCGATTTCGCTCTGCGCACGTGCGCGACGCGCGATGACGCGGAACAATGGGTATTGGAAACAATCCGCATGGGTAATTGTTAGGTCGGCGAGAGAGGCGACGGGCGATGACCGTGAACTTCGAAGACGAAACCGTACGCGACACCCCGGCGTCCAACGGCGACGCGCCGGCGTGCGACGAGTTCATGTCCGCGGCGGTCGAGGACCACGGGCTCGATGCGGTCGACATGGTGCTGGGACTTGGCCACCCGCAGACCGTGGGCCGGTTCCGGTTCTACGCCGACGAGCAGCGCTGGGAGTGGTCGGATGCGGTCGCGCGGATGCACGGCTACGAGCCTGGGGCCGTCGAACCGACGACGGAACTCCTGCTGCGGCACAAGCACCCCGAAGACCGCGAGCGCGTCGTGGCCGTGCTGGACCACGTCCACAACGGCAGGCCGTTCAGCAGCCGGCACCGCATCGTCGACACCTCCGGGCACACCCGCTGCCTGGTCGTGGCGGGCGACCGGATGGTCGACGAGGACGGCGCGCTGATCGGCACCTCCGGCTTCTACGTGGACGTCACCGACTCCCTGAGCACCGACATCACCAACGTCCTCTCGGCGGTCGCGGACGCCCGCGCCCGCATCGAGCAGGCCAAGGGCGTCCTCATGGCGGCCTACGGGATCACCGATCAACGGGCGTTCGACATCCTGGTGTGGCGGTCGCAGGAGTCCAACCTCAAGCTGCGGGACCTGGCCGGCCGTTTCCTGGACGCGGTCGTCGGCAAGGCGTCGCCGGAGACGCAGAGCCACGTCGACCAGGCGCTGCTCACCCTGGAGTAGCGCCGGTAGCCTCGGGCCCGTGGCGCACCTACTGGGGGCCGAGGCCGTCCACCTCGAATATCCGACGCAGGTGGTCTTCGAGTCCGTCACGCTCGGGGTCAACGACGGCGCGCGGGTCGGCATCGTGGGGCGAAACGGGGACGGCAAGTCCAGCCTCCTGGGCGTGCTGACCGGACAGGTGCGGCCGAACGCCGGCCGGGTCACGAGGCGCAGCGGGGTGCGGGTCGGCGCGCTGAGCCAGGCCGACAACCTCGAGCCGGATCGCACCGTGGGCTGGACGCTCGTCGGTGACCGGCCCGAACACCAGTGGGCCGGCGACGCCGGAATCCGCGACGTGGTCGGCGGCCTGGTGTCCGACATCGACTGGGCCGCGACGATTTCCACGCTGAGCGGCGGTCAGCGCCGGCGGGTGCAGCTGGCGCGGCTGCTGATCGGCGAGTGGGACGTCCTCGCCCTCGACGAGCCCACCAACCACCTCGACATCGAGGGCATCACCTGGCTGGCCGGACACCTGAAGCAACGCTGGGCGCGCAACACCGGCGGGCTGCTGCTCGTGACCCACGACCGCTGGTTTCTCGACGAGGTCTCCACCACCACGTGGGAGGTGCACGACGGGATCGTCGAGCCGTTCGATGGTGGGTACGCGGCCTATGTGCTGCAGCGCGTCGAGCGCGACAGGATGGCCGCCGCCGCCGAGGCCAAGCGGCAGAACCTGATGCGCAAGGAGCTGGCCTGGTTGCGCCGCGGCGCGCCGGCGCGGACGTCCAAGCCCAAGTTTCGGATCGAGGCCGCCAACGAGCTGATCGCCGACGTGCCGCCGCTGCGCAACACCGTCGAACTGGCCAAGCTGGCCGGCGCGCGGCTGGGGAAGGACGTCGTCGACCTGCTCGACGTGTCGGTCTCCTTTGGCGGCCGGCCGGTGCTGCGCGACGTCGAATGGCGGATCGCGCCGGGCGAGCGCACCGGCATCGTCGGCGCCAACGGCGCGGGCAAGTCGACGCTGCTCGGGTTGATCGCGGGCACGGTCGCCCCGGACAGCGGGCGCGTCAAGCGCGGCAAGACCGTGCGGCTGGCCGTGCTCGACCAGCAGGGCGAGCGCCTGGCGGCGCTGGCCTCCGACCGGATCGCCGACGTGGTGGGCGGCCTGCGCGGCGGCTACGAGGTCGAGGGGCGGGAGGTGACGCCGGCCCAGCTGCTCGAGCGCCTGGGGTTCGGGCGCGGCCAGCTCTCGGCGCGGGTCGGCGAGCTCTCCGGCGGCCAGCGACGGCGCCTGCAGCTGATGCTCACCCTGCTCGACGAGCCCAACGTGCTCCTGCTCGACGAGCCGACCAACGACGTCGACACCGACACCCTGACCGCGATGGAGGACCTGCTCGACTCCTGGGCGGGCACCCTGATCGTCGTCTCCCACGACCGCTACCTCCTCGAGCGGGTGACCGATCAGCAGTACGCCATCATCGACGGCCGGTTGCGGCACCTGCCCGGCGGCGTCGACGAATACCTGCGGCTGGCCGGGGACCGGGTGGACGAGGTGGCGTCCCCCGCCGCCCCGGTCGAGCCAGCGGGAATGTCCGGGGCGCAGCGGCGCGCCGCCGAGAAGGAGCTGTCCGCTGTCGACCGCCAGCTGGGCCGGCTGGCCGAGCGGATCGAGGCCAAGCACCACGAACTCGCCGGGCACGACCAGTCGGACCACGTCGGGCTCGCCCGGCTCACCCGGGAGTTGCGCGCGCTCGAGGACGAGGTCGCCGCGACGGAGAGCCGCTGGCTGGAGCTGTCGGAGACGCTCGAATAATTCCGATGGTGCGTCCGGGCAGGGTCGAGACGGTGGCGTGTGTGGGCTCGAGCACGACCGCGGCCAAGGGAACGTATCCCTGGATCCGGGAGCTGGAGAGCCGGCCGGGCAACGGCGCCTTCCGCTTCGTCAACCTGGGCGTCGGCGGCGACCTGTCGTTCCACGTCGCCCGGCGGCTGAGCCGCGTCGCCGCCGCCCGTCCCGACCGGGTGATCGTGCTGATCGGCACCAACGACGTCCTCGCGACCGTCTTCGGAAACTTCCGGCGCGTCGTCCGGGTGTGGAAGGGCCTGCCGGAGGAGCCGACGGTCGACGGATTCCGGCGCAACCTCGAGCTCATCACCCGGCGGCTACGGCTCGAGACCGGCGCCCGGATCGCCCTGTGTTCGTTTGCGCCGGTGGGCGAAGACCCGGCGTCGAACCATCCCGTCCAGGCGCGGCTGAACGCCCTGTGCGCCGAGTACTGCCGGGTCGTGCGCGAGGTGGCCGCTCGGGAGGGCACGCAGTACGTCGACTTCTACGAGGCGTTCCGCGGCGAACTGGTGCGCGCGAAAACGGCCAAGCCGTTCACCCGGTTCTCGTTTCCCGCGTTCTACCGTGATTACCTTGTGCGGGAGATGATCATGCGGCGCGGCTTCGACGAGATCTCCCGGGCGAACGGGTGGGAGTTCCACATCGACGGCGTGCACCTCAACACCCGGGGCGGCCGCATCCTGACCGACGCGGTGCAGCGGGTGCTCGACGCCCCGGGTGCGCCGTGAGCGGGCCGGTGCGATACCCGCCCGGCGAGGCCTTGCTCGCGTTGCATCGGCGGCGCGGCCCCGTCATCGATTCCGGCCTGGGGCGGCACGGCTACACCTACCTGCTGGGGCCCGAGGCGAACAAGTTCGTGTTCGCCAACGCCGACGCGTTCAGCTGGCGCGAGACGTTTCAGAACCTGGCCATCGCCGACGGCCCCACCGCGCTGATCGTCAGCGACGGCGACGATCACCGGCGCCGCCGCAGCGTCGTGGCTCCGGGGCTGCGCCACCGGCAGATCCAGGACTATGTCGCCACGATGGTGTCCACCATCGACGGCGTGATCGACGGGTGGCGGCCCGGCGATCGGCTGGACGTCTACCAGGAGTGCCGCTCGGCGGTGCGGTGCAGCACCGCCGAGAGCCTGTTCGGCCCACGCCTCGCCGCGCATTCCGACTTCCTCGGCGAGCAGTTGCAGCCGCTGCTGGACCTGACGCACCGGCTCCCGCAGGTGGTGGCGCTCGAGCGGCGGGTCCGCTCCCCCGGCTGGCGGCGGGCGACGGCCGCCCGCAGGCGCATCGACGAGGTGGTCGACGCCGCGATCGACGAGGCTCGACGCGCCCCGCGGCAAGACGACCACATGCTGACCATGCTCATCGAGGGCCGCGGCGACGAGGGTTACGCCCTGAGCGACAACGAGATCCGAGACGAGGTCGTCTCGCTGATCACCGCGGGCTACGAGACAACCAGCGGCGCGCTGGCGTGGGCGGTCCACTCGCTGCTCTCGTACCCCGGGGCCTGGGACACCGCCGCCGACGAGGTGCGCCGCGTGCTCGGTGGGCGCCCGCCCGCCGCGGGTGACCTGCCGGCGCTGACGTACATGAACGGCGTCGTCCACGAGACGCTGCGGTTGTATCCGCCCGGCGTCATCTCGGCCCGCCGGGTGATGCGCGACCTGTCGTTCGACGGGCGCCGCATCCGGGCAGGCCGGCTGCTCATCTTCAGCCCCTACGTCACCCACCGGCTGCCCGAGCTGTGGCCGGAACCGACCGCATTCCGCCCGCGGCGCTGGGACCCCGAGGCACCCGGGTACCGGAAGCCCGCCCCGCACGAGTTCATCCCGTTCAGCGGCGGGCTGCACCGGTGTATCGGGTCGGTCATGGCCACCACCGAGATGACCGTCATGTTGGCCCGGCTGCTCGCGCGGACCACGTTGCGGTTGCCGCCTCAGCGCATCCGCGCCGCCAACGTCGCCGCGCTGCGCCCCAAACCCGGGCTGACCGTCGAGGTCGCCGGCTCAACGCCAGCGCAGTAGCACGAGCTCCGAAGAGAATCCCGGTCCCATCGCCAGCATCAGGCCGGGGCTCCCGCTGGGCGGACGCTTGGCGATGGTGTCGCGCAGGATGTGCAGCACCGACGCCGAGGACAGGTTGCCGATCTCGCCCAGCGAGCGCCAGGTCAGGTCGAGCGCGTCCGGCGGCAGATCGAGAGTGTTGCTGATCGCGTTGATCTCCTTGGGACTGCCCGGATGGCTCACCCACGCGCCGATGTCGTCCTTGGTCAGCCCGTGTGCGGCGAGGAACCCGGTGACGTCACCGGCGAGGTGGCGCTCGATGACGTCGGTGAGCTCTGGGGACAGCACGAGCTGCAACCCCGAGGCACCCACGTTCATGCCCATGATGTGCAGCGAGTCCGGGTAGAGGCGGCTGCGGGAGTCGAGGACGTCGGGTCCGGTGGGGCGAAGCTCCTCGGCGCGGCGGTCCCCGACCGCCACGACCGCCGCGGCACCGTCCCCGAACAAGGCGCTTCCCACGAGGCCCGACACCGTCGGCTTGACCGCCGGGTAGGTCAGCGAGCACAGCTCGACCGCAACGAGGACCGCGACACCATTCGGCGCACCGCGCAGGTAGTCGTGCAGGCGGGCCACCCCGGCGGCCCCGGCCGCGGCGGCGAGCCCGAACAGCGGCACTCGGCGCACGTCGGGCCGCAAGCCGAGCCTTCCGACGATCCTGGCGTCCAGCGACGGGACGGCGACGCCGGTGACCGTCGTCGTCGCGATCATGTCGACGTTCTCCGGCCGCAGGCCGGCCTCGTCGAGCGCGCCGAGCAGGGCCTCGCAGCCGAGGTCGACGGCCTGCTCGATGAAGATCTCGTTGGCATCGCTGAAGTCTGTGAGCGAGGCGTAACGCTCGAGCGGCAGGACGAAGTGGCGGCTGTTCACCTTGGCGGCGGCGTGCAGGCGCCGGACGATCTGCTCGTGCTCTTTCAGACCGGGGAATTCGACGAATTGGTCGGTGATTTCGCTCTGGCTGTAACGGTGCGGTGGGAACGCACCGAACACACCGGCAACAACACTCATATGCCTACCTCTTCGGTGCTACAACTCTTGTCCCCGAATTGCACACCCCCCGATCGTCGAAGTTTATGCGCTCGCCTAACGACATGCAAAAATGCAGCCTTATTCAACACGTGTCAGATTTGGCTTCCCCGTGTGGATTTCGTCATTCAGCGTCATCGTCCGTTTTGAGCGCCAACGCGATCAGCGCGTCGGGGCTCATCGAGTCGATGACCTCGTCGCTGACCGTCTCGGTCGACGCGCGGCCGGCGAGGTGGTCGGCCACCGCCGCCGGCGTCGGATAGTCGAACACCAGCGTCCGGGGCAAGGCAATACCGGTGTCGGAGCTCAGCCGGTTGCGCAGTTCCACCCCGCTCAGCGAGTCCAGCCCGAGATCCTCGAAAGCCCTTTCGGGATCGACGGTATGGCCCTCCGGGTGGCCCAGCACCGCCGCCACCTGCGCGCACACCAACTCGACCAGCCGGCGGCGCCACTCGCTCGGCGGCAGCCCGCGCAGGCGCTCGGCCAGTCCGGGTTCGCTTTGCATCGCGGGGTCCGGCGCGGAGTCGAGCCAATATCGTTGACGCGCAAAGGCGTAGGTCGGCAGCGTGATCCGGCGGCCCCGGTTGAGGATTGCGCCCCAGTCGATGTCCGCGCCGATGGCGAAGAGCCGGCCCGCGGCGGTCAGCAGGGAGTCGACCTCCGGCCGGTCCTTCGGCATCGTGACCACGGCGACCGATTGCTGGGATTGCAGGGCCTGGTCGATGGCCGCCACCAGGCCGCCGGAGGGACCGACCTCGACGAACACGTCGGCGCCGCCCGCCTCGGCCGCGCGCACCCCGTCGACGAACCGCACGGGCGCGCGCACGTGCTCCACCCAGTGCCGGGCGGACCCGTACCCCGGTCCGGCCTCGCGGCCGGAAACGTTGTCGATCAAACTGATTCGCGGCTCGGCAATGGACATCGTTTCGGCGACGGCCGCGAACTCATCGATCACGGGTTCCATCAACGGCGAGTGGAACGCGTGCGAGACGGCCAGCCGGTGGGTGCGCCTGCCCCGCCTCGCCAGCGCGTCCGCGACAGCGCCCACCAGCGCCTCGGCGCCCGAGATCACCACGGCGTTGGGGCTATTGACCGCCGCAATGCTGACGCCATCGGTCAGCAGCGCGGCCACCTCGGCCTCCTCGGCGGCCACGGCCACCATGGCGCCGCCCCCGGGCAATCGGGACATCAGCCGGCCTCGCGCCGCCACCAGCCGGGCCGCGTCGTCGAGCGACAGCACACCCGCGACGTGCGCCGCGGTGATCTCGCCGACGGAATGACCCAACACCACATCGGGAATCACGCCGAACTGCCGCAGCGTTTCGGCCAGCGCCACCTCGAGGGCGAACAGCGCGGGCTGTGCGAATTCCGTGTTGTCCAGGGCGCTTTCGCTGCGCCACATCGCCTCGTCGATCGGCAGCCGCAGATGCCGGTTCAGCGCGCGGGCGGCCGCGTCGAACGCCGCCGCGAACACGGGAAACCGGCGATACAGCTGGGCGCCCATCCCGCGCCACTGCGCGCCCTGGCCGGGAAAGACGAACGCGGTCTTGGTGATCGGGCGGACCCGGCCAACGACAGTGGCGGCGACGTCCGCGACGTCCGCGGTGTCCGCGCCCGCCTGCCCGGATGCCAAGGCGGTCAGGCCCGCGCGCAGCGCGTTCCGGTCGGCGCCCACCAGCACCGCCCGATGCTCGAACAGTGTTCGTGTCGTGGCCAGCGACCACGCCACGTCGCCGGCGTCGTCGGCGTCGTCGGCGTCGGCCAGGTGCCGCGCCAACCGCGCGGCCTGATCACCGAGCGCCCGATCGGACCGGCCGGTGAGCACCCAGGCCACCGGCCCCGAGTCTGGCGCGCCGCCAGTCGTTTCCGTCGCCGCCGGCGGCTCCTCGACGATCACGTGCGCGTTCGTTCCGCCCATGCCGAACGACGACACCCCGGCGCGCCGCGGGGTGTCGCCCGCGGGCCAGGGTGTCACCGCATCGTTCACGTCCAGCCCCAGCGACGGCAAGTCCAGCGCGGGGCGGGCGAAGTTGAGGCTGGCCGGCAGTTCGCCGTTCTCGAGGGCGAGGACGGTCTTGATCAGACCCGCGATTCCCGCCGCGCCTCCCGCGTGGCCGATGTTGGTCTTCACCGACCCGACGCGCACGCGAGGTCCGCCACGGCCGCCGAACACCTCGCCGAGCGCCAGCGCCTCCGCCCGGTCGCCGACCGGGGTCCCGGTGCCGTGGGCCTCGACATAGTCGATGTCGCCGACCCCCAGTCCGGCGGCGGACAGGGCGCGGCGGATGACGTCGGCTTGCGCGGAAGCCGAGGGCGTCGTCTGGCCGCCGGCGCTGTGGCCGGCGTTGCCGACGGCGCTGCCGCGGATGACCGCGCGGATGCGGTCGCCGTCTTCGAGGGCGGACCGCAGCGGCTTGAGCAGCACCAGCCCCCCGCCCTGGCTGCGCACGTAGCCGTCGGCGCGTTCGTCGAACGCATAGGTGTGGCCCGAGCGCGACGTCGCACCGAATTCGCTTTCCAGATCGGCTGTTTCGGCAGCCAGGTTCAGGTGCACGCCGCCGGCGACCGCCAGCGGAGCTTCGCCCGTGCGGAGACTGGCGCACGCCATGTGCACCGCGGCCAATGCCGAGGACTGCCCCGAATCGACGGCAACGCTGGGGCCGCGCAGCCCCAACGCGTACGAGATCTTGTTCGCGATCATCGACCGGCTGATGCCGGTGAACGAGTAATGGTCGAGGCTGTCGGCCGCACCGCGAAGCGTGAGCAGGGCGTAATCGTCGGTCATGGCCCCGAGGTAGACGGCAACGGGTTGTCCGCGTTGCGTTTCCGGGACGACGAACGCGGCCTCGAAGAGTTCCCAGGCCAATTCGAGGGCCAGTCGCTGCCGGGGGTCCATCGCGCGGGCCTCGCGCGGCGACACGTTGAAGAACTCGGCGTCGAAATCGGCGGCGTCGGTGGGCAGCCGAGTCGCTTCCAGCCCCCCGCGGATCAGCCGCCAGAACTCGCTGGGTCCGGCGGAGGCCGGGAACCGGCACGCCAGCCCGATGATCGCCACGTCGTCCGGTCGTAGGCCATGCGGCGTCAAGGCCCGACTTCTTCATCGAGAAGGGCGAACAGCTGGCTCTCGGTGGCGGTGGCGAGGTCGTCGTAATCCTCGGGCGGCGCGTCCTCGATCGGGGGCATCAGGGCGGTGAGCAAAGCCCGGATGCGGGCGGTCATGCGGGTCCTGTCGTTCGCGTCCCAGCCGGGTTGGTCGATCAGCGTTTGCAGTTCGCGGGCGATGTCGTCGAAGCGGGCGGTGCGGTCGGGCGCGGGCGCGACGGGCGCGGCGGCGAGCTGGGAGTCGATGTGCCCGGCCAGCGCGGCGGGGGTCGGGTGATCGAAGATCGCCGTCGGCGAAAGGGTAAGGCCCGTCGCGGCTTTGAGGCGGTTGCGCAGCTCGACCGCAGTCAGCGAGTCGAATCCCAGATCCGCGAAAGGCTGCTCGGCGTCGATGTCACCGTGGCCCAGGACCGTGGCCGCGTTGCCGCACACCACATCGACGAGTTCGCGGCGCCGCTCGTCCGGGGTGAGCCCCTGCAAGCGCGCGAGCAGACCCGACGTCGACGCCGCGGTGGCATTGTCGGCGATGACCCGCCGCACCCGCCGGGCGGCCACGTCCCGCAGTATCGGCGGCAGTTCGTCGCCGTCGCCCAGCGCCCTGGTGTCCAGCCGGGCCGCCACCAGCACGGGCTGATCGGCCGCCATCGCGTCGTCGAGCAGTGCCAGCGCGCGCGCGGTGGCCAGGGGGGCGAGCCCGACGCGCGACATGCGGGCGCGGTCCCTCTCGTCGAGGTGGCGCGTCATGGCGCTGGCCTCCTCCCACAGACCCCAGGCCACCGACAAGCCGGGCAGGCCCCGGGCCCGCCGATGGGCGGCGAGAGCGTCGAGGAAGCTGTTGGCCGCCGCGTAATTGCCCTGCCCCGGCGCGCCGACGATGCCGGCCATCGACGAAAACATCACGAACGCCGACAGATTCGCCGACCGGGTCGCCTCGTGCAGATTCCATGCCCCGTCGGCCTTCGCGCGCAGGACCGCGTCCACCCGGCCGGGCGTCAACGACGCGATCAGCCCGTCGTCGATCACGCCGGCGGCGTGGAAAACGCCGCGCAGCGGATACCGCTCGGGCACCCGCGCCAGCAGCGCGGACACCGCGTCAGGGTCGCCGACATCGCAGGCGACCGCGGTTACCAGCGCGCCGGATGCCCGAAGCTCGGCGACGAGGTCCGCGGCGCCTTCCTCGCCGGTGCGGCTCACGAGCATCACGTGGGGCACGCGGTGCCGCGCGACCAGGTGACGGGCCAGCGCGGAACCGGCCATGCCGGTTCCGCCCGTAATCAACGACGTTCCCCCGGCCAGCCCGCCGGGTCCGTCGGGCAGGGTCAGCACCACCTTGCCGATGTGACGGGCCTGGCTCACGAACCGGTAGGCCTCCGCGGCGCGGCGCACGTCGAAAGCCTTGACGGGCAGCGGTTTCAGCACGCCCGAGGCGAACAGCCCCATCAGTTCCGCCAGCATGCCGGCGAGGCGATCCGGGCCGGCCTCCATGAGGTCGAACGCCCGGTAGCGCACACCCGGATGCTCCTGCGCGACCAGTTCCGGGTCGCGCAGGTCGGTCTTGCCCATCTCGATGAAGCGCCCGCCCCGGGTCAACAACCGCAACGACGCATCGGTGAACTCCCCGGCCAACGAGTTGAGCACCACATCGACCCCGGCCCCGCCGGTGACCGCCAGAAACTGCCGCTCGAAATCCAGCGTCCGCGAGTCGGCGAGGTGATCGTCGTCAAACCCCATCGCGCGCAACGTGTCCCACTTGCCGCGGCTTGCCGTGGCGAACACCTCCGCGCCCCAATGCCGCAGCAACTGCACCGCCGCCATACCCACGCCGCCCGCGGCCGCGTGCACCAGCACCCGCTCACCGGCGCGCACCCCCGCCAAATCCGACAGCCCGTACAGCGCGGTCAGGAAGACGACGGGAACACCCGCCGCCTCCGTCGGCGACCAGTCGCGCGGCACGCGTACCACGAGGCGCTGGTCGACCACCGCCTCGGACCCGGCCAGGCCGAGGATGCCCATCACCGCGTCACCGACGGACAGGCCGGTCACGCCCGGTCCGACCTCGGTGACGAGCCCGGCGCCTTCCGCGCCCAAATCGGCGGCCCCGGGGTACATGCCCAGCGCCACCAACACATCGCGGAAGTTCACGCCGACCGCCGACACCGCGACCCGCACCTGACCGGCACCCACCTCGGCGCTCGGGCACGGCTGGACCACCAGATCCTCCAGGGTGCCCTCGCTGCCCGCGGTCAGCCGCCACACCGACCCCGGTTCGGGCAACGCCAGTGGCGGCGGCTCGCTCAACGGCCGCAACCGGTTTCGGTAGGCGACGCCCTCACGCACCACCAATTGCGGCTCACCGCAGGCACTCACCGCGCCGGCATCGAGCGACCCGTCGGAATCGATCAATGTCAGCCGACCCGGATGCTCGGCCTGCGCGGAGCGCACCAAACCCCAGACCGCGGCACCGGCCAGATCGGTGACGTCTTCGCCGGCCAAACCCACCGCCCCGCGGGTGAGCACCACCAGCGGTTCGGTGGCGCCGCCGTCCAGCCGGGACTGCACGGTGGCCAAGGCCTCGTGCACCGCGGCGGCGACGCCGACCTCCCGGGGTGACTCCCACACCGCCGGCGCGTCGCGACTCCCGTTGTCGGGCAACGTGACCGGAGCCCAGGCAACTTCGAACAGGCCGCCGGCGCCGGAAGGACCCACGGCCGCCGCCAGCTGCTCGACCGACACGGGGCGCGTCACCAGCTCACGCACCGACAGCACCGGTAATCCCGCCGCATCGGTGATCTCGACCGACACCGCGCCCGCACCGGCCGGCGCCAGCCGCACCCGGACCCTCGACGCCCCGGCCGCGTGCAGGCACACGCCCTGCCAGGAGAACGGGAGAACCGCCGGAGCCTGCGCGTCGGCCACCCCGAGCGCGTGCAGTGCCGCATCCAGGACCACCGGATGGATGCCGAAACCGCCGGGCGTCACACCGGCGTCCTGCGACACCTCGACCTCGGCGAAGACGTCGCTCCCCCGGTTCCATACGGCCCGCAAACCCCGGAAAGCCGGGCCATACCCGTAACCGCGGTCCGCGAGCCCGTCATAGGCGCCGGTCACGTCGACCGCCACGGCGCCGGCGGGCGGCCACACCGACAGGTCGGCGCCGGGCTGCTCCGGCCCGGGACGCAGCTCGCCCTCGGCGTGCTGGAGCCACGAATCCGCCTCGGCTGAGCGCGAATACACGTGCACCGCACGGGCCCCACCGTCGCCGGCGTCACCCACGACGACCTGAACCGAAACCCCGCCGGCGGCCGGCAGGATCAGCGGGGCCGACAGGGTCAGTTCCTCGATGACCCGGCAGCCGACCTCGTCGGCCGCCCGGAGCACCAGCTCCACGAATCCGGCGCCCGGAAACAGCACCGTCCCGGCGACGGCGTGATCGGCCAGCCACGGCTGGGTGACCGTCGACAACCGGCCCGTCAGCACCACGCCGCCCGAATCGGGCCGCTCCACCACCGCGCCCAGCAGGCCATGGTCGGCGCCCACCAGGCCGACGCCGCTCACGTCCCGAAGCCCCACCGCCTCGGCGGGCAGCCAGAACCGGCGTCGCTGAAAGGCGTACGTCGGCAGGTCCACGCGGCGGGCATCCAGCCCGTCGAACGTCGCCGCCCAATTCACGTCGACGCCGGCGGCGAACACCCGCCCCGCCGCGGCCAGGACCGATGCGACCTCCGGGCGCCCCTTCGCCAGGGTGACCACCGGCTCCGCCCGTTCGCCGGTCAGCGACTGATCCATCGCGGCCGTCAATGCCGCGCCCGGACCGACCTCGACGAACCGCCCGGCCCCCAGCGACTCGGCCACTCGGACACCGTCGAGGAACCGCACAGCGCGACGCACATGCTCGACCCAGTAGTCGGCCGACCCGTACCCGGGCTCGGCAACCCGGCCGGAGACGTTGGAGATCAATGAGATTCGCGGCTCGTTGGCCGCGATGCCGGCCACCACAGCCGAGAACTCGTCGATCATCGGCTCCATCAGCGGTGAATGGAAGGCGTGGGAAACCGACAGGCGGTGCACCCGCCGCCCGGACGCCACCAGCCGGTCCACCACCTCACCGACCGCGGCCCGATCCCCGGACAGCACTGTGGCGTTGGGGCCGTTGACCGCCGCGATCGCCACCCCGTCGGTGAGCAGCGGGATCGCCTCCGACTCGCTGGCGGCCACGGCGACCATCACGCCACCGTCGGGCAGCTGCGCCATCAAGCGGCCCCGGGCGGCGACGAGGGACGCCGCGTCGGCCAGTGACAGCACGCCCGCCACATGCGCCGCCGCAATCTCCCCGACCGAATGGCCCATCACGACGTCGGGCACCACACCCCACGATTGCCACAGCGCGGCCAGCGCGACCTCCACGGCGAACAACGCCGGCTGGGCGAATTCGGTGCTCTGCAGCAGTTCCTCGTCAGTGCCCCACATCACCTTGCGCAGCGGCAACGTCAGGTGGGCGTCCACCGCCTCGGCGGCCTCGTCGAGGGCCTGGGCGAATACCGGAAAGCGTTGGTAGAGTTCGGCTCCCATGCCGAGGGCCTGGGACCCCTGCCCGGGAAACGCGAACACCGTCTTCTCGGCCGACCGGCGCCCGACCGTGCCGGCGCCGGTCTCGCCGGACGACAACGCCGCCAGTCCGGTCGTCAGCTCGTCACGGTCGGCCGGCACGAGCACCGCACGGTAGTCGAACACCGACCGGGTGGTCGCCAGCGACCACGCGACGCCGACCGCGTCCGCGTCGGGGTGCGCCTCGAGGTGCGCCAGCAACCGCCGCGCCTGCCCGGACAAGGCCTCGGCGGACCGGGCCGACAGCACCCACGGAACCACCGGTGGTCCGTCATCACGTTGCGGCGCAACGTCTTCCGCTTCGGCGGGGGCCTCCTCCACGATGACGTGCGCGTTGGTCCCGCTGATGCCGAACGACGACACGCCCGCGCGCCTCGGCCCGCCGTCCGCCGGCCAGGGCCGCGACTCGGTCAGCAACGACACCGCGCCGGCGTCCCAATTCACGTGCGGCGTGGGCGCATCCACGTGCAGGGTCTTCGGCATCACGCCGTGGCTGATCGCCTGCACCATCTTGATGACACCGGCCACGCCCGCCCCGGCCGACGTGTGGCCGATGTTCGACTTGATCGAACCCAGCCACAGCGGGCGTTCCGGTGGCCGGTTCTGCCCGTACGTCGCGAGCAGGGCCTGGGCCTCGATCGGATCGCCCAGGGTCGTTCCGGTCCCGTGACCCTCGACCACGTCGACGTCGGCCGCGGTCAGCCCGGCGCTGGCCAACGCGGCGCGGATCACCCGTTGCTGGGACGGCCCGTTGGGCGCCGTCAATCCGTTGGAGGCGCCGTCCTGGTTCACCGCGGACCCGCGCAGCACCGCCAGCACGGGATGCCCCAGTCGCCGGGCGTCGGCAAGCCGCTCGAGCACCAGCACGCCGGCGCCTTCCGACCACGAGGTGCCGTCCGCCGCAGCGGCATACACCTTGCACCGGCCGTCGGCCGCCAGCGCCCGCTGCCGGCTGAACTCGACGAACGCCGCGGGGGTGGCCATGACCGTCACGCCGCCGGCCAGGGCGAGGTCGGTCTCCCCGGAGCGCAGCGACTGCGCCGCCAGGTGCATCGCCACCAGCGACGAGGAGCAGGCCGTGTCCACCGACACGGCGGGGCCTTCCAGCCCCAGCACGTAGGACACCCGGCCCGACGCCACGCTGAGCGTCGACCCGGTGAGCCCGTACCCCTCGAGTTCGCCCTTGACCTCGCCGCCGTAGCCGGCGTGGATGACGCCGGCGAACACGCCCGTCGCGGAGCCACGCAAGCTCAGCGGGTCGATCCCCGCCCGCTCCAAGGCTTCCCACGAGATTTCCAGCATCACCCGCTGCTGCGGGTCCATGGCGAGCGCCTCGCTGGGCCCGATGCCGAAGAAGCCGGCGTCGAAGTCGGCCGCGTCGGCCAGGAAGCTGCCCCGGCGGGTGTACGTCTTGCCCGCGGCGTCGGGGTCCGGGTCGTACAGCGCGTCGATGTCCCAGCCGCGGTCGGCCGGAAAGTCCGACACCGCGTCGCGGCCCTCGGCCACCAGCTCCCACAGCTTCTCCGGCGAATCCACCCCGCCCGCATAGCGGCAGGCCATGCCGACCACCGCGACCGGTTCGGACAGCTTGCCTTCCAGTTCCGACACCCGTCGCCGCGCGCGCCGCAAATCCGCGGTGAGGCGCTTGAGGTAGTCGACGTGCTTCTCGGTTCCTGCCATGTCAGCGCCCGAGTTCCTCGTCGAGGATCGCGAAGAGTTCGCTCTCGCTGGCGCCGCGCAGGTCGTCGTCGATGTCGTCGGAGTTTGCGGAGTTTTCGGCGGGCGCCACGGCGGCGAGCAGGTTCTGCAGGCGAGCGCTCAACATCGCGGTGTCTTGGGCGTCCCAGTCGGCTTGGGTGAGGAGAGCCTGCAGGTCGCGGGTGATCGCGTCGAAACGCGCCATCGGTCCCGGTCCGTCGACCGTGTCGGCCAGTTCCGTATCGAGATGGGTCGCCAGGGCCGCGGGCGTGGGGTGGTCGAAGATCAACGTCGGCGAAAGCGTCAGGCCGGTCGCGGTTTTCAGGCGGTTGCGCAGCTCGACGGCGGTGAGCGAGTCGAAACCGAGCTCCTGGAACGACCGGTCGGCGCCGATGTCGGAGGCGTTAGGCACCCCCAGGACGGCGGCCGCGCTGCCGCAGACCAGGTCGACCAGCGTGCGCTGCCGCGCGTCGGCGGTCATCTCCTTGAGGCGCGCGGTCAGCCCCGTCGTCGTCGCGGGGGCGTCGGCCGCGGCGATCACGCGCCGGGCCCGGCGGGCGGCCATGTCACGCAGCAGCGGCGGCAGCTCGTCCGCGTGCTCGGACAGCGCGGCCCGGTCCAGGCGCGCGGCCACCAGCACGGGGTGGTCCACCAGCATGGCCGCGTCGAACGCCTGCAGCGCCTGCTCGGTCGAGAGCGGGGCCAATCCCAGCCGGCTCATCCGGGCCTTGTCGCGGTCGCCGAGGTGAGCGGTCATCGCCGACGCCTGCTCCCACAGGCCCCACGCCAGCGACAGGCCGGGCAGCCCGTGGGCACGCCGGTAGGCGACGAGGCCGTCCAGGAACGCGTTGGCCGCCGCGTAATTGCCCTGCCCCGGGGTGCCCATCACCCCGGCCATCGACGAAAACACCACGAACGCGGCGAGGTCCCGGTCCTGGGTCAGTTCGTGGAGATTCCACGCCCCGTCTACCTTCGCCCGCAAGACGGCGTCCACCCGCGCCGGGGTCAGGGACGCGATCAGCCCGTCGTCGAGGATCCCGGCGGCGTGGATCACCGCCCGCAGCGGGTATTCGACCGGAATCCGATCCAGCATCGCCGCGACCGCGGCCCGGTCGCCGACGTCGCAGGCCCTTACCGACACGCTCGCCCCGGCCTCCTCGAGGACCCTCACCAGGTCCGCGGCCCCGCCGCCGGCGCCGCCGGCGCGGCTGACCAGCACGACATGGGCCACCCCGTACCGGTCGACGAGATGGCGCGCCAGCGCCGAGCCGGCCATGCCCGTGCCGCCGATGATGACGACGCTGCCCCCGGCCAGGCCGCCGCCGCAGCCGCTGAGCAGCTCGCCGGGACCGTCGGGAATGGTCAGCACGTTCTTGCCGACATGCCGCGCGGAACTGACATACCGATATGCGGCCGAGGCGCACCGCACGTCGAACGCCTTGTACGGCAACGGTTCCAACGCGCCCGTGGTGAACAGGCCGACCAGCTCGCCCAACATGCCCGCGATGCCGTCGGGGTCCACCTCGATGAGGTCGAACGCGCGGTAGCGCACGCCGGGATGCTGCCGGGCGACCAGGTCCGGGTCGCGCGGGTCGGTCTTGCCCATCTCGATGAATCGCCCACCCCGGGGCAGCAGCCGCAACGACGCATCGGTGAGTTCCCCGGCCAACGAGTTGAGCACCACATCGACCCCAGCCCCGCCGGTGACCGCTAAGAACTTGTGCTCGAACTCGGGCGTCCGCGAGTCGGCGATGTGGTCGTCGTCAAAGCCCATCGCGCGCAACGTGTCCCACTTGCCGCGGCTGGCCGTCGCGAACACCTCCGCGCCCCAATGCCGCAGCAACTGCACCGCCGCCATACCCACGCCGCCGGTGGCGGCGTGCACCAGCACCCGCTCGCCGGCGCGCACGCCGGCCAATCCGGACAGCCCGTACAGCGCGGTCAGGAACACCACCGGCACGCCGACGGCGCGCGCGAGCGACCACCCCGCCGGCACCGCGACCACCAACCGCTCGTCCACAATCGCTTCGGAGCCCACCACGCCGAGCAGGCCCATCACCGGGTCGCCGACCTTCAGGCCGTCCACGCCCGGGCCCACCTCGACGACCACTCCCGCGCCCTCGGCACCCAGGTGACCGCCGCCGGGGTACATCCCCAGCGCCACCAAGACGTCCCGGAAATTCACGCCGACCGCCGACACCGCCACGCGGACCTGCCCGGCGCCTAACCCGGCCGGCGGGCAGGGCGTCACGACCAGGTCTTCCAGCGTGCCGGCGTTGCCGGCGTCCAGCCGCCATCCTCCCGCCGGCAGGCTCAGGACCGGCTTGGTCGCCGCCGGCTTCAGCCGCGCGGCGTACACGGCGCCGCCCCGGACCGCCAATTGTGGTTCGCCGCAACACGTTAGGGACCCGACCTCCACCGAGCCGTCCGTATCGACCAGGACCACGCGGCCAGGGTGCTCGGCCTGCGCGGACCGCACCAATCCCCAGACGGCCGCGCCGGCCGGGTCGGTGACCGCCTCCCCGGCGACCGCGACCGCGCCGCGGGTCTGCACCACCAGAATCCCGGCCCCCTCGCCGCCGAGCCAGGACTGCAGCGTCTCCAGCGCCTCGGTGACGGCCGCGTGCGCCGACCGCACCACGTCCGAACCGCTGGTGTGCGCGTCCCACACGACCACCCCGTCGTCAAGGCCGTTGTCCGGCAACGCGATCGGCGACCACACCATCTCCAGCAGGCCCTCGGACAGCGGCTCGGGCGACAGGGGGCGCATCGTGAGCGACCCGACCGTGAGGATGGGCAGGCCGGACGGACCGGCCAGCTCGAGCGTCAGCGCTCCCTCCCCGGCCGGGGCGATCCGGACCCGCGCCCGCGAGGCACCGGCGGCATGCAGCGACACCTGCTGCCATGCGAAGGGCAGCAGGGTGTCCGCCGGCCCGCCGGCGACCCCGAACGCGTGCAGGGCCGCGTCCAGCAGGACGGGATGCATGCCGAATCCGGCCGCGGGCCCGCCATGGTCATCCGGCACGGCGACCTCCGCGAAGAGCTCGTCCCCACGCCGCCAGAGCGCGCCCAGGCCCCGGAACGCCGGGCCGTACTCGTAGCCACGCTCGGCCAGCCGCCCATAGGCCCCGGCCAGGTCGATCGCCGAGGCCCCGGCGGGCGGCCACGCCGACAGCTCCGCTGCCGGGGCCACCGAGTGCGGGCTCAGCCGGCCCTGGGCGTTCAGCACCCAGTCGGAATCGGTTTGCGACTGTGCGGAATACACCCAGACGTCGCGCTGCCCGGCGTTGTCGACGGCGCCGACCACCACCTGGACCGCGACGCCGCCGCTGTCGGGCACCACGAGCGGAGCCGACAGCGTCAACTCGTCGATCGCCCGGCACCCGACCTCGTCGGCGGCGCGGATGACCATCTCCACGAACGCCGCCCCGGGCAGCAGCACCGTCCCGGCGACCGCGTGGTCCGCCAGCCACGGCTGCGTCGCGGTCGACAGACGGCCCGTCAGCACCACCCCGCCCGATTCCGGCCGAGGCAGCATCGCGCTCAGCAGCCCATGCTCGACCGGCAGCACACCCATGCTCGTCGCGTCACCGGATCCGACGTATCCACCTGGCAGCCAAAACCGTTGCCGCGCGAAGGGATACGTCGGCAGATCCACCCGTCGCCCGCCCGCGCCGGCAAGGGCGGCCCGCCAGTCGACGCCCACGCCCGCAACGAAGGCCTGCCCGGCGGACAGCCAGAACCGTTGGAGGCCGCCGTCGTCGCGACCCAGCGACGGGATGACGGTGACCTCGCCGCCTGACCCGCCGTCCGCCCACACCTCCTCGATGCCGGCGTTCAGGATCGGGTGGGGACTGCACTCGACGAACACCCGGTGCCCGGCCGCGCACGCGCTGCGCACGGCGCGTTCGAACTGCACGGTCTGCCGGATGCTGCGGTACCAGTAGTCCGCGGTCAGCCCCGCGGTGTCCATCACGTCACCCGTGACGGTGGAATAGAAGGCCACCGAGGACGATTGGGGCGCAACGCCGTTGATGGCCTCGGCCAATGATTCGCGGATCACGTCGACCTGGGCCGAGTGCGACGCGTAGTCCACGTCGATCACCCGGGCGCGGACGCCGTCGGCCTCACACCGCCGCACCAATTCCGCGAGCGCGTCCACCGCACCGGACACCACGACCGAGGACACGCCGTTGACGGCGGCGATGTTCAACCGGTCGCCCCAGGGCGCCACCAAGCCCTCGGCCTGCGCCGGGCCGCACGCCAGCGACACCATGCCACCCGCGCCCGACAACTCCAGCAGCAACCGGCTTCTCAGGGCGACGATACGGGCGGCGTCCTCCAGCGACAACGCGCCCGCGACGTACGCCGCCGCGATCTCGCCCTGCGAATGCCCGATCACCGCGTCGGGGACGACACCGACGGAACGCCACATCTCGGCCAGCGACACCATGACCGCCCACAACGCGGGCTGCACCACGTCCACGCGGTCCAGCCCGGGCGCGCCCGGCACCTGCCGGATGACGTCGATCAGCGACCACTGCACGTGGTCGGTGAGGGCCTTGTCGCAGCGGTTCATGTGGTCGGCGAACACCGTTGAGGCGTCGAGTAATTCGGCTCCCATGCCGGCCCACTGCGAACCCTGGCCGGGAAACACGAACACCGTCTTGCCCGCCGGCCGGGCCCGGCCGCTCACCACGCCCGCGGCCGGCTCACCGGCGGCCATGGCGGCCAGACCGGCCAGCACCCCGTCACGCTCGTCGCCCACCACCACCGCGCGGTGCTCGAACCGCGACCGCGTCGAGACCAGGGACCAGCCGACGTCCACCGCCCGCACATCCGGTTGCGCCGCAACATGATCCCGCAGCCGCGCTGCTTGTCGGGCCAGCGCGTCCGCCGAGCGGGCCGACAACACCCAGGGCACCGGCACGTCGTCGCCGGGCGCCGCGGTGTCGGCCGGCCCCGACGGCGGCTCCTCGACGATCACGTGCGCGTTCGTGCCGCTGATGCCGAACGACGACACCGCCGCCCGGCGGGGCCGCCCCTCGGCCTGCCAGGGTCGCGCGGACGTCAGCAGTGACACAGCCCCGGCCGACCAGTCCACATGTGGTGTGGGCTGATCCACGTGCAGCGTCTTGGGCATGACGGCGTGCCGCATCGCCTGCACCATCTTGATCACCCCGGCGGCGCCCGCCGCTGCCGACGTGTGGCCCATGTTCGACTTGATCGATCCCAGCCACAGCGGGCTGTCGGCCGGCCGGTCCTGGCCATAGGTCGCCAGCAGCGCCTGCGCCTCGATCGGATCGCCCAGGGTGGTCCCGGTGCCGTGCCCCTCGACCAGATCCACCTCGGCCGCCGTCAGCCGGGCGTTGGCGAGCGCGGCCCGGATCACCCGCTGCTGCGAAGGCCCATTGGGAGTCGCGAGGCCGTTCGAGGCGCCGTCCTGATTGACCGCGGACCCCCGTAGCACCGCCAGCACCGGGTGGCCCAGCCGGCGCGCGTCGGCCAGCCGCTCGAGCACCAGAACGCCCGCGCCCTCGGAGAAGCCGGTCCCGTCGGCGGCGCCGGCGTACGCCTTGCAGCGACCGTCGGCCGAGAGCGCCCGCTGCCGGCTGAACTCGACGAACATCGCGGGCGTGGCCATGACCGTCACGCCGCCGGCGAGCGCCAGGTCGCACTCCCCCGAGCGCAGCGACTGCGAGGCCAGATGCATGGCCACCAGCGACGACGAGCACGCCGTGTCCACCGACACCGCGGGGCCTTCGAGGCCCAACGTGTAGGCGACCCGGCCCGAGGCCACGCTCAGGGTCGAGCCGCGCAGCCCGTAGCGCTCCAGGTCCCCCGGCACGCGACCCTGGCCGCCGTAGGAGCCGTGGAAGATCCCGGCGAACACCGCCGTCGACGAGCCGCGCAGGCCCAGCGGGTCGATCCCGGCCCGTTCGAGCGCCTCCCACGACACCTCCAGCAGCAGGCGCTGCTGGGGATCCATCGCGAGTGCCTCGCTGGGCGCGATCCCGAAGAAAGCGGCGTCGAAGTCGGGGGCGTCGGCGACGAACCCGCCGCACCGGGCGTAGGACTTCCCCACCGCGTCGGGGTCCGGGTCGAACAACCCCGCCAGGTCCCAGCCGCGGTCGGCCGGGAAATTGGACACCACATCGCGGCCCTCGGCCACCATGTCCCAGAGGTCCTCCGGCGATCGCACGCCGCCGGGATAGCGGCACCCCATTCCCACGACCGCCACCGGCTCGTCGGGCCCGTGCGAGGCCAGCGCGCGGTATTCGCGGTTCTCCCGCTTGAGCCGCTCGTTTTCCTTCAGGGATGTGCGCAGCGCCCTGACGAGCTCATCGTGGTCGCCGCTCATCGGGGTGCGACGTGGTGTTCATACCCGCGCATCAGTGCCAGCGCAGCAACACGAGTTCGGAACAGAAGCCGGGGCCCATCGCGATCATCAGCCCGGGGCTGTCGGCGGGCGGCGATTTGGCGAGGGTGTCGCGCAACACGTGCAGCACCGACGCGGACGACAGGTTGCCGATCTGGCCCAGGGAGCGCCATGTCAGCTCGAGGGCCTGCGGCGAGAGGTCGAGGCTGGCGTTGATCGCCTCGATCACCTTGGGGCCGCCGGGATGGCTGACCCAGGCGCCGATGTCGGTGGTCGTCAGGCCGTGCGCGCCCAAGAAGCCCGTGACGTCGTCGTAGAGGTACTGCTCCACCACGGCGGCGACGTCCTTGGACAGCACGAGCTCGAACCCCGCCGAGCCGACGTCGTAGCCCATCGTGCGCAGCGAGTCCGGGTAGAGGTGGCTGCGCGAGTCGAGGATGGTGGGCCCCTGGGCGCCGAGCTGCTCGGCGCGGCGCTCACCGACGGCCACCACGGCCCCGGCCCCGTCGGCGAACAGGGCGCTGCCGACAAGGCCGGCCACCGACGGCTTGTAGCCGGGGTACGTCAGGGAACACAGTTCGACCGATACGAGGGCCGCGACCGCGTCCGGCGCCCCCCGCAGGTAGTCGTGCAGGCGCGCCACGCCGGCGGCCCCGGCCACGCAGCCCAGGCCGAACAGGGGCATCCGGCGCACGTCGTCGCGCAGCCCCAGGCGCCCGGCGATCCGGGCGTCCAGCGACGGAACCGCCAGGCCGGTGACCGTGGTGGTGATCAGCACATCGAGGTCCTGAGGCCGCAGCCCGGCCTCCTCGAGCGCTCCGGACAGGGCTTCGCAGCCCAGGTCAACGGCGTTTTCGATGAACGCCCGATTTGCCACCCCGAAGTCGGTGAGGGTGGGATACCGCTCCAGCGGGAGCACGAGGTGACGGCTGTTGACCTTGGCGCTGGCATGCAGCTGGCGAACGATGTCTTCGTATCCGTCGAAGCCGGGGATGCTGAGGAAGAAGTCGGTCAGTTCGCGCTGAGAGTAGCGGTATGGCGGCAACGCGCCGAATACTCCCGCGATGACGCTCATCGGGTCCACCTTTTGGTCACGAAGATCCAGATGGAGGGGTTCACCTGGATGCTTGGTGGAAGTTTAGTCTGCCCGGGAGGGGTGGGGATGGAGACCAAGGTCACTTAAGCCGTTTGCTGAGGAGCTCGCGCGCCGCGTGCACCGCTTCGAGTTGCTCGGCGACGCGCATCGGCGCCGTGCCGCCCCGGGCGTCCCGGGACGCCACCGACCCCTCGATGGTCAGCACCTCCCGTACCGCCGGTGTGAGCTCCGGGCTGATGGCGGCCAATTCGTCGTCGGTCAGCTCGTCGAGCCCCACGCCGCGCCGCTCCGCGGCCTGGACGGCGGCTCCGGCGGCCTCATGCGCGGTCCGGAACGGCACGCCCTGCCGCACCAGCCACTCGGCGATGTCGGTGGCCAGCGTGTAACCGGCCGGGGCCAGGGCCGCCATGCGATCGACGTCGAACGCCAGGCTGGCCACCAGCCCGGCCATCGCGGGTAGCACCAGCTCGAGCTGGGCAACCGAGTCGAACACCGGTTCCTTGTCTTCCTGCAGGTCGCGGTTGTAGGCCAGCGGCTGGGCCTTCAGGGTCGCCAGCAGGCCGGCGAGGTTGCCGATCAGGCGGCCGGCTTTGCCGCGGGCCAGTTCGGCGATGTCGGGGTTCTTCTTCTGCGGCATGATCGAGCTGCCGGTCGACCAGGAGTCGTGCAGCGTGACGTAGCCGAATTCCGTCGAACTCCACAGGATGATGTCCTCGGCCAGCCGGGACAGGTCGACGGCGATCATGGCGAACACAAACGCGGCCTCGGCGGCGAAATCGCGGGCCGCGGTGGCGTCGACGGAGTTCTCCGCGGCGGCGGCAAAGCCGAGGTCCGTCGCGATCGCGTCCGGGTCCAGCCCCAGCGAGGAGCCGGCCAGCGCACCCGACCCGTACGGCGAGACGGCCGCCCGGCGGTCGAAGTCGACGATGCGGTCGACGTCGCGCAGCAGCGGATGGGCGTGGGCGAGCAGGTGGTGCGCCAGCAGGATCGGCTGGGCGGACTGCAGGTGCGTCTTGCCGGGCATGATCGCCGTCGGGTGCGCGGCGGCCTGGCCGGCGAGGGCGTCGACGACGTCGAGCGCCCCATGCGCGACGCGCCTGACCGCGTCGCGCAGCCACATGCGGAACAGGGTGGCGATCTGGTCGTTGCGGGAGCGCCCGGCCCGCAGCCGGCCGCCGAGGTCGGGACCGACCCGGTCGATGAGCCCGCGCTCCAGCGCGGCGTGCACGTCCTCGTCGGTGACCAGGGGGGTGAAGCTGCCGTCGGCGACGTCGGCGGCGAGGCTGTCGAGCCCGGCCAGCAGGCCGTCGCGCTGCTCCTCGTCGAGCAGGCCCGCCTTGAACAGGATGATGGCGTGGGCGCGCGAGGCGACGATGTCGTAGGGGGCCAGCACCCAGTCGAAGTGGGTGGACTTGCTCAGCGCCGCCAGCGCGTCGGACGGGCCGTCGGCGAACCGCCCGCCCCACAACGAGCCCTCGCGGGTGCTCATCGGCGCTCGCTCACGGCGGCGTGAGCGTGCGCAGATGTACGCGAATTGCGGCGTGTCGTCGTGCAAACACGCACGCTCGCGGTCATGTGGCCTGGTCCCGGCGGGAGGCGATCTTCGACGACAACCCGTGCACGTAGACGAAGCCCTTGGCGGCCGACTGGTCGAAGCTGTCGCCCTCGTCGTAGGTGGCGAGGTTGAAGTCGTAGAGCGACTCGGCGCTGCGCCGGCCGTTCACCGCGATGTGGCCGCCGTGCAGCACCATGCGGATCTCCCCCGACACGTGCTCCTGGGTGGTGGCGACGAAGCTTTCCAGCGCCACCTTCAGCGGCGAGAACCACAGCCCGTCGTACACCAGCTCGGCCCAGCGCTGATCGGTGTGGCGCTTGAACCGGCCCAGCTCGCGCTCGAGGGTGACGTGTTCGAGTTCGGTGTGCGCGGTGATGAGCACCATGGCGCCCGGCGCCTCGTAGATCTCGCGGCTCTTGATGCCCACCAACCGGTCCTCGACGACGTCGAGGCGCCCGACGCCCTGCGCGCCCGCGCGGCGGTTGAGCTCCTCGATGGCCGCCAGGACGGACACCGCCGTGCCGTCGATGGACACCGGCACGCCGCGCTCGAACCCGACGATCACCTCGTCGGGGGTGCTCCAGTTGATCGTCGGGTCTTCGGTGTAGGAGTAGACGTCCTTGGTGGGCGCGTTCCAGAGGTGTTCCAGGAAGCCGGTTTCCACCGCACGGCCCCACACGTTCTGGTCGATCGAGAACGGCGAGCGCTTGGTCACGTTGATCGGGATGCCGTTCTCCTCGGCGAACGCGATGGCCTTCTCCCGCGTCCAGGCGTAGTCACGAACCGGCGCCAGCACCTCCAAATCCGGTGCCAACGAAGCGAATCCGACCTCGAAGCGAACCTGGTCGTTGCCCTTGCCGGTGCAGCCGTGCGCGACGATGGTGCCGCCGTGCTCGCGCGCGGCCGCGACCAGGTGCTTGGCGATCAGCGGCCGGCTGATCGCCGACACCAGCGGATAGCGGTCCATGTAGAGCGCGTTGTTCTGGATGGTCGGCAGGCAATAATCGGCCGCGAACTCGTCGCGCGCGTCGACCACCACGGCCTCCACGGCCCCGCAGTCGAGGGCGCGCTGGCGGACGACCTCCATGTCCTCCCCGCCCTGACCGAGGTCGATCGCCACGGCCACAACCTCCCGGCCGGTCTCCTTGCCGATCCAGCTGATCGCCACCGAGGTGTCCAGACCGCCGGAATACGCCAGGATGACGCGTTCTGACATGAACCAATCTCCTTAACTAGCTGAGGCTTTCGAGGGTGTGGGCCAGCTCGGCGCCGGTCATCGGGTCACGCGCGGCCACGAACACCGTGTCGTCGCCGGCGATCGTGCCGACGACGTACGGTAGCGCCGCGCGGTCGATCGCGCTGGCCAAGTAGTTGGCGCCGCCCGGCGGGGTGCGCAACACCGCCAGGTTGGCGCTCGCGTCGGCGGACACCAGGAGCTCACCCAGCAGGCGGGACAGCCGCGCCGTGCCGCCGGACACCCCGCGCACGGGGCTGCCGTCCTCGGGGACGACGTAGACGCCGACGCCGCCGTCGGCGCCGCGCAGCTTCACCGCGCCCAGTTCCTCGAGGTCCCGCGACAGCGTGGCCTGGGTGACCTCGATGCCCTCGTCGGCCAGCCGCGCGGCCAGTTCGCTCTGGCTGCTGATCGACGCCGACGACAGGATGGCCACGATGCGGTCCTGACGCCCGGCGCGGGTGATCTCGGCCGCGGCCTTCGAGCGGGTCATCGGGATCGCTCCAAAAGCCACACCAGCAGCGCCTTTTGGGCGTGCAGCCGGTTCTCGGCCTCGTCCCACACCGCGCTCGCCGGTCCGTCCATCACCTCGTCGGTGATCTCGTATCCGCGGTGGGCCGGAAGGCAATGCAGCACAACGGCATCGGGAGCGGCAACCGCCAGCAGCTCGGCGTTGACCTGGAAGGGGCGGAACGGCCCGACCCGGTCGAGCCCGTCGTCCTCCTGGCCCATGGACGTCCACGTGTCGGTGACCAGGACGTCGGCGCCTGTGGCGGCCGTGGTGGCGCCGGCCGTGACGGTGATCGAGGCGCCGGTGGTCTCCGCGCGCCGCCGGGCCGCGGCGACCAGTGCAGGGTCGGGCGCGAACCCGTCCGGGGCCGCGACCGTCACGTGCATGCCTGCGGTGACCCCGCCGAGCATCAAGGAATGGGCCATGTTGTTGGCGCCGTCGCCGAGATAGGCGAGCCGCAATCCCGTCAGTGCCCCTTTGCGTTCGGCGATGGTCTGTAGGTCGGCGAGCACCTGGCAGGGGTGGAAGTCGTCGGACAGGGCATTGACCACCGGCACCGTCGCCGCCGACGCCATCGCCTCGAGCCGGTCCTGACCGAAGGTGCGCCAGACGATGGCGTCGACGTAGCGGGACAACACCCGCGCGGTGTCCTCCAGCGTCTCGTCGCGGCCCAGTTGGGTGGTGCGGCCGTCGACGACGACGGCGTGCCCGCCGAGTTGTGCGATGCCCAGTTCGAACGAGAACCTGGTGCGGGTGGAGTTCTTGTCGAAGATGACCGCGACACCGCGGGGTCCATCGAGGGGCCGGCAGCTGAAGGGGTCCTTTTTCAATACGGCCGCCAGCTGCAGGATTTCGGCCTGTTCGTCGGGCGACAGGTCGTCGTCGCGCAGGAGATGGCGCGTCATGCGGCGGCCCCGTCCAGCACCGCCGGCAGCGCGTCGATGAACCCCTCGATCTGTGCCTCGGTGACGATCAGCGGCGGCGCCAACCGGATGACGTCGGGCGCCGCGGCGTTGATGAGGAACCCTGCGTCGCGGGCGGCGGCCTCGGCCTCCTTGGCCCGGGGCGCGCGCAGGACCACCCCCCACAGCAACCCGCGACCGCGCACGTGGTCGATCAGGGGATGGTCGAGCGCCTCGATCCCGTGGCGCAGCGATTTGCCCAACACTTCGGCGTGCCGGACCAGATCCTCGGCCGCGATCACCCGCAGCACCGCGAGCGCCGCGGCCGCGCAGATGGGATTGCCACCGAACGTGCTGCCGTGCAGGCCGGGGGTCATCAGGTCGGCGGCCGGCCCGATTGCCAGGCAGGCCCCGATGGGCAATCCGCCGCCCAGCCCCTTGGCCATGGTGACGACGTCGGGGGTGACGCCGTGATGCTGATGAGCGAAAAAGGCTCCGGTGCGGCCCATTCCGGTCTGAACCTCGTCCAGCACCAGCAGGGCGCCGTGCCGGGCGGTGATGTCGCGCGCGGCGGCGAGGTATCCCTCGGGCGGGACCACCACACCGCCCTCGCCCATGATCGGCTCGAGGAACACCGCGGCGGTGTCATCCCCAACCGCGGCGGCCAGCGCCTCGACGTCGCCGTACGGCACGTGCGTCACGTCGCCGGGCAGCGGCTCGAACGGCGCCTGCTTGCTCGGCTGGCCGGTGAGCGCCAGCGATCCCATCGTGCGGCCGTGGAAAGCGCCCTGTGCGGCAACAAGTTTCGTGCGGCCGGTGAGCCTCGACAACTTGAACGCCACCTCGTTGGCCTCGGCGCCGGAGTTGCAGAAGAACACCCGCGCCGGCGCGTCCGCCGCCAGCAGGGCGACGAGTTCTTCGGCCAGCGCGATGCCCGGTTCCGTCGCATACAGATTCGAGGTGTGGCCCAGCGTCGCCATCTGGTGCGTGACGGCCTCGATCACCGCGGGATGGCGGTGCCCGAGCACGTTGACCGCGATGCCCCCGAGCAGGTCCAGATAGGTGTTGCCGTCCACGTCGGTGACGACGGCGCCGTCGCCGCTGGCCAGCGCCACCGGCGGGGTGCCGTAGTTGTTCATCATCACGGCTTCCCACCGCCGTTTGAGTGAGTCCGTGTTGTTCACCCGCTCACCACCTTCGTGCCGGTGCCGGCGTTGGTGAAAAGCTCCACCAGCACACAGTGTTTGACCCGTCCGTCGATGACGTGCGCGCTGGGCACCCCACCGGTTACCGCCCGCAGGCAGGCCTCCACCTTCGGGATCATGCCCGCCTCCAGCGTCGGCAGCAGTTGCGACAGTGTGGCGGTGTCGATCTCGCTGACCAGCGAGTCACGGCTCGGCCAATTCGTGTACAGGCCTTCGACGTCGGTGAGCATCAGAAGTTTCTCGGCGTGCAGGGCCTCGGCCAGCGCCGCGGCGGCGGTGTCGGCGTTGATGTTGTGCACCACACCCTCGGGGTCAGGCGCGAGCGTCGAGACGACCGGAATGCGCCGCGCCGCAATGAGGTCGAGGACGGCAGCGGTGTTCACATGCTCGACGTCCCCCACCAGCCCGATGTCGGTCGCGACTCCGTCGACGGTGACACTGCGTCGCACCGCGGTGAACAATTGCGCGTCCTCGCCCGTGATGCCGACCGCGTACGGCCCGTGCGCGTTGATGAGATTCACCAGTTCGCGGCCCACCTGCCCGAACAGCACCATCCGCGCCACGTCGAGCACTTCCGGTGTGGTGACACGGAATCCGCCCTTGAAGTCGCCGTGGATACCCAGGCGGCGCAGCATCGCGCTGATCTGCGGTCCGCCGCCGTGCACGACGACCGGGTGCACGCCGCAGTTGCGCAGGAACGCCATGTCGGCGGCGAAGGCCTCGCGCAGCGTGTCATCGGTCATGGCGTTGCCGCCGTATTTGACGACCACGATCTTGCCGTGCAGCTGCTTGAGCCACGGCAGGGCCTCGGCGAGCACCTGCGCCTTGACCTGGGTCGGCAGGCTGTCCGTGTCGATGGTCATGAGCTGTAGGCCGAGTTCTCTTCGACGTAACCGTGCGACAGGTCGGTCGTCCGGACCGCCGCGGAGGAGTCCCCCACGCGCAGGTCGACGACGATGTCGATGTCGGCGCCCGACAGGTCCACCTCGCGGGCCCCCGGCGCGCCGACCCCGTCGACGCACACCGGAGACCCGTTGAAGGACACCGTGATCCGGTCGGGCTCGAGAGTGACCGGCGCCATGCCGACCGCGGCCAGCACCCTTCCCCAGTTGGGGTCGGACCCGAACACCGCCGTCTTGACCAGGCTGTCGCGGGCGATCACCCGCGCGGCGGTCACCGCGTCGTCCTCGGAGGCCGCGCCCGTGACGGTCACGGTGACCCGCTTGGTGACGCCCTCCGCGTCGGCCTGCAGCTGGGCGCACAGGTCGTCACAGACCTGCCACACGGCCCGCTCGAGGTCGGCCTGTGACGGGGCGACCCCGCTCGCCCCCGACGCCAACAACAGCACGGTGTCGTTCGTCGAACAGCAGCCGTCGACGTCGAGGCGGTCGAAGGTGCGGGCGGTGGCGTGCCGCAGTGCCCGGTCGAGCGAGGCAGGTTCGGCGACCGCGTCGGTAGTCAGGACGCACAGCATGGTGGCCAGCGACGGCGCCAGCATGCCGGCGCCCTTGGCCATCCCACCCACCGTCCAGTCATCGAAGTGGTGCAGCGCAACCTGTTTCGGGACCGTGTCGGTCGTCATGATCGCCTGGGCGGCCTCGTCGCCCCCGCTCAGACCACCGGCCATGTCTTGCACGATCTGCCGGACACCCGCGAGCACGGTCTCCATCGGCAAGCGGTCGCCGATCAGGCCCGTCGAACACACCGCCACCTCGATGGCGCCGGTCTCGGTCCCCCAGTCGGACAAAGCGGCCGCCACGGCCTCGGCGGTGGCGTGGCTGTCCTGGAATCCCCCCGGCCCGGTACAGGCGTTGGCGCCACCGGAATTGAGGATCACCGCGCGCAACTGCCCCGTGGTCAGAACCTGCTGGGTCCACAGCACGGGCGCGGCCTTGACCTTGTTGCGGGTGAACACCCCGGCCGCGGCGTAATCGGGCCCCTCGTTGAGGACCAAGGCCAGGTCTCGGGCGCCCGAGGCCTTGATACCCGCGGCGATGCCGGCGGCCCGGAAGCCGGCCGGAGCGGTGACGCCCTGTTCGCGCAGCAACCGCGCGGTGCCGACCGTTTCCGTCACGGAGCCACCCCCACCACCGAAAGACCTTCTGTCTCGGACCAACCCAGCGCCAGGTTCATGGACTGCACGGCGGCGCCGCCCGTCCCCTTGACCAGGTTGTCGATCGCCGCGATCGCCACAAACGTCTCCGCGGCCTCGTCGACCGCAACCGCGATGTGCGCCGAGTTGCTGCCGATCACGGACCCGGTCCTGGGCAACTGGCCGTCGGGCATCAGATAGACGAATGGCTCGGCGTCGTAGGCCTTTTCGTAGGCCGCCCGCAGCTGCGACAACGGGGATCGGGTGCGAGCGGTGCAGGTCGCGAGGATGCCCCTCGAGGTCGGGATGAGCACCGGGGTGAACGACACCGTGACCCCGCGGTCGGTGAGGGCCGCCAAGCCCTGGGCGATCTCGGGGGTGTGCCGGTGCGCACCGGCGATGTTGTAGGCCCGCGCCGATCCGATCACCTCCGATCCGAGGAGGTCCGTCTTGGCCGCGCGCCCGGCCCCGGAGGTGCCGCTTACGGCGACCACGGTGACGGCGGGCTCGATGAGGTCCTCGGCGACGGCGGGCCACAGCGCCAGCAGGGCCGCCGTCGGGTAACAGCCTGGAACCGCGATGCGCCGGGCGTCGCGAAGCCGCTCACGGCCGCCGGGTAGCTCCGGCAGCCCGTAGGGCCAGCTGCCGGCGTGCGGGGAACCGTAGTAATGCTCCCAGGCGGCCGAGTCGGTGAGTCGGAAGTCGGCGCCGCAATCGATCACCAGGGCGTCGTCGCCGAGTTGTTCGGCCAGCGCCGCGGAATGACCGTGCGGCAGCGCCAGGAAGACGACGTCGTGGCCTCGGAGCACCGACAGGTCCGTCGGCTCGACCACCCGCTGCGCCAGCGGCGTCAGGTGCGGGTGATGCTCACCGAGCGTGCTGCCCGCGCTGGCCGCGGCGGTCAGTGACCCAATGGCGAGGCGGCCGTCGGCGTAGCCCGGATGCCCAAGTAGCAGGCGGAGGATCTCGCCGCCCGCGTATCCGCTGGCACCGGCAATCGCCACCTTCAACACGTCGGCCATCCAGCCGATTCTGCATGGTTATGCAGTAATGTGCAAATCCATTCTCCGGTGGTGCCGCTGGCCTTAAGCGGCGATACCGATGCCCAGGCTCGCGTTCAATGTCGCCTCGATGGAAGCCCCCAAGTCGTTCAGGGCCAGTCCCAGCGAAGCTGCCAGCGAACCACCCGTCTGGGCGAGCGCATTGCCGACCACTCCGATCCCTGCTGCGATGGACTCTCCGGTTTGGAAGAGGGCGGGGAATGCCACCCCAACACTGCCCGCCAACCCGCCGGTGAGCGCGTCGGCCACCGCCACGGCGGTGTTCGTCCAGATGGTCGCCAACGCACCACCCGTCTGCCCCAACCCCAGCAGTCCGGTACCCAAGCTGCCACCCAGTATCTCGCCGGCCCTGACGAGGCCACCCAAGCCGCCGGTGACGCCGCCGGTCAGGGCGCCGGTGGCCTGCACGAGGCCGTTCAGCGCTGCGCCGATGTTGGCACCCAGGTTCGCATTGATCGTCAGCGCCAGGTTGGGAAGCGTGAGATTGCCAAGGTTGGCAGCGAAGTTGGCGGCCAAGGCTTCGCCGGTGGCGATCGCCGTGTTCACACCCGTTTGCAGGTTGCCGGCGAGATTACCGAACCCGGCGGCGTAGTTGGCCGCCAGCGTTTCACCGGTCTGGATCAGCCCGTTGAAGTTCGCGCCGAGATTCAGGCTTCCCGCCAGCATGGCGTCCACCGAAGCCCCCAAGCCATTCAACGAGGCGCTAAGCGACCCGCCGAGCCCGTTCAACGCCGCGCTGAGTTCCAGGCCCAACGCCCCCAGGTTGGGCAGCGCCGGCAGCGTGAACGGCGGCAACGCCGGGAACGGCGGCAGCGCGGGGAACGGCGGCAGCGTAAACGTCGGCAAGCCCGGCAACGTGAACGGCGGCAACGCCGGGAACGGCGGCAGCCCCGCATTCACCACCGCATTGATCGCCGCGGTGATATCCGCACCCAAGTTCGGCAACGCCGGCAGCGTGAACGGCGGCAGAGTCGGGAACGGCGGCAGGGCCGGGAACGGCGGCAACGCCGGGAACGGCGGCAGCGTGAACGTCGGCAACCCCGGCGGGGTGAATGGCGGCAACGCAAACGGCGGCAACGCCGGGAACGGCGGCAGCCCTGCATTCACCACCGCATTAATCGCCGCGGTGATATCCGCACCCAAATTGGGCAACGCCGGCAAGGTGAACGGCGGCAACGCCGGGAACGGCGGCAACGTGAACGTCGGCAACCCCGGCAAGGTGAACGGCGGCAACGCAAACGGCGGCAACGCCGGGAACGGCGGCAGCCCCGCATTCACCACCGCATTGATCGCCGCGGTGATATCCGCACCCAAATTGGGCAACGCCGGCAAGGTGAACGGCGGCAACGCCGGGAACGGCGGCACCGTGAACGTCGGCAACGTCAACGGCGGCAACCCCGGCGGGGTGAACGGCGGCAATGCAAACGGCGGCAACGCCGGGAACGGCGGCAGGCCCGCGTTCACCACCGCATTAATCGCCGCGGTGATATCCGCACCCAAATTGGGCAACGCCGGCAAGGTGAACGGCGGCAACGCCGGGAACGGCGGCAACGTGAACGTCGGCAACCCCGGCAAGGTGAACGGCG
>NZ_CACRUY010000033.1 GCF_902652685.1 Mycobacterium sp. Marseille-P9652
CCCGCCGCGGGTCTCGGTGGTATAAAAGACCGCCCCCCGGGTGCCCCCCGGCCCGCCGCTCGCGTCGCCGACCTTCAGCGGGCGCCGGTAGAAGCTCTTGACCAGGTGGATGCCGTCACCGGTCAGCAACGGGGCCACCAGCCACGGCACGAACATCGGGTGGGGGTTGATCAGGTCGGAGTCGACGAACACCACGAGGTCCCCGCTGGTGGCCGCCAGCGAGCGCCACAGCGCCTCGCCCTTGCCGGGCCGGACGGGCACCTCGGGCAGCGCCTGCTCCCGACTGACGACGCGGGCGCCCGCCGCGATGGCCCGGATCTCGGTGTCGTCGGTCGAACCCGAGTCCAGCACGATCAGCTCGTCCACCAGGCTGTGGGGACCATCCAGCAGCGGCGAGATGCTGTCGATCACCGAGCCGATGGTGTCTTCCTCGTCGAGCGCGGGCAGCACCACCGAGATCGTCCGCCCTGCCTTGGCCTCCGCCAGCTCGCCGATTGTCCGGCGCCGACGGTTCCAGCCGCCGGAGGGCAGCCAGGTGTCGCCGGGGCGGGCGGCGAGCACCCTGTCGTTGGCCAGAGCCAGATCCGATGCCATCATGCCAGCCCCCTCACGGTGCGCGCGGGCGGGCGTGTCCCCTGGATCGAGGCCACCATCTCGAGCACCCGCCGGGTGGCGACCACCTCGTGCACCCGGAACATCCGCGCGCCGGCCGCCGCCGCGAGCGCGGTGGCCGCCAGCGTGCCCTCCAGCCGTTCGGTCAATCCCACACCCAGAGTCTCCCCGACGAAGTCCTTGTTACTCAAAGCCATCAAGACGGGCCATCCGGTGTTAACGAGATCGCTCACGTGCCGCAACACGACGAGCCCGTGGAATGTGTTCTTGCCGAAGTCGTGGGCCGGGTCGATCAGCACCCGGTCGCGGGCCACTCCCACCGAAACCGCCCGCTCGGCCGCGGCCGTGACCTGGCGAATGACGTCGTCGACCACGCCGCGGACGGTGGATCCGTAGCTGACCCGGAACGGCCGGGTCCGCGGCAGAGCCCCGCCGGTGTGGGAGCACACCAGTCCCGCGCCGAACTCCGCGGCCACCTCGGCCAGCGCCGGGTCGATGCCGCCCCAGGTGTCGTTGATCAGGTCCGCGCCCGCCGCGCACGCCACCTTGGCGACCTCGGAGCGCCAGGTGTCGACGCTGATCAGCTGGTCGGGGTAGGCGCCCCGGAGCCATTCGACGAACGGCACAAGCCGCGCGATCTCGGTGGCGGGGTCGACGGTCTCGCCCGGCCCGGCCTTGACGCCGCCGACATCGATGACGTCCGCGCCGTCGGCGATGGCGCGGTGCACGGCCTCACGAGCGGCCTCGTCGCGGAACGTCGCGCCCTTGTCGTAGAACGAGTCCGGCGTGCGGTTGATTATCGCCATGATCAGGGCGCGATCGCCCGCAACCGGGCGGCCGCAGAGCGTGGACTGCACCCCAACATTGTGCCTGGTCAGCGCGTCGGGCGCTCAGCGGGATCGAGACTGCGCCCAGTGCTAGCCCACGCCGCGGAATCGCGCGCTGGGCGCAGATTCGGCGCCGTCAACGCAGACTCGATCGCCGCACTCAGCCCCGCGGCCGCTTACCGGCCGCTACCTCGTCGGGGTATTCGTCGTAGAACGGCACATAGCCCTCGTCGCGGCCGGCCAGCACGTACAGCGGATCCGTCACGTCCGGGCTGTAGGCCTCGTCGCGCAGCTCAACCTTGCGACTCTTGAACGTCGTCGTCTGCGCCAGCTCCTTGACCACACGGACGAACAGCGGCAGGGCATACGGCGGGAGGTGTCCGTACACCGCGCCCGCGAGCGACTTGCCGTCGAACTCGGCGCCGTCGCGCAACTTGACCGCGGCCATCCCCGCGCGCCCGCCGGTGCGCGGGATCTCGACGCCGAACACCGTGCACTCCTCGACGGAGTTGTCGGACGCCAGCGCCGCCTCGACCTGGGTGGTGGCCACGTTCTCGCCCTTCCACCGGAAGGTGTCGCCGAGCCGGTCGACGAACGAGGCGTGACCCAGGCCCTGCGGACTCATCACGTCACCGGAGTTGAACCAGACGTCGCCCTCCCGAAAAGCGTTGCGCACCAACTTCTTCTCGCTGGACTCCTTGTCGGTGTAGCCGTCGAACGGCTGCAGCTTGTTGACGGGGCTCAGCAGCAGGCCGGGCTCGCCCGGGGGCACCCGCCGCACGCGGCCGGCCTCGTCGCGCAGTGGGGTCCCGGTGTCGGGGTCGTACTCCACGTAGGCCAACGGCAGCGGGAAGACGCCGGTGCTCCTCGGCACGTTGAAGACGTTGATGAACGCGGTGTTGCCCTCGCTCGAGGCGTAGAACTCACAGACCCTCGCGATGCCGAACCGCTCGGTGAATTCGTCCCAGATCTCCGGGCGCAAGCCGTTGCCCGCCACCACGCGTACCTTGTGCGCGCGGTCGGTCGGCTTCGGCGGCTGGTTGAGCAGATACCGGCACACCTCGCCGATGTAGATGAACGCCGTGGCCTCCGCGGCGATCACCTCGTCCCAGAACCTCGACGCCGAGAACGACGTGCCGAGCGCCAGCGTCGCCCCGGAATTGATCACCGACGACAGCGCGACCGTCAGCGCGTTGTTGTGGTAGAGCGGCAGGCAGCTGTACAGCGTGTCGGAACCCTTGAGCCGCAACCCGATCCCGCCGAACGCGGCCAGCGCCTTGAGCCACCGCAGATGGGTCATCACGCTGGCCTTGGGGAAACCCGTTGTGCCCGACGTGAAGATGTAGAACGCGGTGTCCCTGGCCTGGACGGCCGAGGCCGAGGCGGGGTTGGTGGCCGGTGCGCTTGCGGCGAATCGCTCCAGATCCTCGACGGTGAGCGTCTCCGTCGTTTCGGCCCCGCATTCCGCGATGGCGCTCACCAGATCGGTTTCGGCGATCAGCACCTTCGCGTCCAGGAGCCCGAGGCTGTGGGCCAGGACTTCGCCCCGCTGGTGGTAGTTGATCATGCCCGCGACGGCGCCGCACTTGACCGCCGCCAGCATCGCCAGCACGGCGTTCGGCGAGTTGCGCAGCATGATTCCGACGACGTCGCCGTTGCCGACCCCGCGCGACGCCAGCACGGCGGCGTACCTGTTGGCGGCCGCGTTGGCGTCGCGGTAGGTCAGCTTCTGGTCACCGAAGCGCAAGAACACCCGGTCGCCGTGGCGGGCGGCGCGATCCTGGAACACCGTGCCGATCGATTTTTTGGAATTGGGCCGCGCCAGCAACCCGGTCAGCGCGCCCCGCATGATCACCGGCGCGTCGGCCAGCAGGCCCGGCACCCGCGTTGCGATGTCTGTCAGGCTGACCGACGCGCGCGCTCCCCCGTCGTGATCGGACACGTGACTCCCTACTGCCTCTCGAACAAGTCAAGCCAGCTTAATAGGGAGTCCGCGACCCCAATCGGCTCAGGCGGGCGCGCACGCCTCCACCGCCGCGCTGACCTTGTCGACCAGCACCAACCGGTCCATCGCCGCCTGCGAGATGTAACCGCTGTCCGCCAGCCCGCACAGCCACACCCACAGGCCCTCGTAGTGGCCGAGCGAGTCCAGCAACACGACGGGCTTGTCGTGCAGCCCGAGATAGCCGGTGGTCCAGGCGTCCAGCAGCTCGTCCAGGGTGCCCACGCCGCCGGGGAGCACGACGAACGCGTCGGCGCGCTCCTCCATGACCTGCTTGCGCTCATGCATGGTCGCCGTGACGATGAGCTCGTCGGCGTCCGCGTCGGCGATCTCGCGCCGCATCAGGACCTCGGGGATCACGCCGACGGTGCGCCCACCGCGCGCCCGCGCCGCGCTCGCCACGGCACCCATCGCCGACACGCGGCCGCCGCCCCAGACCAACGTCCAGCCGCGCTCGGCGATCGCCTCGCCGAGTTCGGCCGCGAGAGTGACCAATTCGGGATGCTCGGGACCGGACGCGCAGTACACGCATACCGCCCATTCCCGTCCCTGGCGCATATCCGCCAAAGGTAGTCCACGCCCGATGCGGCCCGCACACGGCGCGCAATAAACTGCGGGCAATGCCGATTCGATGGAACGTGCCGCAACACGCGACGGCCCAGGAGCGGCTCGACGCCGCGCTCGCGGACGGCCGCGTCGCCGTCATCCTCGGCCCCGACGGCTGCGGCAAGTCCACCCTGGCGCGGGTGGCGGCCGAGAATGTGGGCCGGCGGCATCCCGCGACGCTGACCCGGTGGGTCACCGGCACCCCGACGGAGCGTGCGGTTCCGTTCGGTGCCTTCAGCCACCTGGTGGAGATATCCGAACTGGGCAAGCCGGCGGCGCTGCTGCGGGCGGCCCGCGCGTCGTTGGGCGGTGACGAGCTGCTGCTGGTGGTGGACGACGCCCACGAACTGGACCTCCTGTCGGCCACGCTGGTCTACCAGTTGGCGCTGGCGGGCTCGGCCAGGATGATCGTGACCGGCCGCGCGCGGGGTGCCCCGGATGCCGTCGCCGCCCTGTGGACCGACGGCCTGCTCGACCGCATCGACATCGAGGCACCCGGCGGGGCGACCACCGCCGCGGAGGTCGACGCTTTCCTCGCCGAGCTGCCGGCGCCCGCGCGCTCGGTAATGGACTACCTCGCCGTCTGCGAACCGCTGTCGCTCGCCGACCTGACCGCGCTGGCCGGGGACGGGGCGGTGCAGGAGGCCGTGCAATGGGGGGCGGCGGAGACGCGGGAGCGGGGCGGGCGCAGCGACGATCCGGTCGTCTACACGGCGCACCCCCTGTTCACCGAGCGGGCGCGCGCGTCGCTGGGCACCGACGAGGCGCGGCACCGGCGCACCGAGGTGGTCAAGCTGCTCTCCCAGGGCTCGCCGGACCACCTCAGCGACCGCCTGCGGCTGGCGGCGTTGGCGCTGGACTGCGACGCGCCACGGCCGGTGCCCGAGGTGGTCGCGGCGGCGCAGCAGGCGTTGCGGCTGGGCGACCTCGCGCTCGGAGAGCGGCTGGCCCGCTCGGCGCTGGAGCGCTCCGGCGGCCTGGCGGCCCGCCTCGCGCTGGCGCATTCCCTCGCGTGGCGGGGAAGGGGCCGCGAGGCCGACACCGTGCTGGCGGCCGTCGACGCCGACGCCCTGGCCGAGCCCGCGTTGATGGACTGGGCGCTGCTGCGCGCCGCGAACCAGTTCTGGATGCTCAGCGAGCCCGAGCGCGCCACCGCGTTCCTGCGGACCGTCCGCAACCGGATCGGCGACGCGGGCGCGCGCACCACCCTCGACGCGCTGAGCGCCACGTTCGCGATGAACGCCGGCAACGTCGGGCACGCGGTCCGCGTCGGCCACGAGGTGCTGGCGTCGCCGGCGGCGGGCGACCAGGCGGTGGCCTGGGCCGCCAGCGCGGCGGCGCTGTGCTCGGCGCGGCAGGGGCGGTTCGACGACGTCGAACCGCTCGCGCGACGCGCCTTCGCCGCCGAGCATCCCGGGCTGTTGCGCTTCACGATCGGTCTGGCGCAAACCAGCGCGCTGATGATGACCGGCCGATACGACGAGGCGCGGGAAATCGCGCAGCAGTACACCGATTTCGCCGAGCTGCAGCAGCCGGGCCGCGCGATCGGCGAGGTGCTGCTGGCGCATGCATTGCTGGTCGAGGGTCAATTCGACCGCGCCGCAACGCTGCTGGCGCCGGCGGCCGCCACCCTCGAACGCACGGGATATTCCTGGGGGCCGCTCTCGCTGACCCTGCTGGCGACCGCGCTTGCCCGGCAGGGCGATACCGCGGCCGCGGCAAAGGCGATGAGCCGCGCGGAATCCCGGCATGGAACCAAGTCAGCGCTCTTCGCGCCGGAACTGGGCATCGCCCGGGCCTGGCGGATGGCCTGCGTGCGTGACTGGCCCGGCGCGGTGGCGACCGCCCGCGAGGCCGCGCGCATGGCCGAACGTGGCGGGCAGTCGGCGGTGGCGGTGAGCGCCTGGCACGAGGCCGTCCGCCTCGGGGACACCCGTGCCGCCGATCCGCTGGCCCGCCTCGTCGGTGAAATCGATTGTGCCGCCGGGCACCTCGCTCTCGCCCACGCGCGTGCCCTGGCGGCCGGCGACGGCGCGGCGCTCCTCGCGGTGTCGGACGAGCTCGCCGGCATCGGCCTGCGCGCCGCCGCCGCCGACGCCGCCGCGCAGGCTTCGCGCCGGTAGGGTGATGCTCCGCCGAGCGTCACGCCAGCGTGACCGCCGGCGCCGAGTGTCACGCCAGCGTGACGCTCGACCGTCGCACATCGCCTCGGCGCGTCACTGCCGCGGGGCAGCGGCCTCGGCAACGGACGCGCGCGATCGTGCGCCAACCGTGACCGCGTCGTGGCTGCGCGGTGACCATCAGCCCTCACTGTTTCCAAAGTGATTGCGCGAGCTACAGTTCAGCCGCCGGTTTGGAGGCACGATGCGTATCCGTGCGGCCAGATTCGTCGCGGCGGCCCTACTGCTCGCCGCGCTGACGACTGATGCTTCGTCGGTAGTCGCCCCGCCGGCGGCGCGCGCGGCGGCCACCGGGCCGACGATGCCACTCGGCCACGTCGGCAGGTGGGTGACCGACGCCGACGGGCGGGTGGTGGTGCTGCACGGGCTCAACCAGGTGTACAAGGTGCCGCCCTACACGCCCTCGGCCGACGGCTTCGACGACGACGACGCGGCTTTCCTTGCGGCGAACGGCTTCAACGCGATGCGGATCGGTGTCATCTGGGCGGCGGTCGAGCCGCAGCCGCTGGGTTACGACGACAATTACCTCGCCTCGATCGCGCAAACCGTGGCGACGCTGGCGTCCCACGGCATCGTCAGCCTGCTGGACTTCCATCAGGATTTGTACAACGAGGCGTTCCAGGGCGAGGGGGCACCGGCGTGGGCGGTGCAGACCGGTGGGCTCCCCAACCCGCAATTGGGTTTCCCGGGAAGCTATTTCGCCAACCCGGCCGAGGAGTACGCCTGGCACGCCTTCTGGCGGAACAACCCCGCGCCCGATGGGATCGGGCTGCAGGACCACTACACGCGGGCCTGGGCGCACGTCGCGGCGTTCTTCCGCGGCAAACCGGGCGTATTCGGCTACGAGGTGCTCAACGAACCGTGGGCCGGATTCGTCTGGGAGGGCTGCTTCAACCCGGTCCTGGGCTGCCCGCTGCAGGACCACAAGATGGTCGAGTTCTACCGCAAAGTGGTTCCCGCGATCCGTGCGGCCGACCCCACGACGCTGGTGTTCTACGAGCCGGACCTGTTGTTCGACGAGGGAATTCACACCGACATGGGCCACGTCGTGGACCCGAGCACGGGCTTCGCCTTCCACGACTACTGCGCCATCGAGTCGGCGCTGCACAGCAACGTCGGCTGCGGACTGCAGGATGGGCTGACGATCACCAACGCCGGCCTGTACGCGGACATCAATCACATTCCGCCGCTGCTGACGGAGTTCGGCGCCACCGACGACCTCGCGAACCTGGCCGAGGTGATGCGCCACACCGACCGGCACCGGATGGGCTGGCTGGAGTGGGCCTATACCGGCAACGACAAGACGAGTTCGTCGCCCAACGGCCAGGCGCTCGTGTTTGATCCGAGCCAGCCGCCGGCCGGTGGCAACGTCAACGTGGGCAAGCTCGCGGTGCTCGCCGCGCCGTATCCGCAAGTGGTGGCGGGCACGCCGCGGGAGTGGTCATTTCGCAACGGCACCTTCCGGCTGTGCTACTCGACCGTACGGGCCGACCGTGCGGGACGCTTCGGCCCCGCCGCACAGACGCTCGTGTCCACGCCGCCCATCGAGTACCCGAACGGCTACCACGCGACGGTGCAAGGCGGACAGGCGGTTTCGCCACCCAACGCACCGGTGCTGACGGTCGTGGCGAATCCCGGAGCCGATACCGTAGACGTGGTCGTGACGCCGTGACGACGGCGTTCACGCACTCAAGTAGCCGCGCAACATCTCCACCGCGGCGGTGATGTTGGCGACCGCAACCCGCTCGTCGCGCGTGTGCGCAAGGTTGGGGTCACCGGGTCCGAAGTTGACCGCCGGCACGCCCCGGGCGGCGAACCGCGACACGTCCGTCCAGCCGTACTTCGCCCGCACCTGACCGCCGGCGGCCTCGACCAGCGCCTTGGCCGCGGGTTGGGAAAGGCCGGGCAAAGCGCCCGCCGCCGCGTCGGTCTGCTCGATCCGCACGTCGAGACCGTCGAACACCTCGTGCACGTGCTGCAGCGCCGCGGCCACCGTACGGTCCGGCGCGAACCGGAAGTTCACCGTCACCGACGCCGCGTCGGGAATCACGTTGCCGGCCACACCACCGTCGATCCGCACCGCCGACAGGCCCTCGCGGTACACACAGCCGTCGATCTCGACGTCGCGCGCACGGTAGGCCGCCAACCGGTCGAGGACGGCGGCGAGCTTGTGAATCGCGTTGTCCCCCAGCCACGATCGCGCGGAGTGCGCCCGGGTTCCGGTGGCGCTGATCACCACGCGCAGCGTGCCCTGGCACCCGGCCTCGATGAAACCCGCGGTTGGTTCGCCGAGGATCGCGACGTCCGCCGACAACCACTTCGGCAGCTCGCGCTCGATGCGGCCCAAACCGTTTGAGGCCGCATCGATCTCCTCGCAGTCGTAGAGCACCAGCGTCAGATCGTGCGCGGGCTCGGCGACCGTCGCCGCCAGGTGAAGGAAGACCGCGTCGCCCGACTTCATGTCCGCGGTGCCGCAGCCGTAAAGGTCAGAGCCATCTAACCGGCTGGGCAGGTTGCCCGCCGCCGGGACCGTGTCGAGGTGCCCGGCCAGGAGCACCCGCGTCGGCCGGCCCAGCGAGGTCCGCGCCAGCACCGCATTGCCGCTGCGGACGATCTCGAAGCCCGGCGCCTGGGCGCGCAGCGCGGCCTCCACCTCGTCCGCCAGGCGCGCCTCGTCCCGCGATTCGCTGGGGATGTCGACCAGCGCCGCGGTCAGCTCGATCGGATCGCCGCCCAAGTCCAGCACACCCCCAAGTATGCCGAGAAGACGCAAACGCACCCTTTCCGCCGGCGTGTCGAGTGCTTTTGTGTCTGCTCGGCAGAGGCAAGTACCGTGTCGAGGCGTGACTGGAGCTGCGGGTATCGGCCTGGCGACGCTGGCCTTCGACGGATCGATCCTCGACACGTGGTTCCCGGCGCCGGAGCTGACCGACGGTGGCGCCGCCGGCACGTCGCGCCTCGCGCTCTCCGACATCCCGCCGGAGCTGGCGGCGCTGCTGGGCCGCGACGACGATCGCGGCACCGAGACGATCGCCGTTGCGACGGTCATCGGCTCGCTCGACGACGTCGCCACCGACGCCTACGACGCCTACCTGCGGCTGCATCTGCTGTCGCACCGGCTCGTGGCGCCGCACGGGCTGAATGCCGGTGGCATGTTCGGAGTGCTGACGAACGTGGTGTGGACCAACCGCGGACCCTGCGCGGTCGAGGGGTTCGAGGCGGTCCGCGCGCGACTGCGTCGGCACGGCCCGGTGACCGTCTACGGCGTCGACAAGTTCCCCCGCATGGTCGACTACGTGCTGCCGACCGGGGTGCGCATCGCCGACGCCGACCGGGTGCGACTGGGCGCCCACCTGGCGCCCGGCACCACCGTGATGCACGAAGGGTTCGTCAACTACAACGCCGGCACGCTCGGCGCATCGATGGTCGAGGGCCGCATCTCGGCGGGCGTGGTGGTGGGCGACGGCTCCGACGTCGGGGGCGGCGCGTCGATCATGGGCACGCTGTCCGGCGGTGGCACCGAGGTCATCTCGATCGGCAAGCGGTGCCTGCTGGGCGCCAACGCGGGGCTGGGCATCTCACTCGGGGACGACTGCGTCGTCGAGGCCGGCCTGTACGTCACCGCGGGCACCAAGGTCACCATGCCCGACGGCACGGCCGTCAAGGCACGGGAATTGTCCGGCGCCAACAACGTGCTGTTCCGGCGGAATTCGGTGTCGGGCGCCGTCGAGGTGGTGGCGCGCGACGGTCAGGGCATCGCGCTCAACGAGGAGCTGCACGCCAACTGAGCGGCACCAGCGCCGTCCCGTTGGTCTCTGGCAGCAGATAGGTGCACGCCAGGCTCGCCAGCGCGAGCACGGCGAGCATCACGCCGATCGCCCAGCTGCCGTAGGTGGCCAGCAGCGTTCCGGCCAGCAACGGCGGCAACGCACCGCCCACCACGCCGGCCAGGTTCAGCGCCAGCGCCGAACCGCTGTAGCGGTAGCGGGTCGCGAACAATTCGGGAATGAAGGCGGCCGTGGGGCCCCCGCCGATGCCGGCGCAAGCGCACATCCCGACGATCCCGACTACGTACAGCGCGTGGTTGCCGGTATTCAGCAGCGGCATGACGACGAACGACCAGGGCACGCAGCCCGACCACCCGATCAACATCATGCGGCGGCGCCCGACACGGTCGCACAGGGTGGCCGACAGCGCGACGGCCGTGATGCTGACCAGCCCGGCGAGCACGCCGACGGACCAGATGAAGGTTCGCGAATACCCGAGGTGCGCATGGGCGTACATGGCCAGGTAGGTGTTGCCCATGTAGGCGAAGCCCAGGCCGCCCAGGATGCTGCCGCCGGCCAGGACGATCTCGCGGCGCTGCAGGCGCAGCAGCTCGGCGAGCGGCGCCTTGGGGACCAGGTTGCGGGCCTTCTCCTCGGCGAACACCGGGGTCTCGTCGATGTTGAGCCGCACGTAGAGGGCGATGGCGATCAGGCCCGCGCTGATCAGGAACGGCAGCCGCCAGCCCCACTGCAGAAACGCCGGGCTCGTCTCACCGATGCTGTAGCTGACGCCGAGGAACGTCAGGCTGCTGAGCACGCCGGCGGTGCCCCCGCCCAGCAGGGTGAACATGCCGTAGCGGCCCCTCTTGTCGGCGGGGGCGTATTCCGCGCTCAGCAACGCCGAGCCCGCCCACTCGCCGCCGACGGCGAAGCCCTGCAGGAGCCGCAGGACCACCAGGATCAGCGGGGCCGCCGCGCCGATGGAGGCCGTGCTGGGAACCATGCCGACCGTGACCGTGGATACCGCCATGATGAGCAACGTCGCGATCAGCGTCTTCTTGCGGCCGATCCGATCCCCGTAGTAGCCGAAAACGGCCGCGCCGAGGGGCCGCGACAGGAAGGCCGCGGCGAAGGTGCCCATCGACGCGATCATGGCCACGGTAGTGCTCAGGTGCGGGAAGAACACCGACGGGAACACCAGCGCCGCCGCGGTGCCGTAGATCAGGAAGTCGTAGTACTCGATCGCCGAGCCGACGAGGCACGCGGCCGCCACGCGCCGCATCGGCGTGGAGCGCCGGGAGGCCACCACCGTTTGCACGCCTACGACGGTAGGTGAAGGTTTGCCGTCGCGCTCGCCTGAAATCCTGGCAACATCCTGCGTGTCGCACTACGGCGTCTCACCAGAGGTTGGGCGCGCGGTAGAGGTTGGCCGGGTCGAACTCGGCCGTGCCCCGGGACACCTCGCCGAGGGCGTCGAGCACCTCGTGTAGCCGGGCGAGGCCCGCGTCCCCGACGCGCTTGCGGATGGCGCGGTCCAGCTTGGCCGCCGCCTTGCGCCGCGCCGTCACGTGCTCGATCGCCTTCGGGGTCAGCACGACGACCTTCTCGCGCTGGTCGGATTCCGACGCGGCGGTCTCGACGTAGCCCCGGCGGCCCAGTTCGGCGACGATCTTGCTCGCCGCCTGCCGGCTGACGTCGAACTGCCGGCCCATCTCCGAGATCGTCATCGGCCCCGGCTGGGCGTAGAGGGCGAACACGTAGTTCATCGCGGCGCGCCGCTCCGGGTAGCCCGCCGCCTCCATGTCGGCGTCCAGCCGGTGGACGTAGCTCCACCACGCGACGCGCAGGGCCTGACCCAGATCCGTCTGCGGCGACCGGTACCCCGATTCGACAACCATGGTTGACAGTCTACCGGCGGGCGCCTACTCTGCAATTGTCAACCATGTATGACATTCCCAGAAGGGAGCACGACCATGAAGATCCGCACCCTGTCGGCCGGCGTCCTCTGCGCCGCCGGGCTTTCACTCGCCGGGATGCTCGCCGGCCCCGCGGTGGCCAACGCCGCCCCCGGGCAGCCGCCGGCCGTGGCGCCGTACGCGCACCCGGGCGGGGCCCCGACGCACCCGGTGCCGCCGCCGGACCACCCGATCTACCACTACGCCGACGACCTGACGCACCCCGTCTGGTCGGTGACGCACCCCTTCTGGGCGCTGGTGCCCTAGCCGTCCCGCCGCGAGCGTGCGTGTTTGCCCGGCGACACGCCGTTGAGCGCGTACATCCGCGCACGCTCGCGGCATCCGGCGCGCCCGTGGCGCCGCGGGCGAGACTGCGCTGGCGGCGCCGAGCCTGCATACAGATCGCGAACGACCCAGCGGATCTCGCGCAGTGTGCAGTCTCGGCGCGCTGGACGCAGTTTCGAGCGCACGCTCGCGCTGTCAGCCCCCTGGATCAGCCCTCGGACAGCAGCTGCTTCTTGAGCACCTTGCCCATGGCGTTGCGCGGCAACGCCTCCACGATGCGCACCTCGCGGGGCCGCTTGTGCACCGAAAGCTGTTGGGCCACATAGTCGACCAGCCCATCCGGCTCGGCCGAGCCGACGACGAAGGCGACGATCCGCTGGCCCAGGTCCTCGTCGGGCAGGCCCACGACGGCCGCCTCCTGCACGTCCGGGTGTCCGAGCAGCACCGTCTCGATCTCCCCCGCACCGATGCGGTACCCGCCGGACTTGATGAGGTCCACCGACTCCCGGCCCACGATGCGATGCATGCCGCCGGGGTCGACGACGGCGACGTCACCGGTGCGATACCAGCCGTCGGCGTCCAACGCCTCGGCCGTCGCGTCGGGGCGGTTGAGGTAGCCGTCGAACATCATCGGACCCCGAACCTGAAGCCGCCCAACGGTTTCGCCGTCACGCGGCGCCGGGTCGCCGTTGTCGTCGACCAGCCGGGTCTCCACACCGGCCAGCGGCAGGCCCACCCAGCCCGCGCGCCGTTCGCCGTCGAAGCGCGTCGAGATCGTGATCAGCGACTCGGAGGCGCCATAGCGCTCGACGGGCTGATGCCCGGTGAGTCGGGCCAGTCCCTCGAACACCGGCACCGGCAGCGGCGCGCTGCCGGACACCAGCAGCCGGGCGGGTCGCAGCGCCCGGGCGGCCGCCTCGTCGGCGACCACCCGCGACCACACCGTCGGCACCCCGAAGTAGAGCGTGCCGCCCGCCCGGGCATAGGCGTCCGGCGTCGGTTTTCCCGTGTGCACGAAGCGGTTTCCGATCCGAAGCGACCCGAGCAGCCCCAGCACCAGCCCGTGCACGTGGAACAGCGGGAGGCCGTGCACCAGCACGTCGTCGGGGGTCCATTGCCAGGCCTCGGCGAGCGCGTCGAGGTCGGCGGCGATCGCCCGCCGGCTCAGGATCACCCCCTTGGGCAGACCGGTGGTGCCGGAGGTATAGATGACCATCGCGGTCGCGTCGGGCGACGGCTCCGGATAGCGGTGCCAGGATCGGGCGTGTAAGCGAACGGGTATGTGCGGCAACCCTTCCGGGTCATCGGGCGGCGGCCCGAGCCACGCACGCACCCCGGAGTCGGTGATCATGTGCCGTCGTTCGGCCGCGCCGACGTCGGCGGGAACCGGAACGAACGGCACCCCGGCGATAAGGCAGCCGGTGACGGCCAGCACCGTCGCCGCGGTCGGGGTGGCCAGCACCGCGACGCGCCCGGCCCCCGCGACCCGCTCGGCCACCGACGTCGCGGCGCCGACCAGGTCGCTACGGCTCAGCACCGCGCCGTCGATGCGGACCGCGTCGGCGACGTCGTTGGCGCTGACGGCCGAGGGATTCAGGGAGGCCAGCAGCACGTTACTGCTGGTCCCAGATCTTCGTCAGGGTGGACAGGATCTCCTCGCCGCGGCCGAGCCCGCCGAGGTGGCTTTCGCCCGGCAGCACGATGAGCTCGGCGTCGGGGAGGCGGGAGACCACGTGCTCGCCGTGTGCGAACGGGACGATGTGGTCGCTGTCGCCGTGCCACCAGCGCACCGGGACCTTGACGTCCTCGAGCCGAAAGCCCCAGTCACCGGTGAACAGGATGATGTCGTTGAAGGGGGCGGCGAGCTGCTTGCGGCTGCCGTTGAGCAGGTCGTCGAGGAACATGGCCCCGAACTCGGGCCGGGTGAGCAGGCGCCGGTCGCCTTCCGGCGATATCGCGGCGTAAAGCTGCAGCGCCGTGTTCGCGACGGGACGGATGGACCGCACCACCAGGCTCGCGCCGATGCGCAGCGGGTCGCCCCCGAGCCGCAGCAGCGGAGCCACCCGCTTGCCGAGGTTCATCAGGCCGCTGGTGATTCCCTCGTCGCCGAGGAACGGCGCGACGCCGCCGAGCACCCCGACCGCGACCACGCGATCGGACAGCACCGCGGCGGACGCGAGCGCGTACGGGCCGCCGCCGGACAGCCCGATGACCGCCATTTTGTCGATGCCGAGCGTGTCGGCGATGGTGCGCAGGTCGTCGCCGAACGCCCGGATGTTCGCGTACCGGTGGGGCGTCGACGAACCGATGCCGGGCCGGTCGAGGCCGATCAGGCGGATGCCGCGCTCTTCGGCGCAGACGCGGGCCTCGACCGGGATCTGCCGCCGCGCGCCGGGGGTGCCATGCAGCCAGAACATCGCGCGCCCCTGCGGGTCGCCGAACTCGGCGAAGCCGATCTGGCGGTCCTCGCCGACCGCGATGTTTCCTTCGAGCTTGGGACGGGCGATCTCGATGGCCATGCCCAGAGCTTCGCATGCGACGGGCGGTTGCCCAAAGCCCGAGGGCGGCGGCTGTCCAACCGGTGGGGTTGTTTCGTCAATCCGCTATCACCGGCGATATCGCTTTGCGAAGAGCACTATCACCCACGTGATGGTGCGAACGTGACGGATGTGGCTTCCCTACGCGTTCATCACCCTCTCCCCGATGACCCCCTCGGCCCGCAGTCCCTCCACCTCCGCGTCGGACAAGCCCAGCCCGCGCAAGATCTCGTCATTGTGCTGACCCAACGTCGGCGGCGCGGTGCGGTGGTGGCGCGCCGGTCCGTGGGTGATCCGAAACGGCCAGCCGGGGTAGCGGTGCGGCCCGGTGATGGGGTGCTCGAGCTGCTCGTAGTAACCGCGCGCGTCGAGTTGGGGAAGGTCGTAGAGGTCGTCGCCCGTCATCACCCGTTCCGCAGCAATGCCTTGCGCCTGCAGCGTTGTCACGATAGACGCGGCAGCCTGCGTGCGGGTCCATGCGCTGACCATGACGTCGAACAGGTCGTGGTCCATCGACCCGTCGTCGCGCAGTGCCAGCGCCACCCACACCCCCTCCTCGGCGGTCGGGTAGACACCCTGGAGGTAGCCGCGCCGGCGGTTGCCCTCGCGCGGGCGCACGACACCGTTCATCGAATACTCGATCACCGGTTCGGCGGTCACACACGCCGCGACCTCGATCTGGGCCACCTCGATCAGTTGCCCCTCGCCGGTGCGGGCGCGGTGCTCGAGGGCGGCCACCAGCGCGACGCCGGCGTGCACGCCGACGATGGGATCGGCCGGTCCCTGCGGGTTGCACGGCGGCCCGTCGGGATAGCCGGTGGCCGCGGACATGCCCGACGTCTGCTCGATGTTCAGCGCCCAGCCGACGTAGTCGCGCCAAGGGCCCTCCAGGCCGAAGCCCGGCATCCGCACGACGACGATGTCGCGCTTGAGCGTGACGAGGGAGTCGTAGTCGAGGCCGAATTGTTCGACCACGCGCGGGGAGAAGTTCTCGATGACGACGTCGGCCTGCGCGGCGAGTCGCCGCGCGATGTCCAGGCCGCGGGCCGACGTCAGGTCGAGCGTCAGGTCCCGCTTGTTGAGGTTGGTGCCCTGCCAGATGGCGCTGCGCTCGTACCAGTCGTCGCCCTCGTAGGCGAAGGCGCCCGAGTAGCGGTGCCCGTCGGGCCGCTGGATGGACTCCACCTTGACGATGTCGGCGCCGAACGCGCCCAGGTAGCACGTGAGGTAGGCCCCGGCCCAGAAGGTGGTGAGGTCGAGCACCCGCACGCCGTCGAAGGGCAGTCCACCGCCGGCCGGCGCCAGGAACCGCGGTTCGGTGGCGAACTGGCGGGGCGGTTCGCCCGCGCCCGGAAGTGGCTGCCCGACCGGGGTTTTGGAGAACCTGAACGCCGCGCCCGGTCGGCGAAACGACCCCGCCTGCACGAAGAACCCGCGCTTGGCGTACTGCGGGCAGTCCAGCACGGTGGCGCCGTCGTTCACCGGGGCCGTCGGAATCCGCAGCGCCTGGCCCAATTCCACAATCTCGGCGACGGTCTGTGCGGCGAGCAGCGGCTCCGCCTTCGCGAAGAACTCGTCGCGCTCGGGCCCGCCCATCATGATCGCGATCTGGTGTTCGCCGTACTCGGGCAGGCCGAGCATCGCGCAGACGTCGAGCCAGTGCTGACCGGTCAGACAATTGATGCCGACCCATCCGTCGGCGGCGCGGACGACACCCAGCATCGGCGCCGAACGCAGGTTCGGCGGCAGGCCAAGGCGTTTCATGCGCTCGGCCATCAGCATCGGGTACGGCAAGGTGGACACCAAAGTCTCCAACCGCGAGACGTCGACCTCCCGAAGCCGGCCGTCGGGGCGCACCCGCAGCGCGGTGAGCGCGCCCAGCGCGCCGTAGGCGCCCGCGACGTATTCGGAGATGCGGGCGCCCACCTGCACGGGTGGGCGCTGGGGGTCGCGCGACGAGACCCAACCCGACGCGGCCTCGAGCGTGAGCGGCGTTGCCGGCCGGTGCCGCCACGGCCCGCACTGGCCGAACGGAGAGATCCGCAGCACGACCAGGCTTGGATTCAGGTGAGCGAGCGCGTCCGGACCCAGCCCCCAGCCGTCCAGCGTCCCGGGCGCGAAGTCTTCGACCAGCAAGTGCGCCCGCGCGATGAGGTCACCGACGAATTGCGAGCCTTCCCGCGTGGCCAGATCGGCTGTGGCAGCGGTCTTTCCCGCGTTGAGGTACTCGAACAGGCCGGCGCGCCGTGGATCCACCACCCCGCCGGGGAACGGGCCCCACCGGCGCAGCGGGTCACCGCCGGGCGCCTCCATCTTGACGACCTCGGCGCCGAGGTCGACGAGAAGCTTTGCGGCGTAAGGGCCTGAGATTTCGGTGGCGAGATCGACGACGTGGAGCCCGGCGAGGGGTCCCGTCATGCGGGAACCCCGATGGCCTTCACCTCCATGTACTGGTGCAGTCCGCTGACGGCGCCGCTCTCGCGACCGAACCCGCTGAGCTTGAACCCGCCGAACGGCGCGTCCCCCGGGCCGACGCCGTTGACCGCGACCTGGCCGGTGCGGATGCGGCGGGCGATACCGACGGCCCGGTCGACGTCGCCGCCCCACACGGCGCCGGACAACCCGTAGCGCGAGTTGTTGGCGATCGCGACCGCGTCGTCGTCGTCGCGATAACGGAGCACCGACAGCACGGGGCCGAACACCTCCTCCTGCGCGATGGTCGAATCCGGATCGACGTCGGTCAAAATCGTTGGCTCGAAATAGAACCCGGTGTCCAGGCCGGCCGGTCGCCCGCCGCCGGCGACCAGCTTCGCCCCCTCGTTGACGGCCGTGTCGACGTGCGCCTGGACTCGGTCGCGCTGCGCCGCGCTGATCAGCGGACCCATCTGGGCATCCGGGTCCCTCGGGTCACCCACCTTCACGTCGCGGGCGAGTGTGACCAGGCGGTCGACCACGTCGTCGTGCAGCGAGTCGGGAAGCAGCAGCCGGCTGTGCAGGATGCAGGCCTGGCCGGCGTGCAGCGAGCAGCAGTCGAACAGCAATTGGCGCAGCATGTCGTCGTCGACCTGCGCGTCGTCGAGCACGATGCTGGCCGACTTCCCGCCGCACTCCAGCAAGAGCCGCTTCATGGAATCGCCGGCGGTCCGCATGACCTCGCAGCCCACGGCCGAGCTGCCGGTGAAGCTGATCATGTCGACCCGGGGGTCGGTGGTGAGCAGCTTGGCGGCGTCCAACGCCGACGGGGTGACGACGTTGACGACACCGGGCGGGATGTCGGTGTGCTCGTCGATGATGCGGGCGAGCGCAAGGCCGGCGAGCGGCGTAAGCGGCGAGGGCTTGAGCACGACCGTATTGCCCGCCGCCAGAGCGTTGTTCACCTTCATCACGTTGAGGCAGTGCGGAAAATTCCACGGCGTCAATATGGAGACGACGCCGAGCGGCTCGCGGCGCAGCAGCGTCGTCCCGGCACCGACGCCGGTGACCGGCTCGTCGACCAGCTGCGTGGCGAGCTGCGCCGCATACATGGACATGTATCCGGTGCCGTCGATCTGCATCATCCGCTCGTTCGCGACGCATCCCCACTCCGCCTGCGACAGGGCGAAGAACTCGTCGGCGTGCTTGAGCAGCGCGTCGCCGAGCTGGTTGAGGCACCGGGCGCGGTCCTCGGGGCCCATCGCGGGCCACGGTCCGCTGTCGAAAGCCCGGCGCGCGGCCCCGACCGCCGCACTGACTTGTCCGACGCTCGCATCGGGCGCGGTGGCGATGGTCTGCTCGGTGGCCGGGTCGACGTCGTCGTAGCGGCCGCCCTCCGGTTCCACCCATCTGCCGTCGATGTAGAGCTGGTAGGTGTCGACAAGTGGTACCGCAGGCGCTAGTTCGGCCATGTGTGTCCCTCACCCGGAGTCGGTCATCTAGAGGGCCAGTGTTCACCTCCCGTCACCACGCGTCAATCACCAATTTTGCGCTATGACGACATGATTGACAGGGGCGGCCCGTACGGAGTAGACACGACGCGCAGGACACATTGGACCAATGTGTCGGATCCTCGGTCAGGGAGGTTCGCCGTGCGGACTACGTTTCCACTGCACTCCCCCGACTTCTACGCGGGCGATCCCTACCCCGCCTACCGCGAATTGCGTGCCACGTCGCCGGTGTGCTGGAACGACGTCACCAACTTCTGGGCGCTGCTGAAGTACGAGGACATTCGCTTCGTGTCGAGCAATCCGGCCCTGTTCACCTCGACGAAGGGCATCACGATCCCCGACCCGGACCAGCCCAACCCCGTGCAGGAGGGCAACCTCATCTTCACCGACCCGCCGCGGCACCGGCAGTTGCGCAAGCTGATCAACTCCGGGTTCACCCGGCGCCGGGTCGCCGTGCTGGAACCGAAGATCCGCGAGATCGTGCGCGGCCTTCTGGACGGCGTCGAGCCGGGATCCGTCCACGAGTTCGCCGAGGAGTTCGCCGCCCCCCTGCCCACCCGGATGATCGCCGAGCTGATCGGCGCCCCGCCCGACGACTGGGAGCAGTTCCGCGCCTGGTCGGACGCGGCCACCGGCAGCGCCGACCCGGAGATCGAGCTCGACCCCCTCGTGGCGATGGGCCAGCTGTACGAGTACTTCCAGAAGCTCATCGGCGCCAGGCGGGCCGAGCCGCGCGACGACATGCTCTCGGTGCTCGCCGGCGCGGAAATCGACGGGCACCGCCTCACCGACGAAGACCTGCTCAACTTCGCGTTCCTGCTGTTGGTCGCCGGCAACGAGACCACCCGCAACCTGATCGCGCTGGGCACGCTGGCGTTGATCGCCCACCCCGATCAATGCCGGCTCCTGACAAGCGATCCCGCGCTCATTCCGTCCGCGGTCGAGGAGATGTTGCGGTGGAACAGCCCCGTGGTACACATGGCGCGCACCGCGACCGCCGACGTCGAGATCCGCGGGCAGCGGATCGCCGAAGGCGACACGGTGGTGATGCTCTACGGCTCGGCCAACCGCGACGAGGACATCTTCGGCCCCGACTCGGAACAGTTCAAGGTGACCCGACATCCGAATCCCCACATCGCCTTCGGCTGCGGCGAACACTCCTGCGTCGGGGCGCAGTTGGCGCGTCTCGAGGCGTCGGTGATGTTCGACGAGCTGCTGCGGCGCTTCCCCACCCTGGAGCTGGTCGGTGAGGTGGACCGGATGCGGGCGACGATGGTGCCCGGCGTGAAGCGGATGCCGGTGCGGCTCGGGACGGCGGGCTGAATGGAACTCGACTACACGCCCGAACAGCAGCGCCTCCGCGCCGAGATCCGGGAGGCGCTGGAACGCGTGATGACGCCGGAACGGACCGCCGCGGTGGGCGAAGGCGCCGAGGGCGGCCCCGCGGTCCGCGAGTGCGTGAAGGCCCTGGGTGCCGCCAACCTGCTGGGCGTGGGCTGGCCGAAAGAGTATGGCGGGCGCGGCTTCTCGGCCCTCGAGCAGTTCATCTTCGCCGAGGAGGCCCAGCGGGTGGGCGCGCCGATCCCGCTCGTGACGCTCAACACCGTCGGACCGACCCTGATGCAGTACGGCACCGAGGAACAGAAGCGCCGGTTTCTGCCCGCGATCCTCGACGGCAGCGTGGAGTTCGCGATCGGATACTCCGAACCGGGCGCGGGCAGCGACCTTGCGTCGTTGCGCACCACGGCCGTTCGCGACGGGGACGACTACGTGATCAACGGTCAGAAGATGTTCACCAGCGGCGCCGCGCACGCCGATTACGTCTGGCTGGCCGCACGCACCGACCCCAGCGTCAAGAAGCACAAGGGCATTTCGATCCTCATCGTGCCCACCTCCTCGCCCGGCTTCTCCTGGCAGCCGCTGCACACCATGCCGGGCGTCTCCACGTACTACACCTTCTACGACGACGTCCGCGTCCCGGCGAGCGCCATCGTGGCCGGAGAGAACCAAGGCTGGCAGCTGATCACCACACAGTTGAACTTCGAGCGCGCCGCGCTCGGCAACCTCGGGGCGCTCGAGCCGCTGTTCGAGAAAACCTTGGACTGGGCGTGCGCCACGGAGCTCGACGGCGGCCGCGTCATCGACCGGCCCTGGGTGCGGCTCGCCCTGGCCCGCGTCGAGGCGCAGGTCGCCGCCTACAAGCTCGTCAACGCGCGGGTCAACGCGGCCATGACCAAGGGCGATCTGAGTATGGGCGAGGCTTCGGCCGCCAAGGTGTTCGGCACCGAGCTCACCCAACAGGTCGCCCGGCAGCTCCTGGAAGTGCTCGACGGCAACGGGATTCGCCGCGGCCCGGACGCACCGCTGCGTGGCGCGCTGGAATCCGCCTACCGATTCGCTGTGATCAACACGTTCGGTGGCGGCGCCAACGAGATCCAGCGTGACATCATCGCCATGGCAGGCTTGGGCATGCCCAGGGCCCCGCGTGACCTGCGGGCCCAGCAACAGTCAGGAGGATCATGACGGATCACGACTCGGATGTGTGCGCCAAGCTGCGGGCGCTCGTCGGGAAGCCCACGGGTGGCACCGGGAAGCCCTCGGTGGCCCCGGATCCCGTCAACCAGCCGATGATCCGGCACTGGGCGCACGCGCTCGACGACATGAACCCCGTCTACCTCGATCCGGAGTTCGCGGCGTCGTCGCGGTTCGGGGGCATCGTGTCGCCGCCTGTCATGCTGCAGACGTGGACCATGCCGTCCCCGAAGCTGGAGGGCATCGGCGACCGGGGTGGCGCCCCCATCGAGATCACCAGCAATCCAACGGCTTTCCTCGACGAGGCGGGCTATACGAGCACCGTCGCCACCAACTCGGAGTTCGAGATCGAACGTTATCCCCGGTTGGGTGATGTCATCAGCGCGACGACGGTCTACGAGGACGTGTCCGACGAGAAGAAGACCGCGCTGGGCACCGGCTTCTTCCTCACCTGGCTGACGACCTACACCGACCAGAACGGTGAGGTGTTGGGGCGCCAGCGCTTCCGCGTCCTGCGATTCAGGCCGGCCGGCTGATGGCCCCCCGACTGGCACCGGCGATCAGCCGGGACACCGAGTTCTTCTGGAACGGGCTGCGCGAGCACAAGCTGCTGATCCAGCGCTGCTCCGGATGCGGCACGCTGCGCCACCCGCCGCGTCCCATGTGCCCCCACTGCCGTTGCTTGCAGTGGGAGGCGATCGAATCGTCGGGCCACGGCAGCGTCTACAGCTACGTCATGCCGCACGAACCCAAGTTCCCGTTCTTCGAATACCCCTACATCGTGGCGCTGATCCAACTCGACGAGGGGGTGCGGCTGGTCTCCAACCTGTGCGGCATCGGCCCCGCCGACGTCAGGGTCGGGATGCCGGTCGAGGTTTTCTACCAGGCATTCGATAACGACCTGGTGCTGCACCAGTTCCGGCCCCGGGCCTAGGCGCCGCAATGGATTTCACCTTCACCGAAGAACAGGAGACGGTCGCCAAGGTGGCCCGCGAGGTCTTCGAGCGGCGGGCCACGCCCGAGCGCCTGACCGAGCTGGAGGCCGGCGACAACCGTTACGATCCCGCCCTCTGGCAGGAGCTGGCCTCGGTCGATCTGCTCGGCGTCGCGACGCCCGAAGCGCTCGGCGGTAACGGGGGCGGGTTTCTGGAGCTGGGGGTCCTGCTGGCCGAGGTGGGCTGGAGTGTCGCACCGGTGCCGGTCTACGCGACGCTGGTGCTGGGCGCCGATCCCATCGCCCGGCACGGAACGCCGGAGCAGCGGCAACGCTTCCTGCCGGGCGTCGCGGCGGGATCCCGCATCCTCACCGCGGGTTTGCAGGAGCCCAATCGCTCCGACCCGTTCAGCCCGTCGACCACGGCGCGCCGCGACGGGCCGAACTGGCGGCTGGAGGGGGTCAAGGAACTGGTGCCCGCCGCGCAGATCGCCGACACCGTGCTGGTGCCCGCGAGCACGGACGAGGGGGACGTCGCCCTGTTCCTGGTCGGGACCGACGCCCGGGGCGTCGAGGTCCGCCCCGTGGCCACGACCAACCGCGAGCCGCACGCCGACGTCCTCCTCGACGGCGCAACCGTTTCCGCCGACGACCGCCTCGACGGGTCGGTCGACTCCCTGTACGCCCGCGCGCTCGTCGGCCTCTGCGCCATTCAGCTCGGCGTCGCCGAGCGCGCGCTGCGGATCGCGGCGAGTTACACGACCGGGCGCGAGCAATTCGGCCGCCCCATCGGCAGCTTTCAGGCCGTTCAGCAGCGCATGGCCGACGCCTTCATCGACGTCGAGGCGATCCGCTGGACCACGTGGCACGCGGCGTGGCTGATCGCACGGGGACGACCCGCGGACGAGGCGCACCGCGCGGCCCGCATCGCGAAGTTCTGGGCCGCCGAGGCGGGCTCCCGGGTCGCCGACACCGCCCAGCAGGTGCACGGCGGCATCGGGATCGACGTGACCTATCCCCTGCACCGCTACTTCCTCTGGGCCAAGCACAACGAGCTCTCCCTCGGTCCCGCCACCGCGCAGCTGGCCGGTATCGGCAGCACCTATCCGGAAGGAATCCGATGACGACCGCGAGGAACCGCACGACCCTCAAGTGGGCCGACATCAGCGTCGGCGACGAGGTCACACCGCTCGAAATCCCCATCACCACAACGATGATCGTGGCCGGGGCGATCGCCTCACGGGACTTCATGCCGGTGCACCACGACCGCGACTACGCCAACAAGCAGGGGTCGCCGAACCTGTTCATGAACATCCTGACCACCAACGGATATTGCGTGCGCTTCCTCACCGACTGGGCCGGGCCCGAGGCGATGGTCAAGAAACTGTCGATCCGGCTGGGTGTGCCGTGCTTCCCGGACGACCCGCTGACCTTCACCGGGACGGTGACCGGCAAAACCGAGGGGCAAGACGGAGAGAACTTCGTCGAGGTGGGGTTCAGGGGCTCCAACAGCCTGGGCGATCACGTCTCGGGCACCGCGGTGCTGAGCCTGCTCGACGGGGCCGGCAGATGAGCAGCTCGCTGCCCGGCAGCTGCGCCATCGTCGGCATCGGCCAGACCGAGTTCTCCAAGGACTCCGGGCGCAGCGAACTGCAATTGGCCTGCGAGGCGGTCAGTTCCGCGCTCGACGATGCCGGTCTCGCCCCGGCCGACGTCGACGGCATGGTCACCTTCACCATGGACTCGAGCGACGAGATCGACATCGCCCGCAACGTCGGCATCGGTGACCTGAGTTTCTTCAGCCGCGTGCATCACGGCGGCGGCGCCGCGGCCGGCACCGTGGTGCACGCGGCGATGGCCGTCGCGACCGGAGTTGCCGACGTCGTGGTGTGCTGGCGCGCCTTCAACGAACGCTCCGGCATGCGCTTCGGCGGGAGCGGGCGCACCGACCTGGGAACCCCGTTGTTCATGGCGCACTACGCGCCGTTCGGATTGCTCACGCCCGCGGCGTGGGTCGCGATGCACGCCCAGCGTTACATGTCGACCTATGGGGTCACGAACGAGGACTTCGGCCGCATCGCCGTCGTCGACCGCACGCACGCGGCCACCAACCCCGACGCCTGGTTCTACCAGCGCCCGATCACGCTGGAGGACCACCAGAATTCGCGCTGGATCGTGGAACCGGTGCTGCGCCTGCTGGATTGCTGCCAGGAGAGCGACGGCGGCGTCGCCTTGGTGGTGACCAGCGCCGAACGCGCCCGCGACCTGCGCCAGCCACCCGCGGTCATCACCGCGGCCGCGCAGGGCGCCGCCGCCAACGGCGAGATGATGACCAGCTACTACCGCGACGACATCACGGGCCTCCCGGAGATGCGCGTCGTCGCCGACCAGCTGTGGCGGGACTCGGGCCTCAAGCCGCAGGACATCCAAACCGCCTTCATCTACGACCATTTCACCCCGTTCGTGTTCGCCCAGCTCGAAGAGCTCGGCTTCTGCGGGCGCGGCGAGGCCAAGGACTTCGCGACCGTCGAACGGCTGTCCCTCGGTGGCGAGTTCCCGATCAACACCAACGGCGGCCTGCTCGGCGAGGCCTACATCCATGGCATGAACGGCATCACCGAGGGCGTGCGTCAGGTGCGCGGCACCTCCTGCAACCAGGTGGACAACGTCGAGCACGTGCTGGTCACCTCCGGCACCGGCGTGCCCACCAGCGGGCTGATCCTCGCGCCGACCGACTAGGGGGAAACACCATGCCCAAGCTCGCGGTATTGACCGCACCCGGGGGGCCGATCGAGCTGGCCGAATTCCCCCTCACCACACCAGTCCCGGGCACGGCGGCCCTCAAGCTGCGGATGGCCGGCATCTGCGGCTCGGATCTGCACATCTTCCGCGGCGAGCTGCCGTTGCCGTGCCCCTTCGCGATGGGACACGAGATGGTCGGCGAAATCGCCGAACTGGGCGAAGCATTGACGACCGATGCGACGGGCAAGCCGCTGGCCGTCGGGGACCGCGTGGTCACGCCGTACTTCTGGACCTGCGGACAATGCCACGCCTGCGCCCGTGGCCGCTCCCACGCCTGCCAGAACCTGATGGCCGGGGAATACCGCACCCACGATCAGGCGCCACACTTCGTCGCCGCGCACGGCGAGTACTACTACACCAGCCGGCGGCAGCCCTTGTACAAGGTGCCCGAGGACCTGGCCGACGAGGCGGTCGCGCCGCTGAATTGCGCCCTGGCACAGGTGTTGTTCGCGCTGCGCGACGTTCGGTTGGGCGACACCGTCGTCATCCAGGGCGCCGGCGGCTTGGGAATCAACGCCGCGGCCGTCGCACGCACGGCGGGCGCGGCGGAAGTCGTCGTCGTCGACATGATCGCCGAGCGGCTGGACGTGGCAGCCGATTTCGGCGCCACCCACTGCATCGATGCGAGCGGCATCTCGACGTTCGAGGTCGCCGAGCGGGTCCGCGCCCGCACCGATGGCATCGGGGCCGACTGGGTGCTGGAGGTCGTCGGCGCGCCCGGCGTGATACCCGACGGGGTCGGGTTCCTCAACAACGGCGGCACGCTGCTCGAGGTCGGAAACGTCGGCATGGGAAGAACATTCGAGCTCGATCCGAGCGTCCTCGTGTACGGCAACAAGTCCATCCGCGGCGTGATGATGTACGACCCGGTCACTCTGGCCGTCGGCCTGAAGTTCCTCCAGCACAGTCGCTTTCCGTTCGGCCGGCTGATGCCCGAACCCTACCGGCTGGCCGACGTCAACGCCGCCTACGCCTCGGCCGACGCCGGGTCCGTCCCGCGAGGTGCCCTGGTGCCGTGACCACGCATGCGATGAACCAGCTCACCGACACCCGCGAACTCATCGTCGAGTCGGCCTTTTCCTGCTTCGGCAAACAGGGGCTGCACAAGGCGACGATCGTCGACATCGCCAGGGCGGCCGGAGTTTCCCGAAGCACCGTCTACGAGTACTTCAGCGACAAGGCCGCCATCGTCGAGGCCTGTGCCGAGCATGCTTCGGAACAGTTCTACCGCGAGATGTCCAAAGCGATGGACCGCGGCGGCTCCCTCGAGGAAAAGTTGAGCCAGGCCGCCGTCTTCGTGACGCAGGCCCGGCGGGTCATCGCCTCCGAGAAGTACTTTGACGAGGACGCGGTCAGCCTGCTGCTCACGAAGGACGCCGCGGTGCTGCTGCGCGAGTGCGTCGACTTCATCGCGCCCTATCTGGCCGCGGCCCGGCTCACCGGCGAGGTCCGCAAGGACCTCGACATCGAGGCCGCCGGGGAATGGTTCGCGCGCATCCTGTTCTCGCTGTTCAGCACGCCGTCGTCGACATTGGACATGGACGACCCCGAGGTGGTGGCCGCGTTCGTCCGCGCCCATGTGGTGCGCGGATTCGCCAACGATCGCGCGCGGCCGCGACGGGCCCAGTGATTCATCCGGCGGGCATGTAGGGCGGTCCGAGAAAACGTTGCACCATGGTGCGCTCGGCGGCGTGGTCCTTGAGCGGCCAGCACCACAGCGCCAGGAACACCCGGATGAGCCATTGCACGGCGAGCGGGTCCGCGTCGTCGTCGCCGAGCATCTCGGCGGCCAGGCGGGTCACGGTGGGAGAGTCGGTGACCCAGTCGCTCACCGGGGTCGTGTTCACCGAACGCATGAGATGCGCGAGCGGATCTGACTGGAGACTCTGCAGGGCGACAATGGTGGCTGTCACCACTCGGTCGGGGCCGGTGAGCTCCTTGATGGCCTCGCGCACCGTGGCGAGGATGCGCTCCGATTGGATGGCGACCACGGCGTCGCGTATCGCCGACTTGCCGCCGGCATGCCGATAGATCGTCGCGGGCGAGCAGTGGACCTTCGCCGCGAGCGCCTCGATGGTGAACTCGTCGTATCCGCGCCGGGCGATGAGGTCGGCCGCCGCCGCGTAGATTCGGTCGGTGGCTTCGCTGCGGCGATCGCGTCCCACCAGCCAGTCATCGCGCGGCATGTCAGCTAGGTCCGTTCCTCAGCCGGGAATGAAGTACTTCTCTCACCCTGAGAATTATTGCCCAATTCTTCTCAGCACAACGCCCTGATCGTGCTATCCCGCCGGCCTCAGCGATGCGGCGGCCCGCGCGCGGTCTTTCCTCAACTTGGTCGCGCCCCATTGACGCAGCAGGTCAGCGTCATCAGCCTGTACGCATGACCGTGTTGGACGATCCGGTGCAGCTCTTCGGCGCCGAGGCGCTGCAGAATCCGGGCCGGCTGTACGACCGCATGCTCGCCGAGGCGCCGGTGCACCGGATCGGGGATTCCGTGTTCTACGCCGTCTGCGGCTGGGACGCCATGCAGGAGGCCGTCGACCGGGTGGAGGACTTTTCGTCGAACCTCACCGCGACCATGGTCTTCCACGACGACGGCACCGTGACCCCGTTCGACATGGGTCCGGCCGGCGGCGCGGCTCACGCGCTGGCCACCGCCGATGACCCGGCGCACGCGCTGCACCGCAAGATCCTGCTGCCGCACCTGTCGGCCAAACGGGTGCGCATCATCGAAGAATTCGCCGACCAGACCGCCGACCGCCTGTGGGAGGAGAACCTGCGCGACGACCGCATCGAGTGGATGAGCGCGGTCGCGAACCGGCTGCCCATGATGGTGGTCGCCAGGCTGCTCGGCCTGCCCGAGGACGACGTCGACAACCTCATCCGGCTTGGCTACGCCACCACCACCCTGCTGGACGGCGTCGTCACCCCCGATCAGCTCGAAGCGGCCTTCGCGGCCGCGCTCGAGCTCTCCGGCTACGTCACGGAACACTTCGAAAAGGCAAGCGGCGGAACCGAACAGGGCCTCATCCCCGATCTGGCCGCGCGCTGCCGCTCCGGCGAGCTGGAGCAACTGCCGGCGCTGGGCATCATGCTCACGCTGTTCAGCGCCGCCGGCGAGTCGACGGCGTCGCTGCTGGGCAGCGCGGCGTGGATTCTCGCCGACCGTCCCGACATTCAACGCCAGGTCCGCGAGAACCCAGGGCTGTTGGGAACTTTCATCGAAGAGACACTTCGCTACGAGCCGCCCTTTCGTGGCCATTACCGGCACGTCTGGCGCGACACCACCCTCGCCGGCGTCGACGTCCCCGCCGATTCCCATCTAATCCTGCTGTGGGGAGCGGCCAACCGCGATCCGGCGCATTTCGAGGCGCCGAACGAATTCCGGCTCGACCGCAGCGGCGCCAAGGGCCATCTCACGTTCGGCCGGGGTGTGCACTTCTGTGTAGGGGCCGCGCTGGCACGCCTCGAGGCCCGGATTGTGTTGGGGAAGCTGCTCAACCGCACGACCTGGTTGGAGGCGGCCGACGTCGGAGAGTGGTTACCCAGCATCCTCGTCCGGCGGCGGACGCGGCTGGAATTGGCCGTGCGGTGACGGCGATGTCGCCCCTGCGCAGGCCGCTGACGCTGACCGCGGTCGCGATGGCGACAGTGGCTCTGCTGGTGGGCTGCGGCGGCTCCGGCGGGAAGCGCCCGGAGTCGCAGGCCGTCGTCATCGTTTCGGGTGGCGACGCGACGAGCCCGTTCACCACCCCCGACCAGGCGTGCTCCACCGGGCTGGCGGCGGGCAACACCGACACCGCGATCCGCGAGTACCTGCTCAAGCAGGGCTACAAGGTGTTCACCTCACCGGCGATGGCCGGCCGCGGGCAGGTGGTGGACCAGAGCGGCTTCGGCCCGTTCGGGGTGTGCCCAATCACCCTGGCGGAGAACATGACCGTCAACTCCACCGGCAGCATCGACACCGCGGGCGAACACCTGGCGCGGTTCCTGACCTATCTGCACACGGACAAGCACATCGACGAGGTCGACCTGATCGGTCATTCGATGGGCGGCCTTTACTCGCGCGCGGCGATCCGCGTCCTGACGACCACGAACTCCCCCGTGCACGTCCGCTCGCTCACCACCATCGGGACACCGTGGCAGGGTTCGTACCTGTCCGACTACGCCAACGACACCCTGCCGCTCACCGACTGCGCGGGCGACCAGCTGTGCGAGAACGCCATGAAGAACTTCAAAACCGAGGTGTTGCGGCTTGTTTCGGGCTCCGGCCGTGAGGTGAGTCAGGCCTATCTGATGGGCAAGGACGGCTGGAACCAGTTCCAGGCCGGGGTGCTGGACAAGGTGCCGGTGGTGCTGATCGGCGGGAAGAAGTTCACCAAGACGGGTCAGGTCAATCCCGCGGTGTGGCCCAACGACGGCATCGTGGCGTTGCGCAGCGCGCTGGCGGTCGATGTCGCCGACTCGGGGTTACCCCACCGGCGCTGCTACGAATTCGACGACACGCACAGCATCTTCGTCTCCAATGAGGCCGGCCTGGACTGGAAGACGGCGCTCACCTGGGATCCGCAGGTGTTCGACAAGCTCCACGCCGCGCTTGAGGACGCGCCCAAAGCACTCGACGCCCCGAACCGCCAAGGCTGCCCCGGCGGGTGAAAGTTCAGGTGCGCCGTCGGGCCCAGGTACCGCAGCGCATCGTCAGCGGCGCTGCAGCGGCCAGACGGTGTCATCGGCGTGCACCGGCCGGCCGTGGCCGGGCAGCAAGTGAGCGACCGGGAGTTCCTCGAGGCGCTCGCGGGTGGCGGCGGCGCTCGCGGCGTCGACGATTTCCGGCGTGTGCCAGACCTTCCCGCCGACGGCCAGCACCGCGTCGCCCGACAGCAGCGTTCGGGTGGTGAGATTCCACAACGCGATGCTGTCATCCGTGTGACCACCAGCGTTGACCACCGTCCACTCCGGAGCGCCGGGCAGCCCCTGGCCCTCGGCGAGGCCGCCCGCGGGACGCGGTCCCTTCCACCGCATACCGGCCGGCGTGCCGTATCCCGCCACGCGCGCACCGCCGAGGAGGCCGGCAGCACCCACCCGATCGAAGGGCTGGTCGAGGAAGGCGGGCCAGATCCGCGCCGCGCGGGCCGGCGTCGGTGTGCGCGGTTTGGTTCCGTCGAGATAGTCAAGCGTGTTGAGCGGCAGCCAGATAGGCGCGCGGTAGCGCGTGGCCAGCTCCGCCGCACCCGCGACGTGGTCGCTGTGTCCGTGCGTCGCCACGACGGTGTGCAGCTGCCCGCCGAGGCGGTTCACGATCGGTGCCAGATCACCGGCAACCCTGGGCAATCCGGCGTCGACGACCACGACGCCGTCGCTGCCGCGCAGCACGTAACAGTTGAAGATCCAGCGTGACAGCCGGGTGATGCCGAGGTCGGGCATCTCTTCGATGACCAGGCTCATGAGCGCGACGTTACGCCGGAGATCCGGGGATGCGGGTTAACGGGGCAGGCACCGGCCGGTCGGCCGATCGACGGTCAGTTCACGAGCGCCCGTAGAAACAACCTCAAGTTGGCGGGGCGTTCGGCCAGTCGCCGCATGAAGTAGCCGTACCACTGCGAACCGAACGGCACATACACGCGGACGGAGTTGCCGGCGCAGGCCAGCCGCCGTTGTTCATCGTCGCGGACGCCGTACAACATCTGGTATTCGAAATCCCTCGGCCCACGGCCTGATTCGCTCGCGATGGCGGGCACCGCGGCGATGATCGCCGGGTCGTGTGACGCCACCATGGGATACCCCGCGCCCCTCATGAGCACCCGCAGGCACCGAAGGTAGGAGTCGGTGACTTCGGCGTCGTCGCGGTACGCCACCGACGACGGTTCGTCGTACGCGCCCTTACACAACCGGACCCGCGCCCCGGCCCCGGCGAATTCCTCGCAGTCGGCCGGCGTCCGCCGCAGGTACGCCTGCAAAACCACACCGAGCCAAGGGAAGTCGGTCCGTAGGTCGCGCACGACGGACAACGTCGAATCCGTCGTCGAGTGGTCCTCCGCGTCCACCGTCACCCAGACGCCGGCCCGCTGGGCCGCCTCGCAGATCGTCCACGCATTCTCCCGCGCGATCTTCTCGCCGTCGGGTTCCAGCGACTGCCCCAGGGCGGACAGCTTCACCGACACCTCGAGCGGGCGGACGCCGCCGCCGCTCCCAAAGCGGCCGAGCCTGTCGATCAGATCGAGGTACACCCGCACGGCCGCCTCGGCGGCGCCGGGATCGGTGACGTCCTCGCCGAGGTAGTCGACGCTCACGCAGCGCCCGGAATCACGCAACGCAGCAACGGTATTCAGCACACCCTCGACCGTCTCGCCCGCCACGAACCGGCGCACCACCCTCCGGGTGGCGGGCAGACGCTCGACGCCCCGACGCAACCCGTCCCGCCGGCCGGCCGCCAAGATCACCGGACGCAGGGTGTGCGCGAACGCTCCGGCCATCGCTCACGACCCCATGTGCGGATAGGTGTGCCGGGTCGCCGGGACGAACGTCTCCTTGATCGTGCGCGCCGACGTCCAACGCAACAGGTTCAGCACCGAACCGGCCTTGTCGTTGGTGCCCGACCCGCGCGACCCCCCGAACGGCTGGCGCCCGACCACGGCGCCGGTCGGCTTGTCGTTGACGTAGAAGTTCCCGGCGGCGAAGCGCAGGCGGTTCTGGGCGGTCAGCACGGCGGCGCGGTCGTCGGCGATGACCGCGCCGGTCAGGGCGTACCGCGATCCAGTGTCGACCACGTCGAGGATGAGGTCGTAGTCGTCGTCGGGGTACACATGCACCGACAGCAGTGGGCCGAAGTACTCGGTGGCGAAAGCCTCGTCGGTCGGATCGTCGGACAGCAACACGGTGGGCCGCACGAAATAGCCCACGCTGTCGTCGTATTCGCCCCCGACCGCGATCGTCACCCCCGCGGTGCCCTTCGCCCGCTCGATGGCGTCGACGTTCTTGACGAAGGCCCTCCGGTCGATCAGGGCCCCACCGAAATTGGTGAGATCGGTGACGTCGCCGTACCGCAGAGCCGCGACAGCGCCCAAGAAGTCGTCTCCCATGCGCTGCCACAGCGAACGCGGGATGAAGGCGCGCGACGCCGCCGAACACTTCTGGCCCTGATAGTCGAACGCACCGCGAATCAGGGCAGTGCACAACACATCCGGGCGCGCCGAGGCGTGCGCCACGACGAAGTCCTTGCCGCCGGTCTCACCGACCAGCCGCGGATAGCTCTGGTAGCGGCCGATGTTCGCACCCACGCGCTGCCACAGCGCCTGGAAGGTGGCCGTCGACCCGGTGAAGTGGATGCCGGACAGCCGCGGGTCGGCCAGGGCGACATCCGAAACCGCGAAGCCGTCGCCGGTGACCATGTTGATCACGCCGGATGGCAGCCCCGCCGCCTCGAGCAGTTGCAGAGTCAGGTAGGCCGACAGGGTCTGGGTGATCGAGGGCTTCCACACCACCGTGTTGCCCATCAGCGCCGGCGCGGTCGGCAGGTTGCCGGCGATGGAGGTGAAGTTGAACGGCGTGATCGCGTAGACGAAGCCGTCGAGAGGACGGTAGTCGCTGCGGTTCCACTCCCCGGGCCCGCTCACCGGCTGCTGCGCCAGGATCTGGCGCGCGAACGCGACGTTGAACCGCCAGAAGTCGACCTGCTCGCACGGCGAGTCGATCTCCGCCTGATAGGGCGACTTCGATTGGCCGAGCATCGTGGCGGCTGCGATCTTCTCCCGCCACGGCCCCGCGAGCAGGTCCGCGGCCCGCAGAAACACCGCCGCCCGCTCGTCGAAGGGCATTGCGGCCCAGTCGTGTTTGGCCGCCATCGCGGCATCGATCGCCGCTTGGGCGTCGGCGGGCGTGGCATTGGTGAGGGTGCCCAGCGTGGCGGAGTGCCGGTGCGGCTGGACGACGTCGACGCGCTCGCCGTCCCCCATCTGGTGCCGGCCGCCGATGACATGCGGCAGGTCGGTCGGGCGCTCCGCCAGCCTCGCCAATTCGGCCCGCAGCCGCGCGCATTCCGGCGACCCCGGGGCGTAGTCGTGCACGGGCTCGTTGGCCGGCAGGGGCACCTGGGTGATTGCATCCATGGTGCCAGGGTCCCCGTCCCGGGACGCGAATGTATTGGTCGGTTCGACAAGATAATGTCAACAGCTAGTAGGATTCGACAATATGCGCCGCGACGGAGTGGGCTTGGGCCGACTGCTGCTCGCCCTGGACGCCACCCTGGTCACCCTCGTGGAGGCCCCGCGCGGGCTGGACCTGGCGGTGGCCTCCGCCGCGCTGATCGATTCCGACGACGTACGGCTCGGGCTCGCCGCGGCCGCCAGCTCGGCCGATGCCTTCTTCCTGCTGGGCGTCAACGAGGAGGAAGCGCTCGGATGGATCGGAGAGCAGGCCCGCCAGCGCGCTCCGATCGCGGTCTTCGTCAAGGAGCCGTCGGACGCGCTGGTGCGCGCGGCGGCCGGGATGGGGTCGGCGGTGGTGGCCGTGGACCCGCGTGCGCGCTGGGAGCGGTTGTACCGCTTGGTGAACCACGTCTTCGAACACCACGGCGATAGGGCCGATCCGCTCGACGATCCGGGCACCGACCTCTTCGGGCTGGCCCAGTCGCTGGCGGACCGCATCCGCGGCATGGTCAGCATCGAGGATGAGCAGTCGCACGTGCTGGCGTATTCGGCCTCCAACGACGAAGCCGACGACTTGCGCCGGCTGTCCATCCTGGGCAGGGCCGGTCCGCCGGAGCACCTCGAGTGGATCGGCCAGTGGGGCATCTTCGACGCGTTGCGGTCGGGCACCGAGGTGGTGCGCGTCGCGGAGCGCCCGGAGCTGGGTTTGCGTCCGCGGCTGGCGGTCGGCATCCACCTACCGCCGGCCGACTCCGGACGGCCCCCGGCGTTCGCCGGAACGATCTGGGTTCAACAGGGTTCGCAGCCGCTGGCCGACGATGCCGAGGAACTCTTGCGGGGTGCCGCGGTGTTGGCCGCCCGGATCGTGTCACGCCTGGCGGCGGGCCCATCGACCGATGCCCGACGGGTGCAGCAGCTGCTCGGCCTCGCCGACGGCGCTGCCCCGGAACCAGCGGACGTCGCCGCCGCCGCCCGCGAACTCGGCCTCAGCCCCGAGGACACCGCCGTCCTGATCGGGTGGGACGCCCTGGAGCCGGCGGCCCGCCCGCCGCGCCTGGTCAACGTTCTGGCGTTGAGCGCCAGCGCTTTTCATCAGCATGCCCAGGTCACCTCGTCCGGTTCGCGCGTGTACGTGGTGCTGCCCAGGCTGACGCGGACCCGATCCGTCGCCTCGTGGGTCCGGGCGTCGATCGCCGCGCTCAGCGGCGACCTGGGCGTGCAGTTGAGGGCGGTGATCGCCGCACCGGTGGCGGTCCTCGGCGAGCTCGCCGGCGCCCGCGCGGAAGTGGACCGCGTGTTGAACAGTGCCGAGCGCCATCCCGCCATCGGGCGGGTCACCACGCCGGCGGAGGCGCGCACCACCGTGCTGCTCGACGAGATCGTCACCCTGATCGGTGCCGACGAGCGCCTGCTCGATCCGCGAATCCGCCGCCTGCGCTCGCAGGATCCGGTGCTGGCCGACACGCTGCGGGCGTACCTCGACAGCTTCGGCGACGTCGCCGCGGCGGCCGGGGCGCTGCAGGTGCATCCCAATACCGTGCGGTACCGGGTACGCCGGATCGAGCGGGCGCTGTCGACGTCGCTCGCCGATCCCGATGTGCGCCTGCTGTTTTCGCTCGGCCTGCGGGCCGTCGAGCGCACCTAAGGACCGCGCAGCTGATCCTTGATGCTGAAGCCGTTGCTGTCGTGGCGGTGGTCGTTCATGTTCAGGCACTCGCCGAACAGTTGGACGGCTCCGTCGGCGCCCTCGAAAGGGCTGGCGCCGATGGTCGCCATGACGCCGTTGCGGTGAATCGCCGCGCCCGCAACACGCTGGCCCGGGGGTGCACCGGCCGTCCAGCCGTTGGCGACCATCGTGTCGGCGACCCGCTGGAAGTACGCGCCGTGGTCGACGCCGGCGGGAACGGCGAACGTCATGTCGACTCGGCCCCGGTAGGGCGGCTCACCCTGGTCGTTGCACGACTCCCAGCTGAAGCCACCGGAAGGGTCCTGCAACGCAGCCACTTTCGCGATCTGCTTGGCCGGGTCGACGACCTGGGCGATGGCCTGCTGATCGGTCATCGGCCGCCCGGGGTGGTCCGGTTCGTGCCTGGCCGGGGACATGTGCGCGCATCCTCCCAACACGGCGGCCGCGATCAGGGCCGCAATTCGGACCGGTCCTTTCCGCAAGCTACTTGAACTCATGGTCCTTGGTGACGGTGTCAGACGGCCGATCCCACTCCGGGTCGACCGTGACGTTGGTGCGCACCTCGACGTGGGGCAGCGGGATCGTCCCGAGTGGGGTGCGCACCCCGGTCGGCGTGGACACCCGCTCCTCGTCGCGCGCCGGGGCCAGCATGCCTTCATTGGCCAGATTATTGCCGTGTCCGGTCGAAATTTCCGTCATGTTGCGCAGCGACTCACTGCCCATGTCGTAGTAGTGCGAGTGATCGTTGAACCACGGCACCACGCTCTGTGAGCCCGCGACCTCGGCGTCGAACCGCACCGCGCCGAAGCCTTCGTGCGCGGGATCGGTGCCCAGGCCCGCCAGCGCGCCGAGGGGCTCGCCGAGGGCGACGTTGAGCACATTGGGTGGCAGAGAACCGGCTTCCCCGATCCAGCTGATGGCGTCCGTCGACGCCGCGCCCACGTACACCTGACCACCGTTGAGGTGAAGGTCACCGGCGCCGTGCGCGAAATCTGTTCCGGGGCAACCGATCAGGACGGCATCGTTGGCGCGCATGCCGCTGCCCGCGAACGCGTCGGCCACCGTCGTGGACCCGTAGGAGTGGCCGATCACGGTCACGTGCGACGCGACGTTCGGGTCGTGGGTGACCGCGAGGCTGTTGACGTCGGCCGCCAGCACCGCGCCACCCGCGCGGGCCATCCACGGCGTGCCGACCTGCTGCAGCTTCGCCGGGTCCGCGACGGCGGATTCCGGGTGCTGGAAATCGAACACGGGCGCGTTGTAGCCCATCCACGCGATCACCGAGGTCGAGTGCGTGGGATCGGCTTTCCGCGACTGGTCGTAGAGGTTGATGGCGTCGTTGTGGCCGTCGTACAGCCAGCCGCCCCGCACGCTGCTGTTGGTGCCGGGCACGATCACCGCGGTGTTCTGCGACCTGTCCGGATTGCCGATCGCGATCGCCGCCCTGCCCTTGCCGTTGTACGCCAGCGGATCGTACGCCCACAACAGGACGGGACGGGGGTGGTCCGCGACCGACCCCTTGTCGTGCTCGAGACCATGGTTCGTCTTCACCGCGTTCTGGTACCGGGTGATGTCGGCGGCCGACAGCCCATACTTGCCGGGATCGGCGAACACGTCGTTGCCCTCGCCCTTGAGGGCGTTGTCCCGCAGGCTTTCCGGCGAGAGGCCGTGCCGTTGTGCGACGTCCTCGACGGTGTGCAGGTCGTCGTTGAGCACCGCACCGTTGACCTCGCCCCGCACCTCGGCGGGGATCCCGTCCAGGTTGCCGAGTTCGGGCGGGTGCTGGGCGATCATTTGCCGCTGCTGATCGGGGGTCAGGGTCCGCCACCATCGGTCGGCGTCCTCGGAGCTCGTTCCCGGCGGCGGGAGCGGAATCGGGTCGCCGGGTTTCGGCGCCTCGGGAGCGTCCACCGTCCCCAGGACCGCGGGGTCGTAACCGTCTGTGCGCAGCGTGGTCAGCGACCGCTGCAGGTAGTCCGAGTAGCCGCCGCGCAGCGACCGCAGCTGAGCCAGCGCTGCCTTGGTGTCGGCGATGGCGTCGTCCTCGCAGGCTGTGACCAGGGCGTTCAGCGCGGTCGTGTCCTGCGCCGTGAGCTTCGGATCTTTCTCCTGGTCGACGGCCAGGCCGATCAGGTCGTCGAGCCGCTGCAGCTGCGCTTCGAGGGTGGCGATCTCGCCGGCCGCCGTTCGTTGCGCCTCGGCCAGCGCCGCGGCGATGTTCTCGAGGTCCACGCCGATCTTGGGCAACTGCTCCGACTGTGCCCCTAGCGACCGCGTGACCCGCTCGACCTCGCCGGAGTCGTTGATGGGGTGCTCGCCGTGCTCGCGGTTGTCGCTGGTCCAGGACGCCTCGAACCGGCGGCGGGCGTCCTCGAAGGCGGCGGTCGACTCGGCGGTCCGTCGGCCCGCCGCACGGAAGGCCCCGGCGAGGCCGGCGATCTCCCCCGGACGGCCGGACTGCAGGCTTCGATCGATGGCCCAGGGGTCACCGCCCGCCTCGGCGATCAGCGCCGGGACGCTTATGTACCGCAGCCGCATCGCAGCTTCCCGGCGTCACGCCCAGCCATGCCGATCAACCCTGTGTCCCCCGTATGCACGCCAACCTCGCCGACTTCGGAGTGCAAGCTTGCGGCTCACGGTACTACCAGGGCGGGGTCGCGCGTTTACGCCGCATTTATGCGGTTTGCCGATCGCGCCGAGACGTTCCGGTGGTGCGCCATTCCCGAACCGGGATATCCACACCATGTACTTGGAATAACGGCGGACTCGGCGCCATTCAGCGGTACCCCTTAAATGAATCGCTCGACGGCGTGCGCCGTCGAATGGCCGCAAGTGAAGCGTGGTCGGTCAGCGGTGTGATATTTGCACGTCGGCCCACTGCGTGGGTCGCGCCGCGACGCCTCAGCGGCCGCTTGTCATGGGCCGCCAGAATGATTTGCGCCGCGATTGATGACCATCAGTACGATTCGCCCCCTGGAAGACTTGCAAAGGGGATGATTTGATGGGGCGCAATCGCCAAACACGGTTATCCGCAATGGTTTGAAATGGCTGATTTCAGCGCGATTGCAGGGTCGGCTCAGTACTGTCTGCGCACAGGAGGTCAGAGGTCTGGTGGAAATGGCGAGCGGCTCGCAGTGGCCGATTGTGGCCCGCGATGACGAGCGGCGCCAAGCGCTGGCGGCCCTCGGGGACCGCACAGAATTCCACGGCGTGGCCCTTCTCGGCGACAGCGGGGTCGGCAAGTCCACTCTCGCTCGCGCCCTCGCGGACACACTCGAGTCCAGTGGGGCCACGGTGCGGTATGTCCTGGGCACCCTGACCGGCTCGACGGTGCCGCTGGGAGCGTTCTACCGGTCGTTGACCGTCGATGCCCCGCGGGAGCCGGCCGCCATGCTCGCGGCCGCGCACGATGCCCTCGAGCGGGTGGAGAACCTCGTCGTCGTCGTAGACGACGCGCAGTTGCTCGATCCGCTGTCCTCGACGTTGGTGCACCAGCTCGCGGCCGGTGGTAGTGCCCGGTTGATCGTGACGATCCGGTCCGGCGAACCGGTGCCCGACGCGGTGACGGCGCTGTTGAAGGACCGGCTACTGCAGAGCCTGCGGATCGAAGCGTTCACCCCGGAGCAGACCCGGGAGGTCGCCCGCGCCGTGCTCAGCGGGGTGGTCGACACCCGGCTGATCAACGAGCTGCACCATCGGACCGCGGGCAACCCACTGCTGCTGCGCAGCCTGTTGATCGCCGGCCGGGAAAGTGGCGTGCTGGCGCACACCGATACGGGTTGGCAACTTCGTGGCGCGCTGCACGCGGACCGCCAGCTTTACGACCTGCTCGAGTTTCGGCTGCAATCGTTCGCGCCGGAGGAACTGGAGGCGGTGGAGCTCCTGGCGGCCGCCGAGGTGCTGGACTGGGAGATACTGCGCGAACTCTGCGACGCCGACGTGGTGGCGGCCCTCGAGCGCCGGGGCATGATCCAGGTGGTTGCGGACGGCTCGCACGCGGTGGCGCGGCTGGGCCACCCGATCATGGGCGAGGTGGCGATACACCGAGCCGGAGTGGTGCGCACGCGCCAGCTGATCACCTGGCTCGCGCGGCAATTCCAGAAGCAGCTCCGAACGCAGGAGGAGCGATCGGGCGTGCCCGACGTTCGTACCCGAATTCGCCTGGCGCAGTTCATGATGCGCAGTGATCTGGCGCCGGACCTCGATCTGATCGTCGATGCGGCGGCGAGTGCGATGACCATGTCCGACGTCGCTTCCGGTGAGGACTTGGCGAGGTTCGCGTTCGAACGGGGCGCCGGCGCCACCGCGGCGCTCGTCCTGGCCGAGGCGCTCGGCTGGCAGGGGCGAGGTGACGAGGTCGAGGTGTTGCTCGATGGCGTCGACCTCGACGGCGCCGACGAGTGGCTGATCGCGCAGTGGGGCTGCCTGCGCGCGGCGAACCTCTTCTTCAGCTGCAGAAGGGTCGAGGCGGCGCAAGCGGCGCTCGCCGACCTGAGGACGCGTGTTTCCGCCACCCAGCGTCCGATCATCGCGGCCATGGAGTCCGCGTTCGCGTGTTTCACCGGAGACGTCGGCACGGCGCAGGAGATCGGCGCCGCCGTCCTGCGATCCGATGTGGCGGCCGTGGTGAAGACGTGGGCCGCCACGTGGACGTGCTGGGCTTTGGTCCTCGTCGGCCGGTTCGGTGAAGTCCAGCGTGCGGCCGATGCGGGCCGGGTGGGCGCGTTCGACAAATCGGGGCCGTGCCGGTTCGCGCTGGGGCTCGCGGAGGTCGCGGCGCTCACGTCCGCCGGCGACAACGCGGCGGCAGAGCGGGTGTGGGAACGCTACGCCTCCGCGACCAGGGTGTGGCCCGCGGCCGACGCGTTCCTGCACGCCATGCTCGGACTGATCGAGCTCGCGGGGGGCGAGCTGCAGTCCGCCTGTGCGGCGCTTCGGGATTCGGTCGCGGCGATGTCGTCCGGGTTCACGGCGGGCTGGTTGATGCTGGTGTCCTCGTGGTCGGCGCAGGCCGAAGGCGCACGGGGAGACAATGCGGCCGCCGCTGCGGCATTGCGCAAGTCCGAGGAAGCGTACGGACCGCAGGTCGCCGTGTTCCTGCCGGAACTCGAGCTGGCCCGCGCGTGGGAGCGCGCCTCCGTCGGCGAGACCGCCGCGGCGCGGACACACGCCGTGCGCGCGGCGAACATCGCCCGGCAATCGGGGATGGACGCCGTCGAGATGCGCGCCCTGCACACCGCGCTGCGGTTCGACGACCGTTCGCACACCGACCGGCTGATCGAACTCGCCAAGACGCTCAACACCCCCCTGGCGGAGGCGATTGCGGAGCACGCCCGCGGCCTGGCGCACCCCGACGGTGACCTGCTCGACGCCGCCGCCGACCGGTTCGCCGACATCGGCGCGATGGCGCTCGCCGTCGACGCAGCGGCCCACGCGGCACGCCAACACGCACGAACGCGGCAGCGGGGCAAGGAAATTCGGTCGTCGATCCGCGCGCATTGGTTGGCCGGGGAACACGAAATCGTCACGCCCGCCCTGCGTTGCGCGGCCCCACCCCCGCAGATGACCGACCGCGAACGCGAGATCGTCAACTTGGTCGCGGCCGGCCTGTCCAACCGTCAGATCGCCGATCGGCTGGTCGTCTCCGTGCGGACGGTCGAGGGCCACGTTTACCGGATCTTCGCCAAGCTCGGCGTCGAGCGGCGCGACCAACTCCTGCACCTGGGCGGTGTCCGCTCGCCCTCGAATTAGGTTGTGGCGGGCCTTTGCCCGGCACTCATCGGGTGACGTCGACCCCGACCGCCACGCGAACGAGTTCGTCGGCGGGGCCGGACCTCGCATACCGCGAAGCCCGCCGCTGTTCGCGGATCGCGGCGCGGCCGTGCTGTTCGAGTAGTTTGATGTGTTCGTCACAGCCGCAGAGCATTTCCCGCGTCTGGAAAGTGGCTTCGGTTGCCCGGCCCGCTTCGATGCACAGGACGCAGAGCGGCACCATCGAGCCGCGGTCGAGTGGGACGCTCGAAGCCCGGCCGGCCCGGAGATCGCACGGCGCGGCGCGGCGGCGATCGCTTCGCGGGCTGCCGGACACGACTAGCAGCAATCGGCGAAGGCGCCGAACGGTCAGGGTCTTCATACCGCCACCTCGACTGTGGGTCCCGCGCCGGCCGGGACCGGTCAGACCATCGTCCCAGCGAACAATGCGCGGACGCGGAAGGACGACTACTCGTTTCACTACTCATGGACTACTCGATTTGCTCGCGGGCGATGGCCGGCGCGGTCCCGGCTCCGGAATCCCGGCGCAAGAGTTACGCTCAGGGTGAAGCTAAATGCAAGTCTTGCAGCGGATTTGCAATTCGCTAGGCTTCCCGGGTGGCGAATTCTCCCTCGTCGTATCTGGTGCTTGCCTCCCAGCGCAGCGGCAGCACGCTGCTGGTCGAATCGCTGCGGGCCACCGGCGTGGCGGGCGAACCCCAGGAGTTCTTCCAGTACCTGCCGACCACCAGCCAGGCGCCGCAGCCCCGCGAGTGGTTCGCCGACGCGCACGACGAGTCGATTCTGAGCCTGCTCGATCCGCTCGACGAGGGCAAGCCCGACCTGGCGCCGCCCGAAATCTGGCGCGACTACGTCCGCACCGTCGGCCGCACGCCCAACGGCATTTGGGGCGGCAAGCTGATGTGGAACCAGACGCCGCTGCTGCTGGGCCGGGCCAAGGACCTGCCGAATCGATCCGGCGACGGCCTGCTGGCCGCCATCCGCGATGTCATCGGTGAGGACCCGCTGCTGATCCATGTCTTCCGGCCCGACGTCGTGTCGCAGGCCGTGTCGTTCTGGCGGGCGGTGCAGACGCGGGTGTGGCGGGGCAGGCCGGATCCCGTGCGCGACGCGCGCGCGACCTACCACGCGGGCGCGATCGCCCACGTCGTCACCATGCTGCGCGCCCAGGAGCAGGGGTGGCGGAATTGGTTCGCCGAGGAGAACGTTGAGCCGATGGAGATTCCGTACCCGACGTTGTGGCGCAATCTCACCGAGGTGGTGGGCAACATCCTCTCCGAACTCGGCCTGGACCCCCGCCTGGCTCCCGAGCCGGTGCTCGAGCGCCAGGCCGACCAGCGTTCAGACGAGTGGGTGGACCGCTACCGAGCCGATGCCGAACGAGAGGGGCTACCCACGTGACCGCACTTGCAGAGGCGCGGCGCGTCGACGAACTGCGGCTGCTGGAGGCCGAGGCGGTGCACATCATCCGCGAGGTCGTCGCCGAGCTGGAGCGGCCCGTGCTGCTGTTCTCGGCCGGCAAGGACTCGATCGTCCTGCTTCGCTTGGCGGAGAAAGCCTTTCGGCCGCTGCCGTTGCCGTTCCCGGTGATGCACGTCGACACCGGACACAATTTCCCCGAGGTGATCGAGTTCCGCGACCGCCGGGTCACCGGGCACGGGCACAAGCTGATCGTCGCCTCGGTGCAGGAATCCATCGACAACGGCCGCGTGCCCGACCCCGGCCCCGGGGCGTCTCGCAACCGCGCCCAGACCCGCACGCTGCTCGACGCCCTCGAGGCCGGCGGGTTCGACGCGGCCTTCGGCGGCGCCCGCCGCGACGAGGAGCGCGCCCGCGCGAAGGAACGCATCCTGAGCTTCCGCGACGAGTTCGGCCAGTGGGACCCGCGCGCGCAACGCCCCGAGCCGTGGTCGCTGTACAACGGCCGGATCAAGAGGGGCGAACAGGTGCGGGTGTTTCCCCTCAGCAACTGGACCGAGCTCGACGTCTGGCGCTACATCGAGCTGGAAGGCCTTGAGATTCCGTCCATATACTACGCCCACGAGCGTGAGGTGTTCGAGCGCGACGGCATCCTGCTGGCGGTCTCGGAGTACGCCTCGCCCGACAACGGGGAGACCCCCGCCGTCGAGTGGGTGCGGTACCGCACGGTCGGCGACCTGACCATCACCGGGGCGGTGCGCTCGCGGGCCACCGACATCGCCCGGGTCATCGACGAGATCTCCGCGGCAACGGTCTCCGAGCGCGGCGAGACCCGCGCCGACGACCGCACCTCGGCCGCCGCGATGGAAGACCGCAAGCGCGAAGGCTACTTCTGATGACACCACCTGGGATCACCCGTCAACTGCTGCGCATCGCCACCGCCGGATCGGTGGACGACGGCAAGAGCACACTGATCGGCCGGTTGATGCACGACACCGACAGCCTGCCGCTGGACCACCTCGCCGCCGTCACCGACTCCGAGGGTGTCGCCGACCTGGCGGCGCTGTCGGATGGCTTGCGCGCCGAACGCGAGCAGGGCATCACCATCGACGTCGCCTACCGGTTCTTCTCCACGCAGACCCGCAGCTACATCCTGGCCGACACGCCCGGTCACGAGCGCTACACCCGCAACATGTTCACCGGCGCCTCCAACGCGCACGTCGCCATCCTGCTGGTCGACGCGCGCGCGGGCGTGCTGCGCCAGACCCGCAGGCACGCGCGGATCGCAAAGCTGTTGGGCGTCAAGCGCTTTGTCGCCGCGGTGAACAAAATCGACCTGATCGACTTCGACCGATCCACGTTCGCCGGGGTGGCCGAGCAACTCGCCCAACTCGCCGACCGCCTCGGCGACGCCCACATCACGGTCATCCCGATCGCCGCCAAGCACGGCGACAACGTGGTGCACCGCTCGGAGCGCACACCGTGGTACGAGGGCCCCACCCTGCTGGAGTACCTCGAAAGTGTCGAACTGGCCGCGCCGAACGCCGAGTCGCGGCGGCTGCGGCTGCCCGTGCAATGGGTGTCGCGCCCGACCGCCGACGTGCGGCGCCGCTACACGGGCCGGATCGCGGCCGGAACGCTCAGCGTCGGCGATCCGGTCGTCTCCCTGCCCGCCGGCACCCGGTCCACGGTGACCGCGCTGGACACCCTCGACGACGACCGCACGACGGGCGTTGCGCCGCTCTCGGTTTCGGTCGAGCTGGCCGACAACATCGACGTCGGACGCGGCGACGTGTTGGTGAGCGGCGCCGACGACGCGGTGCCGCCCACGCTGGCCCGCGAGCTCGATGCCACCGTGTGCTGGTTCGTCGACTCGCCGCTGCGGGCCGGTGACCGGCTCGCGCTCAAACAGACCACCAAGACCGTGCGAGCCACCGTGCAGGAGCTGCACTCGCGGCTGGACCCCGAGACGCTCGACGAGCTCGACGGCCCGGTTGAATTGGCGCTCAACGACATCGGCACGATCACGCTGCGCACCAGTTCCGTCGTCATCGCCGACCCGTACACCGACAACCGGGACACCGGCGCATTCATCCTCATCGACGAGACCACGAACGACACGGTCGGCGCGGGCACCATCATCGAGGCGCGCGAGGTCAAGCCCGGCACACACAAGCGCACCGACATCCGCTGGCACCCTTCCGCGCTCGACCGCGGCCACCGCTGGCGGGCGACCGGGCAGGCGGGCGCGACGATCTGGTTCACCGGGCTGCCCGCCTCCGGTAAATCGACGATCGCGGTCGCCGTCGAGCGCGCGCTCGTCGAATCCGGGCGCGTGGCCTACCTGCTCGACGGCGACAACCTGCGCCACGGCCTGTCCGACGACCTCGGCTTCTCCCCCGGCGACCGTGCCGAAAACATCAGGCGCGTCGGGCATGTCACCCGGCTGCTGGCCGACGCGGGCGTGGTGGCGCTGGCGTCGCTCGTCTCGCCGCTCCGCTCCGACCGCGAGACCGCCCGCGCCCTCAACGAGGCGGCCAAGCTGCCGTTCCTGGAGGTCCACGTCGCCACCTCCCTGACCGAGTGCGAAAAGCGTGACCCCAAGGGGTTGTACGCGCGCGCCCGCCGCGGCGAGTTGACCGGGCTGACCGGCGTCGACGCCCCCTACGAGCCACCCGAGAACCCTGACCTGGTGCTCGACACCGCCGACGCCGACGTCGACGAGCTCGCGGCGCGGGTCATCGCCCTGCTCGACGAGGTCAGCCCCCTTCGAACCTAGATTCAGCGCGAGCGAATCACTTGGTCGCCGTGGTCGGGCACGCGACCATATCGGCGTGAAACGGTTATCCGAAGACTGGTGGGCAACCCTGCTGGCCGGCGTGATCGTCGCGCTGGCGGTGGCCGACGTGCTTCCGAAGATTCCGTGGTGACGCGGTGAGCACCGTCAGCAGCGTCGAAACCGACGAGACGTCGGCTCACGAGCCCGGCGAGGCCGCCTTCGTCAGTCACCGCCCACTCGACTACGTTCCGGGCATCCTGCTGCTGATCGCCGTGGGCGTGCTGGGCAAGTACGCGCAGGTCTGGTGGAACGCGACGGCCAAGCACCACCACTGGACGGTGCCCGACATCGAGTACGTGCTGTGGGCCATCGTGATCGGCCTGGTGATCACCAATACCGTTGGCCTGCATCGCGTTTTCCGGCCCGGGGTGCTGACCTACCAATTCTGGCTGAAGGTCGGCATCGTGGCGCTGGGTTCGCGGTTCGTGCTGGGCGACATCGCCAAGCTGGGGGCGACCAGCCTGGTGCAGATCCTGGTCGACATGACGATCGCCGGGACGATCATCCTGGTGGCGGCCCGCGCCTTCGGGCTGTCCGGCAAGCTGGGCTCCCTGCTGGCCATCGGCACATCGATTTGCGGGGTCTCGGCGATCGTCGCCGCCAAGGGCGCGATCCGGGCGCGCAACGCCGACGTCAGCTACGCCATCGCGGCGATCCTCGCGCTGGGCGCCGTGGGGCTGTTCGTGTTGCCGCCGCTGGGCCACCTGATCGGCCTCACCGACCACGAATTCGGCCTCTGGGCCGGGTTGTCGGTGGACAACACCGCGGAAACCACGGCCACCGGCTACCTGTTCTCCGACCACGCCGGCAAGATCGCCGTGCTGGTCAAGTCCACCCGCAACGCGCTGATCGGCTTCGTGGTCCTGGGCTTCGCGCTGTACTGGGCGGCGCGCGGCGAGGCCGACGAGATCGCGCCCGGGGCGAAGGCGAAGGGCGCCTTCGTCTGGGCCAAGTTCCCCAAGTTCGTACTCGGGTTCCTCGCGGTGTCGGCCATCGCGACCGCGCACTGGCTGACCAAGGGCCAGGCCGCCAATCTGGCGAACGTGTCGAAGTGGGCGTTCCTGCTGACCTTCGCCGGGGTCGGACTCACCACCGACATCCGCCAGATCGCGCGGACGGGCTGGCGCCCGCTCGTCGTCGCGATCATCGGGCTGGTCGTCGTGGCCTCGGTGTCGCTGGGACTCGTCCTGCTGACCACGCGCGTGTTCCATTGGGGTGCGGGCGTTTAGAGCGATGAACGGCGGTGCGGCCGGCGCACTGAGCCTGCGGCCTGCGCGTCGAGCCTGACCGCACATCGCGACTGCGCCGCCGAACGCGCGCTGGGTACAGTCTCGGCGCGCTGAGCGCAGTCTCGGCGCACTGAGCCGGTAGCCTGGCGCGCATGCCCCACTCGCCCGTCGTCTCGCTGCCGTGCGACGGCGGCGGTTCAGGCGCCTGAGGCGCCGGCGTCGAACCCTGCCATGTTGCTCACCATCCTGGTGATGGCCCTGGCCGTGAGCCTGGAACCGTTCCGGATCGGCATGACGGTGCTGATGCTCAACAGGCCGCGGCCCGCGCTTCAGCTGGGCGCGTTTCTGTGCGGCGGCTTCGTGATGGGCATGAGCGTGGGCCTGGTGGTGCTGTTCATTCTGCGGCGAGTGCTGGCGGGGATCGACTACTTCACCCTGCCCACCGTGCAGATCGCGATCGGGGCGCTGGCGCTCGCGGCCGCCGCCGTGCTCGTCGCGAATCCCTTGGCGGGACGCGATGTCGGCGCCGGGCGGGTCGCGACCCGGGCGCAGCGGGTGCTGCGCGGGCCGTCGCTGTGGGTGGCCGGCGTGGCCGGGCTGGGAATCGCGCTGCCGTCCGTCGACTACCTGGCCGCGCTCGCCGTCATCCTGGCCTCGGGCGCCGCGGCGTGGGCACAGGTCGGGGCGCTGGCTCTGTTCAACGTGGTCGCGTTCGCGTTCGTGGAGGCCCCGCTGGTCGCCTTCGCCGTCGCGCCCGAGCGGACCCGCACGTCGATGACCGCCCTGAACGAGTGGATCCGGGCCCGCCGGCGCCTGGAGGTCGCCGCCCTGCTCGGGGTGGTCGGCGCCGCCCTGCTGGCGGTCGGCGTCGCGAGCCTGTGAGCGGCCGGCCTCAGCCCTCGGTGGCCTGTTCGCTCTTCCCGGACTCGGCGTCCTCGGCGGGGTCCTCCACGACGTGATAGACGGGATCGAGCATCGAGACCGGCCGGTTCCCCGTCTGCCGCGCCTTGCCGGTGATCCGCAGCACCTGGCCCGGCTGGATGTCGGCGCCGCCATGGCCGGGACGGAAGGTGACCGTCAGCTCGCCGCTGCTGTCGCCCACGACGACCTGCCGCAGGGTCCGCCGGCCGCTGGCGACGTCCTGGACCTCGTTGACCCGACCCTCGATCGTGGCACGCTGCCCTGCGATGAGGCCCGCCACCATGATCACCGAGGGTGACCGCTCCGGGTGCTCGTACTGTTCGACGTTTCGGTCCTCGTCCCGCGACACCCACGCCTGCAGCTTGTCGATCTCCTGGGCGATGCGCTGCTCGAGGTTGTCGGGGTAGGCCTCTTTGATCCGCGATTCGACGTCGTAGGGCACGATCGTCGCCGCCGCATCCGGGATGACGCTGACGGCACGGGCGATTTTGTCGGCCGTGCGGTCATGCAGCAACCGGCCCAGCAGCGGCGCGAACGTCCGCCGCGGCAACAGCACGGTCACGTTGGTGTCCGCATGCTCGTCGCGCGCCTTGGCCACCAGTAGCTGCGCGGCCCGCGTGATCCGCCGGTCAGGACAGTCCACCACCCGCAGCGGCGTACTGAGATCGAAGTGGTCCCAACGCTTTCGCAGCCGTGCGGCGTACGCGGCGTCGACCATGAAGTGCACCGCGACCAGCTCGTCGGCCCGCAAACCCTTGCCGTACCGCAACGCCTCGATGGTCGCGAGGTCCACCGAGTCCACGAAGACGAAGACCTTGTGCCGGGCGTACTTCACCATATCCGGGCGGTCGGTGCGGAACATCTCGAGAATGGCTGCCTCCGCGCGGTATTCGCGATTGAGGCGCTGCAGGATGAACACCAGGACCGGGAAGATCACCACCACCAGCCAGGCGCCCTCGGTGAACTTCGCCACCGCGAAGATTCCCACCACCACCGTGGACAGGATGGCGGCGCTCAGATTGATCGCCAGCCGCCGGCGCCAACCCTGTTCCTTGTGCGTCAGGTGGTATTTCGTCATCCCGTAGCCGGCCATCGCGAACCCGGTGAACACGCCGATCGCGTAGAACGGGACCAGCGCGTTGACCGAGCCGCCGGTCGCGAGCAGCAACACCACCGACAGCGCAGCCAGCGTCATGATGCCGTTCGAAAACACCAGCCGGTGACCGCGTTTCGTCAGTTGCCGCGGCAGGAAGCGGTCCTCGGCGACGAAGCTGGCCAGCGCCGGGAAGCCGTTGAAGCTGGTGTTCGCGCCGGTGAACAAGATGGCGGCCGTCGCCGCCTGAACCAGGATGTAGGCGACGTTGCCCACCACACCGTTTCCGAACACCGCGCGGGCGATCTGCGAGAGCACCGACGGGTATTCGCTGAGATACGGGGTGGCGTGCGTGACGTACGCGAGGTATGCGACGCCCGCCAGCAGGAAGCCGAGGATGACCGCCATCACGGTGAGCACGCGGCGCGCGTTGCGGCCCTGCGGCTTTCGGAAGTAGTCGACCGTGTTGGAGATCGCCTCCACCCCGGTCAGCGACGAGCCGCCGTTCGCGAACGCGCGCAGCAACACCAGGACCGTGGCACCCATCACCAGCCCGTCGCCCTGGTGAACCGGCACGGTACCGGGTAGGTGGGCGGGGTCGTAGACCGGCATGTCTCCCAGCACAACCCGCGTGACGCCGATGATGATCGTGACGCCGACCATGATGACGAAGAAGTAGGTGGCGAACGCGAACTGCCAGCCCGCCTCCCTGAGCCCGCGCAGGTTCGCGTAGCAGATGAGCAGCACGACGGCCACCGTGATCTGCAGGCTGTGCGGGCCGAGGGCGGGGATGGCGGAGACGACGGCGACCGTTCCCGCCGCCGACTGGACCGCGACGGTGACCACATAGTCGATCAGCAGGGCCGCCGCGGCGACCTGCGCCACTCGGGGCCCGAAGTTGTCCCGCGCGACGATGTAGGAGCCGCCCGCCCGGGTGTAGACCATCACGACCTGCCGGTAGGACGCGGCCACGAGCACCAGGATGAGCAGGATGACGCCGGTGACGGGCAGCAGCAACAGGAAGGCGGCGAGCCCGGCGTGCGGGAGCAGCTCGATCAGAACCTGCTCGGGGCCATACGCGGTGGACGAGATCGCGTCCGGCGAAAGCGCTCCGAGCGCAACCGGATTCGACAGCTTCTCGCTCGACAGCTCCTCGGTGATGAGCGGCTTGCCCAGGAAGACGCGCTTGGCGATGTCGCCGACCGACAGGGGGATGCGGGGCTTGCCCGACGTACCGGACGTACCCGACGTATCGGACGTACCCGACGTACCCGACGTACCCGACGTACCCGACGTAGTTGTCACGACCACAGTCCTAACCCGAAGTCGACCGCTTGAACCGCGTTTCGATGCATTCTGCCGTCACCGCCGGCCGCGCCGCAGGTGGCGGGGCCTAGGCGGTCAGCCGAGTCGCCGCACCGCCGCGTCGACGCGCTCGTCGGAGGCGGTCAGCGCGACCCGCACGTGACGGGCGCCGCGCGGGCCGTAGAAGTCGCCGGGCGCCACCAGGATCCCGTGCGCCGCCAGCCAGGCAACGCTGTCGAGACACGGCTCGTCGCGGGTGGCCCACAGGTAGAGGCCCGCCTCGGAGTGGTCCACCGCGAAGCCGGCCGCGCGGAAAGCCGGCAGCAGGGCGGTGCGGCGCCGTTCGTACCGCTCGCGCTGCACCCGCTCGTGGGCGTCGTCGTCGAGGGCGGCCACCATGGCCGCCTGGACCGGGGTCGGCACGATCATCCCGGCGTGTTTGCGCACCGCGAGCAGCTCGGCCACCAGACCCGGGTCGCCGGCGACGAAGCCCGCGCGATACCCGGCCAGCGACGAACTCTTCGACAGGGAATGGATCGCCAGCAACCCGGCATGGTCGCCGCCACAGACCGAGGGGTGCAGGATCGACACCGGTTGGGCGTCCCAGCCCAGGCCCAGATAGCACTCGTCGGAGGCGACGACGCAACCGCGGCCGCGCGCCCAGTCGACCACCTTGCGCAGGTGGTCCACGCCCAGCACGCGCCCCGTCGGGTTGCTCGGGGAGTTCAGGTAGATCAGCGCCGGCGACTGGGGTCCGAGCTGGGTCAGCGAATCGGCGCGCAGCACCCGCGCGCCGGCGAGCCGGGCGCCGACGTCATAGGTCGGGTAGGCGAGCTCCGGCACGACGATCACGTCGGCGGGCCCCAGCCCCAGCAGCGTGGGCAGCCAGGCAATGAGTTCCTTGCTCCCGATCACCGGCAGGACGTCCGCCTGCGCCAGCCCGGTGATCCCGAACCGGCGTTCCAGGGCGGCGACCGCGGACTCGCGCAGCCGCACGGTGCCGGCGGTGGCCGGGTATCCCGACGCCGATCCGGCCGCCGCCAGGGCCTCCTGGATCAGCGGCGCGACGGGGTCGACCGGGGTTCCGACGGACAGGTCCACGATGCCGTCCGGGTGGGCGGCTGCCCGGGCTTTCGCCTCGGCGAGGGTATCCCACGGGAACTCCGGCAGGGACGCCGAAACCCGCCCTCCCGGGGCGCGCGTCCCCGCTCGAGCTTCAGTGGGCTGCTGCGGCACCGCGCCGCTCAGTCGCCTTCGCCCTGGGGCGGCAGGTCCTTGACGACCTGCGGGTCGTTCTCGGTCAGGCCGACCTTGGCCGCCCCGCCGGGCGAGCCGAGCTCCGCGAAGAAGTCGGCGTTGATCTGGGTGTACTGACTCCACTGCTCCGGCACGTCGTCTTCGTAGTAGATCGCTTCGACCGGGCAGACCGGCTCACAGGCGCCGCAGTCGACGCATTCGTCCGGGTGGATGTAGAGCATGCGGGCGCCCTCGTAGATGCAGTCGACCGGGCATTCCTCGATGCACGCCTTGTCCTTGATGTCGACGCAGGGTTCGGCGATCGTGTAGGTCACAGAAGTCTCCTCCATGAGCTGGGCGAGCATGGGCTGGGTTCAGCCGGCCCTGGCGTCCCCGACTGCTTCGGGCCGCTCGGGACAAAGCTTTTGGTTACTGATACTAGACGTTGCACATACACGTCAACCACCAGCCTCACGCGTCGCGGCGACCCGCTTGATCGGCAACCCCCACCCACTTTTCGCGCCGGCGAGGTCACACACCGGGACGACGGCGGCGCCGCGGATCGCCGGTGCGGCGCTGCGAGTGCGGCGTGACCGGGCGGAACCGGCGGCGAGGGCACCGGCGGCCGCTTCGGTTCCGCCAGTGATTTCGCTCCTGGCGAACACCCTCTGACCTGGGAATTGTTACATCCGCCGGACGTTGTGCGATAACGGTTTCGATAGAACAAAGCCCGGCGGTCCTGGTAATCTCGTCCGCAGACGGCAACCGCTGGGCAATGTCGTCGCCGTCGTCCGACGGTGCATCAACTCAGGAAGGTGTCCACAACATGGTGAGGCTGTCGTTGACCAAAATGGCTACCGCGGTCGGCGGTGTCGCAATCGCGTTGACCGCCGGCGCGGGTGTCGCATCTGCGGACCCGCTGGACGCGGTGATCAACACGACATGTAACTACGGGCAGGTCATGGCCGCGCTGAATGCGACGGACCCGAGCGCTGCCGCGCAGCTGAGCGCGTCGCCGGTCGCGACGAACTACCTGCACACGTTCCTGGCCTCCCCGCCGCCGAAGCGCGCGCAGATGGCGGCCCAGATCCAGGCGATACCGGGGGCGGCGCAGTACTTCAACGACGTGACCGCGGTGGCCGGGAGCTGCAACAACTACTGAGCTTCAACTCAGTAGCCGCTGAGCAATCGGCGGACTTGGCCTAGGGCTTCGGACCCGGCATGGGCGTATACCCGTGCCGGGTCCGCTGGGCTTCTCCCCCAAAGCAGCAACACCCGGGTGGCGGCGTCGGTCTCCACCGTCGCCGGGCCGTCGGGCGGCGCCAGTTCGATGCTCGTGTTGTCGGAGTCGGCGCTCACCACCACGTCGTCGGTGTCAACGACGCGCAACCGCGCGCTGATCCGCTCCCCCGGTCCCAATGCTTTGCTCCCCTTGGCCAACAGCGGCCGACCCACGGCCAGGACGCTGTGAGTGGTCATCCACGGCTGGGCCAGTAGCTCGCGCGCCGCGGCGGTGTCTCCCGTGATGTCCCACCCGTGCAACACGAGTTCCTCGCGCATGTGCTCGGCGAACCAGGGGACTTTCATCGTGCGCCCCGTCCAGGCCACGTCGGTGTCGGCCGGCACCTCCTCGGCCGCCTCCGCCACCTCGGCGAGCGTCGCCATCCGCTCGTGCAGGGCGTCCCACACCTCGGCGCCGCCCAGCGATCGCAGCGGACCCTCGCGTTCCTCGAAGCTCCGCGTTCCGACGGGGTTGCCCTCCAGGTGCGAGCGCAGCACCCGCGCCAGTTCCTCGGCATTCCCGGCCTGATGGGCGACGATGTCGCGCACCGTCCAGCCGTCGCACCAGGTGGGGTCCTCGGGCCGTCGCTGCTGGACCGCGTCCACAAACGGCCGCCACTCGGGGAATCGCTCGTCATCGATGGCGTGTCGGCTCATAGGGCAGCCATACCCCGCTGCGCCGAGTTTTACTGCGGCGTGTCGGCCGAACGGGAAGCTAGGCCGCCAGCGGCGCGTAGGTGGTGGTGCGCTGGCGCGCCGGGCGTCCGATGCCCTCCGCGATCGCGGCGAGTTCGCCCGCCGTCTTCGACGAGCCGTGCTCGGAACCGGCCATCCGCGAGATCGTCTCTTCCATCAGCGTCCCGCCGAGGTCGTTCGCGCCGCCGTTGAGCATCACCCGGGTCCGCTCGACGCCGAGCTTCACCCAACTGGTCTGGATGTGAGCGATGCGCCCGTGCAGCATGATTCGCGCCAGCGCGTGCACGGCGCGGTTGTCGCGGTGCGTGGGCCCGGGACGGGCCGCGCCGGCAAGGTACAGCGGCGAATTCTGGTGGACGAACGGCAACGGCACGAACTCGGTGAAACCGCCCGTGCGGTCCTGGATTCCGCGCAACACGTTGAGGTGGCCAACCCAGTGCCGCGGGGTGTCCACATGCCCGTACATCATCGTCGACGACGACCGCAGGCCCACCTCGTGCGCGGTCGTCACGATCTCGACCCACATCGACGTGGGCAACTTGCCCTTGGTCAGCACCCAGCGCACCTCGTCGTCGAGGATCTCGGCGGCGGTGCCGGGGATCGTGTCCAGGCCCGCCTCGCGCAGGCCGGTCAGCCACTCGCGAATGCTCAAGCCGCTCTTGGTGACTCCGTTGGCGATCTCCATCGGCGAGAAGGCGTGCACGTGCATCGACGGCACGCGGGCCTTGACCGCGCGGACCAGCTCGGCGTAGCCCGTCACCGGCAGCTCGGGGTCGATCCCGCCCTGCATGCACACCTCGGTGGCGCCCTGCACGTGGGCTTCCCACGCGCGGTCGGCCACCTCGTCGACCGACAGCGAATACGCGTCGGCGTCACCCTTGCGCTGCGCGAACGCGCAGAACCGGCACCCGGTGTAGCAGATGTTGGTGAAGTTGATGTTGCGGTTCACCACGAAGGTCACGTCGTCGCCGACGGCCTCGCGGCGCAGCGAATCGGCAAGGGCCGTAACCGCTTCCAGCGCGGGCCCCTCGGCGGTGGCCAGGGCGAGGTATTCGTCGTCGCTGCAGCCGGCGGGATCGCGTTCGGCCGCCCGCAACGCAGCGAGCACGTCGGTGTCGATGCGCTCCGGGGCCCGCGCTCCCAGCTCGTGGACGCGGGCGCGCACAGATTCCCAGTCGCCGAACGCGCTGTCGAGGTCGCTGCGGGCCTCGCTGCTGCGCCCCTCGGTGTCGATGGCGGCGTGCAGGTCGACCCGGCCGGACGACTCGATGTCGTCGGGCTCCTGCCAGGGCCTGCCCACCGGGTTGACGTCGCGCGCCAGTCCGGTGACCGGATCGGCCAGGGCCTCGACGTGACCGCGCACCCGCGGGTCGATCCACGCGGCGCCGGCCTGCACGTACTTGGGCTGGGCCGTGAGCCGCTGCACCAGGTCGTAGCCCGCCTCGGCGGTGACCCCGGCCAGGTCGTCCAGCGCCGGCCAGGGCCGCTCGGGGTTGACGTGGTCGGGCGTCAGCGGCGAGACACCGCCCCAGTCGTCGACGCCGGCACCGATGAGCGCCAGGCACTCGTCGCGCGACACCAGGTTTGGCGGCGCCTGGATACGCATGCCCGGGCCGAGCACCAACCGCGCCACCGCCACCGTCGCAAGGTAGTCCTCGATGCCCGCGTCGGGAGCGCCGGCCATCGCCGTGTGCTGCTTGGCGCGGAAGTTCTGCACGATCACTTCCTGCACATGCCCGAATTCCTTGTGGGACTTGCGGATCGCGTGCAACGTGTCGGCGCGTTCGGCCAGCGTCTCGCCGATGCCCACCAGTAGACCGGTGGTGAACGGGATGGACAACCGGCCCGCATCGGTGAGGGTTCGCAGCCGCACCGCGGGGTCCTTGTCCGGACTGCCGTAGTGCGCAAGACCTTTCGTTTCGAACAGCCGCCGCGACGTCGTCTCGAGCATCATGCCCATCGACGGCGCCACCGGCTTGAGGCGCGACATTTCCGACCAGCTCATCACGCCGGGGTTGAGGTGAGGCAGCAGTCCCGTCTCCTCGAGCACCCGGATCGCCATCGCCCGCACGTACGACAGCGTGGAGTCGTATCCCCGTTCACCGAGCCACTCGCGCGCCTCGGGCCAGCGGTCCTCCGGACGGTCGCCGAGGGTGAATAATGCTTCCTTGCAACCGAGTTCGGCGCCGCGACGCGCCACGTCGAGGATCTCGTCGGGCTCCATGTACATGCCCGCGCCGCGGGCGCGCAGCTTGCCGGGGACGCTGACAAAGGTGCAGTAGTGACAGGTGTCGCGGCACAGGTGCGTGATCGGGAGAAAGACCTTGCGCGAATAGGTGATCGGCAGCAGGCCGGCGGGTCCGCGCCGCCCCGCCGACGTGAGGCCCGCGTCGCGAACCCGCGCCGCGCTGGCGCACAGGTCGGCGAGGTCGTCGCCGCGCGCGGCCATCGCGAGCGCTGCCTCCTCGACGTTGAGGGCGACGCCGTCGCGCGCACGCCGCAGCACCCGCCGCAGCGCGGACGGTGGCGCCGACCCGCTTCGCCCGGCTTCGCCGCGCTCGCGATCGCCGCGTGACGACTGTGGCGACCCGCCTCGCCCGGCTTCGCCGCGCTCGCGATCGCCGCGTGACCCGTCGGGCCGTGCGGGAACCACGGGTTGGGGCAGAGCGATGGGCTCCTGGCCCGAAGGCCCCGATGTCAGTGGCACGTTGTTGTAACTCCCCCACATCCGGATTTCATCCGCCCGTCCCAGCATGTGGACTCTCGGAAACCATGGTGGGCCCCATACGCGCAACAGTAGCGACAGGGCCGTATCCGCAAGCGGTCGACCATGGCAGCCACCGGCAACGCCGTCGCGGAGGTTTTGGCGTGATTCGCCCGCCTGTTAGCTGGGATCGCGTTAATATCCGTCCGATCAAGGCATCATCCACGACCGATGGCCGCGCTGATGAGAAGCAAAGGGGAGGTGCGGGTTGTCTTTTGTACTGGCGGCGCCTGACGCGCTGGTCGCCGCGGCTTCGGACGTCGCGGGGATCGGTTCTTCGCTGAGCGCGGCGGGTGCGGCGGCCGCTGCGCCGACGACCGGCATCGTGGCCGCGGCCGAGGACGAGATCTCGACGCAGATCGCCGCGCTGTTTTCCCAGCATGGGCACGGATTCCAGCAGCTCAGCGCCCAGGCGTCGGCGTTCCAGGAGCGGTTCGTCCAGGTGCTGTCCGCGGGCGCCGGCTCGTACGCGGCGGCCGAGGCGAGCGCCGTGCAAACCCTCGAGAACGCCGTGAACGCGCCCGTCGCCGCGGCGCTCGGACAGCCCCTGATCAGTAGCGGCGCCGCCGCGGTGAGTTCGCTGTCCGCGGGCGGCAGCGGGCTCGGCGCGGCGCTGTCCACCGCGGTCTCCCAGGTGGAGTTGGCCGTCCAAACCGGCGCCGGCCTGTTCACACGCGGCGCCCAGGCCGCCAGTGCGCTGCTCCTGGCGCCGACCGGCGGTTTCGGCGCTCTCACCACCGCCGCAAGCGCCCTGTTGTCGCCGGCCGCGGCGACTGCGGCCGCGGTGGTGCCGGCGGCGAACGCCCTCGCGCCGATCGCCGACGCGATCGAAAACGCCTACAACGCGATCGAACCCTGGGTGCAGTACGGCTTCCAACTCCTCGAGTACGCGGCGGGCTGGGTGACCTTCCTTGCTCCGCAAATCACGTTCTTCTACAACCTGATCGAGCCCATCGTTCAGAGCGGCCTGTTCAACATCCTCGACTTCGTCAGCGGACAGATCACCTTTGCGGAGGGGCTGAGTAACTTCTTCACGGCCACCACGGCGTCGATCAACTTCTTCATCCAGTCGGAGATCTACTGGTTCCTCGGGTTCCTGCCACCGCTGCCGCCGCTGCCGCCGCTCTAAGTCAGAGGCCTTCCCGGGCGCTCACTGCCGCTGCGCCACAACACCCAGGCCGGGCGCGATGGGCCAAAAGACCCTTCCTCCTGAGAATCAGGTCGTCTTGACTCCGACCGGCCGCCGTAGCGCTACGCTCCCCAGCATTGACGGATGATGATCAACGCTGGGGCGCGCTCCGTCTGCTAGCACGGGGAGGTGTGCGATGTCATTCCTGCTGACGGCGCCAGATGCGCTGATTACCGCGGCGTCTGATCTCGCCGGGATCGGCTCCACGCTCAACGCGGCCGGCGCGGCGGCGGCGGCACCGACCACGAGCGTCCTGGCCGCGGCCGAAGACGAGATCTCCACACAGATCGCCGCGCTGTTCTCCGAACACGGCCTGTGGATTCAAAAACTCGGCTCGCAAGCAGCGGCGTTCCACGAGCGGTTCGCTGAGGCATTGACCACCGGCGCGAGTGCCTACGCTGCAGCCGAGGCCAGCGCCGCGCAGAACTTGGTGAACGCGGTCGCCCTGCCCGCGGAGAAGTTGCTCGGGCAATGGACCATCTCCGGTGGCGCCGGCGCGGCCCAGAACGCCGTGTCCAACGCAGTGAGCCAGTTCCAGAGCATTTTCCAAGCCACCGGCGGTCCCGGCGCGCTCGCAGGTCGGCTCGCCGCCGCAACGAGCGCGAGCACCAGCGCCCTTCAGCTGCTGCCGACCGGCGCCGCCCGCGCTTTGACCGCTGCGAGCGCGCTGCTGCAACCCGCGGGCATCACCGGCGTCGCGGCGGCAGTACCGGCGGCATCCGGCGATGGGATCAAGGCTCTGTACAACGCCATCGAGCCATGGGTGGCGTACGGCTTCGACTTGGCCTCATACGCGGCGGGGTGGGTACCCTACGTCGGATGGATAGCGCCGCAGATTCAGTACTTCTACCACTGGATTGAGCCGATGGTGCAGAGCGGTCTGTTCAACACCCTTGACTGGCTTAGTGGGTCCATCACGTTCAGCCAGGGGCTGAACAACTTCTTGACTGTCGCCTGGAACGAGACATGGCAATTCTTCTATGACGAGTTCTACTACCTCTTCGGCTGGATACTGCCGCCGTTGCCGCCGATACCACCACTGCCACCGATTTTCGGTCCCTAGCTCGACGCGTCGTTAACGCCGCGCCACAACACCCAGGCCGGCGGCGCGACGCCGAGGACCAGCAGCACCAAGGCCCCATACGCCATCAAGCCCCGGCCGCCGAGGATGATGTCGTCGCCGGGCCCGCCCATGCTGACCAGCGCCACGGTCAGAAGCCACGTCCACAGCGGCAACGCCGCCACCCGCAGGGACCTGGTCCATCGTCCCGCCGCCCACACCAGCGCCGCATTGAGCAGTCCGCTGAGCACCGCGCTGATGGGAAACGGAACCGAGCCGAGGTACGAGGGAAGGAGCAGCGCCCCGGCCAGTGCGGAAAGCACGCCGTCGACGGCTAGCAGTGTCAAGACGACAAATCGGATGGCGGGATCCGTCGCGCCGGTGTCGTCCCTGGCCTCTTCGGCGGACGCCACGCGCGACTTGATCGCGGTCAGGTCGGAATGCTGTCGATGTTGGAGAGGATCGAGCCGATCACCCACTGCATGCTGTCCAGCCGGTCCTGCCAGTGCTGCATGTTAGGGTCCATGTCCGGGTCCATCAGGGCTCCTCCCGTGGCTGCCTTGTCAGAGCGTACCGCGTCAGACCGCGGTAAAGCCAAGCCCGGCAAGCAAATCTATTTCCCAGCCGCGCGCGTCGCGCTCACCCGGCCTGCCCGAGGCAAGCACGTAGTGTTCCTCGGCCACGATCGGCAGCGCCAGGTTGTTAGACAGGGCGCAGGTCCGGCCCGTCGGGCCGACGACAACTTGGGTGGCGTGCGCGGCGAGCGCCGCCGTCTTCGCGGCGTGCGCTTCGGGGGCGGCCTCGATGACCGCATCGATGTCGGAGTCGGCATAGCCGAAGGTGAACTCCTCCTCCGGCGGGACCATCCATTCGGGCCGGAAGTCTTCGGCGTTGAGGACGCTCAGGCCGGCCTTGAAGGCGCTGAGCGCGAATACCGACCAGTAGAACTTCGGCACCGTCCACGGCTCCCCGGGATAGTCGGCGCCGCCGGCCGCGGCCACCGCGGCGGACGTCACGGTGTGGGCGCGCACGTGGTCGGGATGGCCGTAGCCGCCGCCGGGGTCGTAAGTCACCACCACGTGCGGGCGCTGCTCCCGGATGATCGCGACCAGCGCCCCGACCACCTCGCGGTCGTCGGCGTCGACGAACCTCTGCCGGCGCCGCGCGGGCGTACCGCTCATGCCGGAGTCGCGCCAGCGGCCGGCGCCGCCCAGATAGATGGGTTCGGGCACGCCCAGCGCGTTCAACGCGGCGGTGAGTTCGCCGATCCGGTAACCGCCGAGCTGGTCGGCCCGGTCGACGGCCAGTTCCGCCCAGCGATCTCCGATCACCTCGCCCTCTTCGCCGAGCGTGCACGTCACCACCCGCACGTGCGCCCCGCGGGACGTGTAGTGCGCGATGGTCGCTCCGTTGCTGAGGCTTTCGTCGTCGGGGTGGGCGTGCACGAAGAGCAGCCTCGGAGTTTCCCGCGTCTCAGGCATGGACGCACCCTACCGCCGCCCGCCCCCGTCTTTCTGCGAGTAGCCCCTGAAGAGGAACGCCGACGGCTACTATCGTGGGATGCCCCAGCTGACGCCGACGACGTCCGGCAGCCGGAGCCGCCGGCGCGGCGAGGTCCTCGAGCGCGCACTGTATGAGGCCACCCTGGCCGAGCTCGCGGAGGTCGGCTACGGGGGCCTGACGATGGAGGGCATTGCCGCCCGCGCGCACACCGGCAAGGCGGCGCTCTACCGGCGGTGGTGCAGCAAGCACGATTTGGTGCACGCCGCCCTGGTATTCGCCCTGCCCCCGCTGCCCGAGCCGCGACCAGGCCGGTCGGCCCGGGAGAGCCTGCTGACCGTGTTCACCGCGCATCGCGACATCCTTGCCGGGAAGACGGCCTTCCCGGGTCTCGACATCATCGGGCAGGTGATCCACGAACCGGAGTTGCGCGCGATCTTCGCCGACGCGGTGGTGGGCCCGCGCCTCAAGATCGTCGAGGCGATTCTGCGCACGGCCGTCGAGAACGGCGAACTGGATCCGGCCACGGTCACACCGTTCACCGCGAGGATCGGGCCCGCGCTGATCAACCACCAGTCGCTGCTGACCGGCGTTCCCCCGAACCGGCGCGAGCTGGCGCAGATCGTCGACACGGTGATCCCGCCGAAGGCGCCGGCCAAGACCGGCTGAGCCGGGTCTTACGGCATGCCGGCCAGGTCGAGGCCGCCGGCCAAAAGCTGGTCCAAGACGCCCTGAATACCACCGACCGCGTTGGCGCCGTCGAACGCGTCCTGCGAGGTTCCGGTCAGGAACAGGTTTGCGTTAAGCGCGGGCAGTTGCGATCCGCCTAGGAGGCCGTTGACTGTCTGCTCGCCGGTCAGCACCGCCAGGTTGCCCGCATTGAAGAAGCGGTTGAGTGCGCCGTTGAAGGCATTGGGGCCGAAAAGGCCTGTCTCCAAAGCTAACTCATTGGTGAGCAGGTTCGCGTTGAACGTGGTCTCCGACGCGACCAGGTCGGTGAGGAACGTGCCCCCGCCCAGGCCGATGCCCTGCAGGCCGGCAATCGGCGCCGCCACCAGCGTCGCGCCCGTCGTCGCGGACAGACCGGCGAGCGACCCGCCGAGGGTGGTACCCAGCGACGCCTGCAACCCGGCCGCGGTGAGCGCCGCGGTGAGCGCTGTGTTGATGGCCCCACCCGCCATGAACGGGCTCACCACCCCCTGGACGACGGCGAGGTCCCACAGGAACTTGGTCGGAACCGCGGCGAGCAAGCCTCCGCCGGCGATGATCGGGGTGGTGCCGATCGCCAGGCTGCCGGTCAGCAGCCCGGCCGGCACCTGGAGGCCGATCAGGCTGTTGAGCGACGTCTCGCCGCTGCCCAGCACCAAGTTCCAGAAGTTGTAGAACGTGTTGAGCGCCGGCTTGCCGAGGTTGCCGAACAGGGCCAGCTCGAGCGCCGTCTCCTGGGCGACGAGATTGGCGTTCAAGCCGAGTTCGGCGTTGAGCAGGGTGGTGTTGAACTGGGTCTCCATCGTCTGCAATTGGGTCAGCAGCGGCAGCCCCGGCAGTGGCGGCGGCGTGAACCCCGGCAGGCCCGGCAGCCCCGGCGGGAACAGGTTGATCGGCGGCAGCGCCGGCAGCCCCGGCAGGGTGAACGGCGGCAGCGCGGGGAACGGCGGCAACGCCGGGAACGGCGGCAACGTCAACGACGGCAGCCCCGGCAGCCCTGGCAGGGTGAACGGCGGCAACGCCGGGAAGGTCGGCAACGTCAACGGCGGCAGCCCGGGCAGCGTCAAGTTGATCGTGGGCAACCCGGGCAACGTCGCGTTCAACGCCAGGTTGATGTTGGCCACAATGTCCGCGCCGAGGTTGGGCAGCGTCGGCAACGTGAACGGCGGCAACGCCGGGAACGGCGGCAGCGTGAACGTCGGCAACCCCGGCAAGGTGAACGGCGGCAGCGTGAACGGCGGCAACGTGAACGGCGGCAACGCAAACGGTGGCAGCCCCGCATTCACCACCGCGTTGATCGCCGCGGTGATATCCGCACCCAAGTTCGGCAGCGCCGGCAATGGCGGCAACGTGAACGGCGGCAACGCCGGGAACGGCGGCAGGGTGAACGTCGGCAACCCCGGCAGGGTGAACGGCGGCAACGCAAATGGCGGCAACGCCGGGAACGGCGGGACCGCGGAAGGCGGCCAAGTCCACGGCGGCAGGGCGGGCAGGGGCCAGGTGGTCGTGGGGAAACCCGGCAAACCCGGGGGCAAGGCCCGGGTGAAGGTGGGCACCATGGCCGG
>NZ_CACRUY010000034.1 GCF_902652685.1 Mycobacterium sp. Marseille-P9652
AGCCGCCGCCCAGCGGACCGCCCCCCATCGCCGCCCCCAAGAACGACCTGTCGTGGCACGACTGCACCGCGCGCGTGTTCTCCGACGCGGCCGTCCGGCCCGCCCCCGGCGTGCAGCTGGACTGCGCCAACTACGACGCCGACCTCGACCCCACGGGCGGCGGTTCGGGCACCCTGAGCATCGGCGTCGTCCGCGCCCGCTCGAGCCAGACCCCGCACGACGCCGGACCGCTGGTCTTCACCACGGGTTCCGACCTGCCGTCGTCGACCCAGCTGCCGGTCTGGCTCGCCGGGGCCGGGGCCGACGTGCTGCAGTCGCACCCGATCGTCGCCGTCGACCGCCGCGGCATCGGCATGTCGAGCCCCATCGACTGCCGCGAACGCGGCGACCGCCAGGCGATGCGGGACCAGGCGCAGTTCCAGAGCGGCGACGACCCCGTCGCCAACCTGTCCGACGTCTCGAACACCGCGACCACGAACTGCACCGACGCCATCGCCCTCGGCGCCTCGGCTTATGACAACGCCCACGCAGCCTCGGACATCGAGCGGCTGCGCAGCACGTGGGACGTTCCCGCGGTCGCGCTGGTGGGGATCGGCAACGGCGCGCAGGTGGCGCTGACCTACGCCGCGACGCGGCCCGACAAGGTCGCCCGGCTGATCCTCGACTCCCCCGTCGCGCTGGGCGTCAGCGCCGAAGCCGCCGCCGAGCAGCAGGTCAAGGGCCAGCAGGCCGCCCTCGACGCGTTCGCCGCCCAGTGTGTCGCGGTGAACTGCGCGCTGGGCCCCGACCCGAAGGCCGCCGTCAGCGCCATGCTGGCCGACGCCCGCGCCGGCAGGGGCCCGGGCGGCGCGTCGGTGGCCGAACTGGCCGGCGCGATCACCGTCGCCCTCGGCTTCCCGTCCGGGGGCCGCGTCGGCGCCACCACGGGCCTGGCGGGGGCGCTGGCGGCGGCCCGGTCCGGGGACACCAACCAGCTGACCGCCCTGATGAACCGCGCCGACGCCGCCCAGGACTCCGACGGCCAGTTCGTCAACTCCTGCAGCGACGCGATCAACCGGCCCACCCCGGACCGGGTGCGCGAGCTCGTCGTGGCGTGGGGCAAGCTCTACCCGCAGTTCGGCACCGTCGCCGCGCTGAACCTCGTCAAGTGCGTGCACTGGCCCACCGGTTCGCCGCAGCCGCCGCCGAAGGACCTCAAGGTCGACGTGCTGCTCGCCGGCGTGCAGAACGACGCGATCGTCGGCAACGAGGGGGTCGCGGCGACGGCCGCGACGATCATCAACGCCAATGCGGCCAGCAAGCGGGTCATGTGGCAGGGCATCGGCCACGGCGCGAGCATCTATTCGGCCTGCGCCGTCCCCCCGCTGGTCGCCTACGTCAACAGCGGCAAGCTTCCGGGAACCGACACGTACTGTCCCGCCTAGGGGTTCGGGCCGCGGGCCACGATTGCCACGGTACGGTGCCCTGGTGACGACGCGTACCGGCTTGCAGGACAGGGTGTTGGCCGCTTTCCGTCCCGGCGCACCGAGCGTCGCGAGCATCCTGCGGTCGGCGTTGTGGCCCATCGCCATCATGTCGGTGGTGCACCGCAGCATCATCCTGCCGCTCAACGGCAACATCACCGACGACTTCAAGCCGGTCTACCGGGCGGTGCTCAACTTCCGGCGCGGGTGGGACATCTACAACGAGCACTTCGACTACGTCGACCCGCACTACCTGTATCCGCCGGGCGGGACGCTGCTGATGGCGCCGTTCGGCTACCTGCCCTTCACGCCGTCGCGGTACCTGTTCATCGGTATCAACGCCATCGCCATCCTGATCGCCTGGTACCTGCTGCTGCGGATGTTCAACTACACGTTGTCCTCGGTGGCCGCCCCCGCCCTCCTGCTAGCCATGTTCTGCACCGAAAGCGTGAGCAGCACACTGGTGTTCACCAACATCAACGGCTGCGTGCTGCTCGCCGAGATGCTCTTCTTCCGCTGGCTGCTCGACGGCCGGGTGAGTCGCCAGTGGTGGGCCGGCGTGGCGATCGGACTCACGCTCACCCTGAAACCCCTGCTCGGCCCGCTGCTGTTGCTGCCGCTGCTGAACCGGCAATGGCGGACGCTGGTGCCCGCGATCGCGGTGCCGGTGGTGATCAACGCGATCGCGTGGCCGCTGGTCAGCGACCCGATGGACTTCGTCACCAAGACGTTGCCCTACATCGGGGGCGTGCGGGACTACTTCAACAGCTCGGTCCAGGGCAACGGCGTGTACTTCGGGCTGCCCACCTGGCTGATCGTGTTCCTGCGGATCCTGTTCACTGTTCTGGCGATTGGCGCCATGTGGCTGCTGTACCGCTACTACCGCACCCGCGACCCTCGGTTCTGGTTCACCAGTTCCTCGGGCGTGCTGCTGCTGTGGTCGTGGCTGGTGCTGCCCCTGGCGCAGGGTTACTACTCGATGATGCTGTTCCCGTTCCTGATGACGGTGGTGCTGCCCAACTCGCTGATCCGCAACTGGCCGGCGTGGCTCGGGATCTACGGCTTCATGACGTTGGACGGCTACCTGCTCTTCAACTGGATGAGATACGGCCGCGCGCTGCAGTACCTGAAGATCACCTACGGCTGGTCGCTGCTGCTGATCGTGGTGTTCGTGGTGCTCTACTACCGCTACCTGGACGCCAAGGCCGAGAACCGGCTGGACGAGGGCATCGACCCGGCGTGGCTGACGCCCGGGCGCGACCCCGCAAATCGGGCTGCGCGGTGATCGCAAGCGCGGCGCAGCCGGGCGCAGCGGGTCACCGCAATTACGGCTAGCGTGGAGGCATGACGTCTCCCAAGCTGCAGCTCACCGACGACGAGTGGCGGCAGAAGCTCACCCCAGAAGAGTTCCACGTGCTGCGCCGCGCCGGCACCGAGCCGCCGTTCGTCGGCGAGTACACCGACACCAAGACCGAGGGCGTCTACCAGTGCCGGGCCTGTGGCGCCGAATTGTTCCGCAGCAGTGAGAAATTCGAGTCGCACTGCGGGTGGCCGTCGTTCTTCGACCCGGCGAGCTCGGACGCGGTGATCCTGCGTCCCGACGACTCGCTGGGCATGCGGCGGGTTGAGGTGCTGTGCGCCAACTGCCACAGTCACCTCGGCCACGTCTTCGAGGGCGAGGGATACCCCACCCCGACGGACCAGCGCTACTGCATCAACTCGATCTCGCTGCGCCTGGTGCCGGCGGGGAGTTAGGCGCGCCTCGAACGTCGAGTTGTTGTCGCGATTTGGGCGTAACGGTCCCAACAAGTCGACGCTCGGCGGCGACGAGTAACGCCCCTCAGTCGACGCGCGTCGCGTGCACTTCCCAGAACGGGGCGTGCACCCGGCCGCCCTCGAGCCACGGCTCCATGGCGCGGAAACGCTCCAGCATCGGCTGGATCTGGTCGGCCATGTCGGGGTTGCGCGCGACCATCATCTCGATCTGCTCGGCGCTCATGTTGACCAGGTAGGTCGTCGGGCCGAGGTAGGTGATCTCCCAGCCGCCTTCGGGCAGCACGTCGCGAAAGTCGTTCTCGGACAACGCCCGCATCATCGTGAAGCCGTTGACGTCGTGCTCGCCGAACTCAAACATGTAGAGCCGCGCTCCCGGCCTGGTCGCCCGGTGCAGGGCGCGCGCGTAGGACCTCTGCAGGTCCGGATCGGTGCTGAACGTGTGGTAGAACGCGCAGTCGACGACGGTGTCGAACCGGCCGTCCAGCCCGTCGAGCTTGGTGGCGTCGGCCAGCCGGAAGTCCACCGACACCCCGGCCTTCTCGGCGTTCCGACGGGCCCGCTCCAGCGCGGCCTCCGAGCCGTCGATGCCGGTGGCCGAGTAGCCCTTCGACGCGTAATAGATCGCGTGGTGCCCCGGCCCGGTGCCGGGGTCGAGCACCTCGCCCCTGACCGCGCCAAGTGCGACCAGCTGCTGCACGACCGGCTGCGGGCCGCCGATGTCCCAGGGCGTCGCGGCGGGCAGCCCGTGCGACTGCCGGTCGTCTCGGTACATCTCCTCGAAGCGGGTCGGGTCCGTGGGATCAAACCGGGGCGCGGTCATGGCAGCGCGTTCACCAGCTGCTCGACGCCCACCCGCGGGCCGGTGAAGAAAGGGGTCTCGGCGCGGGTGTGCCGGCGGGCGTCGGTGGCCCGCAGATCGCGCATCAGGTCGACGATGCGGTCGAGCTCGGGTGCCTCGAACGCGAGGATCCATTCGTAGTCGCCGAGCGCGAAGGCCGGCACGGTGTTGGCGCGCACGTCCTTGTAGCCGCGGGCGGCCATGCCGTGCTCGGCGAGCATCCGGCGGCGTTCCTCGTCGGGCAGCAGGTACCACTCGTAGGACCGCACGAACGGATAGACGCAGATGTAGGCGCCCGGCTCCTCGCCGGCCAGGAAGGCCGGAATGTGGCTCTTGTTGAACTCCGCCGGCCGATGCAACCCGACGCTGCTCCACACCGGCGAGCAGGCCCGCCCCAGCGCGGTGGCGCGGCGGAAGTCGGCGTAGGTCGCCTGCAGGTCCTCGATGCGTTCGGCGTGGGTCCAGATCATGAAGTCGGCGTCGGCGCGCAGGCCCGCGACGTCGTAGAGGCCGCGGACCACCACGCCGCGTTCCTCTTGCTGCTTGAGGAAGGTCGCCGCCTCGTCGATGACGGCGTGACGCTGGTCACCGAGCGCCCCCGGGCGCACCGAGAACACCGAGAACATCAGATAGCGCAGCGTGTTGTTGAGGGCGTCGTAGTCGAGCTTGGCCATGGCACCTATCGTGCCACTTGCGCGTCCAGGTCCTGGATCACGCTGTCGGCCGCCCTGCCCGCCGCCCCGACGCATGCCGGCACGCCGATGCCGTCCAGGTAGCTGCCGGCCACCGCCATCGTCGGTGGCAGCCCCGCGCGCAGCTCCGCCACCAGGTCGGCGTGCCCGGGGCCGTACTGCGGCATCGCCTCGATCCACCGCTGCACGCGGGCGTCGACGAGCTCGACCGCGAGATCGAACACGTCGACCAGGTCGCTCAACGCCCAGCCCAGCAGCTCGTCATCCGGCGTGCGGGCGGCGACCTCGTCGCCGAACCGGCCGAACGACAGCCGCAGCAACTGGACGTCCCCGCCGAACCCCCACTTGCGCGACGACAGCGTGATCGCCTTGCTGCGCAACCGCTCTCCGCTGGCGACCAGCACCCCCGAACACTCGGGAAACGCGGTGTCGGCCGGCACCGCCAGCGCGACCACCGCGGACGACGCGCTGGTGATCCGGCCGGCCGCGGCGGCGCTACCGGGCGCGATCTCGCCGAGCAGGGCCGCCGCCGGCGCCGGCGGCACGGCCAGGATCACCGCGTCGGCGGTTCGGCGGGCGCCGGTGTCGTCGAGCACCTCCCAGCCGGACCCGGCGCGGCAGAGCCGGCGCACCGCGGCCCGGACCCAGGTGAGTCCGCTCCGCGCGACGAGCTCGTCGAGCAGCACCCGGTATCCACCGTCCAGCGCCCCGAACACCGGCGCGCCGGTGGTCGGCGGCAAGGCCCGCCGCACCGCGTCGATCAGGCTGGTGGCCCCGCGGTCCAGCGCCGCCGCCACACTTGGGGCGGCCGCGCGCAGCCCGATCGTCTCCGCGGAACCCGCGTACACCCCGCTGAGCAGCGGGTCGACGGACCGCGCCACCACCTGCTCCCCGAACCGGCCGCCCACCAGCTCGGCGACGGACGGGTCGTCGCCGGGCCTCCAGTCCAGCGGGGTCGCCGGTTCGGCGTCGATGCGCGCGAGGGTCGCCTCGTCGACCAGTCCCGCCATCGACGCCGGCGAGGACGGGATGCCGACCACCGTGCCGGTGGGCACCGGATGCAGCGTGCGCTCGCTGTAGATCAGCGGCCGGGCGCCGACGGACGCGATCTGGTGTCCGGAGAGGCCGAGTTCGGCCAGCAGCGCCGGCATCTCGGGCCGGCGCAGGATGAACGCCTCGGCGCCGAGGTCCATCGGCCGGCCGCCGACGCGCTCGGTGCGCAGGATCCCGCCCAGCCGGTCGCCCGGCTCGAACAGCGTGATGGTCGCCCCTTCGCCTACCGTCGCGCGCAGCCGGTATGCCGCCGTCAGCCCCGAAATGCCGCCTCCGACAACGCAATAGGATTTGGTCATAGCGAGTGGACCAGCGACACCAGCTCGGTCAGCACGCCCGGGTCCGTCTCGGGCAGCACCCCGTGACCAAGGTTGAAGACGTGGCCGGCCGCGCCCGCGTCGACGGCGCGACGGCCGTCGTCGACCACGGCGCGCGCGGCGCGTTCGGTCACCGGCCAGCCCGCCAGCAGCACCACCGGGTCGAGGTTGCCCTGCAACGCGGTCCCGGGAGCGACGCGCCCCGCCGCATCCGTGAGCGAGGTGCGCCAGTCCACGCCGACCACCGACGCGCCCGCGTCCGACATGGCGCCCAACAATTCCGCGGTGCCGACCCCGAAATGTGTCATCGGCACGCCGTAGGAGGCCAGCGCGGCGAAAACCCTTGCACTGTGCGGTAATACGTACTGCCGGTAGTCGGCGAGCGACAGGGCGCCCGCCCACGAGTCGAACATCTGGATCGCGTCCACCCCGGCGTCGAGCTGGACCCGCAGGAAGCCGATGGTGATGTCGGCCAGCTTGTCGAGCAGCGCGTGCCAGGTGTCGGGCTCGGCCAGCATCATCGCCTTCGTCCGGGCGTGGTGGCGGCTCGGGCCGCCCTCGATCAGGTAGGACGCCAGGGTGAACGGCGCGCCGGCGAAACCGATCAGCGGAACGTCGCCGAGGGCGGCCACCAGCAGCGCAACAGCGTCCGCCACCGCCTGAACCCGTTGCGGCTCAAGCGGTTCCATCGCCGCGACGTCGGCGGCGGTGCGCACCGGGGAGGCGATGACGGGCCCCACCCCCGACACGATGTCGAGGTCGACACCGGCGCCGCGCAGCGGCACCACGATGTCGGAGAACAGGATCGCCGCGTCGACGTCGTGGCGGCGCACCGGCTGCAGCGTGATCTCGCAAACCAGCTCGGCGTCGAAGCAGGACGCCAGCATCTCGTGCTGCGCCCGCAGCGCCCGGTACTCCGGCAGCGACCGCCCGGCCTGCCGCATGAACCACACCGGAACCCGGCCGGGTTTGCGGCCCGAGACGGCGGCCAGGTAAGGCGACTTCGCGAGGTCGCGACGTGTACTCATATTGCCGTCCATGCTGCCATGACGGCCCCGCTGCGTAATATCGGCGAGCGTGCCGGTCAGCCAGCCCCCCGTGAGTTACGACGAGTTCCCGAGCCTGCGCTGCGAGCGCGGGTCAAACGGCGTGCTGACGCTGGTACTCGACTCCCCCGGCCTCAACTCGGTGGGCCCGCAGATGCACCGCGATCTGGCCGACATCTGGCCGGCGATCGCCCGCGACCCCGCCGTGCGGGTGGTGCTGGTCCGCGGTGAGGGGCGGGCGTTCTCGTCGGGCGGCAGCTTCGACCTCATCGAAGAGACCATGGGCGACTACGAGAGCCGCATCCGCATCATGCGGGAGGCCCGCGACATGGTGCTCAACATGGTGAACTTCGACAAGCCGGTGGTCTCGGCGATCCGCGGCCCGGCCGTCGGCGCGGGCCTGGTGGTTGCGCTGCTCGCCGACATCTCGGTGGCGGGCCGCACCGCGAAACTCATCGACGGGCACACGAAGCTGGGCGTCGCGGCGGGCGACCACGCCGCGATCTGCTGGCCTCTGCTGGTCGGGATGGCCAAGGCGAAGTACTACCTGCTGACCTGCGAGACGCTGCTCGGCGAGGAGGCCGAGCGCATCGGGCTGGTGTCCACCTGCGTCGACGACGACGACGTCCTGCCCACGGCGACCCGGATCGCCGAGGGCCTGGCACAGGGCGCGCAGGACGCCATCCGCTGGACCAAGCACAGCCTGAACTCGTGGTACCGCATGTTCGCGCCGACGTTCGAGACATCCCTCGGGCTGGAATTCCTCAGCTTCGGCGGCCCCGACGTCCGGGAGGGGCTGGCCGCGCACCGCGAGAAACGCCCGGCCCGGTTCAGCGGCGGGAATGCGACCTGAGCAGGCCCGTGAGCCCAGGTAACGGCTTGGTCGCGGCGGGCGCGCGGATCGGCGCGCCTGTTTCGGCGTCTTTTCCGATGGGTCTACCGTCGGACGCTGTGACCTCCATGGAACCGGCCCCCTTCCGCGAGGCGGTGGCGGCGATGAACGCCGTCACGGTGCGGTCGGAGATCGAGCTGGGACCGATCCGCCCGCCGCAGCGGCTGGCGCCGTTCAGCTACGCGCTGGGGGCCGAGGTGAAGCACCCCGACCTCGAGATCGTCCCCGAGCGTTCCGAGGGCGACGCGTTCGGCCGGCTGATCCTGCTCTACGACCCGGACGGCGCCGACGCCTGGGACGGCACGCTGCGGCTCGTCGCCTACATCCAGGCCGACCTGGATCCCAGCGAGGCCGTCGACCCGCTGCTGCCCGAGGTGGCGTGGAGCTGGCTGGCCGACGCGCTGGAGTCGCGGACCGGGCAGGTCACAGCGCTGGGCGGCACCGTCACCGCCACCACCTCGGTGCGCTACGGCGACATCTCCGGGCCGCCGCGGGCCCACCAGCTGGAGCTTCGGGCGTCGTGGACGGCCACCACCCCCGACGTCGGCGTGCACGTCGAGGCGTTCTGCGACGTGCTCGAGCACGCCGCGGGCCTACCGCCGGCCGGGGTCACCGACCTCAGCTCGCGGTCCCGCGCGTGACATGACCGAATCGGACACCGACGGGCCCGATCCCACTCCGCTGCTCCACCCCGCCGAGGGGATCCCCGAGCTCGCCGTCAGCGTCCGCGAGATCGCGGCGGCCGCCGACCTGCTCGACAGCGGGCGCGGCCCCTTCGCGGTGGACGCCGAGCGCGCGTCGGGTTTCCGGTACTCCAACCGCGCCTACCTGATCCAGATCCGCCGCGCCGGCGCGGGCACCGTGCTCATCGACCCCGTCAGCCACGGCGCCGACCCGATCACGGCGCTGCGGCCGGTCGCCGACGTGCTCGGCGCCGACGAATGGATCCTGCACTCCGCCGACCAGGACCTGCCCTGCCTGGCCGAGGTCGGCCTGCGGCCACCGGCGCTCTACGACACCGAGCTGGCCGGGCGGCTCGCCGGATTCGACCGGGTGAACCTGGCGACCATGGTCGAGCGACTGCTCGGGTTCGGCTTGGCCAAGGGCCACGGGGCGGCCGACTGCTCCAAGCGCCCGCTGCCCGAGGAATGGCTCAACTACGCCGCGCTCGACGTGGAACTCCTGCTCGAGCTGCGCGCGGCGATCTCGGGCGTGCTCGACGAACAGGGCAAAAGCGGTTGGGCCGCAGAGGAATTCGACTACCTTCGCGAGGCCGGCACCCGGGAGGTCCCGCCCGCCGCGCGGCGCGACCGCTGGCGCCGGACATCGGGGATCCACCGGGTGCGCGACCGGCGGGCGCTGGCCGCCGTCCGCGAGCTGTGGACGACGCGCGACCGCATCGCCCAGCGCCGCGACATCGCGCCGCGGCGGGTGCTGCCCGATTCCGCGATCATCGACGCCGCGGTCGCCGACCCGAAGACGGTCGAGGAGTTGGTGGCGCTGCCGGTGTTCGGCGGCCGCAATCAGCGCCGCAGCGCCGCCACCTGGCTGGCGGCGCTGGAGGCCGCGCGCAACAACCCCCGCCCGCCCGAGGACGCCGAGCCGCCGAACGGCCCGCCGCCGCCGGCGCGGTGGAGCCGGCGCAAGCCGGAGGCCGCGGCGCGGCTGGAGGCGGCTCGCGCCGCCCTGTCCAAGGTGTCCGAGCGGGTGCAGGTTCCCACCGAGAACCTGGTCTCCCCCGACCTGGTGCGACGACTCTGCTGGGACTGGGAGCCCACGCCCGATCCGCTCGAAGCCGTCGACGAGTTCCTGCGCGCGGGGCACGCGCGGGCGTGGCAGCGGGAGTTGGTGGACCCGGTGTTGGCCGAGGCGCTGAAGCCGCCGGCCGACACCGAGATCGACGGCAGCGCGGAAAACGTCGAGTGACCAGCGCGCCCGCGTCGATTTCGACGCAAACCTAGTCGAGCGGCTCGCTGACTTCCGTTTCCCTGTCGCTGACCGACGTGCCCAGCGCGGCCACCCAGCCGGTGATCCGGCGGGCCACGTCCTGGTCCGTGAGCCCCAGCTCGGCGAGCAACTCACCGCGCGAGGCGTGCTCGAAGAACTCCTGCGGCAGCCCGACGTCGCGGCAGGGCGTGTCGATCTCCGCGCGGCGCAGGGCCGCCGACACCGCGGACCCGACGCCGCCGTTGACCCCGTTGTCCTCCAGCGTCACCACCAGCTTGTGCTGCGTCGCGAGTTCCACGAGGCCCGGCGCCACCGGCAACACCCAGCGCGGATCGACGACGGTCACGCCGATCCCCTGGTTGTGCAGCCGCTTGGCCACCGCCAGCGCCATGGCCGCGAACGCGCCGACCGCCACCAGCAGCACGTCGTGGTTCAGGCCACCGCCCGGCACCGCCAGGACGTCCACGTCCGCGCGCCGCTCGACGGCCGGGATGTCTTCTCCCACATCGCCTTTGGGGAACCGCAACGCGGTTGGGCCATCGCTCACCTCGAGGGCCTCGCCCAGCTCCTCGCGCAACCGGGTGCCGTCGCGCGGCGCCGCCACCCGCATGCCCGGGACGATGCCCAGGATCGACAGGTCCCACATGCCGTTGTGGCTGGCGCCGTCGTTGCCGGTGATGCCGGCGCGGTCGAGCACCAGGGTGACGGGCAGCTTGTGCAGGCCGACATCCATCATCACCTGGTCGAAGGCCCGGTTGAGGAATGTCGAGTAGATCGCCACCACGGGGTGCATCCCGCCCATCGCCAGCCCGGCCGCCGACGTCAGGGCGTGCTGTTCGGCGATGCCGACGTCGAACAACCGGTCCGGGAAGCGCTCGCCGAAGGGCGTCAGGCCGGTGGGGCCGGGCATCGCCGCGGTGATGGCCACGATGTCGCGGCGCTTGCGGCCGTAGCCGATGAGCGCGTCGGAGAACGTCGCGGTCCAGCCGGGTCCGGCGACCTTGGTGGCCCGGCCGGTGACGGGATCGATCACGCCGCAGGAGTGCATCTGCTCGGCCTCGTCGTCTTCGGCCGGCCCGTAGCCCATGCCCTTGCGGGTGACCACGTGCACGATCACCGGGCGGCCGAACCCGCGGGCGTGGCGCAGCGCGGCCTCCACCGCCCGCTCGTCGTGGCCGTCGACCGGTCCCACGTACTTCAGGCCCAGGTCGGTGAACAGCAGCTGGGGGGACAGCGAGTCCTTGATCCCGGCCTTCACGCTGTGCATCACGCGGTAGGCGATCGGGCCGACCACGGGCACGGAACGCAGCGCCTCGCGGCCCCGCTCCAGGGCCTGCTCGTAGGCCGGTTGCAGCCGCAGGGTGGCCAGCCGGTCGGCGAGGCCGCCGATCGTGGGCGCGTAGCTGCGGCCGTTGTCGTTGACGACGATGATCACCGGCCGGTTGGAGGCGGCGATGTTGTTCAGCGCCTCCCAGCACATGCCTCCGGTGAGCGCGCCGTCGCCTCCCACCGCGACGACGTGCCGGTTGCGGTGCCCGGTCAGCTCGAACGCCTTGGCCAGTCCGTCGGCGTAGGACAGCGCCGCGCTGGCGTGGCTGGACTCGACCCAGTCGTGCTCGCTCTCGGCGCGCGACGGGTACCCGGACAGGCCGCCCTTCTTGCGCAGGGTCTCGAACTCGTGGGAGCGCCCGGTCAGCATCTTGTGGACGTAGGCCTGGTGGCCGGTGTCGAAGATGATCGGGTCATGCGGCGAATCGAAGACCCGGTGCAGGGCGATCGTCAGCTCGACCACGCCCAGGTTGGGTCCCAGGTGTCCCCCGGTGGCGGCGACCTTGTGGATCAGGAACTCGCGGATTTCCGCAGCTAGACGGCGCACCTGTCCTTGCGACAGGTGCGCCAAATCGGCAGGTCCGCGGATCTGTTCGAGCATTCAGTCAGTTTACGCAGCGGCGCACCGGATGGTTCAGCGGCGAAGCGGCGGGCGCCGACGCGCTATGGGGATCCGAACAGCTCGGCCAGCGTGTCGTGGAGTTCCGGATCGGCCAGGACGACGACCTCGTCGCCGGCCTCGAGTTCGGTGTCGCCGCGCACCGCGACCAGGCCGGTGGTGCGCACGACGATGCTCACCCAGATGTCGCCGACGCGGTCGCCGAGACCCTCGACGGTGCACCCCTCGACGGCCGACCCGCGGGCGACGCTGAAGCGGTGGACGCCCTCGGGTTCGTCGGCGAGCCGGACGCCGATCTCCCACGGCTTCGTCTCCACGGTGCGCATGGGCAGCCGCAGCAGGCGGGCGACGGCGGGCACCGAACTGCCCTGCACCAGGACCGAGAAGATCACGACGACGACCACGATGCCGTAGAGGCGCTCGGCGTTGCCGACGTGCGCGGCCCGCAGGAACTCGCCGAGCAGGATGGGCACCGCGCCCTTGAGGCCGGCGAACAGGATGAAGACGCGTTCGTTGCGCCGCAGCCGCACGCCGAGGAGGCAGGCGCCCACCGCCAGCGGCCGGATCAGGGCCGTCAGCGCCACGCCGAGAACGAGGCCCGGCACCCACACGTCGGGATGGGTCAGCACGTTCAGGTCGACGGTCGCGCCCAGGACGGCGAACGCGACGATCTCGGCGAGACCGGCCAGCGCGGCGTGGAAGCGCTTGATCTCCGGCTTGTAGGGCGCCCGGGCATCGCCGATGACGATGCCGGCGACGAAGACCGCCAGGAATCCCGAGCCGTGCGCGAGGGTGGCGATCCCGTAGATCATCAGGCAGGACGCCAACGTCCGCAGCGAATAGAGGCCTTCGCTCGGAAGAGCCACGCGGCGCATGAACACCAGCAGCGCGCGCCCGCCGAGCACCCCGACGGCCAGGCCGACGGCCATCTGCAGCACGAACTGGGCGCCCACCGCGGCGAACCCGGCCGCGCTGAGGCCGCCGGCGGCGATCAGGCTCGACATCAGCGAGATGCCGACCGGGTCGTTGGCGCCGGACTCGCCCTCCAGGATCGTGCCGCTGCGCCCCCTGATCTCGCGCTTGCCCAGCACCGAGAACACCACCGCCGGATCGGTGGGGGCCACCGCCGTGGCCACGAGAACCGCCGGGAACCAATCGATTCCCCCCGCGTAGTGCAGCACCAGCGCCGCCCCGGCGGCCGTCAGGGCCGTGCCCAGGACGCCGACCGACAGGATCGGCAGGGCCGCCGCGCGGAAGCGGGCCGGCCCGATGTGCATGCCGCCGTCGAAGAGCACCAGCACCAGCGCGAGGGTGATCACCCGCTCGACGGTCGGTTCGGACGGCACCTGCACCAGGGGCACGGTGTGCACCGCGACGGCGGCTCCGACCAGGACGAGCAGGGGCGCCGGCACCTTCACGCGTTCGGTGAGACGGTTCGCCAGGACGGCGATCAGGCCGACCGCACCGGAGAACAGGATGATGAGCGCGTACCGCAGGGTGTCGTTCACGGCGGCGGCATTCGGATACCTGAGCCTTCCGGCTGGTCGGGACGGACACAAACGAGCAACATCGCCGACCAGGCTTCCCGGCACACCGCGACGGAGTCTATCCGAGCCACGCACCACCCGTGGCTCGGAAGACTGGGCCGCCCGTATCGAGTCTGCAATGGCGGCATCGAGCCTGACGTCACCGTGTTGCGGAAGCCAGATTGCCCGCACTCACCGCAGTCTCGAGAACAGCATCATGGCCTAGCGCGTCAGCAGCGCCACGCTCTCGCTGTGATGGGTCAACGGGAAAGCGTCGAACACCCTGATCCGCTCCACGGTGTAGCCGTGACCGCGGTAGAGACCGATATCGCGGGCGAAAGACGCTGCCTCGCAACCGATGTGGACAATGCGGGGCACCTCCGCGGCGGCCAGCAGGTCGATGATCTCGCGCCCGGCGCCGGCCCGCGGCGGGTCGAGGACGGCGACGCCGGCGCCGGCCCGCTGGGTGGTCAGCGCCCGGCGCACGGAGTCCGTCACGACCTCCACCTGCGGCAGGTCGGCCAGCGCGACGCGGGCGGTGCGCGTCGACGCCCGCGACGTGTCGACGCTGAGGACCCGCCCCGACTCCCCCACGGCCTCGGCGAGCGCGGCCGCGAACACGCCCGCCCCGCCGTAGAGGTCCCAGACCGTCGCCCCGGGGGCCGGCTGCGCCCACTCGGCGACGACGCCGGTGTAGACCCGCGCCGCCTCGCGGTGCGCCTGCCAGAATGCGGTCACGGGGACGCGCCAGGTGCGCCCGGCCACCCGCTGAACGGCCTCGTAGCCGCCCTCCACCGCCTTGGTCAGCGTCCGCCGGTCGCGCCGCAGCGTGCGCACCACGTGGCGCGCGCCGTCGTCGCTGACGGCCACGTGCAGTTGGGCTCCGGGTGGCCAGTCCGGGACGCCCAGGCCGTCGAGCAGGCCGTCGGGCAGTTGCGCGCAGCGCAGATCGGTGACCAGCTCGTCGCTGTGGTAGCGGTGAAAACCGGGGCAGCCGTTGGCGCCGACGTCCAGCCGCACCCGCGTGCGCCAGCCGGTGGCACCGGAATCACCGACCGGTTCGGCCGGGCCGTCCCAGTGGTGCCCGCCGAGGCGCTGCAGTTGGTTGGCGACGACCTGCGCCTTGAGGCGCCGGGCCGCCTCCGGCGACGCGAACGCGAGGTCGCAGCACCCGGCGCCCTCGACCCCGGCGATCGGGCACAGCGACGGCGTCCGGTCGGCGGACGGCTCGAGCACCTCGAGCACCTCGGCGTGCCAGTACGAGCCGCGGTCGGCCGTGACGCGCGCGCGCACCCGCTCGCCGGGCAGCGCATAGCGGACGAACACCACCCGGCCCTCGTGGTGCGCCACGCAGCTGCCGCCGTTGGCCGGCGCACCGGTGACGAGCGTCAGTTCCACGGATTCACCTGGTCGAGTCAGTGAGTCGTCAGTCGAAGATGCCGCGACGGGCGTCGCCGGGCGCCGCGTGGGGCGCGAAGGCCTTGAGCCGCTCCGACGACGTCAGCTGCCACGGCACGGACGTCACCATGACGTTCGGCATGAACAGCAGCCTGCCCTTGAGCCGCAGCGCACTTTGGTTGTGCAGCAACTGTTCCCACCAATGGCCCACGACGTACTCCGGGATGAACACCGTCACGACGGTGCGCGGCGACTCCTTGCTGACGCGCTTGACGTAGTCGAGGATCGGCCGCGTGATCTCGCGGTAGGGCGAGGCGATGACCTTGAGCGGCACGCTGATGTCGCTCTCCTCCCACTTGTGCACCAGCTCGCGGGTCTCGCCGTCGTCGACGCTGACGGTGAGTGCCTCGAGGACGTCGGGGCGGGTGGCGCGCGCGTAGGCCAGCGCGCGCAGGGTCGGCAGGTGCAGCTTGGACACCAGCACCAGGGCGTGGTTGCGGCTGGGCAGCACCACGTCGTGCTGGGCGGCCTCCTGCTCGGCCAGCTCCCGGCTGACGGTGTTGTAGTGCCGGTGGATCATCTTCATGATCCCGAACAGCAAGCTCATCGCGAACAGCGCGATCCACGCCCCGGCGACGAACTTGGTGACCAACACCACGAGCAGCACCGCCCCGGTGGAGAGCAATCCGACCGTGTTGACCACCCGTGAGCGCATCATCTTGCGTCGCGCCCGGGAATCGGTCTCGGTGCGCAGCAACCGGGTCCAGTGCCGCACCATGCCGATCTGGCTCAGCGTGAACGAAATGAACACGCCGACGATGTACAGCTGGATCAGCGCGGTGACCTCGGCGCGGAAGGCGATGATCGCCAGGAGCGCGGCCCCCGACAGGAACAGGATGCCGTTGGAGAACGCCAGCCGGTCGCCGCGGGTGTGCAGCTGGCGCGGCAGGTAGCTGTGCTGGGCGAGCACCGAACCCAGCACCGGGAAGCCGTTGAACGCCGTGTTGGCCGCCAGCACCAGGATGAGCGCGGTGACGGTGGCGATCAGCAGGAAGCCGATGTGGAAGCTGCCGAACACGGTCTCGGCCAGCTGGGTGACGAGGGTCTTCTGGTAGTAGTTCGGCGGGGCGCCGCCGAGTTGTTTGGCGGGGTCCTCCACGATCTGGACGCCGATCTTCTCGGCCAGCACGATGATGCCCATCAGCAGGGTCACCGCGATGCCGCCGAGCATCAGCAGCGTGGTTGCGGCGTTGCGCGACTTCGGTTTCTCGAACGCCGGCACGCCGTTGCTGATCGCCTCGACACCGGTGAGCGCCGCGCATCCCGAGGAGAAGGAGCGCGCCACCAGGAACGCCAGCGCGAAGCCGACGACCTGGCCGTGCTCGGCGTGCATCTGGAACCCGGCCGACTCGGCCCGCAGCGGGTTGCCCAGCACGAAGATCCGGAACAGGCCCCAGCCGATCATGACGAAGACCCCGACGATGAACGCGTACGTCGGAATCGCGAAAGCCACCCCGGACTCGCGGATGCCGCGCAGGTTGAGCGCCATCACCAGCAGGATCGATACCACACAGAACAGCACCTTGTGGCTGGCCACCACCGGAATGGCCGAGCCGATGTTCGACATGGCCGACGCCGTCGAAACCGCAACGGTCAGAACGTAATCCACCATCAGCGCGCTGGCCACCACGAGCCCGGCGGTGTCGCCGAGGTTGGTGGTGACCACCTCGTAGTCGCCGCCCCCCGACGGGTAGGCGTGCACGTTCTGCCGGTAGCTGGCCACCACGACGAGCATCACCGCGGCCACCGCGAGGCCGATCCACGGCGTCAGCGCGTATGCCGTCACCCCGGCCACCGACAGCATCAGGAAGACCTCTTCCGGCGCGTAGGCCACCGACGAGAGCGCGTCGGAGGCGAACACCGGCAGGGCGATGCGCTTGGGCAGCAGCGTGTGACTCAGCCGGTCGCTGCGAAACGGCCGACCGATCAGCAGCCGGCGTGCGGCCGTGGAAAATTTGGACACGAGAGCCAAGGGTAAGCCCAGTACGACTTGCCGGTAGCGTTCACTGGGCGAGAATGATCCCGAACGAAATCGGCTGGCCAACCTGGGTTGCCGATTGAGCGACACGAACCGGGCCGGCCGAGAGGACGTCAAGTGCGGGTGGTTGTCATGGGGTGCGGCCGCGTCGGGTCGTCCCTGGCCGACGGGTTGTCCCGCATCGGCCACGATGTGGCGGTCATCGACCGCGACAGCGCCGCCTTCAACCGGCTCAGCCCGGAGTTCGCCGGCGAGCGGGTGCTCGGCCAGGGATTCGACCGAGACGTGCTGCTGCGGGCGGGGATCGAGGAGGCCGACGCCTTCGCCGCGGTGTCGTCGGGCGACAACTCCAACATCATCTCGGCCCGCCTCGCGCGCGAGACCTTCGGCGTGAAGCGCGTGGTCGCCCGCATCTACGACGCCAAGCGCGCCGAGGTCTACGAGCGCCTGGGCATTCCCACCATCGCCACCGTCCCGTGGACCACGGACCGGTTGCTGGGCGCGCTCACCCGGGAGAGCGAGACCGCGAAGTGGCGGGACCCGACCGGCACCGTCGCCGTGGCCGAACTCGACCTGCACGAGGACTGGGTGGGACACCGGGTGACCGATCTCGAACAGGCCACCGGGGCGCGGGTGGCGTTCCTGATCCGGTTCGGGACCGGCGTGCTGCCCGAGCCCAAGACGGTCATCCAGGCCGGCGACCAGGTGTACATCGCGGCGATATCCGGCCGCGCCGCCGAGGCGGTGGCGATCGCCGCGCTGCCGCCCAGTGAGGACATTGAGGGGCCGGGCAAATGAAGCGCGCCGACGACGATGAAGCCGGCGCAGCCGGGTTGAAGGAGCGGCGCAAATGAAAGTTGCGGTAGCCGGGGCCGGCGCGGTGGGCCGTTCGGTCACGCGAGAACTGGTCGGCAACGACCACGACGTGACGCTGATCGAGCGCAACGCCGACCACGTCGACGTCGACGCCATCCCGGCCGCGCACTGGCGGCTGGGCGACGCCTGCGAGTTGAGCCTGCTCGAGTCGGTGCACCTCGAGGACTTCGACGTGGTGGTGGCCGCGACCGGCGACGACAAGGCCAACGTCGTGCTCAGCCTGCTGGCCAAGACGGAGTTCGCGGTGCCGCGGGTGGTGGCCCGGGTCAACGACCCCCGCAACGAGTGGCTGTTCACCGACGCGTGGGGCGTCGACGTGGCGGTGTCCACCCCGCGCATGCTGGCGTCGCTGATCGAAGAGGCCGTCGCCGTCGGGGATCTGGTGCGGCTCATGGAGTTTCGCCGGGGCCAGGCCAACCTGGTCGAGATCACCCTGCCCGACGACACCCCGTGGGGCGGCAAGCCGGTGCGCAGGCTCCAGCTGCCGCGGGACACCGCGCTGGTGACCATCCTGCGCGGGCCGCGCGTGATCGTGCCGGAGGCCGACGAGCCGCTGGAGGGCGGCGACGAGCTGCTGTTCGTGGCGGCCGCGGAGGCCGAGGAGGCCCTGGGCGAGCTGCTGTTGCCGGGCGAAAAGCCGCCCGCCGCCCAGCCGTAGTTCGCGCCGGCCGGTCAGTCGCTGGCGGTATCCGCCTCGATCACGACCTCACCCGCGCCCGCCATGGCGCGCTGCGCGGCCTTGATGGCGGCGTACGTGACGAGCGCCGCCAGCACCGTCAGCGGCCAGCCCATCGCGATGCGCGCCACCCCGAGCCAGCCGGTCTGGCCGGCGTCGTACAGCAGCCGCTGCACGACGAACCGCGCGCCGAACACCAAGACCCAGCACAGCGATGCCGCGTCGAACGCGTAGACGGCGCGCGGGACCGCGCGCCATGCCCGGTCGCGCCCGCTCGCCCAGCTCCACGCGTAGCCGACCAGGGGCCGCCGGACCGCGACCGACGCGGCGAACACCACGGCCCACAGCAACGACATCCAGATGCCGAGCAGGAAGTAACCCTTGGACTGGCCCACGACGTAGGCGATCAGCGCGCAGACCGCGACGCCGATGAAGCCCGAAAGCGCCGGCTGCAGGGAGTCCCGCCGGATCAGCCGCCACACCAGGACGAGGGCGGCCACCCCCAACGCGGCCGCGATGGCAGGCAGCAGGCCCGACGCGCTGGACACCGCCACGAAGGCGACGACGGGCAGCGACGAGTAGATGACACCGCTGACGCCGCCGGCCTGCGCCAGCAAACGCTCGGGGCTCATGCGGCCGGCGCGCGCGGCGTCCGGCGAGTCCGGCTCCCCCCGATTGTCGGGGATCGTCACCGCTGGATTTCGTAGTGCGGGTTGTAGATGGCCTTCGTGCCGTTCTCCAGCTTGCCCAGCCGGCCGCGGACCCGCAGGGTGCGTCCGGAGTCGATGCCGGGTATGCGCCGCTGCCCCAACCACACGAGCGTCACGGTGTCGCTGCCGTCGAACAGTTCGGCGCGAACCCCCCCGGAGCAGCCTTTGCCGTTCGTCTCGACACTGCGCAGCGTCCCGATCATCGTGACCTCCTGGCCACGCTCGCAGTCGACCACCCGTTGTGCGCCGGTGCTGGCGACTTCGTCGGACAACTCCTCGCAGTCGCGTTGCTCCGGGTCCTCCGTCAGCCGACGGGTGAGACGGCGCAGATATCCTTGGGCCCCCATGGCCACTCCTGACGATGCCGATAAAGCCTTTGTGTCTCTATGCCAACGGATAACGTAGACCTCCTGGTTCCCCCACGCCAACCGAACCAAACATGGTGATTGAGCGAATTTCGGACCCCGGGCACGATCGAGGGATGGCGGTCGACCTGCGGGGTGTGACGACCGTGTTGTTGCCCGGAACCGGCTCCGACGACGACTACGTCAGGCGGGCTTTCGCCGAGCCCCTGCAGCACGTCGGGGCGTTGCTGGTGGCTCCGCCGCCGCGGCCGGACCGGCTCATTGAGGGCTACGTCACAGCGCTGGACGACGCCGCGCGCGACGGCCCGATCGCCGTCGGCGGCGTCTCGATCGGCGCCGCCGTCGCGACGGCCTGGGCGCTGGCCCACCCCGACCGCACGATCGCCGTCCTCGCGGCGCTGCCGGCCTGGGCCGGCGCGCCCGGCGACGCGCCGGCCGCCCAGGCCGCGCGGTACACGGCGTCGCGGCTACGCGCGGACGGGCTCGCGGTCACGACCACGCAGATGCGGGCGTCGAGCCCGGCCTGGCTGGCCGAGGAGCTGACCCGCTCGTGGCGCGCCCAGTGGCCCCTGCTGCCCGACGCGATGGACGAGGCCGCGGCCTACGTGGCGCCCAGTCGCGCCGAGCTGGCGCGCCTGGCCGCGCCCTTGGGCGTCGCGGCTGCCGTTGACGACACCGTCCACCCGGTGCAGGCGGCGGTCGAATGGGTGAGCGCCGCACCGCGCGCGGCGCTACGGACGGTGACGCTGGACGCGATGGGCGCCGAGCCCGCGGTGCTGGGCGCGGCCTGCCTGGCCGCGCTCGAAGACCTGGGCTGACCCGATGGTGGCGACCCGCAGCGCCCGGCTAACGCCTTTGGCGGCGACCCACTTCGCCCGGCTTCGCCGCGCTCGTGATCGCCGCGGCCGCGCTTGCGATCGCCACTAACCGCCGGTGGTCGTGCGAAGTTGCTGCATCGCCGACCCGTCGGCGCTGCGGCGGGCGGCCGGCTCGTCGGCCGGCTGTTGCGCGGCCTCCTGCTGCTGGGCCTGCTGCGCGGCCGCGGCCTGGCGCAGCTGTTCGGCCATCGGCTCGGGCAGTTGCACCACCAGCGGTGTGCGCACCGGGAGCGGGGTGTCGCCGCGCCGAACGACGGTGTCGGCCAACGCCGCCCGCGCCTCGGCGTCCAGCGCGTCGATCGTCTCGTGCGGGCCGTTGATGACGCAGCGGATCATCCAGCGGTAGCCGTCGACGCCGATGAAGCGCACCACGCCCGACGCGGTGCCGACCACCTCCCGGCCCCACGGGCCGTCCTTGATGCTGACCTTGGCCGAGTCCTTGCGCAGGGACTCGGCGAGCTCGGCGGCCACCTCGCGCCACAACCCGCCCGTCTTCGGCGCCGCGTAGGCGGCGATGGTGAAGCGACCGTTGGGAGTGACGACCCATACCGCGCTGGGCACGCCCGTCTCGGTCAGCTCGACCTGCAGCTGCCCGGTCTCCGGCATGGGGATGAGCACCGAGCCCAGGTCCAGCCGGGCGAGCTCGGCGACCGAGGGGTCGTCGAAGTCGTCGATGTCGAACGGGCCCTCGAGCTCTTCCGAATCCTCGGGAGCCTGGTCGTCGCCTGGCTGTGTCACGGTCCCGTCCTGATCGTTCTTGTCGCTTGAGCGTTTACCCGCTGCCATCATCACAAACTCGCATGTCCTCCGGAGGAACCGTGGCCGCCGTCGCCACGGGAGGTCTGGGCCAGCCCGGCCTCGTCGAACGACGAGACCTCGACCAGCTCCACCAACTCGACCCGCTGCACCAGCAGCTGGGCGATGCGGTCGCCGCGGTGCACCACGATCGGCGCCGACGGATCGGTGTTGATCAGCGCGACCTTGATCTCGCCGCGGTAGCCGGCGTCGATGGTCCCCGGGCTGTTGACGATCGAAAGCCCAACGCGCGCAGCCAGTCCCGACCGCGGGTGGACGAGGCCGACCATCCCGTGCGGGATGGCGACCGCGACGCCCGTGCCCACGAGGGCCCGGTGCCCGGGCGCCAGCTCGACGTCCTCGGCGCTGTACAGGTCGACCCCGGCGTCGCCGTCGTGGGCCCGGCTGGGCAGGGGCAGCTGAGGGTCGAGGCGAACGATGGCCAGACTGGTCGACACGGGGCCACAGACTACCCTTGACCGCGTGTCTGAGACGCGCGTCGCGCCGCACGCCGTGCGATATCGCGAGCGATTGTGGGTGCCGTGGTGGTGGTGGCCGCCGGCCCTCGGGCTCGCGGCCGTCGTCGCGTTCGAGGTCGACCTCGGGGTGCGCTCCATGCCCCCCTGGGTTCCGTACGCGGTCCTGGCCGCCGCCGTCGTCGGCGCCCTGCTCTGGCTGGGCCGGATCGAGATCAAGGTCACAGCGGCAGACGACGGCGTCCAGCTGTGGGCCGGCGACGCGCACCTACCCGTCACGGCCATCGCCCGCTCCGCGGATATCGCGCCGTCGGCGAAATCCGCAGCGCTCGGCCGCCAGCTCGACCCGGCGGCCTACGTGCTGCACCGCGCATGGATCGGCCCCATGGTTCTGGTGGTCCTCGACGACCCCGACGACCCGACGCCCTACTGGCTGGTGAGTTGCCGCCACCCGGAGCGGGTGCTGTCGGCATTGCGCAGCTGATCGGAAGGATCCGGTCAGGCCGCGCAGTCGGTGCAGATCATCATCCCGTTCTTCTCGCTGGCGAGACGGCTGCGGTGCTGCACCAGAAAACAGCTCGAGCAGGTGAACTCGTCGGCCTGCTTCGGTATCACGCGAACGGAAAGCTCTTCCCCCGAAAGATCGGCCCCCGGCAGCTCGAAAGACTCAGCGGTTTCGGATTCGTCGACGTCAACGACGGCCGAGGCCGCCTCGTTGCGCCGCGCTTTGAGCTCCTCCAGCGAGTCTTCCGAGACGTCGTCGGTCTCGGTACGCCGCGGAGCGTCGTAGTCGGTAGGCATATCCCTAGTCCCCTGCCCTCAATTCCCTATGCATGCCCTCGTATCCCAAGCATCGCTTTGTACCAGCGTCGAACGCATCCACCAAACGATTCGTGCCCGGATCGCCGCGCGGCTACGTGTGATTTACGTCACATTAGACCGACGGCACTTGTGCTCGGCTGTGAACAGTGTGTTTGGCGTCCGATTAGAGTGCAGCTGTGGTCGCACAAATCACCGAGGGAACCGCTTTCGACAAGCACGGTCGGCCCTTCCGGCGACGCAACCCCCGCCCCGCCATCATCGTTACCGTCCTGCTCGTGGTGGCGACGGCGGTCGTGTGGACCGTGGCGCTGACCCGCCCCGCGAAGGAGCACGAAGCCGTGGCGTGCAACCCGCCGCCGCAACCGGCCGGGTCGGCGGCGCCCCAGCTCGGCGAGCAGGTCTCTCGCAGCGTGATGGCCGACGTCACACCGGCCAAGCTGGCCGACACCAAGGTGCGGGTGCTCAACGCCAGCGGCCGAGGCGGCCAGGCCGCCGACGTCGCGGGCGCGATGAAGGATCTGGGCTTCGCCCAGCCCGCCGCCGCCAACGACCCCGTCTACGCGGGCACCCGGCTCAACTGCCAGGGCCAGATCCGGTTCGGCACGGCCGGCCAGGCCAGCGCCGCCGCGGTGTGGCTGGTGGCGCCGTGCACGGAGCTGTACAACGACAACCGCGCCGACGACACCGTCGACCTCGCGGTCGGAACCGAGTTCACGGCACTGGCCCACAACGACGACATCGACGCCGTCCTGGCCACACTTCGGCCGGGGGCCTCGGAGCCGTCAGATCCCGCTCTGCTGGCCAGGATTCACTCCAGCAGCTGCTGACCGCTCAGTCGGGAATCGGCTCGAGCCCGCCCAGCCGTTGCAGGGCCGCCAGCAGTTCGTCGGCGATGCCCGGGGCGGCCGCCACCACCAACTCCCCGCCGTCCGAGCCGGGGGCGGGTAACACCACGCGCGCGCCGGCCTCCGACGCGATCAGGGCGCCCGCCGCGCGATCCCACACCTGTAAACCGTGCTCGTAGAAGGCATCCAAGCGCCCGGCGGCGACCATGCACAGGTCCAGCGCCGCCGAACCGATCCGACGCACATCGCGAACCACCGGCAGCAGCCCGGCCACGAGCCGGGCCTGCACCTCTCGGCGGCCCCGCGTGTAGGCGAACCCGGTGCCCAGCAACGACATTGAGAGGTCGTCGACCTGGGCGCAGCGCAGCGCCCGGCGCCCCCGCCCGTCCGTGACGTGCGCGCCGAGGCCGGCGGCCGCCGAGTACACCCGCCCGGCGACGACGTCGGCGACCGCGCCGGCGACGGAGATGCCGTCGACCTGTGCGCCGACCGACACCGCGTAGGCGGGGATGCCGTAGACGAAATTCACCGTGCCGTCGATGGGATCGAGCACCCAGGTGACCGCGCCCGGCGGGGCCGCCGCGGGGCCGCCGCCCTCCTCGCCGAGAATCGGGTCGCCGGGCCGCAATTCCGCCAACCGGTTCCGCAGCAGGCGTTCGGTTTCGGTGTCCACCACGGTCACCGGATCGGTCGGGGTGCTCTTGGAGCGCACCGCGTCACCGCCCGCGGTGTCGCCGTCGAACACCTCCCGTCGCCGGCGCCCGACGAATTCGGCCGCCTCGGCGGCCAGGGTCTCGGCGACGGAGCGCAGCCGCGCGGGATCGTGCTCGGGTCGCGTCACCCAACCATCGCATCACAGCCGCCCGGGCCACCTGAACGCGCAACCATCCCATCGAGCGGTCGCCGGGGGATAAGGTGGGCGGACAGCCCACGTCTCGCCGAGGGGGTTCTCTTGACCACCACCGACTCGACCACGGTTCTGCCCGGCAGCGCCGACGGGGCGCCGGAGCGGCGCGCGTTCGGCATCGACGTGGGAGGCAGCGGCATCAAGGGCGGCATCGTCGACCTCAACACGGGTCTGCTGATCGGCGACCGGGTCAAACTGCTGACGCCGCAGCCGGCGACGCCGTCCGCGGTCGCGAAGACCATCGCCGCGGTGGTCAACGAGTTCGGGTGGACCGGCCCGCTCGGCGTGACCTACCCCGGGGTCGTCACCCACGGGGTCGTCCAGACGGCGGCCAACGTGGACAAGTCGTGGATCGGGACCAACGTGCGCGACGTCATCAGCGCCGAGCTGAACGGCCAGCGGGTCACGGTCCTCAACGACGCCGACGCGGCGGGCCTCGCCGAGGAGCGTTACGGCGCGGGCGCGGGCAAGTCCGGCGTCGTCGTGCTCCTGACGTTCGGCACGGGAATCGGCTCCGCGCTGATCCACAACGGCATCCTCATTCCCAACACCGAATTCGGCCACCTCGAGGTCGGCGGCAAGGAGGCCGAGCAACGCGCGGCGTCGTCGGTCAAGGAGCGCAACGGCTGGAGCTACGAGAGGTGGGCCAAGCAGGTGACGCGCGTGCTGGTGGCCATCGAGAACGCCATCTGGCCCGACCTGTTCATCGCCGGCGGCGGCATCAGCCGCAAGGCCGACAAGTGGCTGCCGCTGTTGGAGAACCGGACCCCGGTGGTCGCCGCCGCCCTGCAGAACACCGCCGGCATCGTCGGCGCCGCCATGGCCGCCACCGTCGACGTGACGCACTGAATTCCGGCCGGTAAGGGGGTGCGGGCGCATGCTGTCGTTACAATGGTCGTCGGCGGTGCCAAGTCGCCCAGCCCAGACCGACAGCGTGCCTCACCCACGCTGATACCAACGCCAACATCGACATAGCAGACACTTTCGGTTTTGCATGCCCGTACCCACCGGAAGTGAGTCCAAACGAAGGGGTGTACGTGGCAGCGACCAAGGCAAGCTCGGCAACTGACGAGCCGGTGAAACGCACCGCCACCAAGGCTCCGTCGTCGAAGCGGGCCGTGGCCAAGGCGGCCAACGGCGCCGCCCCCGCCAAACGGGCGACGAAGTCGGCGCCGCGTGCCGCCAAAGCCGCGGCCCCCGCTCCGGACACCTCGCCCGCCGCCCCGGCGAAGAAGACCCGCGCCGCCAAGGGCGACGCCGCGAAGGCACCGTCGGGCCGCGCCGCGAAGGCCGCCCCGCGATCCGGGAAGGGCGCCGGCGCCGAGCCGGAGGTCGAACTCGAAGCCGTCGAGACCGACGGCGCCGTCGAGGACCTCGACGTCGATCCCGACCTCGAGGCCGAGCCCGTCGAGGACATCGAGATCGACGCCGCCGACCTCAGCCTGGACGACCTGGAAGAGGAGGTCGAGGCCGAGGACGTCGAGATCGACCCCGCCGAGGCCGACGACGCCGAGGAGGGACCGGCCGCCCCCGCGGCGGCGGCCGTGAAGGCGCCCGCCGACGAGGACGAGGAGATCGCCGAGCCCAGCGAAAAGGACAAGGCCTCGGGCGATTTCGTCTGGGACGAGGACGAGTCCGAGGCGCTGCGGCAGGCCCGCAAGGACGCCGAGCTCACCGCGTCGGCGGACTCGGTTCGCGCCTACCTCAAGCAGATCGGCAAGGTGGCGCTGCTCAACGCCGAGGAAGAGGTGGAGCTGGCCAAGCGGATCGAGGCCGGCCTGTACGCCACGCAGCTGATGGCCGAGATGGCCGAGCGCGGCGACAAGCTGCCCGCCGCCCAGCGCCGCGACATGATGTGGATCTGCCGCGACGGCGACCGCGCCAAAAACCATCTGCTGGAAGCCAACCTGCGGCTGGTCGTCTCGCTCGCCAAGCGGTACACGGGCCGCGGCATGGCGTTCCTCGACCTCATCCAGGAGGGGAACCTGGGCCTGATCCGCGCGGTCGAGAAGTTCGACTACACCAAGGGCTACAAGTTCTCCACGTATGCGACCTGGTGGATCCGCCAGGCCATCACCCGCGCGATGGCCGACCAGGCCCGCACCATCCGCATCCCGGTGCACATGGTCGAGGTCATCAACAAGCTGGGCCGCATCCAGCGCGAGCTGCTTCAGGACCTGGGCCGCGAGCCCACGCCCGAGGAGCTGGCCAAGGAGATGGACATCACGCCCGAGAAGGTGCTGGAGATCCAGCAGTACGCCCGGGAGCCGATCTCGCTGGACCAGACCATCGGCGACGAGGGCGACAGCCAGCTCGGGGACTTCATCGAGGACAGCGAGGCCGTGGTGGCCGTCGACGCGGTCTCCTTCACCCTGCTGCAGGACCAGCTGCAGTCGGTGCTCGAGACGCTGTCCGAGCGCGAGGCCGGCGTGGTACGGCTGCGCTTCGGACTCACCGACGGCCAGCCGCGCACGCTCGACGAGATCGGCCAGGTTTACGGCGTGACCCGCGAGCGCATCCGTCAGATCGAGTCCAAGACCATGTCGAAGCTGCGCCACCCGAGCCGGTCGCAGGTCCTGCGCGACTACCTGGACTGACGATGTGCGGGCGTTCCGAGGCCGCGCGGGTGGCTTGCGGTGCGGATTCTGCAGGGCTAATAGGCCACTCGCTCATCGCTGTTAGGGACATTGGTCCCTAACACGCGCGCTGCACTCCTCATAGCATCTGCGCACGGGTCGCGTCGGGGCGGCCGCTTATGCGGGTAGGAGGCTCGGCCATGGTCAGTTTTCCGATGCTGCCGCCGGAGATCAACTCTTCGTTGATGTTCAGCGGTGCCGGTTCAGCGCCAATGTTGCAAGCGGCTGCGGCATGGAATTCGTTGGCAGACGAGCTCGGGGCCGCGGCCGAGTCGTTCTCCTCGGTGACCTCCGGCCTGGCCAGCCAGGCCTGGCAGGGACCGGCCTCGGCCGCCATGGCTGCCGCAGCCGTCCCGTACACGGGGTGGTTGAGCGCAGCGTCGGCCCAGGCTGCCGGAGCGGCGGCACAGGCACAGGCGGCGGTCAGCGCCTTCGAGGCCGCTCAGGCGGCGACGGTGCATCCGATGCTGGTGGCCGCGAACCGCAACGCGTTCGTGCAGTTGGTGCGGACGAACTTCCTCGGACTCAACGCGCCTTCGATCATGGCCGTCGAGGGCCTGTACGAGGAAATGTGGGCCGCCGATGTCTCCGCCATGACGGGCTATCACGCCGAGGCAGTGGCGGCAGCCTCCCAGCTGAACCCCGTCGCGCAGTTGCTGCAGGCGCTACCGAACGTTGGCTTCGGGAACAAAGGCGGCACCGGGAACATCGGCAACGGCAATACCGGCAGCGCCAACGTTGGCAGCGGAAACACCGGCAGCGGAAACATTGGTGGCGGCAACGGTAGTGCTTCTTCACCGGCTCTGAACAACATCGGTAGCGGCAACGACGGCAACAACAATTTCGGCAGCGGAAACGTCTTCAACTCGAACATCGGCTTCGGAAACATGGGCAATGCCGGCACCAGCTCAGATCCGGGCCACAACGTGGGCATGGGCAACCGCGGCAATGGCAACTTCGGCTTCGGAAACATCGGCGACGCGAACACCGGCGGCGGAAACACCGGCAACGCAAACTTCGGCGGCGGCAACACAGGCAACGGGAACTGGGGCTTCGGGAACACCGGAAACGGAAACATCGGGATCGGGCTCACCGGCAACAACCAGGTCGGCATCAACCTCGCCGGGCTGCTGAATTCGGGAACCGGCAACATCGGCCTGGGGAACTCGGGCAACGGCAACATCGGTTTCTTCAACTCCGGTGACGGCAACATCGGCATCTTCAATGCGGGGACCCCGCTAGGATTTTCGAACCATTTCAACAATGTGGGCTTCGGGAACGCGGGCGAAGTCAACATCGGGATCGGGAACTTCGGAAACCACAACTTCGGCTTTGGGAACACGGTCCAGGGAAACACCGGCTTCGGGAACTCGGGGTTACAAAATACCGGCTTTGGGAACAACGGCAACTTCAACACGGGACTCTGGAACTCGGGCGACGTGAACACGGGCAACGGGAACTCCGGCAGCACCAACACCGGCTTGTGGAATTCGGGCGACGTAAACACCGGGTTCGGGTTCACCACCGACACCGGTCTGATCAACTCCGGCTTCGGGAACACTGGCACCAACATCTCGGGCTTTTTCAACACCGCGAGCGGCGCTATCAACCCCCTTAACAACGGCGACATCTCGGGCTTCTTCAACACCGCAAGCTTCGGGACTTTCCAGAGCGGCCAGATCTCGGGCATCGGCAATACTGGTGTCCCGGACCTTTTTGGTCCTGCCTTCAGCGGTAAGGACTCCGGCTTCTTCAATACTGGCACCTTCATATCGGGCTTCCTCAACATCCTTCGCCTGTTGCCGTAACCGGCCACGCGCAGCGACCGCCGCCGTACGGTAACCGCATGTCACGTGACCGCGTCCTCGTCTCGTCCGGCTCCGACTTCGAAGCCGCGGTCGGCTATTCGAGGGCGGTCCGCGTCGGGCCCCTGGTCACGGTCGCGGGGACGACCGGAGCCGGCGGTGACGTCGCGGCCCAGACGCGAGACGCGTTGCGCCGCATAGAGATTGCGCTCAACGAGGCCGGCGCCGCGCTGACCGACGTGGTTCGCACGCGCATCTACGTGACCGACATCTCGCGCTGGCGGGAGGTGGGCGACGTTCACGCCGAGGTCTTCGGGGACATCCGTCCCGTCGCCACCATGGTGGAGGTCTCGGCGCTCATCGCTCCCGGGCTGCTGGTGGAGATCGAGGCCGACGCCTACGTGGTCACTTAGGCGTCGAACGACGGGAAGGCGCCGTCGGGCGCCGGCCGATAGGGCATGACGCTGACCACCGCGCGCACCGGCAGCGGACCGTAGAGGTGCGGAAAGCGCATCGACTCGGGGTCGGCGGGCACGCCGGGCTCCCAGCGGACCGGCGAGTCCAGCAGGGTGGGGTCGATCTCGAGCAGGACCAGGTCGGGTCGCCCGCGGAACAGCCGGTTAGCCGGCAGGTGCACCTGCCGCGGTGTGGACAGGTGCACGAAGCGGCCGCCGGTTGCGGGATCCGGCTCGATGGCGCCGCGCGTGCGGGCGGCCTGCCAGTCGTCGGCCCCGCACAGGTGCAGTAATACGCCAGGAGCGAAACCCACAGTCGGCCACCTTAAACGGGGTCGAAAGCGGGTATCAAACAGCCCGTGAGAAACGACACACCTCACAACGGTTAGGGAACAACGCGAAAACCCCATACGTCTGAGAGAGTGAATCAACGTAAGAACGGAGAAGCCATGCAAGCAACTCTGACCAGTCCCGAGCTGACTCGTGCGGACCGCTGCGATCGTTGCGGTGCCGCGGCCCGGGTTCGCGCCAAGCTGCCTTCCGGTGCAGAGCTTCTCTTCTGCCAGCACCACGCCAACGAGCACGAGGCCAAGCTGATCGAGCTGGCCGCCGTTCTGGAGGTCAGCGGAAGCTAGCTTTACCCGACTCGCCCATCGACAACGTTTGTTGAGCGGGCGGTCATCGGTAAAGCTGGACGGGTATGAGCGATCAGACGGGTTCGAGTGATCAGGTCGCAAAGCCGTCCCGCCACCATATTTGGCGCATCAGTCTGAGGACGTTGGGGAAAAGCTGGGACGATTCGATCTTTTCTGAGTCAGCGCAGGCCGGTTTCTGGTCTGCGCTTTCTCTTCCCCCGCTGCTGTTGGGAATGCTGGGGAGCCTCGCCTACGTGGCACCCCTCTTCGGCCCTGACATGCTGCCCGCCATCCTGCGTCAACTGATCTCGACGGCCCACAGCGTGTTCTCCCCCAGCGTCGTCAACGAGATCATCGAGCCGACCGTTCGCGACATCGCCAACCACGCCCGCGGCGAGGTGGTGTCGCTGGGATTCTTGATCTCGCTGTGGGCCGGGTCGTCGGCCATCTCCGCGTTCGTCGACTCCGTCGTCGAGGCTCATGACCAGACCCCACTGCGCCACCCGGTGCGGCAGCGATTGTTCGCACTGTTCCTGTACGTCGTGGGTCTGGTGGTCGTCGTGGCGACGGCCCCGCTGGTGGTCGTCGGGCCGCGCAAGATCGCCGAGCACATCCCGGTCGGCCTGGCCAACGTGCTGCGCTACGGCTACTACCCGGCGCTGCTGCTCGGACTGATGGTCGGCGTGATGATCCTGTACCGGGTCTCGCTGCCCGAGCCGCTGCCGTCGCACCGGCTGGTCTTCGGCGCGATCCTGGCGACGGCCGTGTTCGTGATCGCCACCCTGGGACTGCGCTTCTACCTGCGGTGGATCACCAGCACCGGCTACACCTACGGCGCGCTGTCCACCCCCATAGCGTTCCTGCTGTTCGCCTTCTTCGGCGGCTTCGCCATCATGATCGGCGCCGAACTCAATGCCGCGATCCAGGAGGAGTTCCCCGCCCCCAAGACGCACGCCCACCGGCTGCGCAACTGGCTGGCGGCCCGCATGCCGACGGCCAAGGCGGCGGCGGACTCGCCGCCCGGCTGATCAGCCCTTCTTGAGCTTTTCGTAGATCTGCTTGCAGTCCGGGCACACCGGCGAACCGGGCTTCGCGGCCTTGGTGACGGGAAACACCTCGCCGCACAGCGCCACCACGTGGGTGCCCATCACCGCGCTCTCGGCGATCTTGTCCTTCTTGACGTAGTGGAAGTACTTGGGGGTGTCGCTGCCGGTCCCGTCATCGACGCGTTCGTCGGTATCGGTGCGTTCGATCGTCTGGGTGTCCATACGGCACATTCTGCCTCGAACTTCTTGCGGCCGGAATCCGTTCTCTGTGGAAGAGTGGAGTTATTCGTAGTGGAAGAGTGGGTTAATGAAGCGCGGCTCGGATTTTGGCTTCGACGACGGCGGTCGCCCAGTGCTCATCACCGGCGCCGCCGTGTCCTACGAGGAACAGCACCGGGCGCGCGTCCGTAAATATTTGACGCTGATGGCATTCCGCATCCCCGCGCTGATCCTCGCGGCGCTGGCCTACGGCGCCTGGCACAACGGCTTGATCTCGCTGGCGATCGTGGCCGCGTCGCTGCCGCTGCCGTGGATGGCCGTCCTGATCGCGAATGACCGGCCGCCGCGCCGCTCCGACGAGCCCCGGCGGTTCGACGCCGTCCCCCGGCGCACACCGTTGTTCCCGACGGCCGAGCGGCCGGCGATCGAGGCCCCGCTTCGGCAGCCCGAACCGCAGGCGAAGGCGCCGCTTTGGGACGAGCGCGCGTAGCGCCATTCTCCAACCGGTCGCGGTTCTCAGGACATTCTCAGGTCGCCGGCACATTTCTGCACGTCAATCCGTGTGAGATCTGGGATCGCTGGGAACTCAGAGGCTTGATCTGTCGTTGAACCTCATGACAGTAAAAGCCTATTGGGAGGTCGCTATGGCGAACGCCACCACAAGCAGGATTGACAGCGATCTGGATGCTCAGAGCCCGGCAGCCGACCTTGTGCGCGTATACCTCAACGGCATCGGTAAGACGGCGCTGCTCAACGCTGCGGGTGAGGTCGAACTCGCCAAGCGAATCGAAGCGGGGTTGTACGCCGAGCATCTGCTCGCGACTCGTAAGCGCTTGGGCGACAACCGCAAACGTGAGCTGGAGGCCGTCGTGCGCGATGGCGAGGCGGCACGCCGTCACCTGCTCGAAGCCAACCTGCGCCTCGTGGTGTCGCTGGCCAAGCGCTACACGGGCCGCGGGATGCCGCTGCTGGACCTGATCCAGGAGGGCAACCTGGGCCTCATCCGCGCGATGGAGAAGTTCGACTACACAAAGGGATTCAAGTTCTCGACCTACGCCACGTGGTGGATCCGCCAGGCCATCACCCGCGGCATGGCCGACCAGAGCCGCACCATCCGGCTGCCGGTCCACCTGGTCGAGCAGGTCAACAAGCTGGCCCGCATCAAGCGTGAGATGCACCAGAACCTGGGCCGCGAGGCCACCGACGAGGAGCTGGCCGCCGAGTCGGGCATCCCGGTCGAGAAGATCAACGACCTGCTCGAGCACAGCCGCGACCCGGTGAGCCTCGACATGCCGGTCGGCTCGGAGGAGGAGGCCCCGCTGGGCGACTTCATCGAGGACGCCGAGGCGATGTCCGCCGAGAACGCGGTGATCGCCGAGCTGCTGCACACCGACATCCGCAGCGTGCTGGCCACCCTCGACGAGCGCGAGCACCAGGTGATCCGGTTGCGGTTCGGCCTGGACGACGGGCAGCCGCGCACGCTGGACCAGATCGGCAAGTTGTTCGGCCTGTCCCGCGAGCGGGTCCGGCAGATCGAGCGCGACGTCATGTCGAAGCTTCGCAACGGCGAGCGCGCCGACCGGCTGCGCTCGTACGCCAGCTAGAGCCTGCAGCAATCGGTATGCCCGTCGCGTGAGCGGCGGGCATACCGCTTTGCGAGGAGGCGTTACACCCATTCGTGCAGCTGGCCAAGTAGACTCAGCCGCAATGGAGGATGCCGGATGAACGAGCTGGTCGATACCACCGAGATGTACCTGCGGACCATCTACGACCTCGAGGAAGAGGGCGTTACGCCGCTGCGCGCCCGGATCGCCGAGCGGCTCGAGCAGAGCGGGCCGACCGTCAGCCAGACTGTGTCGCGCATGGAGCGCGACGGCCTGCTGCACGTCGCCGGCGACCGTCACCTGGAGCTCACCGACAAGGGCCGGGCGCTGGCCGTCGCCGTCATGCGCAAGCACCGCCTGGCCGAACGGCTGCTCGTCGACGTGATCGGCGTGCCCTGGGAAGAGGTGCACGCCGAGGCGTGCCGCTGGGAGCACGTGATGAGCGAGGAGGTCGAGCGGCGGCTGGTGAAGGTGCTCAACAACCCCACCACGTCCCCGTTCGGCAACCCCATCCCCGGCCTGCTGGACCTGGGCGTGGGGCCGGAATCCGGCTCCGACGACGCCAACCTGGTCCGGCTTACCGAGCTGCCGGCCGGCTCCCCCGTGGCGGTCGTGGTGCGTCAGCTCACCGAGCACGTCCAGGGCGACATCGACCTGATCTCGCGGCTCAAGGACGCCGGCGTCGTGCCCAACGCCCGGGTGAGCGTGCAGACCAGCCCGACGGGCGGTGGGGTGACCATCCTGATCCCCGGGCACGAGAACGTCACCCTGCCGCACGAGATGGCCCACGCGGTCAAGGTCGAGAAGGTCTGACGTCTTCTGGCGGCGACCCACGTCGCCCGGCTACGCCGCGCTCGTGATCGCCGCTAGCCCGCCCGGCGGCCGAAGGCCCGCCGCGGCGGCAGCCGCACGCCCAGCCGCTTCGCCAGCCGGTAACCCGTGGCCGCCAGCTCCCGGATGCGTTCGGGCCGGATCCCCGACTGCAGGGCGGTGTCGAGCATGCCCGCCATGCGATGGTCGGGCTCACAGCGCAGCGCGGCCTCCAGGGACACCTCGGCCAGCGGCCCGTCGCCGCGCACGTAGGCGCTGAACGCCAGCAGCACCAGGGCCTCCACCCGCCACGGCGGTGGCAGCGTGCGCGCCAGCAGCGCCCACAGCGACTCGGCCTCGCCGGCGGTTTCGCCGACGGCGAGGGCGTACAGGGTGTCGCGCACCTCGACGTCGCTCAGGGCACAGCCGACCTCGGCCAGCTCGGTGTCCGACAGCGACTCCCCGGATGCGACGCGGGCGGCCGCGGCCATCGCATGATCCACGTCCCGCCGGGCGCAGCGGGACGGATCCGCGCGATGCGCCGTCCGGCGCCGGGCCGCCTGCCGTTCGACCTCCCGCCCCAAATCCGTGGTGCGCGAAGGGTCTTCGACCGCGATGACCGCCTGCAGGTCGGCGCGCCGCGGGTACAGCCGCCTCCCCTCCAGCACCGCCGCCGCGGCCAGCGGCGATGCAAAGGGGTCGTCGACCGTGCCGCAGGAACCGCATTTGTCGACACAGTGCCAGCGGCCACCCAGCGCGACCCGGTCCACCACGTGGACCGCCCACAACTGAATGTCGTGCCGCGACAAGGCCTCTGAGAGCGCATCGCACAGTTTTCGGTGATCGTCGTTGCAACCCGGGCAGTGGGCGCCCTCTTCGTCGACGATGACCGCGATCGCCGCCTCGGGCTCGGCGACGGCGGCGACATCGGCGAGATGAGGGATCTGGTCGAGCAGATCGTCGGAGAGGTCCGCGCGCATCACCGCCCCGAGTTCGCCGTCGCCCACGGACACCAGCACCAATGAATTCTCCGGGACGAACCCGAGAACGGCCGGTAGCGCGGCGATCAACGCGGCAGGGCGGTTGAGGTGGAAGTCAGGTGGATGCGTCGTCATGGGCACCAACGCTGACGGCCCCCACCGTCAGCCGGTGCCCGGCGGCCCCGCTACCGCCCACCTCCTGTGAATGAACCCAGCACTGTGAGTTCCGCTGCTCTACTGTTTACGCATGGAGTCGGCGCAAGAGTACGACATGGTGGTCATCGGCTCGGGGCCCGGCGGACAGAAGGCCGCCATCGCCTCGGCCAAGTTGGGCAAGTCCGTCGCAATCATCGAACGAGGCCGGATGCTCGGCGGCGTCTGCGTGAACACCGGCACCATCCCGTCAAAGACCTTGCGCGAAGCGGTTTTATACCTCACCGGGATGAACCAGCGCGAGCTGTACGGCGCGAGCTACCGGGTGAAGGAGCGGATCACCCCGGCCGACCTGCTGGCCCGCACCCAGCACGTGATCGGCAAGGAGATCGACGTGGTGCGCAACCAGCTGATGCGCAACCGGATCGACCTGCTCATCGGCCACGGACGGTTCGTCGACCCGCACACCGTCCTCGTCGAGGACCCCGCCCGCCGCGAAAGCGTAACCGTCACCGGCGAGAACATCGTGATCGCCACCGGCACCAGGCCGGCGCGGCCGTCCGGCGTCGAGTTCGACGAGGAGCGGGTGCTCGACTCCGACGGGATCCTCGACCTCAAGTCGCTCCCCTCCTCGATGGTGGTGGTCGGCGCCGGTGTGATCGGCATCGAGTACGCCTCGATGTTCGCCGCGCTCGGCACCAAGGTGACCGTGGTGGAGAAGCGCAACGAGATGCTCGACTTCTGCGACCCGGAAGTCATCGAGGCGCTCAAGTTCCACCTGCGCGACCTGGCGGTCACGTTCCGTTTCGGCGAGGAGGTGACCGCGGTCGACGTCGGCGCGGCGGGCACCGTCACCACGCTGGCCAGCGGCAAGCAGATCCCCGCCGAGACGGTGATGTACTCCGCCGGCCGGCAAGGGCAGACCGACCACCTGGACCTGCACAACGCCGAGCTCGAGGCCGACAGCCGCGGACGGATCTTCGTCGACGACACCTTCCGCACGAAGGTGCCGCACATCTACGCCGTCGGTGACGTGATCGGCTTCCCCGCGCTGGCGTCGACCTCCATGGAGCAGGGACGGCTGGCCGCCTACCACGCGTTCGGCGAGCCGACCGAGGGCATCACCCAACTGCAGCCGATCGGCGTCTACTCGATCCCCGAAATCTCCTATGTCGGCGCCACCGAGGTGGAACTCACCAAGAACGCCATCCCCTACGAGGTGGGCGTCGCGCGGTACCGCGAGCTGGCCCGCGGCCAGATCGCCGGCGACTCCTACGGCATGCTCAAGATGCTGGTGTCCACCGAGGACCTGCGGCTGCTGGGCGTGCACATCTTCGGCACCAGCGCCACCGAGATGGTGCACATCGGGCAGGCCGTGATGGGCTGTGGGGGCACCGTCGAGTACCTGGTGGAGGCGGTGTTCAACTTCCCGACGTTCTCCGAGGCCTACAAGGTGGCCGCGCTCGACGTCATGAACAAGATTCGGGCGCTCCACCAGTTCCGGCGCTGAGCCCTAACAGGTGTCGGGCACGTCACCCGGCAGCGGGTCGCCGGGACCCCCCGCGTCGGCGCGGGCGAGCAACTGGGCGACGTGCTCGTCGAACGGCGCCGAGTACGAGACGTTGGGGGCGCACCCGCCCCGCTCGAACCCGCCGATCAGCCCGGTGAGCGTGGTACCGCTGACCCACGGCGCGCCGCTCGTTCCGTCCACCAGCCCCTCGCAGGCGAGCGAGGGGAAGCCACTGTCGTTGAGTGACGTGCTGGCCTGACAGCCGATGGGTGACCCGCCCACGCCGGCCGGATACCCGAGGACGGTGACGTGGCTGCCGGGCGGGGGCGTCGTCCCGAGCGTGAGCGCGAGGCCGACGTGCGACTCGACCGGAATGCCGGCCTCGTTGCTCATCCGCGCGACCGCGTAGTCGGCGTGCGGGTCCTTGTCGGCCGACCAGCGCGGATCGAGGTAGATCGCGTCGGCCTTCCACACGTCCGCGGGTGCGGGCGCGGCGTCGCCGGCCAGCCCCGGGACGAACGTGATCTTGGACGCGCCCGCCAGGCAGTGCGCCGCGGTGATCATCAGGTTCCCGCTCGCCGAGTGCACCACCGAGCCCGTGCACACGTGCAGGGAGCCGCCGTCGATGAAGATGGCACCGACCCGCCGATCCGGGTCCACCGGGGTCGCGGTTGCCTTCTGCTGGGGCTGGGCGAGCCGCTGGACCGGGCCGCTGGCCTTGGGGGCGGACGGGGCGGGACCCGACGCATGGTCGCCGGGCCGGTGGCACGACGTCACCGACGTCGCCAGACCGACCACCAAGCACAGCAAGAGTTTCGGCACGCGCATTGTGTCCCCATCATGCCTGACCACCCTGTGCCGGGCGCACTTCACCGCGCCTCCCAGCGCCCCGGGCCACGCACCGGAGTTTGACCGACCAGACGCGGTGCTGTTCGCTGAATCGCGGGACGATTCGAGAGAGAATAGTCAGGGCACCCTGGACAGGACCGGCAGGAGGCAATCCCATGGCCGACCACCGAGGCCGAGACGACGACTACTACCAGCCCGGGCAACAGGGCATGTACGAGCTCGAGTTCCCGGCGCCCCAGCTGTCGGCGTCGGACGGCCGCGGCCCGGTGTTGGTGCACGCGCTGGAGGGCTTTTCCGACGCCGGCCACGCCATTCGCCTGTCCTCGGCCCACCTGCGGGCGGTGCTGGACACCGAGCTGGTCGCGTCGTTCGCCATCGACGACCTGCTGGATTACCGCTCGCGCAGGCCGCTGATGACCTTCAAGACGGACCACTTCACCAACTACGACGACCCCGACCTCAGCCTGTACGCGCTGCGCGACAGCGTCGGCACCCCGTTCCTGCTGCTCGCCGGCATGGAGCCGGACCTCAAGTGGGAGCGTTTCGTCACCGCGGTGCGCCTGCTCGCCGAGCGGCTGGGGGTGCGTCAGACCATCGGGCTGGGCACGGTCCCGATGGCGGTCCCCCACACGCGTCCGATCACGATGACGGCGCATTCCAACAACCCCGAACTGATCGCCGACTTCACGCCGTGGATCTCCGAGATCCAGGTCCCCGGCAGCGCGTCCAACCTGCTCGAGTTCCGGATGGCCCAGCACGGCCACGAGGTGGTCGGTTTCACGGTGCACGTCCCGCACTACCTCACCCAGACCGACTACCCCGCCGCCGCGCAGGCGCTGCTCGCGCAGGTCGCGAAGACCGGCTCGCTGGAGTTGCCCCTGGCCGCCCTGGCGGAGGCCGCTACCGAAATCCGCGCCAAGATCGACGAGCAGGTGCAGGCGAGCGCCGAAGTGGCTCAAGTGGTGGCCGCGCTGGAGCGACAGTACGATGCCTTCATCGACGCTCAGGAGAACAGGTCGTTACTAACACGCGACGAGGACCTGCCTAGCGGCGACGAGCTTGGCGCAGAGTTCGAGCGATTCTTGGCCCAGCAGGCGGAGAAGAAGTTCGACGACGACGACCAGGCTTGAGTTTCCGTCCGACCTACTCCCACCCGCCCTTCGCCGCGGCTCATGCCCCGGCCCGACACCAAGGTTGGCGAGATGACCGAGCGGAAGCGCACGGCCACCCTCCGCCCGGTGCGTGAAGTGACCGCACCCCGGCTGGAGTTCCGCACCATCCACGGGTACCGACGGGCCTTCCGGATCGCCGGCTCGGGGCCGGCGATCCTGCTGATCCACGGCATCGGCGACAACTCCACGACGTGGAACACCGTGCAGGCCAAGCTCGCTCAGCGGTTCACGGTGATCGCCCCCGACCTGCTGGGCCACGGGCGGTCCGACAAGCCCCGGGCCGACTACTCCGTCGCGGCCTACGCGAACGGGATGCGCGACCTGCTCAGCGTGCTCGACATCGAGCGGGCGACCATCGTCGGCCATTCGCTCGGCGGCGGGGTCGCCATGCAATTCGCCTACCAGTTCCCGCATCTGGTGGAGCGGCTGATCCTGGTGGGCGCCGGCGGCGTCACCAAGGACGTGAACTTCGTCCTGCGCTGCGCATCCCTGCCGATGGGCAGCGAGGCGCTCGCCCTGCTGCGCCTGCCGCTGGTGCTGCCGGCAGTTCAGATCTTCGGCCGCGTGCTGGGCACGATGCTGGGCAGCACGGGCCTGGGCCGCGACCTGCCCAACATGCTGCGGATCCTCGACGACCTGCCGGAGCCGACGGCGTCGGCGGCGTTCAGCCGCACGCTGCGGGCGGTGGTGGACTGGCGCGGGCAGATCGTCACGATGCTGGACCGGTGCTACCTGACCGAGGCCATCCCGGTGCAGATCGTCTGGGGCGCCAAGGATTCGGTGGTGCCCGTGGGTCATGCGCGGATGGCGCACGCCGCGATGCCGGGCTCCCGCCTCGAGATCTTCGAGGGCGCCGGCCATTTCCCGTTCCACGACGACCCGGCCCGGTTCATCGATGTGGTGCAGCGCTTCGTCGATACGACCGAGCCCGCCGAATACAACCAGACCGCGCTGCGCGAGTTGCTCCGCAGCGGTGGCGGCGAGAAGACGGTCACCGGGCCCGCCCCCACGCGCGTCGCCGTCCTCAACGCCATGGGTTCCGACGAACGCAGCGCGACCTGACGTCCCGCGGCCTAGTGGCCGCGGTACAGCACCGCGTCGAGGTGATCCTGCAGCGGCTGGCCGACCGCGCCCATCCGCAGTGAATACGACAGCTCGTCGCCCCGGATGCGCAGGGAACGGCTGAGGCTGGTCACCTCTTTGGCGGTCGGGGTCAGACCGATCGCCGTCGACGCCATCTGTATCTCGACGCCGCCGCCGGTGAGCGAGTAGGTGCCGACCTCGATCTCGGTGATGCCGTTGGGGTGCGCCAGGACCAGTTCGACGTGCCCGGCCCGCGGCACCCGCAGGTAACCGGTTTCGGCGTGCAGGGGCCTGCCGTCGCTGACCGCCCGGGTTTTTTGGCCGTAAACCAGGAACGGCTTGCCGACGTGCGAGTACACGACTTCCTCGAGGTAGTCGAACGGCTCGATAGTCGGGTATTTGCCCGCGCCCCGGCCGGTCCAGGTGCCCAGCAGCGGGGCCAGGTCGGCCAGGTCGGGGTGCAGGTCGGCGGGCATGGTCAGCCCGGGGCCGAGACCTTGCGGTGCTCGCGCAGCGCCTCGATCTCGCGCTCGAAGTCCTCGGCGGACGAGAAGGACCGGTACACCGACGCGAACCGCAGGTAGGCGACCTCGTCGAGGTCGCGCAGCGGCCCGAGGATCGCCAGGCCGACCTCGTGGCTGGGGACTTCCGGCGAGCCGGCCGCCCGCACGGTGTCCTCCACCTGCTGGGCCAGCAGGTTCAGCGCGTCGTCGTCCACCTGGCGGCCCTGGCACGCCCGTCGGACGCCGCTGATGACCTTCTCCCTGCTGAACGGCTCGGTGACGCCGCTGCGTTTGACGACCGCCAGGACCGCGGTCTCGACGGTGGTGAAGCGCCGACCGCATTCGGGGCACGATCGGCGGCGCCGGATGGCTTGCCCCTCATCGGTTTCCCGGGAATCGATCACCCGCGAATCGGGATGACGGCAGAACGGACAGTGCATGGCCGCTCCTTCGCCGTGATGAAACCGGGTACCGCAGAACCTGAGCGTACCCGCGCGTTCGCCTGCCGGGCGAGCGCGGAGCGACCACGGGGCGCGCGGCCCACACCGTCAGTCGACCGGGGCGATCAGGGTCTGGCCCGCGGCCAGCGCCGGCGACGGGAGGTCGTTGAGCTCGCGGATCCGCTGCGCGACCTGGGCGGCCGGCGCGTCCGGCGCCACGCGGTGCGCGACGTCTTCCAGGGACTCTCCACCCTCGACCCGCACGACGGCGAGCCGGTCGGGAACGCGGGCCGACGCTGCGCCGGCGTCGCCGTTGAGGACCTGCCCGACGTTTGCGACCAGACCGAGCCACAGCGTGATCAGGCCCGCCACCAGGGCGAGTCCGACCGTCGTCGCCACCGTCACGGGACGCCGGCGGTGCGGCGCCGCGGACATCCGGACGCCTGTCCCGTGGTAGCGCATCGGTGCGACCGCCGGACGGGACGGCCCCGGCCTGCGTGAGCGGGACATTCCGTCGCGGCCGTAGCGCTGGCCCGGCGCGGGTGCGCTGGGGAACGGGCCAGGGCGCCGAACGCTGCCGGTATGCGGCGAGAGTGTGTGGATGATGGTCATCTGCGTTCCCTCCGGTCAACTAAGTCTCGCTCGTGTGTTCGACACTGTAGTCGCTCGCGTGTTCGAAACCGAACGTTTGAGCGAAGCGTGTCTTCCACGAGCAAGACGCTAGATCACACCACCGACAAGTCCGTCGGTCGCTACCAATGGCATGGAGCAGAAGTACCCCGTCGCCCGAAGAGTTACACCATTGTTATTCCCCAGGCTTGACAGCGTTTCGGGCGGTCTTGCGGCCCGCGACACGCCAGTCGAACACATGTTTGATTCTTGCCAACGCCGCGGTTACCCTCAGTCCATGAGCGACAGCAACGACACCTCATCCGCCGGCCGGGGCGGCCGGTTGCCTTCCGCCGATTCTTCGCTGACCGAACGTCAGCGCACCATCCTCAACGTGATTCGCGCCTCGGTGACCAGCCGGGGCTACCCGCCGAGCATCCGCGAGATCGGCGACGCCGTCGGCCTGACGTCGACCTCCTCTGTGGCCCACCAGCTGCGCACCCTGGAGCGCAAGGGCTTCCTTCGCCGCGACCCGAACCGCCCGCGCGCCGTCGACGTCCGCGGTGCCGACGACGCCCGCGACGATGCCGTGCCGACCACCGAGGTCGCCGGGTCGGACGCCCTGCCGGAACCGACCTTCGTTCCGGTCCTCGGGCGCATCGCGGCCGGCGGGCCGATCCTCGCCGAGGAGGCCGTCGAAGACGTCTTCCCGCTGCCCCGCGAGCTCGTCGGTGAGGGCACGCTGTTTCTGCTCAAGGTCGTCGGCGACTCGATGGTGGAGGCGGCGATCTGCGACGGCGACTGGGTAGTGGTGCGCCAGCAGAATGTCGCCGACAACGGCGACATCGTCGCCGCCATGCTCGACGGCGAGGCCACCGTCAAGACGTTCCGGCGCGCGGGCGGTCAGGTGTGGCTGATGCCCCACAACCCGGCGTTCGATCCGATACCGGGCAATGACGCCACCGTGCTCGGCAAGGTCGTCACCGTGATCCGCAAGGTCTAGCGCCTGCCGGCTTCAGTCGGCCTTGATGAAGCCGTTGGCCCGCGCGACTTCCTCACTCGTGAGCCATATTTCGGCCAGCGTGTCATGGTAGAGCGCGCTGCCGGGTGTGTAGTAGAGGCCGAAGCTGGCGTTGGCCTTGATCGGATAGCCGTCGGGAACCTGATAGGGGTCGTCGAGCGGTAGGTGGATGGTCGGCCGGCCGCTCGGCGCCAAGGCTGCGGCCCACTCGCCGTCATCGTCGGCATCCACGGCCGCGTGACGGCCGGTGCGGGGCTCGTCAGTGCGGGGCTCGTCGCCGGTGGTGTCGGCGACGCCCGCCTCCGCCACCTCCTCGTCGGGTGCGGTGGCCTCGGGCGTGCCGAGATCGGCTGCGGCGCGCGGGATCGCGACGTCCGGGTGCTCCTCGGGACCCTGCTCCCCCGCTTCGTCCGGGTGGCCCGCGAACGGATGCTGCGCGGCGGTCTCCGCTTCCGGGTAGCCGTGCTCGGCATAACCCGGCTCGCCATAGCCCGGCTCGTCATAGCCAGGCTCCTCGTAGCCCGCCTCGTCATGGCCGTGCTCGTCGTAGCCCGCCTCGTCATAGCCGTGCTCGTCGTAGCCCGCCTCGGGGTGTGCGGCCCCGGTGAGCGCCGCTCCGGACACGACCGGGATCGAGTCGGTGTCGATCGAGTCGGGATCTTCGTCCTCGTCGGCGGCGAATCCACCGGGCACACGGCCGTATTCGTCCTCCGCGGCCGCAGGCGCCGCGCCGTCGTCGTCGTCCGGCCCGCGCCGCCAGCTGACGCGCGCCGGTTCCTGCTCGGGCGCCGCGTAGTCGTCGACCGGGTAGTGGCCGCCGTCGGCGTCGTCGTGGCCCCAGCGCCGGTCCCCCGCGGCCTCGTAGCCGCTCTCGTAGCCGGCATCCGCGTCGGGCTGCCGGTCCCACGAGGCGGCCAGCCTGCCCGCGCGGCGACGACGCCAGCCCAGGGCCAGCAGCGCCGACACCGCGAGCAAGACCAGCACCGGGATGGCGGCAAGCAGCCACCACCACTGCCAGGTGAACTTCTTGGCGTGGGACGGTCCCGCCGCGCTGCTCGGCTGGTTCTGTCCGGGCACCTGCAGGCCGGACAGCAGCGGCGCCAGGTTGGACGGGTCGGTGCTGAACGTGTTCTTCGCCCGGTTCCACGAGACCTTGCCGCCGGTGAACTGCTGGGAGACCACGTCGCCGTCCACGGACTGGTCGCCGACCGGCGCGCCCAACTTCCCGGCGGCGCCGCGCAGCTTGTCCCACGCGGCCTTCATCGCGCCGCGCACGACGAACGCGCCGTGGTCGGATGTCCAGAAGATCACCGGCTTGTCCGCGGCGGAGAACGTACACATCCGGCTCGAGGGCCCCACGCCGCCGTCGGACTCGTTCGCCACCGGGAAGCCCAGGTCGCTGCCCACCGGGCCGCCCAGCGACTCGTACTTGGCGAGGATGTTCTTCTCGACGGCGTTCGCGCCGGTGGCCGGGCTGAAGAACACCTTGCCGCCGGCGAAGTTCTGGGCGATCCCGTCGCCGCCGATCGGGTACTGCCCTCCCTGCTTGGCTCCCAGCGGGCCGTTCGCGCCGCCGGCCGCGCGCCACGCCATGTTGATCGCCGCCGTCGGGTCGATCGGCACCTGCAGGCCCTTGAGCTGTTCGGCCAGGGCCGGCGGCTCGGTGGCGAACTGCTTGGTCTGCCGGTTCCACGACACCTGGCCACCGGTGAACTTCTGCGAGGTCACCTCGCCGTCGTAGGTCTCGTCGCCGACCGGGGCGCCCATGACGCCGCCGGAGCTGCCGAGCTTGTCCCAGGCGGCGTTCATCGCCCCGCGCACGACGAAGGCGCCGTGCTCGGACGTCCAGAAGATCACCGGCTTGTCGCTCGCGGAGAACGTGGCCACGCGGCTGTCCGGGCCCGCCAGGCCGGGCACTTCGTTGATGGTCGGCCACCCCAGGTCACTGCCGGCCGGGCCGCCGAGCGAGGAGTACTTGTCGAGGATGGGGCCGAACACGAACTTGGCGCCGGTGTCGGTGGTGTAGAACATCCGGCCGCCGTCGAAGTCCAGGGCGAAGCCGTCCGCCACCGGGTAGACGTCGCCCTTGCGTGCGCCGAGCGGTGAGGTGTCGCCGCCGGCCTTCTCCCAGGCCGCCATCATCGCGGCCTCGGCGTCGCCGATCGGAGACGCCACCGCCGCGGGCCCCAGCAATGCCGCGGCCGCCGCCGTGACCGCCAAGCTGACCAGCGCGGTCCCGATCAGCCTGCGCATGCGCCCTTTGTGCCCGTTCACCAAGCCTCCCAGCCGACGGATATGCAGCTATCTGCGGCCACGTCCGTATCCTGCAGACCCGGCGAACGGGTCGCGCCCCCACCAATGGGACGCGACCCGATGACGATCCGCATTATCGCCGGCTCGCATAACTTTGCTCCTGCCATCGGAAAATGCGAAGTCGATTCCGGAATAGTACGGAAACGGAGACCGCGCCGATGTGGAAATGATGCCGGACCGCGCCCATATCGCAGCCCATTCACGACGCCGCGAGATAACCGAAAAGCGCCGCGTTCACCGACGACCCGCATGTGCAGACGGTACGTGAAGCCCTCCACGGGGCGACAATCCACCCGAGGAAACGCCAATCTTTGCCGCAATGGCGTGCGGCGCCGCTATCAGACGCCGAGGCTGCGGCCGACGATTTCCTTCATGATCTCGGTGGTGCCGCCGTAGATGGTTTGCACCCGGGCGTCGAGATAGGCACGGGCGACCGGGTATTCGCGCATGTACCCATACCCGCCGTGCAGCTGCAGGCACCGGTCGATCAGGTGCACCTGCTTTTCCGTGGTGTACCACTTGGCCATCGCGGCCTGCTCGGCGGTGAGCTTCTTGTCCAGGTGCAGGCGGACGAACTCGTCGACCATCATGCGAACCACGGTGGCCTCGGTCGCGAGCTCGGCCAGCACGAAGCGGCTGTTCTGGAAGCTGCCGATCGGCTTGCCAAATGCCTTGCGCTCCTTGGTGTATTGCAGGGTCGCTTCGAGCACCTGCTCCATGGCCGCGGCCGCCATGACGGCGATCGAGATGCGTTCCTGCGGCAGGTTCTGCATGAGGTAGATGAAGCCCATGCCCTCCTGGCCCAGCAGGTTCTCGGCGGGCACCTTGACGTCGGTGAACGACAATTCCGCCGTGTCCTGGGCGTCGAGGCCGATCTTGTCCAAATGACGGCCCCGCTCAAAGCCTTCCATGCCGCGTTCGACGACAAGCAGCGAAAAGCCCTGTGCCCCCTTGTCGGGATCGGTCTGCGCCACGACGATCACCAGGTCGGAGTTGATCCCGTTGGTGATGAACGTCTTTGACCCGTTGAGAACGTAGTGGTCGCCCTGCTTGACCGCGCGGGTCTTGATGCCCTGCAGGTCGCTTCCCGTCCCGGGTTCGGTCATCGCGATCGCCGTGATGATCTCGCCGGAGCAGAATTTCGGCAGCCAGCGCTGCTTCTGCTCCTCGGTGCCGAGCTCCAGAAGGTAGGGCGCCACGATGTCGTTGTGCAGGCCGAAACCGATTCCGCTGTAACGTCCGGCGGTCGTTTCCTCGGTGATGATCGTGTTGTACCGGAAGTCGCCGTTGCCGCCGCCGCCGTACTCCTCCGGGACGGCCATGCCGAGGAAGCCCTGTTTGCCGGCCTCGAGCCACACGCCGCGGTCGACGATCTTCGCCTTCTCCCACTCGTCGTGATAGGGGGCCACGTGGCGGTCCAGGAAGGCGCGGTAGGACTCGCGGAACAGCTCGTGCTCGGGCTCGAACAACGTGCGCTGATACTTGATGGCACTGCCCATGGAAGACCTCCGGTGACCGCCGCCGACTGGCAACTCTGTCGCCCAACATATACCAACCGGGCGGTTGGTCGGCAGGGTGTCGGGGCGTGCCGGTCTCAGCCGCCGCGCGGCCTAGGGGGCGGCGAGCGCGGCGTCGCCGGGCGATGCGGGTCGCGACCGACGGGCTATTCGGCGGCGAAGCCCTGGAGAGTGGCGGCCAGCGCGACCGGCACCCGCGCCTTGATCCGGGTGCCGTCGGCGTTGTGCTCCTCCTGCTGGACGCGCCCGTCGGCGTGCAGCCGGGCCACGAGGTCGCCGCGGTCGTACGGGATCACCACGTCGACGGCGGCGTCGCTGGGAGCGGCGAGCTCGGCCATCCGCCGCCGCAGGGCGTCGATCCCGTCACCGGTGCGCGCCGAGACGAACACCGCGCCGGGCAGCGCGTGCCGCAGCTTGGCCAGTGCCAGGTCGCTGGCGGCGTCAATCTTGTTGACCACCAACAACTCCGGCGGCGGCGCGCCGTTGTGGTCGGCTACCACGTCGGACACAACCTGCCGGACGGCGTTGATCTGGGCGAGCGGGTTGACGTCGGAGCCGTCGACGACGTGGACCAGCAGGTCGGCGTCGACGACCTCCTCGAGGGTGGAGCGGAACGCCTCGACCAGCTGGGTGGGCAGGTGCCGGACGAACCCGACCGTGTCGGTGAGCACGAACGGACGCCCGTCCGGGAACTCGGCGCGCCGGGTGGTGGGCTCGAGGGTGGCGAACAGGGCGTCCTGCACCAGCACGCCCGCCCCGGTCAGCGCGTTGAGCAGGCTTGACTTGCCGGCGTTGGTGTAACCGACGATCGCGACGGATGGCACGTCGCTGGCCAGCCGGCGGCTGCGCTGGGTGTCGCGCACCTGCTTCATGTCCTTGATCTCGCGGCGCAGCTTGGACATGCGCTCGCGGATGCGGCGGCGATCGGTCTCGATCTTGGTCTCACCGGGGCCACGCAGGCCCACTCCCCCGCCGCTGCCGCCGGCGCGGCCGCCGGCCTGCCGGGACATCGATTCACCCCAGCCGCGCAGCCGCGGCAGCATGTATTCCATCTGCGCCAGCGACACCTGCGCCTTGCCCTCCCGGCTGGTGGCGTGCTGGGCGAAGATGTCGAGGATCAGCGCGGTGCGGTCGATGACCTTGACCTTGACGGCCTTCTCCAGCGCGGTGAGCTGCGCCGGGGACAGCTCGCCGTCGCAGATGACGGTGTCGGCGCCGGTCGCCAGCACCACCTCGCGTAGTTCCTGGGCCTTACCCGAGCCGATGTAGGTGGCGGGGTCGGGCTTGTCGCGGCGCTGGATCAGCGCCTCGAGCACCTGGGAGCCCGCGGTCTCGGCGAGGGCCGCGAGCTCGGCCATGCTGGCCTGGCTGTCGGCGGCGGTGCCGTCGGTCCAGACCCCCACCAGGACGACGCGCTCCAGGCGCAACTGCCGGTACTCGACCTCGGAGACGTCGGCGAGCTCGGTGGACAGGCCGGCGACGCGGCGCAGCGCGGAGCGGTCCTCGAGTGCGAGCTCGCCGGTGCTGGGCTCCGGCACAATTTCAGTGAATTCGGGATTTGTCATAGGCAATAAACGATGATGCACGCGGAATCGGTGGCGTGCATCCGAATTAACGCTCCTGGGCGCGCCACCATTCCCCGCTGATCTCGCCGTGGGCCACCAGGACGGACGGTCCCCGCAGGTAGCTGGTGGCGTCGGTGATCGTGACGACGACGTCGCCGCCGGGCACCCGCACGGTCAGGGCCCCGGTGTTCGCGCCGGCGTCGGCCAGCGCGGCCACGGCGGCCGCGACCGTTCCGGTGCCGCACGATCGCGTCTCGCCGACCCCCCGCTCGTGGACCCGCATCCGCACGACGCCGTCGACCGGGACGGTGAGGATCTCGACGTTGACCCCCTCCGGGAACTGCCCGTGGTCGAAGCGCACCGGCGCGGCGACGTCCAGCGCCGCCAGCGCCTCGGCGGTCAGGCCGGGGTCGACGCAGGCGAGGTGCGGATTGCCGACGTCGACGGCCAGGCCGGCGAACCGCCGGCCACCGACGACCGCCTCTCCCCTCCCGAGCGTGTTGGCCTTGCCCATGTCGACGGTGACGTCGGCGTTGGTGGAGTCCACGCCGTGCACGGTGACCGGCCGCGGCCCGGCCAGCGAGCCGACCACGAAGTCGTCGCGGCCCTCGAGGCCGGCGGCGCGCAGGTAGTGTGCGAACACCCGCACCCCGTTGCCGCACATCTGGGCGGTCGAGCCGTCGGCGTTGCGGTAGTCCATGTACCAGTCGCCCGCGGCGACGCCGTCGGGCAGGCGGTCGAGGACGCCGGCCCCCAGCGCGGCGCCGGCCGTCGTGACCCGCAGGACGCCGTCGGCGCCCAGGCCACGACGCCGGTCGCACAGCGCGGCGACCCTGTCGGGGCTCAGCGCCAGCGCCGCGTCGAGGTCGGGCAGCAGCACGAAGTCGTTCTCGGTGCCGTGGCCCTTGGCGAAGCGGATCACCTGTTCAGGGTACGTCTCGCCACAACCGCACGGCGTCGTCGACGAGACTGGCGCCGTCGGTCGCGTCGAGCCAGCGCACCCGGTGGTCGCGTCGGAACCACGACCGCTGCCGTCGCACGTAGCGCCGGGTGCCCACGTAGGTCTCGTCGCGCGCGGCACGCAGCCGGTCGGCCCCGCCGCCCGCGTCGAGCGCCGCGATCACCTGCGCGTACCCCAGTGCCCGCGACGCCGTGACCCCGTCGCGCAGGCCTTCGTCGAGCAGCGCGGTCACCTCCGCGACCAGGCCCCGGTCGAACATGGCGTCGGTGCGCCGGGCCAGCCGTTCGTCGAGAATGGCGGTGTCGCAGTCCAATCCGACGATCACGGTGTCCCATCGGGGGCTGCCGATGGTCGGCGCCGACGCGGCGAACGGCTGCCCGGTGAGCTCGACGACCTCGAGCGCCCGCACGGTGCGCCGGGCGTCGGTGGGCAGGATGGCCGCGCCCGCGGCGGGGTCGCGGCGGGTCAGTTCGGCGTGCAGCCGGCCGACGCCCTCCTCGGCCAGGCGCCGTTCCCAGCGGGCCCGCATGTCGGGGTCCGTCGCGGGAAACGACCAGTCGTCAAGCAACGACTGGATGTAGAGCATCGAGCCGCCGACGATCACCGGCACCGCGCCCCGGGCCGCGATGGCTTCGACGTCGGCGGCGGCCTCCCGCTGGTAGCGGGCGACGGTCGCCGTCTGCGTCACGTGCAGGACGTCGAGCTGGTGGTGCGGGATGCCGCGGCGCTCCTCGACGGGCAGCTTGGCGGTGCCGATGTCCATGCCCCGGTATTGCTGCATCGCGTCGGCATTGACGATCTCGGCGCCGAGCCCCAGCCGCTCGGCCCGCTCGGCGAAGTCGAGCGCCAGCCCGGACTTGCCGGTGCCGGTGGGCCCGATGATCGCCAGCGGTCGCACGGCCACCGTCACGCCTGCCAGGCGCCGACGAAATAGCCCACCCCGTAGGGGGCGCCGCGGTAGAGCTCCTTGGCGGAGCGGGGCCCCGGCTCGGTGAGGCCGGCGAGCACCTGGAAGGCGACCCGCCCCGGGATCGGCCGGGGCAGCCGGGTCAGGGCGGCGACGTCGCCGCGCGCCAGCGCGTCGTCCAGGGCCCGCTGCGCGTCGGCGTTTTCCGGGTGGTGTCCGCCCGGCGCGGCCGGCGTGAGCGTGTTCGCCCCGTCGGCAACCACCAGCACCCCGGTCGGGTCCGGCTCCGCATCCAGCTCGGCGCGCAACCGCCGGCCGTGCTCCAGCGCGGCGCCGGCGTCGTGGTCGGCGCGGTAGACGCGCACCCTGGCGCTGGCCTCGGGCCGCGCCCGGCCCCGCAGCCACGCGCCCAGCAGCGCGCAGACGGGGAGTTCGACGGGTCGGCCGCCCCGCGGGGAAAGGCTGACGGGGACGTCGACGCCGAAGCCCGCTAAGGTGCCGGCGGCGTCGGGACCGTAAGCGGCGTCGGCCTCACCGATGCCGATGACCACCCATCGCGGCGGCAGCAGGGCGGCCGCGGCCAGCGCGGCGTTGGCGACGTCGGCCACCTCGGCGGCCGCCGCTCCCGCCAGTTGGGGTACCAGGACCGGCGCCGAGGGCACGATCGCGATGGCGCTCAGCACGCCACCAAACTAGGGGATGGTCCGCGCGCTTTCGGATGCGGCCGCGTCCCGCGCGAGTGCGCCCCCCGTGCCCTCGGCCGGTGGCCGATCCCCGCCGGGGAGCCGCTCGTGCGCGCCGGCGAGGTTCACGTCGCTTCCGTGCTCGGCGGCCATCGAGGCGGCCTCGCCGCGGGCCAGCGCCACGGTCGCGATGACGACCATCGCCACGGCCGCCACCAGCACGACCGCCGCGGGGCCCCTGGCGCCCAGCGCCTCACCCAGCACCGTCACCCCGAGCACGCCGGCCACCACGGGCTTCGCCACGGTCATCGTCGGCAGCGACGCGGTCAACGCGCCCGCGCGGAAGGCGGACTGCTGGAACACCATTCCGCAGATCATCACGACCAGCCACGGGTACAGCTCGGGTGCGCGCACCACGGCGCCGAGTCCGTCCTCGGCCACCTCGACCACGCCCTTGGTCAGCACCGCGAACAACGCCAGGGACGACCCGGCCACGAGGGCCAGCAAGATCGCCGCGACGGGGCGGCCGCGCCACACCCGCGCCCCCACGACGCACAACACCAACAAGGGGCCCATGATCGCGGCCACCACCAGCCACGTCGACAGCGGCGCCCGCTGATGCCCGGACGCCGGGTCGCCGACGATGATGACGACGGCCAGCGAGGCGGCCAGCACGACCGCCCACATCCACTCCCAGCGGGTCACCCGGTTGTTGCTCAGCCGCGCGTAGATCGGCAGGGCGAACAGCAGGGCGGTCACCTGCAGCGCGGTCACCAGCACCACCGAGCCCCAGGCCAGGGCCCCGGCCTGCAGGCTGTAGTTGACGACCGCCGCCAGCCCGCCCAGCCACCACCGCTTGTCGCGCAACGACATGCGGAACAGTTCGAGGTGTCCGACTTCCTTGTCGGTGATCTCCTGCGCCGAGCGCTGACGGATCACGTCGCCCACGGCGGAGGCCAGCGCCGCGCACAAGGCGATCAGCGCCGCTACGTCCACTTTCGACATGGGAACCCCCTCATCAGCGTCCCGACCAGCGTTCCCTACGAAAGACGCATGTACACGTGATGTTTGATACCGGTTAAACCAACACTGTAGTGCGAGACGGTCACGGTCTCGACCGACGGTTGGACAATTCATACTCCGTGAACCTATGCGTCGGCTGTGCGGAATCTGTGTCATGACTCTGCCGCCGCGCCCGCGCGGTCGAAGGTTGCGGCACGCGATCAGGCAAGTGCTTGAATACTGAGGGAAACGGCCCCGAAGGCCGTACGGGTGCCGCTTCGCGCGGCAGGTGCGCGGGTAGGTGACCGCGCGGAAGGTGGTGACGAGCGCATGACGGTCGAGGGGCCCCACGGCAGCGATTCGCCCGGCCCGGTCTCGGAGCCGGCTCCCGAACCGGTCTCGGCCGCCGGCCCGGTGCCGCGCCCGGGCCCGCGCCCCGGCCCCCGGCCCGTTGCGAGGCCCGCCGCCCACCCCGTGATCGCGCCGCCGCGCAGCGATCCGCACCGGTTCGGCCGCGTCGACGACGACGGCACCGTGTGGCTGATCAGCGGCGCGGGCGAGCGCGTTGTCGGCTCGTGGCAGGCCGGCGACCGGGAAGCGGCGTTCGCCCACTTCGGCCGCCGATTCGACGACCTGAGCACCGAGGTCACGCTCCTGGAGGAGCGGCTGGCGGCCGGGACCGGCGACGCCCGCAAGATCCGGGCGAACGCCTCCGCCCTCGCCGAGACCCTGCCGACGGCCGCGGTGCTCGGCGACATCGACGCGCTGGCCGCGCGGCTGACCACCCTGGTCGAACGCGCCGGGGCGGCCGTCTCGGAGGAGCGCTCGCGGCGCGACGAGCACCGGGCCGCCCAGACGGCCCGCAAGGAGGCGCTGGCCGCGGAGGCCGAGGAGCTGGCCGCCAACTCGACGCAGTGGAAGAGCGCGGGCGACCGGCTGCGCACGATCCTCGATGAGTGGAAGACCATCAGCGGCCTGGACCGCAAGGTCGACGACGCGCTGTGGAAGCGGTACTCGGCCGCGCGCGAGGCCTTCAACCGGCGGCGCGGCGCGCATTTCGCCGAACTCGACCGGGAGCGGTCGGGCGTGCGGCAGTCGAAGGAACGCCTGTGCGAGCGCGCCGAGGAGCTGTCCGATTCGACCGACTGGACGGCCACCAGCGCGGAGTTCCGGAAGCTGCTGACCGAATGGAAGGCGGCGGGCCGCACCAGCCGGGAGGTCGACGACGCGCTGTGGAAGCGGTTCAAGGCCGCCCAGGACGCCTTCTTCACCGCCCGCAACGCGGCGACGGCGGAGAAGGACGCCGAGTTGCGGGCCAACGCCACCGCCAAGGAGGCGCTGCTGGCGGAGGCGGAGAAGATCGACACCACCAACCACGACGCCGCCCGCGCGGCGCTGCGGGCGATCGCGGACAAGTGGGACGCGATCGGCCGCGTGCCGCGGGAGCGGTCGGCCGAGCTGGAGCGGCGGTTGCGCGCGGTGGAGAAGAAGGTGCGCGACGCGGGCGACGCCGGCTGGTCGGATCCGCAGGCGCAGGCCCGCGCCGAGCAGTTCCGCAACCGCGCCGAGCAGTACGAGCAGCAGGCACAGAAGGCCGCCGCGGCGGGCCGCACCAAGGAGGCCGAGGAGGCCAGGGCCAACGCCGAGCAGTGGCGGCAGTGGGCGGATGCGGCCGCCCAGGCGCTGACCCGCAGGTCCTAGCTCGAAGAAGGTGGGGCCTCGGGGGGCGTCTGCGGCCGGGCGGGGTTTTCGAGGCTTTCCAGCAAGGTCTTCGACTGCTGGTCTCTGGCGAGCTGGCGCCGCCGCTCCTCGGCCGCGAGCTGCACGATCGTGCGCGACCACACGACCCTGGCCCAATGAAACGTCAACGCCAGCACCGTGATCCACGCCAGGATCAGGCCGATGCCGGGACCGGGCTGTCCGGCCGGCGCGGTCTGGCGCGACCAGACCGCAAGCAGCCCGGCCGCGCCGGCGATCGCCGAGCCCGCCAGGGCGACCCACGCCAGCGCCCAGCGCCGTGTCGTCAGCGCCAGCATCGAGAACCCGACGCCGAACACCAGCACCAGCCAGGCGAACACCCGCGAGGGCAGGGCCACGGCGGCCCGGTCGGCGCCGTGGCTGTCGAACAGCACGTCCCAGCCGCGCACCCCGCCGGTGTGCGGCAGGATGAACGTCGCCAGCAGAATGAACACCAGGATGGCCACCACCAAACCCCTTGGGCCGGGGTCGATTTCACTGGCGACGCGCTTCTCCGCGGCTTCGATCTCGGTCCGCAGGGCGTCGAGGCCGGTGGGTTCTTCCTTCATCGTGCACATCCCATGGGTGGTACGGGGCCGACGGACGGCCCGATGGTCGGCATGCCGAGGCCGGTGGCTGCCGGGCGCAGTTCCGCGGCGAACGCGTCGCCCGCACGGGTGCGGCGGTGGGTGAGGACGCCCGCGTCGGCGATCAGGTGGTGGGGCGCGGCGCCGGTTACGGCGGCGGTGACGACGTCGCCCGGCCGCACCCCCTCGCCGGCGGCGAAGTGCACCAGGCGGCCGTCGCGCGCGCGCCCGGTCATGCGCGCCGTGCGGCTGTCCTTGCGACCCTCGCCGGCGGCGACCAGCAGCTCGACGACCTCGCCCACCAGCGCCCGGTTGCCCTGCAGCGAGATCTCCTCCTGCAGCTCGACCAGCCGTTCATAGCGTTCCTGCACAACGGCTTTGGGCAGCTGCCCGTCGAGCTCGGCCGCCGGCGTGCCGGGCCGCTTGGAGTACTGGAAGGTGAACGCCGCCGCGAACCGGGCCTGGCGAACCACCTCGAGCGTCGCCGCGAAGTCCTCTTCCGTCTCACCGGGGAAGCCGACTATCAGGTCGGTGGTGATGGCCGCGTGCGGCATCGCGGCCCGCACCCGGTCGATGATCCCGAGGTAGCGGTCGGCGCGGTAGGAACGGCGCATCGCCCGCAGCACCCGGTCCGAGCCGGACTGCAGCGGCATGTGCAGCGCCGGGCAGACGTTCGGGGTCTCGGCCATCGCCTCGATGACGTCGTCGGTGAACTCCGCCGGATGCGGCGAGGTGAACCGGACCCGTTCGAGGCCGTCGATGTCCCCGCAGGCGCGCAACAGCGCGGCGAAGGCCCCGCGGTCGCGCGGCAGCACCGGGTCCGCGAACGACACCCCGTAGGCGTTCACGTTCTGCCCGAGCAGCGTGACTTCGAGGACGCCGTCGGCGACCAGCGAGCGCACCTCGGCCAGCACGTCGGCCGGGTCGCGGTCGACCTCCTTGCCGCGCAGCGACGGCACGATGCAGAACGTGCAGGTGTTGTTGCAGCCGACGGATATGGAAACCCAGGCGGCGTAGGCGGATTCGCGGGCGCTGGGCAGCGAGGACGGGAACTGCTGCAGCGACTCGGCGATCTCGACCTGGGCCACCCGGTTGTGCCGGGCCCGGTCGAGCAGCGTGGGCAGCGACCCGATGTTGTGGGTGCCGAACACGACGTCCACCCACGGCGCCTTGCGCAGCAACGCCTCCCGGTCCTTCTGGGCCAGGCAGCCCCCGACCGCGATCTGCATGTCGGGGTTGCCGCGCTTGCGCGGCGCCAGGTGGCTCAGGTTGCCGTACAGCTTGTTGTCGGCGTTCTCGCGGACGGCGCAGGTGTTGAAGACCACCACATCCGCGTCGGCCCCGTCGTCGGCGCGGCGGTAGCCGGCCGCCTCCAGCAGGCCCGCCAGCCGCTCAGAGTCGTGGACGTTCATCTGGCAGCCGTACGTCCGGACCTGATAGGTGCGCGACGACGCGCCGTCGAGCCCGCCCGGGCCCGTCACGTCGTCTCGCGCCACCACCGAAGTCACCTGGCCATGGTACGGCGGCCGGGGGGTGCCCGGCCCCGGCCACCCGACCGTCAGACGCGCCGGCGATCCCGCTCGGCGGCCAGCTCGGCCAGCACCACCTCGCACGCCAGGTTCTGGCTGTACCCGCGCCGGGCCAGCATTCCGACGAGCCTGCGGGTCACCTTCGCGTCGTCGCCGCTCAGGGTCTCGCGCCGCAGCCTGGACCGCACCAACTGCTCGGCCCGGTCACGCTCGGCGCCCGCGTCGATCCCGGCGAGCGCCGCGGTGATCACCTCCCTGTCGACACCCTTGGTGTGCAGTTCGGCGGCCAGCGCGCGCCTGCTCTTGGCCCGGCGGGTCTGCACCCACTGTTCGGCGAAGTCGCTGTCGTCGATCAGGCCGACGGCGGCGAGCCGGTCGAGCACCCGGCCGGCGACGTCGTCCGGATAGCCGCGCTTGGCCAGCTGACCGGACAGCTCGGCCCGGGTGCGCGCCCTCGCGGTGAGCAGGCGCAGGCACAGCGCCCGCGCCTGCTCCTCGCGCGAGGCCTCAGAAGTCGACGGGGGCGGGCAGGACGTCATCGTCGGTCACCACCGCGCCGATGCCGAGCTTCTCCTTGATCTTCTTCTCGATCTCGTTGGCGACGTCGGCGTTCTCCATCAGGAACGTGCGGGCGTTCTCCTTGCCCTGGCCGAGCTGCTCGCCCTCGTAGGTGAACCACGACCCGGACTTGCGGATGAAGCCCTGATCCACACCCATGTCGATCAGCGATCCCTCGCGGCTGATCCCCCGGCCGTAGAGGATGTCGAACTCGGCCTGCTTGAAGGGCGGCGAAACCTTGTTCTTGACGATCTTGACCCGGGTGCGGTTGCCGACCGCGTTGGTGCCGTCCTTGAGCGTCTCGATCCGGCGCACGTCCATGCGCACCGACGCGTAGAACTTCAAAGCCTTTCCGCCCGTGGTGGTTTCGGGGCTGCCGAACATCACCCCGATCTTCTCGCGGAGCTGGTTGATGAAGATGGCCGTGGTGCCCGAATTGTTCAGCGCGCCGGTCATTTTCCGCAGCGCCTGGCTCATCAGGCGGGCCTGCAGCCCGACGTGGCTGTCACCCATCTCGCCCTCGAGCTCGGCGCGCGGCACCAGGGCGGCCACCGAGTCGATGACCAGGATGTCCAGCGCCCCGGAGCGGATCAGCATGTCGGCGATCTCCAGGGCCTGCTCACCGGTGTCGGGCTGGCTGACCAGCAGGGAATCGGTGTCGACCCCCAGCTTCTTGGCGTAGTCCGGGTCGAGGGCGTGCTCGGCGTCGATGAACGCCGCGACGCCGCCGGCGGCCTGGGCGTTGGCCACCGCGTGTAGGGCGACGGTGGTCTTACCCGAGGACTCCGGGCCGTAGATCTCGACGACCCGGCCGCGCGGCAGGCCGCCGATGCCCAGGGCCACGTCCAGTGCGATCGATCCGGTCGGGATGACCGAGATCGGCTGGCGCATCTCGTCGCCGAGACGCATCACCGAGCCTTTGCCGTAACTCTTCTCGATCTGAGCCATCGCCAGTTCGAGAGCCTTCTCGCGGTCGGGGGCTTGCGTCATGGTGCCTCTCCTGTAGTCGGTGCGTTCTTCTGACCGGTTTCGGTCGGTTGGCCGTGACACTAGAGAAGGCCACCGACAAGTCGGCTTTTCGAACGCTTTCCACAGTAGCCGAACACGTGTTCGACTCAAGCGGACACGCCGAACGCCGGGATCTAACCGGCGTTGACTCTGCATCTAGGGCGGCGACACGCCGAAAAGCGCCACCACTGGCGCAGGATCAACGAGCAGGCAATCCCCTCACCACTGCTCGCGGGGCACGTCGAAGTCGACGCACAGGGCGCGCCAGACGTCGCGCGGCTCGACGCCGTCCTCGATCGCCTGCGCGGCGGTCCGGCCGTCGAGGCCGGTGAGGACGTGGTCCACCAGCACCGACGAGCCATAGGCGGCGCCGAAGCGCAGAACGACGCGCTCGTGAAACTCGGTCAGCCGCACGTCAGCCAAGATACCCAGCGATTCAGCCAGCTAAAGCAAGCGCTTCCCGGCACACCAGCACGGGGTCGGCCACCCCGGCCACGCTGGCGCCCGCCGCCCGCGCCGCATCCCGATAGCCGGGCGACGACAGCACCTCGCCGACCGCGGCCACCAGCGCGTCGGCGGTCAGCGGCCGGATCAGCCGCCCGCTGCCCTGGCGGACCACCCGGTTGGCCATCTCCCACTGGTCGCCCCCGCCGGGAACCACCACCAGCGGGACCCCGGCCAGCAGCGTCTTGGCGACCATCCCGTGACCACCCCCGCAGATCACCAGGTCGGCGTGCGCCAACAGGTCGGCCTGCCGGCCCAGCCCCACCACCGCCCACGGCGGCACCGTCAGGTCCGGGCCGCCCAGCCACGACACCACGAGGCGCGATCCGGGCGGCAGCGTCTCCTCCGGCACGAGGCATCTCAGCGCGACCTCGGCCAGCCCCTCGGCCCCGGTCAGCGCGGTCGACGGCGCGACGACCACGACCGGCCCGTCACCGGCCGGGATGTCCAGCACGCGATCCGTCGGCTCGAAGTGCAACGGCCCCACCACCACGGCCTCGGCCGGCCAGTCCGGCCGGGGCACCTCGAGCGCCGGCAGCGTCGCGATCAGCCGCCGCCGCGGGCCAGGATCAGCGGCGGGCAGCCCGATCTCGACCCGGACAGCCGCGCGCTGGCGCAGGCCGGCGCGCCAGGACCGTGCCGTGAGCGCCCGCATCACCGCGTCGCGCAGGCGGCCCCGCAGCCCGGTGCCCGGCGCCAGCCCGCTGCCGATCGGCGGCAGCCCCTTGGACGGCATGTACAGCGGGTGCGGGCACAGCTCGACCCACGGGATGCCCAGCAGCTCGGCCGCCATGCCGCCGCCGGCGGTGATGACGTCGGAGACCACGAGGTCGGGCGCGAGATCGCGCAGCGCCGGCACGTTGAGCACGGCCATCCGCGCCGCCCGCCGGTGGATGCGGGCGCCGGCGTCGACGTCGTCGTCGGTGGCGGCGAGCCCGTCCAGCTCGGCTGCGTCGAGGCCCGCGGCGCGCGCGGTGTCGAGCCATTCCGCGCCGGTGAACAGCGTGGGCTCGTCGCCCGCCTCGGCGAAGCGTTGGCACAGCGCGATCGCGGGGAACGAGTGTCCGGGATCCGGCCCGGCGACGACGGCGACGCGCATCGGCCCTACCCTGCCACAGCGCCGCTCGCCTACGCTGGCAACCATGACCGAGGTGACCGCGACAACCACATCGAACACCCGCGTCGTCGAGGGCTTCCTGAACGCCCTGCAAGACGCCGATTACGACGCCGCCGACGCCGCGTTGGACGAGAACCTCGTCTACGAGAACGTCGGCCTGCCCACGATCCACGGCCGCGCCAGGGCCATGAATCTGTTTCGGCGGATGTACGGCCGGATGGCCTTCGAGGTGAAGATCCACCGGATCGCCGCCGACGGCGCCGCGGTGCTCACCGAACGGACCGACGCACTCATCGTCGGTCCCCTGCGCCTGCAGTTCTGGGTGTGCGGCGTGTTCGAGGTGCACAACGGGCGAATCACGTTGTGGCGGGACTACTTCGACTTCTTCGACATGGTCAAGGCGACTGCGCGGGGCGTGGCGGCGCTGGTGCTGCCGTCGCTCAAAGCTTCGTTCTGAGTAGCGGACACAGCGTTTTTGCACGGTCGGCGGGATGCGTCGCCGGCCACTGAAATCTATTGTTTTCATCGAGGTCCGCGGCGGAACCGTTCCGGAGGCATCGATGTCGTATGTACTGGCGCTGCCGGAGGCGCTGGCATCGGCCGCCGCGGAGGTGGAGCGGGTCGGGTGCTCGCTGGCCGCGGCCCACGCGGTGGCAGCGGCACCGACCATCGGCCCGCTCGCCGCGGCCGGTGACGAGGTGTCGCTGGCCGTCGCGGCGCTCTTCTCGGGCCACGCGGCGTCCTTTCAGGCGGCCAGTGCGCGGGCCGCGGCATTCCATGCCCGCGTCGTCCAAACCCTGAGCCAGGCGGAGATCAGCTACTCGCTGGCGGAGGCAGTCGCCGTCTCGGAGCTGCAGACCCTCGGGCAGGACGCGCTGGGGGTGGTCAACGCTCGCACCGAATCGGCGTTGGGTCGCCCGCTGATCGGTGACGGCGCCAACGGCTATACCGACGCTCAGGGCGTCGGGACGCCAGGTGGGTCCGGCGGCATCTTGTACGGCGCCGGCGGCCGCGGGGGGACCAGCACGGCCACCGGCGTGACCGGGGGATCCGGTGGCCGTGCT
>NZ_CACRUY010000035.1 GCF_902652685.1 Mycobacterium sp. Marseille-P9652
CGCGGCGGTGGCCGGACGGGGGGGGTGGCGGCGCGCGAGGGGGACCAACGAGCGCCAGGTGACCCGGCAGCGGCGCGGCCAGGCGCCGGCCGCCGCGGCCCCGGCACCGCTCCCCGCCCCGGCCGGCCCCGTCGCCGCCCGGCCCCCCGCCCCCCCCCCCCCCCCGCCCCCGCCCCCCCCCCCCCCCCCCCCCCCCCCCCCCCCGCCGCGCCCCCCCACCCCCCCGCCCCCGCCGCCCCCCCCGCCCACCCCGCCACGCCCACCGGCGCCGCCGAGTCCGCCCGTGCCGCCGGGACCGCCGCTGGTTCCGGAGTCGCCGGGGTTGACACCGTTGCCGCCGGGAGTGCCGTGCCAGCCGGCCCCGCCGACCCCGCCGAACCCGCCGTCGCCGAACAACAAGGCCTGTCCGCCCGCACCGCCCGTGCCCCCGACACCGCCCAGGGTGACGGCGGCGCCACCCGTGCCGCCCATGCCGCCGGTGCCCATCAGCCAGCCGCCGGCGCCGCCAGTGCCGCCGGCCCCGCCGGCGACCCCGGCACCGCCGGGACCGCCATTGCCGAACAAGCCGGCACTGCCGCCGTTACCGCCGGCCATCGGTGTGCTACCGGTCGGCGAATAACCCGCCCCACCGTCGCCGAACCACAACCCGCCAGGCCCGCCGGTGGGGTTGGAAGCCGTTCCCAGGAGGCCGTTGCCGATCAGGTCGCGACCGAAGAGCAGATCGGTGGGGAAGTTGATGATCGGGTCGAGCACCTGACCGAACACGCTGTTGATCCACGCTTGGCTGAGCGTGTGAATCGGGCCGTAGATGAAAGTCTGGAACCCATTGGCAATCGGTGACGCCGCGGCAGCCGTGGGCACGGTGGCTCCGCCCAGGGCCTCCTGCAGCAAAGCGGCGAGACCGGATTCCGTGTCCACATACGACTCCGCCGCCGTGCTCAGCGTGCGAACAAATTCCTCGTTATACGCGGCCGCCTGCGCGGCCAGCGCCTGGAACTCCTGGCCGTGGGTACCGAACAGCGCCGCAATGGCCGCTGACACCTCATCACCGGCCGCCGCCGCCACCTGAGTCGTCGAGAGGGCGGCCGCCGCGTTGCCGGAGCTGACGGAAGAACCGATTCGGGCGATATCCTCCGCCGCCGCGTGCAACATGTCCGGCGCGACAACCACGAACGACATCGCCGACCTCCCAGTACCCAAACGAGGTCAGCCCCGCTGGTCATCGCTGAATCACGTCGCGCCGAACAACGACCCCCACACCTGGGGGGGTATTGAAATCGACCGTTTTCAGAATTGACTTTGGAGCCGCACCCACGTAGGGCCAAAGGTCCTTAACTCATGTGACGCGTGGTTCTGACGGAGCCCGTCTGCGTCGCCGCCGAGTTTGTGCTCCGCCGATTATCTAGTGCGAGTTGGCAATCTGCGTCGAGAACATGTGGTACGCCGATCTCGTCGCCACGTGTACTCGCACCTAGCCGGCCGCAGTTCGGCGAACGGCTAGCGCGTCGGAGTCCGCAGCAGGCCCATCACCGTGCGTCCGAGCACGATCGGGTCGATGGGATGCGGCACCGCGGCCTCGGCCCGCGACCAGCTGGCCAGCCAGGCGTCGTCCGGGCGCCCGGTGAGCACGAGGATCGGCGGGCAGGTGTCGAGTTCGTCCTTGAGCTGCTTGGCGATGCCCATGCCGCCGGTCGGCGTGGCCTCGCCGTCGAGGATGGCGAGGTCGATGCCGCCCTCGTCCATGGTGCGGACCACCATCGGGCCGGTCGCCACCTCGACGTAGGTCAGCTTGGGCAGGTCGGGGTGCAGTTGGGTGCCCAGTGCCCGCATCACCTGTTCGCGGGTCTTGGCGTTATCGCTGTAGACGAGGACCCTCAGGGCCGCGCTGGATTCGGTGGTCGACTCAGGCACGGTGCAGATGGTACTGCTGCCGCGGTGTTCTCACCCGTGCGACCGCACGAAGACGGCGTCGGCGGCCGCCGTGGCGTTCGCCCCGATCATGCCGAGCATGTTCTTGCCGAGGCCGAATGGGGCCCGCTCCAGCTTGGTCTCCCCGCACACGCGGATGGAGCCGTCCTCTTGCTCGCTGATCGTGGCGGGCAGCGTCAGCGGCGCGGTGACGCCCTTGATGGTCAACTCCGCCCGCAGGTCGGCGGACCTGCCCTTGGTCGGGTGGGCCGCGCTGACGACGACGGCGATGTCCGCGAAGCGCTCGACGTCGAAGAAGTCGGCCGAGCGCAGATGCTTGTCGCGACGGCCGATCCCGGTGTCGAGCGAGGCGGCCCGGATGTCGATGCGGCCGAAAACGCCGCCGTCGCCGGTGAGTTGGCCCTCGCCGGAGAAGTCGGTGAAGTGGCCCTTGACGTTCAGCAGGCCCCACATGTTGCTGACCTTGAACGTGATGGTCGAGCGGTCCGGGGCCAGCGTCCAGGCGCCGGCCATCTCGGGGTCGTTCAGCAGGATTTCCAGGGTCGTCACCGTCACTCCCTTCGATTCGGGCGAATGTAGCCGCTAGGACAGCAGCGGCGCGATCTGGGCGGGATCGAAGTATTCGTCGATCCGGGTAATCAGGCCGTCGGGGCCGACCCTGATGACGATGCACACCCGCATCGAGATCGATTGCCCCGCATGGCCGTTCGCGTGCAGGACGTGCTGCTGGACGAAGCCGGCGTCGAAGAACTGCCGGTCGAGGATCTCGTAGCGGCGTGCGGTCGTCGCGGTGATGAACCAGTCGATCACCCGCAGCGCGCGGCCCTTGTCGTCGTCGCGCTTGGCGCCGGTGCGCCACACCGCGACGTCGCCGCTCCACATCCGGTCGACCGCGGCGAAATCGCCCCTCTCGATCGCGGGGAAGAGGCGGTCGGCCACCTCGGCGATGGTTTGCGCGCTGGTCGTGGGCATCGGTACCGGCTCCTACTCTGCTGGTTCGACGTCGTATCCGGGGTGGGCCGCGGCCAACCGGCGGCCCACCACCGTGCGCAGGCAGGCCGTGACCTCGTCGTCGCGCCCGTCCAGCTCGCCGGCCCTGATCGCGGCGGCCAGCTCCTCCTCGTCGCTGAACCCCAAGTCGGCGAGGGCGAGCCGGGACTCCTCCTCGCTCTCGTCGAGCAGTTCGCGCTCGACGATGCGCAGCGCGTTCGCGGCGACCCGGGCGTGGAAGTTCACCTGCCCGGTGGTCGCCGCCCGGACGTCGGTCTCCAGGAATTCCGCGACCGCGGCGACGAGTTCGGCCGCCAGGGGACGGCCGTAGGCGCCGATCACGGGCGCACCTCCTCTGCGAAGGTGGGCATCTCCAGCAGTTCGAGCAGGTCCCATTCGGTCTCGCAGACGCGGCGCCCGATCGCCGCCAGCTCCACCGATCGGAACTGACCGCTCAGGTGCCGCTCGGCCTGGTAGCGGCAGATGACGCCCCAGCGCAGGGTCGCCAGCACCAGCCACCAGTGGAACGTCACCCGGTCGACGGTAGTCCCGCCGGCCTCCTCGTAGGCCCGCAGGAAGCTTTCGATGCTGCCGAGGCCGCCGGCGCCCAGGCTGGCGGGGGCGCCGAACCGCCAGGCCCGGATGCAGAACCAGGCCAGGTCCTCGTAGGCCGCCCCGACGTGCACCAACTCCCAGTCCAGCACGGCGGCAAGGTCGGAGCCGTCGACGATCAGGTTGCCCATGCGGTAGTCGCCGTGCACCAGGACCCGGGCCGACAGCGCGGGGGGCCGGTGCGCCTGCAGCCACCGGAACGCCCACTCGAAGGTGGCGGTGGTGTCGCCGATGTCGTCCAGGCGCGCGCGCCACTGCTCGAGTGGGTCTTCGCCGGTGAGCGCCCGATCGGTCGCGTCGGCGCGGTGAATGGCCGCCAGCGCGTCGGCGCACTGACGCAGCAGGCGGGCCCGGCCGGGGGCGTCGAGCCGACGCTGGATGCGCCGCACGATGGTCTCACCCTCGATGGCGTCGCAGATGAGGAACGGATTGCCCAGCGCCGCCGGGGAATCCGTGGCGACCAGAACGTGCGGCACCGGTGCGCCGGCCGCGGCGGCCGCGGCCTGAGACCGGGCTTCGAGCTCCATTCCGGCGTGCACGTCGTCGGGCGGGCCGATGCGCAGGATCAGCGACCGGCGCCGCGTTCCCGTGACCGCGTCGAAGGCCCACGTGGTCCGGCTGGCTCCGCCGGTGAGTGCGCGCAGATGCTCGATCGCCACGTCACCGGCCCCGAGGACCGGCTCGAGGACGTCGGCAAGTTTGGGCGCCAGTTCGCTCACTGCTTGCCGAACTTGAACAGTCGCTGGGCCACCCGGCGGATCTGGATCTCCTCCGCGCCCTCGGTGATGCGGTAGCGGCGGTGGTGGCGGTAGATGTGCTCGAACGGCTCGTGCCGGCTGTAGCCGAGGCCGCCGAAGATCTGCATGGCCCGGTCGGCGGCGTCGCAGACCAGCCGGTTCGCGCGGTAGTTCGCCATCGACACCTTGTCCGACACCTCCATGTGGTGGTTGCGGTCCACGTGCCAGGCCGCGTAATGCACCAGCAGGCGGACCATCTGGGCCTCGGTCTGCAGCTCGGCCAGCGGCCACTGGACAGCCTGGTTCACCGACAGGGGCTTGCCGAAAACGGTTCTGTTGCCGGCGTATTCGGCGGCCCGGTCGATGCAGTACTGGGCGGCGCCCAGGCTGCTGGCTGCCTGCCGAATCCGGTTCTCGTGCAGGAACGTCTGCGCCACCTCCAGGCCGCGGTCCACCTCGCCGAGCACCGCGTCGGCCGGTACCCGCACGTCGGTGAGCACCACCTCGCCGTGGTCGGTCGGCATGTTGAACGTCCACCAGAAATACGGGACGGTGAAGCCGGGCGCATCGGTGGGAACCAGGAACGCCGTGATGCCGCGGGCCTGCCCGGGCTCCCCGGAGGTGCGGGCGAACACCAGGTCGTGGGTGGCGCGGTGGACGCCGGTGTTCCACCGCTTGGCGCCGTTGATCACCCATTCGTCACCGTCGGGTTCGGCGTGGGTTTCCAGCCACGTCGCGTCCGAGCCGTGCAGCGGCTCGGACAGGCCGAATGCCATCGAGCGTTCGCCGGTGATCAACGCCTCAGACCACGCCCGCCGTTGCTCGTCGGTGCCGAAGCGCTCCATCATGATCACCTGCGGGAAGTTGCCGACGATCGAGGACTCGTTCTGCAGGTCGTTGTGCAGGCCAAGGCCCTTGTGCGCCAGGTGTTCCCGGATGACGGCCATGTCGACGTTGCTGCCGTCGCGGCCGCCGAGCGATGCCGGCAGCCCGTAGCGCAGCCAGCCCGCCTTGTCGGCCCGCCGGCGCATCTCGGAAAGCAGGTCCTCCCACTCCCGCGTCGGGATGCCGTCGTTGTCCCAGTCGGTGCGGGCGTGTTCGCGGCGTTTGTCGAAATACTGGATGTTCTCGCGCTCCAGCGGCTTGATCTCGGCCTCGATGAAGTCGTCCATCTCCGCGAGCAGGCCCGGAAGGTGTTCGGGCAGGGTGAAATCCACGTTGACTCCTCTGACTCCTCTACGCGCCGTACAAAGTCTTCTTCCACACCGTCGCCAGCGTCGTGATGGCATCGGTGTCGCTGATCTCCAAGTCCAGGCCGGACGCGCCGACGAAGACGGTCGTGAAGTTCTCGAACAGCAGCGCGATCGCCGCCGCGATGTGTCGCGCGTCGAGTTCGGCACCGTAGCCCTGCTCCTGGGCGCGGGCCACCGAGGCCGCCACGATGTCCATGCCGAATCTCCGGAACTCGTTCTGCACGGCCGCGAAGCGCTGCTGGGTGGCGGCGAGCTGCGCGACGGCGATCATGATGCCGATGTTCTGCTTGAACATGTTCCAGTATCCGGTCACTACCGCGGTGAAAAACGCGTCGTCGTCGGGCGATTCGGGCAGCCGCAGGCTCAGCCCGGACGGCTCCACGACGTCGTGCAGGAAGGACTCCGCGAGCGCGGCCAGCAGGTCTTCCTTGTCGGCGTAGTAGCGGTAGAAGGCCGCCGGCGATCTGCCGGCGGCCGACGTGATGTCGGCGAGCGTGGTGCCGTGAAAGCCGCGCTCGGCGAACAGCTTCCGGGCGGCCTGCTCGATGGCCTGCCGGGTCTGGCGGCCCTTGGGGGTCAGCGTGCCGGCGGGCATCAGGCCCGGATCCGGTCGCCCGCGCGCAACAGTGCGCCCGGAAGGTCATGCCCAACAGCCGATTTGGCGACACGCGCGGCCGCGATCGTGGCGTCGAGGTCGAGGTCCACGCCGAAGCCGCTGTCGCGCAGCAGGTACACCAGGTCCTCGGTGGCGATGTTGCCGGTGGCGCCCGGGGCGAACGGACAGCCGCCCAGCCCGCCGACGGATGCGTCGAGCCGGGTGACCCCGGCGCTCACCGCCGCGTAGGCGCTCGCCAGGCCGGCGCCGCGCGTGTTGTGGAAGTGCCCGCCCAGTGGCATGTCACCGAGCAACGGACGCAGTTGGGCGACCAGCGAACTGACGCGCCCCGGCGTGGTGGTGCCGATGGTGTCGGCGATCGAGAACCGGTCGGCGCCGCGCTCGCGGGCGGCCACGGCGATGTCGAGGACGCGCTCGGGTGGCGTCGGCCCGTCGAACGGGCAGTCCCACGCGGTGGCCACGATGACCTCGACGGTGACGCCGGCGTCGTGCGCGATCGCGACGATGTCCCGGATCTGCTCGGTGGCCTCGGCGGCGGACCGCCCGACGTTGGCCCGGCTGAACGCGTCACTGGCCGCCACCACGTATTCGATGGATCGCAGGCCGGCAGCGACCGCGCGCCTGGCGCCGTTTGGACTGGCGACGAGCGCGGAGAATTCGATGTCCGGGTAGTCGCGCAGGTGCGCGGCCAGTTCGGCGGCGTCGGCCATCGACGGGACCTTCGACGGCGAGACGAAGGCGGTGGCCTCCACCTCCCGCACGCCGGTCGCCGCGATGGCGGCCAGCAGTTCCAGCTTGGCGGACAACGGGATCGGCGCCTCGATCTGCAGGCCGTCGCGCAGCGCGACCTCGCGGATCCGGACGTGCGTCATACGACCTCCTCCGCCCTCAAATCCTTCAGTTCGTCCGGCGTCTTGCCGAGCAGGCCGATGTAGACGTCGTCGTTGTGCTGGCCCGGCCGCGCGGGTCCGGCGTTGCGCACCCGGCCCGGGGACTCCGAGAGCACGGGCACGACGCCCGGCCCGAGCACGTCGCGCCCGATGCGCTCGTCGTAGTGCTCGACGAGCATGCCGCGCGCCCGCAACTGCGGGTCCTCGACCACCTCGGCGACGGTGTTGATGGGGCCCGCGATCACGCCCGCGGCGCTGAGCGTCTCGATGATGTCGCCGGGCTGCCGTTCGGCCGCCCAGGCGCCGATGATCTCGTCGAGCTCGTCCTGGTTGCGGCCCCGGACGCCGTGCGTGGCGAACCGGTCATCGGTCGCCAGCTCCGGGCGTCCCATCGCCTTGCACAGGCGCGCGAACACCGTGTCCTGATTGGCGGCGATCACCACCCAGGAGCCGTCGGCGCTGCGGTAGATGTTCGACGGCGCAATGCCCTCCAGCCGGGTGCCCGACGGCCCGCGCACCACGCCGCCGACGTCGTAGTCCGGGATCGTCGACTCCTGAACGGCCAGGCACGATTCGGTGAGTGCGACGTCGACCACCTGCCCGCGCCCGGTGACGCTGCGCCGGTACAGCGCGGCCAGTGCGCCCTGCGCGCCGAACATGCCGGCCAGGCTGTCGCCGAGCGACAGCGCAAGCCGGGGCCGCGGCCCGCCGGGGAAGCCGTTGAGGTGCCGCAGCCCGCTCGCGGCCTCGGCCACCGAGGCGTACCCGGCCTTGTGCGCGTCGGGCCCCGTCTGCCCGTAGCCGGACACCCGCACGAGGATGATGCGCGGATTGCGTTCGCTGAGCACGTCGTAGCCGAGGTTCCACTTCTCCAGCGTGCCCGGGCGGAAGTTCTCGACGACGATGTCGGATCGCTCGACGAGCTCGAGGAACAGCTCGCGGCCGCGCGGCTTGCGCAGGTCGAGCGTCACCGCCCTCTTGTTGCGCGCGTGCACCGTCCAGAAGACGCGGTGCCCGTCGAGTTCGGCCTGGCCCCAGGTGCGCAACGGGTCCGGGGCGCCGGGCGGTTCCACCTTGATGACGTCGGCGCCCATGTCGCCGAGGAGCCGGCCGGCGAAGGGTCCGGCGATCAGGGTGCCGAGCTCCAGCACCCGGACGCCGTCGAGCGGTCCGCTCATCAAGCCTCCGCGAAGTCGTGCCGGACCAGCCAGTCGGTGACCACGCCGACCGCCGCGCGCAGCTTGTCCCGCTGGTCGGGGCCAGCGTAATAATGTGTCGCGCCGGGGATTTCGTGCATCTCCTTGTCATGATGCCCGATCGCCTCGAAGAGCCGTCGGGTGTGGCTGGGTGTGCAGGCGTCGTCGGCAAGGTTACCGATCACCAGCGCCGGGACGGCAATGTCGCGCCCGCAGGCCACCCCGTCGCCGCGGGCGTCGTCGTAGCTCCACTGGGAGAGCCAGCTGCGCAGCGTGCAGAAGCGTGCCAGCCCGACGGGACCCATGTTCACCACGCGGGGATCACCCAGATAGCAGGTTCCCGGGGTGCGTTCGTTGGGATCGACGGCCGGATCCAGCCAGCGGGGGTCGGCCATGGTGCCGTGCACGACGAAGCAGAACTCGTCGTCCGGGCGGCCCGCAGACTTCAGGGCGGCCAGCTGGTCCTTGACCCACGACGTGATGCGCCGGTTCCGCTCGACCTGCGCCGCCCGGTAACGGCCCAGAAACGCCTCGGTGTAGGGCGGCTGGTTGGGGTTGTCGGGGTTGTAGAGGTCGAGCTCGGGGTCGCGCTTGGTGGGGTCGGATTCGTCGAGGATGGACGCGTCCAGCCATTCGGTGAGCGTGCCGTGGCGGCTGATGTGGGCGGCCAGCAGCATGATGCCGTCGGCGGCGGGCAGCTCCAGCTTGGTCAGGTCGGGGCCGTCGCCGGACGGGCTCGATGTGATGGTCGGGTGCTGTGCCTGCTGCTGGTATAACAGCGACAGCGAGCCGCCGCCGCTCCACCCCGCCAGCACGACTTGGGAGTAGCCCAGCCGCTTCTTCGCGTCCTTGATGCACTCGCCGAGGTCCTCGACCACCTTCTCCATCAGCAGCGCCGAGTCGGTGCCGCGGAATCGGCTGTTGCAGTAGATGACATGGTGACCGGCGCGGGCCAGCGCGTTGATCATCGGCAGATAAGCCCCGCCGCCGATCGGATGCATGAACACCAGCACCGTGTCCGACGGCCTGTCGGGCTTGAGCAAGTAGCTCTCCAGCACGGTGATCTCAGCCAACCCGCCGTAGACGTCGCGGACACCCGAATCATTCTGAAAGGCAACGAGATACGGGATGCGCTCGTACTCGTGCTTCACGAGTGCTGCCCCAGGTCGTGGGCCAGCACCTCGGCCGACGGGGTCAGCCGGCGGCGGGTGTCGACGGCGATCACCTGCCAGTCGACGCGGTCGTACTCGTCGAACTTGCGGCGCGCCCGTTCGCGCGCCTTCTCCGGGGCGCCGTGGTGAACCCCCTGGGGCGCATGGGTGATCAGGCCCGGCGGCATCGGGATGCCATACAGCGAACCGCCGTGGAAGAACGCGATCTCGTCGAAGTCGACGTTGCGGTGATACCACGGGGTACGTTCCGTGCCGGGCACGCCCTCGGCGGGCTTGGGCAGGAAGTTCATCACGTACACGCCCGTGGCTTGCATGAACAGGTGCACCGTCGGCGGCAGGTGCACGCTGTCGGACGTGACGACGTTGTAGTCGGCGATGTTGAAGGTGAACGGGAAGTTGTCCCCGCGCCAGCCCTCCACGTCCAGCGGATTGTGTTGGTAGTACAGCGTTGTCGGGCCGCCCTCGTGAAAGAGCCGCACCTCGTACTCGTCGCGGCCGTCATCGTCGGACGGGGCGGGTTCGGGGATGGTCGCCTGCGACGGGTCGAAGGGAAAATGCCGGCCCAGCGTGCCGGGCGGCGGGACCCGCAGTTCGTCGGTGGTCTCCACCATCAGCAGCGTTGTCTCGCCGTCGGGCACCTGCCGCCAGGTGCACGCCTTGGGGATGTACACCCAGTCGCCCTCGCGGTAGGGCAGCGGCCCGAACTCGGTCTCGGCCACGCCGCTGCCGCGGTGGACGAACCACAGGAGGTCGCCGTCGACATGGCGCGCGTAGTACGGCATCGCCTCGTGGCGGCGGCTCAAGAAGATCCGGCAGTCCTCGTTGCTGAACAGCAGCAGCGGTCCGCCGTCGGCATCGGTCGCGTCGCTCGGCTTGAGCTCGCTGGACAGGACATCGACGGGCCGCAGCGGGCCGACGGCCCGGTAGGCGGTGGGGTCGTGGCGCCGATACATGTTGGCGGTCCGGCCGGTGAACCCGCCGCGCCCCAGTTCGTCGTCCTTGAGGCCGGCGAGGTCGGCGTGCAGGCGCCGCGGGGTGCGGCCTTTGCGCAGGTGGACGAAGGATTCCATGGAAGCTCCCAGGCTTGATCCGGTAACGACGCCGACTAGAACTGAAAGTGACGTTACTTTTCTTTCTGAGGTGGCACAAGGGCGGAGTCAGTGTCTTCGGCTCGTCGACCTGTTCGCGAGACGTAACTCAGCGCGATGCGTCTCGGCGCGTCGTCGCGGACGTTGACGTGTCGTGGAGAGGGCCTGGGTCGTCAGTCGCGCACGCGCAGCACGACTTTGCCCTTGGCCGTGCGGTTTTCCAGGGACGCCACCGCGGCGGCGGCCTCGTCGAGCGGGTGGACCACCGGCTCGGGCGGGGGCAGCTCGCCGGTGCTGAGCAGGCGCTCGAGGCCGGCCCACTGCTCGGTCAGCGCGCCCGGGTGCGTCGCGGCCCACGCGCCCCAGCCGACGCCGACGACGTCGATGTTGTTGAGCAGCAACCGGTTTACCTTGACCGTGGGGATCTCGCCCCCCGTGAAGCCGATCACCAGCAGGCGCCCACCGGGCGCGAGCGAGCGTAGGGAATCGGTGAACCGGTCGCCGCCGACCGGGTCGACGACGATGTCGACGCCGCGCCCGTTCGTCAGCTCCTTCACCGCGTCCTTGAACCCCTCGGCCAGCACCACATCCGTTGCGCCCGCGGCGGTGGCCACCTCGCCCTTGTCCGGCGTGCTGACCACCGCGATGACGCGCGACGCGCCGAGCACCGACGCCAGCCTCAGCGCCGACGTTCCAATTCCGCCGGCCGCCCCGTGCACCAGCACGCTCTCGCCGTGGGCCAGGCGGCCGCGCACGGTCAGCGCGAAGTAGACGGTCAGGTCGTTGAACAGCAGGCCGGCGCCCGCCTCGAAGCTCACGTTGTCGGGCAGCTTGAAGGCCCGGTCGGGGGACAGCACCGCGACCTCCGCCATGCCGCCGGTGAGCATGGTCAGGCCCACCACCCGGTCGCCGGGACCCACCCCCGCCCCCTCGGGCGCGGACCGCACGACGCCCGCGATCTCGGCGCCGAGCACGAACGGCGGGTCCGGGCGGTATTGATACAGCCCGCGCGTCAGCAGCGCATCGGGAAACGCCACACCGGCCGCGTGCACCTCCACGACCACGCCGTCACCGTTGGGTTCGTCCACCTCCGACACTTCGATTGCTTCCGGACCGTCCAGCCGAGTCACCCGTGCCGCGCGCATGACCGCAGAGCCTACTGTCGGCTCAGAACCCGCCCGCGACCCGCACCACGGCCCGGCCGGTGAACGCCCCGTCGCGCAGCTGGTCCAGCACGCCGACGACGTCCTTGACGTCGACCTCGCTGGTGAGGGCGTCGAGATGCCGGGGGCGCAACGAATCGCCGAGCAGCGCCCACAGCTTGCGCCGCTTGTCGATGGGCAGTTGCACCGAATCCATCCCGAGCAGTGCGATGCCGCGCAGGATGAACGGCATCACCGTCGTGTGCAGCGCCGCGCCACCGGTGAGGCCGCTGCAGGCGACGGCGCCGCCGTAGTCGACGGTGCTCAGCACGTCGGCCAGCGTCGCCCCGCCCACGCAGTCGACGGCGGCCGCCCAGCGCGCCTTCGCCAGCGGACGCGGCTTCGCGTCGGGGTCGGCGGGCAACCGGCCGATAACCTCCGCGGCGCCAAGCTCTTTCAAAAGCCCGGCCGCCTTCTCCTTGCCGGTCGAGGCCACCACCCGGTAGCCGGCGGCCGCCAGCAGATCGACGCTCACCGACCCGACACCCCCCGAGGCGCCGGTGACCACGACCGAACCCGCCCCCGGCTCGACCCCCCAATCAATGAGCGCCTGAACGCTCATCGCGGCGGTGAAGCCGGCGGTCCCGATGGCGGCGCCCTCGCGGGGGCTCAACGATCCGAGGGACACCACCTGGTCGTCGGGCAGCCGGGCATATTCGGCGTAGCCGCCGTGGTGGCCGGTGCCGATCTGATAGCCGTGCGCCAGCACCTTGTCGCCGACGGCGAACTCGGGGGATTGGGAGTCGACGACCTCGCCCGTCAGGTCGATGCCCGGCACCACCGGATAGCTGCGGACCACGCCGCCGTTCGGCGTCAACGCGAGCGCGTCCTTGAAGTTGACGCTCGAATACAGCACCCGGATCGTCACCTCGCCGGGTGGAAGATCGTCGGGGGTCAGGGCCTCGACCGAAGCCGTGATCCGGTCACCGTCCTGGCGCGCGACGAGCGCTTGAAACGTGTCCATCCCTTGACGCTAGCCTCAGGACATGGATCCCTTTCCACTCGGTCGCTTCTCGGTCGCGCGCATCGGCTACGGCGCGATGCAACTGCCGGGCCCGAACGTGTTCGGGCCGCCGCGGGACCGCGACGAGGCGCTGGCGGTGCTCCGGCGGGCGGTCGAACTCGGTGTCAACCACATTGACACCGCGCAGTTCTACGGGCCCGACGTGGCCAACGAGCTCATCCGGGAGGCGCTGCATCCCTACCCGGAGAACCTGGCGCTGGTGAGCAAGGTCGGTGGACGCCGCGACGATGCCGGCGCCTGGCTCCCCGTCGACGAGCCGACCGACCTGCGCCGTGACCTCGAGCAGAATTTGCGCACGCTCGGCACCGACCAGCTGGCCGCCGTGAACCTGCGCGTGTTCGAAAGCGAAGAGCCGGACGAGTTGTTCGACGAACAACTTTCGGTCATGATCGCCGCCCGCGATGACGGGCTGATCGGCGGCATCGGGCTGAGCAACATCACCGGCAAGCACCTCGTGCACGCCCTCGAGCGCAACGAGATCGTCTGCGTGCAAAACGCTTTCAACGTCCTGGACCGATCGTCGCAACCCGTGCTGGAGGAGTGCGCGAGGCGCGGGATCGCCTTCGTCCCGTTCTTCCCGTTGGGCGCGGCCTTCGTCAGGCCGAACCCGGTGCTGAGCCACCCGCTGATCCGGCAGGTCGCCGAGCGGATCGGGCGCACACCGCCGCAGGTCGCCCTGGCGTGGACGCTGAGCGTCGCGCCCAACGTCCTGCTGATCCCGGGCACCTCGTCGATCGGGCACCTCGAGGAGAACATGGACGTCGCGTCCATCGACCTGGACTCGGCGACGCTGGAGCAGTTGAACGCGCTCGCGGATTGATCGCCGAGCGTGCACTGACGGCGAAAAAACGCCCGAATCTCCGCCGCCAGTGCACGTTCGGCGCGACGCCCGAACGCGCCCGCTACTTGAGCTCGGCCGACGACAGGCCCAACAGGCGGCGGGCCACCACCAGCTGCTGGATCTGCTGGGTGCCCTCGAAGATGTCGAGGATCTTGGAGTCGCGCGCCCATTTCTCCAGCAAGGACTGCTCGGAATAGCCTGCGGTTCCGGACAATTCGACGGTCTTGAGCGTGACGTCGCTGGCCATCCGGCCGGCCTTGGCCTTGCTCATCGACGCTTCCTTGGAGTTGGGGATCTTGTTGTCGGCCTGCCAGGCGGCGCGCAGCGCCAGCAGGTAGGCGGCCTCCCAGTCGGCCTCCATCCGCAGGAACTCGGCCGCCGCGGCGCTCTGCACGTGTGACGGCTTGTCGTAGGAGATCTCCACCCCCGCCTCGGTGAGGATTCGGCGGATCTCCTCCAGCGCGGCGCGCCCGACCCCGATGGCCATGGCGGCCACGATCGGCCGGGTGTTGTCGAAGGTCTCCAGGACCCCCGAAAATCCCTTGCCCTCTTCGACTTCCGGGTTGCCGAGCAGGTTCTCCTTCGGGATGCGGACGTTGTCGAACCGGATCGCCGCCGTGTCGGAGCCCTTGATGCCGAGCTTGCGCTCGAGCCGCTCGACCGTGACGCCGGGGTGCTCGCGCGGGACGATGAACGACTTGATGGCCGCGCGGCCCTTCGACTTGTCCAGCGTCGCCCACACCACGATGTGGGTGGCGCGCGACCCGGCGGTGACGTAGATCTTCTCGCCGTTGATGACGTACTCGTCGCCGTCGAGCTTCGCGGTGGTGGACACGGCCGCCGAGTCCGACCCGAAGCCCGGCTCGGTGATCGCCATCGCCGCCCACACCTGGCCCAGGCGCTCCAGTTGCTCGTCCGTCGCCACGGCGGAGATGGCCGCGTTGCCGAGGCCCTGGTACGGAACCGACAGCATCATCGCGACGTCGCCCCAGCTGGCCTCCAGCGTCTGCAGCAGCGCGGCCATGTTGGCGCCGTTGCGGTTGGCGCCCTTGTCGTCGTCCTCGGCGCGCAGCGCGTCGGCCCCGGCGAATTCGAAGGATTCCGAGGCGCCCGCGAACAGGTTGTACAGGGTGTCCAGCTCGACGGGGTAGGCGTGCTCCGCCAGGTCGTACTTGCGCGCGATCGGCCGCATCAGCTCGGCGGCGCCCTGATGGGTCTTGGTCATCACCGCCTGCAACTTGCGGGGCAGTTCCAGATTGATTGCCATGATTGGTCTTTCGGCTCGGGGGAGAAGATTCAGATGACGACTTAGATGACTACGACGCCCTCGGCGACGCCGATGGCCCGCAGGTCGCGGTACCAGCGTTCGACCGGGTGTTCCTTGGTGAAGCCGTGGCCGCCGAGCAGCTGCACGCCGTCGAGGCCGATCTGCATGCCCTTGTCGGCGCCGAGGCGCTTGGCCAGCGCGGCTTCCCGGATGAAGGGCAGCCCCTGCTCGGCCCGCGCGGCGCCGCGCCAGGTGATCAGCCGCAGGCCGTCGAGCTCGATCGCGATGTTGGCGCACATGAACGCCACCGCCTGGCGGCGGGCGATCGGCTCGCCGAAGGCCTCCCGCTCCTTGACGTAGGGGACGACGTAGTCGAGCACCGCGTGCGAGGTGCCGACGGCGAGCGCCGCCCAACCCAGCCGGGACAGCGCGATCGCCTCGGAGTAGTCGGCATCCGATGCCTCGTCCTCGCCCAGGCGCGCGCTCAGCGGCACCGACACCCCGGAGAGTTCGACCTGACCCAGCGCCGCGGCGCGGATCCCCATGCTCGGGTCCGGCTTCACGGTCACGCCCTTGGTGGACGACTCGACGATGAACAGCGCCGGCTTGCCGTCCAATTGCGCGCCGACGATGAACAACTCGGCGTCGGCGGCCGCGGGAACCAGCGACTTCACCCCCTCGAGGCGGTAACCGCTCGGGGTGCGCACGGCCGTCGTCTTGAGGTGGGTCGGGTCGAACAGCGGTTGCGGTTCGGCGATGGCCACGCACGCCTGGGGAACGTTCTCGCCGGCGAACTCGTGGAGGTAGGTCGCCTGCTGGTCGGCGCTGCCCCAGTGCGTCAGCGCGGACGCGACGCCGCCGGGCGCCAGGATCGGCAGCGCCAGCCCCATGTCGCCGTAGGCGAGTGCCTCGGCCACCAGCACGTTGGTCACGCTGGAGCGGTGTTCGGCGATGCCGTCGAAGTCCTCGGGGATGTTGACCGCGGTGATGCCCAGTTCCGCCGCCTTGGCGATCAGGTCGCGGGGATAGCTCGCCGCTTCGTCGGCCCCGGCCGCGGCCGGTCGCAGGATTTCCTCGGCGAACTCGTCGACGGTCTCGACGATCATCTTCTGGTCGTCGTCGGGGGTCAGGTCGAAGTAGTCCCTGCCGCTCGACTTCAGCCGGGTCGGCCCCCCGCGCAGGCTCTGCACCCGCTTGAACTGACGCGACGTCGCCGCCGCAGTCGAAAAGACCGTCTTGGTGCCGTAGCGCAGGCCCCGGTTGAGGGGATCGCGCAGGTGGTATTTGTCCAGGAATTCCTGCCCGACCAGCGGGGTGAGCAGCGCGATCGCGATGTCGACGGCTGTCCGCCTGTGCCGTTGCAGGCCGACGCCGTTTTCGGCGCCGCGCCGTGTGGGGCGGGAGGATTTTGCTTGCTTGTTCGAACCGGAAAGAGTTTCGGTCATGTGTGCAGCCTCGGTCGTTGGGGCGATGCGATAAGTCTATCTTACTCCGGAGTAAGATAGTAGGACCACGTTGTTAACTAATTCACAACGCCAAGCTGTCGAGCACCCGGCGCTGCAGCACGCCGTTCGTGGCGACCGCGCTCCCGCGGTGCGGCCCGGCGGTGCCGTCCAGCCCGGTCAGCACGCCGCCCGCCTCGCGCACCAGGACGTCCAGCGCCGCGAGGTCCCACACCGAGACCTCCGGCTCGGCGGCGATGTCGACCGCCCCCTCGGCGAGGAGGCAATAGGAGAGGAAGTCGCCGAACGCGCGCACCCGCCACACCGCGTCGGTGAGCGCGATGAAGCGTTCCCGCAGGCCCCGCTGCGCCCATCCGGAGAGGCTGGAAAACGACAGGCTGGCCGAACCCAGTTCGGACACCGAGGACACCGACAGCCGTCGCGGCGGCGCCCCGGCCACCGCGACGAACGCGCCGCGCCCGCGCGCCGCCCACCACCGGCGTTGCAGCGCCGGCGCGCTCACCGCACCGACGGTCGGGACGCCGTCTTCGAGCAGCGCGATCAGGCTGGCCCACACCGGCACCCCGCGAACAAAGTTCTTGGTGCCGTCGATCGGGTCGATCACCCACTGCCGCCCCGAGAACGTGGTGGTGCCGCCGAACTCCTCGCCGACGACGGCGTCGTCCGGACGTTCGCGGGCGAGCGTCTCGCGCAGGTCGGTTTCGACCGCGCGGTCGGCGTCGGTCACCGGCGTCAGGTCGGGTTTGGTGTCGACGCGCAGGTCGAGCGCCCCGAAGCGGGCCGAGGTCAGCGTGTCGGCCCGGTCGGCGAGCGTCAGGACCAGCGTCAGATCGTCCGGCGTCATGGGCGCTGACCCTGGTAAAGCACTGCATCGTCGGGGGCGCGGCTCATGTGAGCAGTCCTACCACTGCCGCTCGCGCGCCCTACTATGGCCGGGTGTGGGAATTCGGTGTGCTGATCCTGTTGGCGGGTGTCCTCGTGGTGCTCCTCATCCAGCGTTTCGGGCCGCACGGACCGCGGGGTGAGGTGCTGAACGGGACGCTGCTGGTGACCGGCGTCAGCCCCCGCCCCGAGGCCACCGGCGAGCAGTTCGTCACCATCGCCGGCGTCATCAACGGGCCCAGTGTCAGCGAGCACGAGGTGTACGCGCGCATGGCGGTCGACGTCGACCAATGGCCGAGCGTGGGCCAGCTGCTGCCGGTGGTGTACTCCCCGAAGAACCCGGACAAGTGGAGTCTCGCCCCGGCCGTACCCCCTGCGGCCTAGCAGCTCTCACCCCCCGGCGGGCGGGCGCGTCATCACCGTCAGCCGGGTCCCGTATCGCGGCAGGACGCCCGAGCCGCGCGCCAGCGTTCCGGCCGGCATCCCGGGAACGCCCGGGTATCCCGAGCCGGCCAGCTCTTCGGTGCCCGGCAGGGTGGTCAGCCCGGCGGGTTCGAGCGCCGCCACCCGACTGGTCGACGGCGCCGACCAGCCCGCCGGTACCGACATCGGCCCGATCGCGTTGGCCCGGCCCATGCCGACCGTGACCGCGTTGGGCAGCCCACCGAGCCCGGGCTCCGCCGCCGCGCCCGTGAGCTTGCCGAGGCCGATGGGCCCGAGCGCCGGCGCGGGCCCCGCCACCCCCGCGAGATAGGTCAGGTTGGCCTGGGCGCCGGTGAGCGAGGCGGGGATGCCGGCCATGGTCCCGGTTCCGGAGAGGGCGGTGTTCACGAGCTGAATCGAGTCCAGAATGTTGAGGCTGTTGTTGCCGTTGGGCCCGATCGGGATGGGACTCAGCGAGAGCAGGCTGTCCAGCTGATTCCAGATCTGATCGCTGAACCCCCTCAATGTGTCGTAGACGGTGGAGACCGGGTCGCTGGCGGCCCGGGCGGCCGCGGCGTTCTGTTCGGCCGCGCCGTTCGGATCGGTGTTCTGCTGCGGGGACGGGAACGGCGTCAGCCGGGTGGTCGCCGCCGAACTGGCCGCGTAGCCGTTCATCGCCGTCGCGTCCTGGGCCCACATCTCGGCGTAGTGCGCCTCGGTGGCCGCGATCGCGGCGGTGTTCTGGCCCAGGAGGTTCGTCGCGATCAGCGCCAGCAGCTGGGCGCGGTTGGCGGCGACCACCGGCGGGGGGACCGTCATGGCGAAGGCGTGGTCGAAAGCCGCCGCCGCCGCCCTGGCCTGCATGGCGGTCTGCTTGGTCTGCTGGGCCGTGCGGGTCAGCCACTCCACGTAGGGGGCGGCGGCCGCGGTCATCGACTGCGATGCGGGACCGCGCCAGTGCAGGCCGGTGAGGACCGACAACACCGAATCGTAGGTCTCGGCGGTCGTCGCCAATTCGGCCGACAACGAATCCCAGCTTCCTGCGGCCGCCAGCAGCGAGCCCGAACCGGGGCCGGTGTACATCCGGACGGAATTGAATTCGGGCGGGAAAAAGGCGTAATCCATTGTCAGATCTCCCTGTTTGATCCGTGTCAATCGTGCCGCGCCCGATTCGGCATTCAATCCGCCGCCGCGTCGGCGACGGTCATAGAAATGTAGGCGCAAATTCCGCAACCTCAGGGGATATCGGCCGCAGAAACGCGTCGCCATTTAACTGAAAACATTTGTGCTCAACGCTTTTCATCGATGGCAATGATGGACACCGAGCCGCGACGGCTGCTGTGGCCGACGACGCGCCGCGCGGGGCATGACGATGACCGCCGGTCAATGAAATCGCCGAGGAATCGCGCTCAACCCCGCACGCGAACACCGGCTGCTTCTGCTCCGCATCTGAGTCGACGGCTCCCCGGACCGCCGCCCGCCCGACGCCGTAGCCAAGCGCGTCTTGTGGAGCGGCACCGGCGATTTCGGTCCGCGCATAGGGACCAATGGCACGGATATGTAGACCAATGTCTCTGGGGTTCCGCGGGCTGCACTTCATAACGTTGGCGCGGGGAGCCGTCCCGAGCACCGCAGGAGACCGCGATGAAGCACTCAGCCCCGACGGTCTGTGTCGGCCTGTGCAGCGCGCACCACGCGAGACGTCCGCCGGCGGCGGTGCGGTCGAGGAACCCGTGAACCCCCGGATCGACCGCCGATGACCGCGGTCCCGCCGACCGGCGACCGGCCCGACGCCGCCATCGGCCCGGTGCGTCAGACGTTGTCCCAGCTGCGCCTGCGCGAACTCCTCGCAGAGGTGCAGGACCGGGTCGAGCTCATCGTCGAGGGTCGTGACCGCCTCGACGGCCTGGTCGAGGCGATGTTGGTCGTCACCTCGGGCCTCGAATTGGACGCCACCCTGCGGTCGATCGTGCACTCGGCGACCGCCCTCGTCGACGCCCGCTACGGCGCCCTGGAGGTGCACGGCCAGGACGGTCGCGTGCTGCAGTTCGTGCAGGAGGGCATGGACGACGACACCGTGCGACGCATCGGCGGATTGCCGCAGGGGCACGGGATCATCGGCCTGCTGATCCATGAACCCAAAGCCCTGCGCCTCGAGGACATTTCGCAGCACCCCGCGTCGATCGGCTTCCCGGCTCACCACCCCCCGATGCGCAGCTTCCTCGGGGTGCCGGTGCGCGTGCGCGAAGAATCCTTCGGCACGCTGTACCTGGCCGACAAGACGAACGGGAAGCCGTTCAGCGTCGACGACGAGGTGCTGGTCCAGGCGCTGGCGGCCGCCGCGGGCATCGCGATCGCCAACGCCCGGCTCTACGAGAAGGCCAAGGCCCGCCAGTCCTGGATCGAGGCCACCCGGGACATCGCCACGGAGTTGCTGGCCGGCACCGAACCGGCGAGCGTGTTCCGGCTCGTCGCGGAGGAGGCGGTCAAGCTGACCGGGGCCGACGGCGCACTGGTGGCGATCCCGGTGGACGAGAACACGCCGGCCGCCGACGCCACCGAGCTCCTCGTCATCGAGACCGTCGGAAGGCTGGCAGCCCACGCCATCGGGCGAACCCTGCCGGTGGCGGGCACGTCGCTCGCCGAGGTGTTCGCGAGGAGTGCGCCGCGGCGGGTGCACGCGATCGCCGTCGACGGAATCGACGCACAGTCCGCCCTGGCGCTGCCGCTGCGGGCCAGCGACACCATCGCCGGGGTCGTCGTGGTGCTGCACGCGGACAGCGCGGTGACGTTCAGCGACGAGCATCTGGAGATGATGGCCGCGTTCGCCGACCAGGCCACGCTGGCCTGGCAGCTGGCCTCGTCACAGCGCGAGACGCGCCAACTCGACGTCGTGACCGAGCGGGATCGCATCGCGCGCGAGCTGCACGACCACGTGATCCAGCGGCTGTTCGCCGTCGGCCTCACGCTGCAGGGCGCGATGTCGCGGGCCCGCGACACGGACGTCCAGCACCGGCTGTCCCAAGCCGTCGACGATCTGCAGGCCGTCATCCAGGAGATACAGACCACGATCTTCGACCTGCACGGCGCGCCCCAGGGCGCCTCCGGGCTGCGGCAGCGGGTGGACGAGGCGATCGCCGACCTCGTCGGCACGCGGTTGCGCACCACCGTTCAATACGTCGGGCCGCTGTCGGTGGTCGAAGGCGCGCTCGCCGATCAGGCCGAAGCGGTCGTCCGGGCGGCGCTGCGCAACGCGTCCGGGCGCCCGGGGGTCACGACGGTGACGGTTCGGGTCACCGCCGCCGACGACCTCCACATCGAGGTCAGCGACGACGGTGGCGGCGATCCGTCCGGCACCGACGACTGGCCGGACCTGCGCCGGCGCGCGGCGGAGTCCGGCGGCGAGCTGACGGTCGAGAGCACGGATGGCACCGTGCTGCGGTGGTCGGCGCCGCTGCTTTGATCGGCGATCTGCAGCTGGCATCCTTGAGGGCGTGGCGGGCAAAGACATCGAGCGGATGCGGGCGACCAGCGCGCTCGAGGTGATCAGGCAGCACCCGGTTCTGGTGCTCTTCGCCGTGTCGCCGGCGCTGGGGGTGCTCGGCGCCATCTGGTGGCTCGCCGGCGCCGGCTGGGCCATCGTCGCCGCGATCGCGCTGCTGCTGGCCGGCGGGGCGTTCGTCGTCTTCAGACGCTGAGCCGGGAGCGCGGATCAGCCGTGGCTGATGCGCAACAGCTCGGCCAGGTTCGGCAGCTTGACCCGGGGACGCCCGTGCGGCTCGCCCGCGGCACGTTCGTGGCGGTCGATGATCTCCCAGTGCTCCGAGGTGACCAGCTTCGGCTGGCGTGAGGCCAGCCAGGCCGCCAGTTGGTCGGCGTGGTCCGGCGGGAAGTCCGCGAGCCCGTCGCCCGCGCGGGCCAGGTCGGCCAGCAGGGTGTCGACGGTGTCCTGCGAGTCCTTCTTATTGGTGCCGATCACCCCGGTCGGTCCGCGCTTGATCCACCCGACGACGTATTCGTTGCGGCTGCCCTCGACCTTGCCGTCGGTGTTGGGGATCGTCGCCGACCTCTCGTCGAACGGCAGCCCCGGCGTCGGCAGCCCGCGGTAACCGACCGAGCGCACGACCAGCTGGACCGGCAACACGTCGCGCTCACCGGTGTCCTTCGCGGCCACCCGTCCGCTCTCGTCGGTGACCAGCTCGTTGCGCCCCAGCACGATCTGCTCCACCTTGCCGTCGCCCTTGATCTCGATCGGCGAGGTCAGGAACCGGAACACGATGCGCCGGTGGCCCTCGCGGGGCGCTTTCGCCGCGTAATCGCGCAACACCTTGAGGTTCTGCTTGGTGGTCTTGCCGACCGCGGCGGCGTCCTCGTCGGTGATGCCCTCGAGCTGCGCCGGGTCGACGATCACGTCGACGCCCTCGAGGTCGGCCAGCTCGCGCAGCTCGAGCGTGGTGAACGCCGTTTGCAGCGGACCGCGCCGGCCGATGACCACCACTTCCTCCACACCACACGGCCGCAGCGAGTCCAGGGCGTGGTCGGCGATGTCGGTGCGGGCCAGCTCCTCGGGGTCGGTCACCAGGATGCGGGCGACGTCGAGGGCGACGTTGCCGTTGCCCACCACGGCGGCGCGGGCGCCGGACAGGTCCGGCGACGCCTCCTGGAAATGCGGGTGCGCGTTGTACCAGCCCACGAACTCGACCGCGGCCATGCTGCCCGGCAGGTCCTCGCCGGGGATCTGCAACGACTTGTCGGATTGCGCCCCGATCGCGTAGACGACGGCGTCGTAGCGCTCGGCCAGCTCCCCGACCTGCACGTGTTCGCCCACCACCACGTTGCCGAAGAAGCGGAATCGGGGGTCCTCCGCGATCTTCTCGAACTGCTTGCTGATCGACTTGATCTTCGGGTGGTCGGGCGCCACGCCCGAGCGCACCAGGCCCCACGGTGTCGGCAGCATCTCCAGGACGTCGACGACGACGTCGAAGTCGTCGGTGCCGTCGGCGGCTTTCAGCAACGACGCCGCGGCGAAGAATCCCGACGGGCCGGACCCGACGATCGCGACATGGTAAGGGCGCATAGCAAAGCCTTCGTTTCGTGCCGGGCCGCGAGCGGGGAGGCTTGAACAGGCCGCCGGCGCGCGGCGCGGGCGCACAGCAGTGTGACTCGATGCTAAACGGTGCCCCGCGGCCGCCACCTGAGCATTCGACGCCGGGCGCGGCGCCGGTAACGTGGTGCGCTGTGGAACCCGACCGTCAAGCCGACATAGCAGCCCTCGACTCCACCCTGACCACGGTGGAGCGGGTGCTCGATGTGGACGGTCTGCGCGGGCGCATCGAGAAGCTCGAACACGAGGCGTCCGACCCCCACCTCTGGGACGACCAGGCCCGGGCGCAGCGCGTCACCAGCGAGCTGTCGCACGCGCAGGGGGAGTTGCGCCGCATCCAGGAGTTGCGGCAGCGCCTCGACGACCTGCCGGTCCTCTACGAGTTGGCGGCCGAGGAGGGCGGTACGGACTCCCTGGCCGAGGCCGACGCCGAACTCAAGGCGCTGCGCGCCGACATCGAGGCCACCGAGGTGCGCACGCTGCTGTCGGGCGAGTACGACGAACGCGAGGCGCTGGTCACCATCCGCTCCGGCGCGGGCGGCGTGGACGCCGCGGACTGGGCCGAGATGCTGATGCGCATGTACATCCGGTGGGCCGAGCAACACAAGTACCCGGTCGAGGTGTTCGACACGTCCTACGCCGAAGAGGCCGGCATCAAAAGCGCGACGTTCGCGGTGCACGCCCCGTTCGCATACGGCACTTTGTCGGTCGAGCAGGGCACCCACCGGCTGGTGCGAATCAGCCCCTTCGACAACCAGAGCCGGCGCCAGACGTCGTTCGCCGAAGTCGAGGTGTTGCCGGTGGTGGAGACCACCGATCACATCGACATCCCGGAAGGCGATGTGCGCGTTGACGTTTACCGCTCCAGCGGCCCCGGCGGCCAATCGGTGAACACCACCGACTCGGCGGTTCGTTTAACCCACATCCCGACGGGTATCGTGGTCACTTGCCAGAACGAAAAATCGCAATTGCAGAACAAGGTTTCCGCGATGCGGGTTCTTCAGGCAAAGTTGTTGGAACGCAAGCGCTTAGAGGAACGCGCTGAGCTGGACGCGCTGAAAGGCGAGGGCGGCAGCTCCTGGGGCAACCAGATGCGTTCGTACGTACTGCACCCGTACCAGATGGTCAAGGATCTGCGAACCGACTACGAGGTGGGCAATCCCGCGGCCGTGCTGGACGGAGACATCGACGGGTTCCTGGAAGCGGGAATCCGGTGGCGTAACCGGAAAGATGACGACGACTAACACTGTTCTTGCTTCGACGCACACGCTGACGTCGCTGGGCTGGCACGAGTTCTGGCGCGGCGACTTCGGTCAATGGATCATCACGCGCGGCCTGCGGATCGTCATGGTGCTGATCGCGGCGGTGCTCGCGGCCCGGTTCGTGAACTGGGTCGCCCAGCAGGTGACCCGGCAGCTCGACGAGGGCTTCGCCGAGAGCGACGCGCTGGTGCGCTCGGAGGCCACCAAGCACCGCCAGGCCGTCGCGTCGGTGATCTCCTGGGTCTCCGTCGTCCTCATCGGCATCTGGGTGATGCTGCAGATCGCCGACATCCTGCGCTTCTCGGTGACGGGCCTGGTGGCGCCGGCCACCGTGCTCGGGGCGGCGCTGGGCTTCGGCGCCCAGCAGTTGGTGAGGGACCTGCTCTCCGGTTTCTTCATCCTCGTCGAGAAGCAATACGGCTTCGGTGACCTGGTGCGGCTCACCATCTCGGGCTCGAACACCGACGCGTCGGGGACCGTGGAGAACGTCACCCTGCGGGTGACCAAGCTGCGTTCGCCCGACGGCGAGGTGTTCACCGTGCCCAACGGGCAGATCGTGAAATCGGTCAACCTGTCCAAGGACTGGGCGCGGGCGGTGGTCGACATCCCCGTCTCGACGAGCGCCGACCTGAACCGGGTGAACGAGGTATTGCACGAGCAGTGCGAGCACGCCCTCGACGATCCGGTCCTGGGCGACCTGCTGCTCGACGCCCCCACAGTGATGGGCGTCGAGAGCATCGAAGTCGACACCGTCACCCTGCGGCTCGTCGCGCGCACCCTGCCCGGCAAGCAGTTCGAGGCCGGCCGCCAGTTGCGGGTGCTCGTCATCCGGGCCCTCGCGCTGGCCGGCATCGTCACGGCCGCCGACGCGACGGTGGGGCTCGTCGAAGATCCCGCCGTCCCGGCCGCCAAGGCCGCCGAAGAGAAAGCCCAGGGCGAAGTCCAGGATGCGGTGCGGTGAAGTTCACGCTGAACGTCTTCGAGAAGCGCAAAGACGCCCCGCGCAAACCCTGGAGCCACCTGTTCGGCGGTCGGGTCCGGACGTCGACGGTCGTCCTGATCGTGGCGTTCATGGCGGTGTGGTGGGTCTACGACACGTACCGCCCGCAACCGGCAGACAAGCCGACGGCCCCGGAGGTGGTGCCACCGGGGTTCGTCCCGGACCCGAACTACACCTGGGTGCCCCGCAGCCGGGTGCAGCAGCCGCCGGCCACGTTCACGCCGACGCCGACCAGCACGGTCGTGCCGACGCCGACGACCACCGTCCCGATCACCACCACGACGACCACGACGTCGCCCCCGCCGTTCGGGCTGCCGCCGCCCCCGTGCCTGCTGCCGGCGCCCTTGTGCCCGCCCAGCGCAAGCCCAGCGCCGACACCCTCCCAGCTACCCCAGCCGGGTCCCGGTCCGGCCCCTTCGACGCCGCCGCCGGTCGGTTGACGACATTCGCCAGCGAAATTCACGGCTACACTGGCGTGCCGTGATGATCACCCTGGACCATGTCAGCAAGAAGTACAAAGCGTCGGCGCGTCCCGCACTCGACGACGTCAACGTCAAGATCGACAAGGGTGAATTCGTCTTCCTCATCGGCCCGTCGGGCTCGGGCAAGTCGACGTTCATGCGGCTGCTGCTCGCCGAGGAGTCGCCGAACAACGGCGATGTGCGCGTCTCGAAGTTCCACGTCAACAAGCTGCCCGGCCGGCACGTGCCGAAGCTGCGTCAGGTGATCGGGTGCGTGTTCCAGGACTTCCGGCTGCTGCAGCAGAAGACGGTCTACGAGAACGTCGCATTCGCGCTCGAGGTGATCGGCAAGCGTGCCGACGCCATCAACCGGACGGTGCCGGACGTGCTCGAGACCGTCGGGCTGTCGGGCAAGGCCAACCGGCTGCCGCACGAGCTGTCGGGTGGTGAGCAGCAGCGGGTGGCGATCGCCCGCGCGTACGTGAACCGGCCCCTGGTGCTGCTGGCCGATGAACCCACCGGCAACCTGGACCCGGACACCAGTAAGGACATCATGGATTTGTTGGAGCGGATCAACCGCACCGGTACGACGGTGCTCATGGCCACCCACGACCACCACATCGTCGACTCGATGCGGCAGCGGGTTCTCGAGCTCTCCCTGGGCCGGCTCGTCCGCGACGAGCAGCGCGGCGTCTACGGGATGGACCGCTAAGTGCGCTTTGGCTTCCTGATCAACGAGGTCCTGACCGGGCTTCGCCGCAACATCACCATGACGGTCGCGATGATTCTCACGACCGCGATCTCCATCGGCCTGTTCGGCGGCGGCCTGCTGGTCGTCCGCCTGGCGGACAACTCCAAGGAGATCTACCTCGATCGCGTCGAGACGCAGATCTTCCTCACCGACGACATCTCGGCCAACGACGCCACATGCGCGTCGGCGCCGTGCAAGGAATTGCGCGGCAAGATCGAGTCACGCCAGGACGTCAAGTCGGTGCGGTACGTCAACCGGGAGGCCGCGTACAACGACGCGATCCGGAAGTTCCCGGAGTTCAAGGACGTCGCCGGCAAGGATTCGTTCCCCGCGTCGTTCGTCGTCAAGCTCAACAACCCCGAGCAGCATTCCGAGTTCGACGCCGCGATGCAGGGTCAGCCCGGCGTGCGCAGCATCCTCAACGAAAAGGAGCTGATCGACCGGCTCTTCGCCGTGCTGAACGGGTTGCGCAACGCGGCGTTCGCCATCGCGCTGGTGCAGGCCGTCGGGGCAATCCTGCTCATTGCCAACATGGTTCAGGTCGCGGCCTACACGCGGCGCACCGAGATCAACATCATGCGCCTGGTGGGAGCCAGCCGCTGGTACACGCAGCTGCCGTTCTTGGTGGAGGCCATGTTCGCCGCGTCGCTCGGTGTGGCCATCGCGATCGTCGGCCTGATCTTCGTGCGCGCGATGTTCCTGGACAACGCCCTGAGCCAGTTCTACCAAGCCCACCTGATCGCCAAAGTCGACTATGCGGACATCCTCTACGTATCCCCGATTTTGTTCCTGCTCGGCGTGTCGATGGCCGGACTCACCGCTTACGCGACCCTGCGGCTCTACATCCGGCGGTAGCTGTGGCCGACAATCCCGCGCGGCGCAAAGCGGCGGCCGGCAAGCGGGGCAGCAAACAGATCATCGCCACCAATCGCAAAGCGCGGCACAACTATTCGATCGAAGAGGTCTACGAGGCCGGGGTGTCGTTGCAGGGCACCGAGGTGAAAAGCCTGCGCGAGGGCCAGGCCTCGCTGGCGGACGCGTTCGCAACCGTCGACGACGGCGAGGTGTGGTTGCGCAACATGTACATTCCGGAGTACCAGCACGGTAGCTGGACCAACCATGAGCCACGCCGCAACCGAAAGTTGTTGTTACATAGGCAACAAATCGACAGACTGGTCGGCAAGATACGCGATGGTAACCTCGCGCTGGTGCCAATGTCGTTGTATTTCACCGAAGGAAAGGTCAAGGTCGAGCTTGCGCTGGGGCGCGGCAAGCGGGCCTACGACAAGCGTCAGGACATGGCCCGCCGCGACGCAAACCGCGAAGTGGTCCGAGAGATGGGCCGGCGCGCCAAGGGCATGAGCTGATCGGGGCGGCCTACGCCCAACTCTCCGCGGTCACCTACGGCGTCAGCGATTTCGTCGGCGGCGTGGCCCGGCGGCCACCGTGGTGCTGGCGATGGTGGTCCTGCGTGAGCGGGTGAGCCGCTGCCAAGGGGTGGGCATGGTGCTGGCCATGGGTTCGGTGGCGATGATCGCCGCAAGCTGAGGGCCGCGACCCCCCTTACTATTGAGCCGGGACTATCGAGCCGGTGGGGAGATCAAGTTGGGCGCGGTTGACGAGGACCCCGTCGTGCGGGAGCTGTCCGCCGCGGTGGAACGCAGCCCCGGCGTGGTCGAGTTGCGGTTGCACCTCGCCGGGCTGCTCGCGGACAAGGGGCGCTACGCCGAGGCGCTGGCCCACTGCAGCACGGCGCTGACTCAGGACGCCGGAAACGCCGACGCGTTGCGGCTGGTGCAGCGGTGCAGCGCGGCGCTGGCGGCACCCGATCCCCAGGCCCCCGAGCCCGCCGCGGACGACGGGTTCGACTGGTCGAGCGCCGAACGGGAAGTCGAGGGCATCATCGAGCCGGCTTTCGTCGAGGCGAGCGCCGACGCCCTCGACGAGAATGACTTCGAGGCCATCCAACGCGTGCAGATGCGGCTCGACGACGTCGCGGGAATGCCCGACGTAAAACGGCAACTCGAGATGTCGCTGCTCGGACCCCTGCGCAATCCCGAACTGATGAAGGCGTACAAGGTGTCCGCGCGCGGCGGCCTGCTGCTCTACGGACCGCCGGGCTGCGGCAAGACGCACGTCGCCAAGGCCGTGGCCGGTGAGCTGGGCGCGAGTTTCTACCAGGTGGGCATCGCCGACGTGCTGCACCGCTATTTCGGCGAGAGTGAACGCAGCCTCCGTTCGGTGTTCGACAGCGCGCGCCGCAATGCGCCCTGCGTGCTGTTCTTCGACGAGGTGGACGCGCTGGGGCACCGCCGGTCGGCGCTGAGCGGTAGCTCGGGGCTGCGGCCCGTCGTCAACACCCTGCTCGAGGAGATGGACTCGGCCACCTCCGGCAACGACGGCGTCTACGTGCTGGGCGCGACCAACGCGCCGTGGGACGTCGACGCCGCGTTGCGGCGGCCCGGGCGGTTCGACCGGATGATCTTCGTCGGCCTGCCCGACGCGGAAGCGCGGGCCGCGATCGTGCGGTTTCACCTCAAGGACCGACCGGTCGCGGGCATCGACCTGCACTCGCTCGCCGGCCGCACCGAAGGGTTCTCCGGTGCCGACCTCGCCCACATCTGCGACAGCGCAACGCAACTGGCGATGGCCGACTCGATGCGGGCCGGGCAGGTCCGCCCGGTGACGATGGCCGACGTCAACGCCGCCCTCGCGCAGGTGCGCCCCAGCACCGGGCCGTGGTTCGAGATCGCGCGCAACGTCGTCGACTTCGCCAACAACGACGGCACCTACGACGAACTGGCAAAGTACATGCGCCGCCGAAAGATTCGGTGACGCACCGTGACGTCCGGCCTCGGCGTCGACCAGGGCGACGACGTCCTCCGGCTCGCTAGCGCGTACTTCGACTCCAAGAACTACGAGCGGGCGCGCGACGTCATTCGCCGCGGGTTGGCCCAACATCCGAACGACCCGGCCCTGCTCGCGCGCCACGCCCAGGCCGAAATCGCGCTCGGCAACTATCAGGCCGCCGCGCACAGCGCGTACGCCGCGCTGGGCGCGTCACCGCAGGACGAGTTCGCCATGCGGCTCTATGCCTGGTCGCTCGCCGGGCTGGGCCGGTCCAAGGACGCGCTGTGGATGGCGTGGCGCGGAGTGCTCGCTCACCCCAATGAGCCGCTGCAGCACCTGACGTATGCGCGTCTGCTGCACGCGGGTCGCCACCAGCAGTTCGCCCTACAAGAGATTGACCAGGCCCTGCGGCTCAACCCCGTCAGCGTCGACGCGCTGGTGTTGCGCGGCTCGATCCTGCACGAGCTGAACCGGATCCCGGAGTCCGACGCCTGCTATCGCGCGGCGTTGGAGCTCGACCCCGGCAACGCCGAGGCGCTCAACAATCTGGCCGTCAACCGGCTGCAGCGCGGCAGGTTAAGCCGGGCCCTGCGGGGATTTCTCGGCGCCGCTGGGAGCGACCCCGCGCTCGGGGAGCTGGCCCGCAGCAACATCGGTGTGGTGCTGCGCAAGGTGCTCATGGTGGTGACCATCGTCGCGGCGGTGCTCGGATTCCTGGTCGCCTTCGCGGCCGTTCTGCACGGCGAAGGGCGGCCGACCGGGGCGCTTCGCGGCATCTGCGGCGTGCTCACCGCGGCGATCGCAGTGGTACTGGCCTGGATTGCCCGCACCATCCCGCGCAACGTGCTGGCTTCCGTTCTGCGGCAAAGGTATTTCGCGGCGGTGCGTCTGCTGCACGCGGTGACGGCCGTGGTGGCCGGGCTGTGGGTGGTGGTGTACCCCGGTCCGCAACCTTTGGTCGCCATTGGCGTGGTCCTCGCCGTCAGCGGGTTCATCGTGTTCCGGCTGGGCCTGTTCACCGGCAAGTAAGCTCCCGGCGGCCCCGGCGTCGTCGAGGATGCGACCTGCGTCACATTTCAGCCCACGAGATTGGGCTCACGGGGGACATGGGTAGACGAAAGTTACGGGCGCGATCGCGCCGACCAAAGCCAACAAGCCCAGGAGGTCGATTCTTCATGACTGCACCGGACACGACACGTCTGCTCGCGCAATTGCGCACGCTGCTGGACCTGACCCACACCGAGATCCAGGTCGCCGAGACCCGGATCATGCAGGCGCGCACCGAGGCCGTGCGCCGCGAGCTCACCCAGAACGCCGACAACGCCCGCAAGCGGGCCGACTCCCTGGAGTCCGCAATCCGCAAACTGGGGGGCTACCCCGACGTCATTGGGCCCTTCCTGGGCCGCGCGGCCGCGACCGTCAAGGCGCTCACCGAGCAGGCCCAACCCTTCGACGAGGCGCTGCTGGGCGACCTCGCTCTCGAGGACCAGTTGCTGGACCGCGCCCGCTACGCGAAGGCGCTTGCCGTCGCCGCGAAGCGGCAGGACATCGAGAACCTGACCGAGCGCCTGATCACCGCGCACTCGGCCACCGTGGACTGGCTGACGACCGTGCTCGCCGAGGACGCGCTGGGCGGCCCGGCCGCGCTGCGCCGTACGCCGTTGCAGGCGGCCGCCGGCACCGCGGTGAAGTTTGTCAACCTGCCGGTCGAGTGGTCGGCGCGCGGCGTTGACCGCACCGTCGAGGCGCTGCGCTCGGCGGGGCCCGCGTTCAACGACCTGATTAAGCGCGGCGGCAACGCCGGCGAGATCGCGGCCAAGGCGCTGTCCGCGTCGCAGAGCGCCGCCCTGCGCGCCGCGGAGCGCGTCACCCGCTCGGAGGGCGCGGACCGTACCGCTGACGCCCTGCACTCGGGTCGCACAGCGGCCGGCGTCCTGGACGCCAGGGAGCTACCCATCCGCAAGTACGACGACCTGAGCGTGAACGACGCGGTGGCGGCGATCAAGAAGTTGACGGACCCCGCTGACGTTCGCGCCATCATTGCCTACGAAGAGGCGCACAAGAATCGGCAGCGCATCGTATCGGCGGCGCAGACCCACGTCGCCGCCATCGCGAAGGACGTCGTCGGGATCAAGTAGCGATCCGAGCCAGCGTTGCTCCCGTCACCGAGTGCCCCCGGCCGTCAGCAGACCCGGGGGCACTCGGCTCGTGCAATGCCGGCTCCCAGCGGGAAGATAAATCCGTGGCCGGGTGTTGATAACCGAGTACCATTGGATGTCCTGCCGAAGGTCGGCAGGGATGCTCGAAGTAAGACAAGGGGCTGAACGGTTTCGACTTCGCGCATCGAATCAAGGGAAGCGTGCCGGTGCAGGCAAGAGACCACCGTAAGCGTCGTTGCAACCATATAAGCGCCGATTCACATCAGCGCGACTACGCTCTCGCTGCCTAAGCGACAGCTAGTCCGTCAGACCGGGAAAGCCCTCGACCCGGAGCCTGGCGTCAGCTAGAGGGATCCACCGGTGAGTCCGGTCGCGGGACTCATCGGGACATCAACAGCGACTGGGATCGTCATCCTGGCTTGTTCGCGTGACCAGGAGATCCGAGCAGAGGCATAGCGGACTGCGCACGGAGAAGTCTTGAGGGAATGCCGTAGGACCCGGGTTCGATTCCCGGCAGCTCCACAAGTGAATTGGCAGGCCAGAGTGTATTTTCGCTCTGGCCTGTCCCTTTTGGTGGGTACCGGCGGCAGCGTAGCGGTACGGAGTTTGGTAGCTGTGGGTGGCTGGATGCGCACCGGTCATGCCATTTTGACTGATCCGCAAGCGCTGGAAGCCAGTTGGCCGGCATGCGTGAGAGCGCTGAGTGCATCGATGTCGCGGGTCAGTTGGTGGTAGATGACGGCCGGTCCGAGCCATCTGCCCACGAGACTGCGGAGTGCCACAGGGTTGAGCGGCCGTTCGGGAGGATCGAGCAGAACCGACTGGAGTGTGCGGACAGCGAGTTCGATGAGGTCGTCCATCGCTGCCCGGTCGAAGCCATGGGCGGCCCAGTCGACGTCATATCGCCGGAACATCTCTCGTCCCAGACCAAACGCCGCGCCGGCGGTGAACGAGGCCGACGTGCCACCCGGTAACCGCGCCTCCAGGACGCGGGCCATGAGCGGGTCGTCGGCGAACTCCTCGGCGGCGAATGCGACCCCCTCGACGACGGCAGCCGCCGGATTTGTCCACCCCCGCAGGTGATCGGCTAAACGATCGAGAAATCCGTTGGCCGAACGCATCTGGCTGCCGACCATCAGCGCTTCAGCCCCGGGAAAGTAACGGTAGACGGTCTGGCGGCTCACTCCCAGAACGCGGGCCACGTCGCTGACGCGGATGGCCGATCCGCCTTCGGCAACCAACGAGTCAACCGCGTCCAGAATCCTGTTGACGGCTTCCTCATCGGAGGCCGGCGTGCGGCCCGACCAGCCATGGCTACGCAAGGGAAAGGCCCATCATCGTGCTCCACTTCGGTATGACGTGACAACCTGTAGCTAGAAGTATTGCGGACTGGGGGCCGGGGTTCAACGATATCTTGTCGCTTCACCCGCGCCAGTTCGAATGAAAATCCTCATGAAGACTGCGCTCCTACGCGCAATGGCTCCTCGTGACCACACCACGCGAATACGCAGCAGTCAACGACGACGCGACATTCTGCGCTGATGTGTCTTGTCAGCTGGCGCCAGGTCTGCTGTGATACATCAAGGAATCGCGGCGGGTTCCACTGCACCGGGAGGACCGACCATGACCGTGGCTGAGGTCAACGACATTCGGTACGACCCCTACGATGTGGAACTTCTGGCCGATCCCTACCCAACGTTCCGGCGGCTGCGCGAGGAGTCGCCGCTGTACTACAACGAGCAATACGATTTCTATGCGCTCAGCCGTTTCCAGGACGTGAGCCATGCGCTTGTCGATACCGGCACGTTCAGTTCAGCCCGCGGAATGATCCTCGAAGTGATCAAAGCCAACATCGAGATACCGCCCGGCATCATCGTTTTCGAGGACCCGCCGGTTCATGACATCCATCGCAAATTGCTCGCGCGGATGTTCACCCCCCGCAAGATCGCGGAACTCGAGGACAAGATTCGGGCGTTTTGCGCACAATGTCTCGACCCTCGCGTCGGCACTGGACGTTTCGACTTCATCGCCGATCTCGGCGCTCAGATGCCGATGAGAGTCATCGGAATGCTGGTCGGCATTCCCGAGGACGACCAAGAACACGTCCGGGAACGCTCGAATGCGTATTTGCTGACCGAGGCCGGCGAACCCATGACCCTGGCCGCCGAAGGCGTCCACCACGACGAGGTGTTCGCCGCCTATCTCGACTGGCGCGCCGAAAACCCGTCCGACGACATCACAACTGAACTCCTCAACGTCGAATTCGACGACGAGACAGGAGTCCGCCGAACCCTGACCCGCGACGAAATCCTGCTTTACATCAGCCTCGTCGCCTCCGCAGGCAACGAGACCACCACCCGACTCCTGGGCTGGGCCGGAAAAGTTCTCGCCGACCACCCCGACCAGCGGCGCGAAATCGCGGCCAATCATCGGTTGATTCCACAGACGATCGAGGAACTGCTGCGCTACGAATGCCCCGTACCGCACCTCGCCCGCTACGTCACCCGTGATACCGAGTGGTACGGCCACACGGTGCCGGAAGGCAGCGTCATGATGCCGCTGATCGCATCGGCTTGCCGCGACCATCGCCAATTCCCGCCTGACGGAGACCGATTCGACATCCATCGCCAGCCGCGTCAGCACCTGGCGTTCAGCGTGGGAGCCCACTTCTGCCTGGGGGCGGCACTCGCCAGGCTGGAGGCCCGAATCGCGCTCGAGGAAATCTTCAAGCGCTTCCCCGAATGGGACATCGACACCCAGAACGCACACTTGTCATCGGCGTCGGCTGTCCGGGGCTGGGAGTCGATGCCCGCGTTCGTCTAGCGCCACGCAAGTCGTCAGGGCGTCGCCGTGGCCGCGAAAACGGGTACCTTGCTTGATATTTCGGTTCGTCTGTCGAGTGAATGCGTCAGGAGCGCGATGCGCTCGGTCAGTGTGTACCGGGCATGCGGCGGACCAGGCCGTCGTCGAGCATCTGTTGGAAGTGCTCGGTGACCGTCTGCTCGACGGGCCGGTAGGTCAGTCCGAGCTCGTCGCGGCTGCGGCTGTTGTCGAACCTCAGCGGGTAACCCACGTTGCGGTCGACGAACTTTCGCGTCAGCCCGGCTACCGGTGCGATGGCCTTGATGATCACCTTGGGTGCCGTCATCCTCGGGAACGGGTAGAGCGGGCCGAACCGGCGGCGCAGGATCTTGCCGATCTCCAGCATGGTCAGCGAATCCGCGTTGACGATGTAGCGGCCGTGAGCCTCAGGAGTGAACCCGGCACGCAGGTGAGCATCGGCGACGTCACGCACGTCCACCACACCGAAGGTCAGTGCGGGAGCTCCGGCCAGCAGCGTGCCGTCCGTGAATTGCTTCATTGTGCTCAGGCTGGCCGAGTCACTGGCAGTGGTCAGCGCAGGGCCGAGCACCAGGCCGGGGTGGATGGTGACCATGTCCCAGCGGTCCTGCGCCTCGACGTAGCGCCATGCCTCTCGCTCGGCCACCGTCTTGGAGTACGGATACGGTTGGTGGTCAACGCTGCTCGTGGTGTTCCACTGTTCTTCGGTGAACACGCCGCCGGGAACATCACCGGATTCGCGGGCATCGCCGTAGATTGCGACCACGCTGCTGGTCAGCACGACGCGCTTGACGGTTTGCACGCGGTTGACCGAGTCCAGCACGTTGCGGGTCCCCTCCAGCGCCGGGCGCACCAGCGCTTCCTGCGCATCCTTGAACCCGGAGATGAGAAACGGCGATGCGGTGTGCATGACGAGTTCGCATCCGTTCATGGCCTCGTCAAAGCTGCCCGGTTCGAGCAGGTCCGCCTTGAACAGCCGGAGGCGGCCGGGGTGATCGTCGGAGAGCTTGTGCAGATGCTCCAGGCCGGAAGGCTTCTGCGGGTTGCGCACCGTGCCGTGCACGGTGCGTCCGGCTTCGAGGAGCAATCGGACGATCCAACTTCCGATGTAGCCGCTGGCGCCCGTGACGAGCACCGGCGCCTCGGGGTCGATGACCGTCGATGGTGTGTTCATGTGGGTGTCCTATCCAGTGGACTCGAGGGTGTCACCAATTCGGCGAGGGGGCGATCATCTTTCACAGGGCTTTCTCCTCGCCCCACAGCGTATTGCCTCGGGGTTTGCCGAGCCGGCGCGGTCGCGCGGACCTCGACCGCGGCGCGATAGATTGCTCATCGTGAGCGAAGACAGAGTCCGTGTGCGGATCGCCGACAACGGCGTGGCAACGGCGACGATGGTGCGCGCCGACAAGCACAATGCGCTCGACCAACCAATGTTCGAAGGATTGGTGAAAGCTGCAGAGCAGCTGGCGGGCGACTCATCGGTACGCGCGGTTGTTCTGCACGGTGAGGGCAAGAGCTTCTGCTCCGGTTTGGACGTGGCAAGTTTCATGGGCGGCGAAGGCGGGACGGGCGTTCTGTTGACGCGAGCCGACGACCGGCCGGCGAACCTCGCTCAGCGCGTCAGCTACGACTGGTCGTTGGTACCGGTGCCAGTCATCGCCGCGATCCACGGCAACTGCTTCGGTGGTGGTTTGCAGATCGCGCTCGGCGCTGACATCCGGATCGCCGCGCCGGACGCGAAGCTGAGCGTCATGGAGATCAAGTGGGGACTCGTTCCCGACATGGGCATCACCCAGACGCTGCCGAGGCTCCTACCGATCGACGTCGCGAAAGAGTTGACCTTCACGGGCCGCATCGTCTCCGGCGGCGAGGGTTCCGAGCTCGGCTTGATCACTCGGACGTCCGAGGATCCGCTCTCTGCGGCGCTGGCGCTTGCGGACGAGATCGCGCTGAAGTCACCGGATGCCATCCGTGCGGCGAAGCGCCTGTACAACGAAACCTGGACGAGCAACGACCCCGCCGCGGCCCTTGCGCTCGAATCGGCTCTGCAAACCGGGCTGATCGGCACGCCCAACCAGATTGCTGCCGTGGTCGCTGGAATGTCGGGGGAGCGGCCGGTGTTCACCAATCCCGCTTAGCGCGAGAGTGCGGCGACAGTTAGACAGTTTCGGGAACCGCTACCAGACTCCCAGGCGGGGGCATAGGCTAGCTCCGCCTACGCGGCGATCGGTTAGTGGCCGGGCAACTGAAAGGTTGCCCTGAGTCGGCGGGAGTGGCGCGGTGTCCTATCTTGTTGCGTTGCCGGACACGATGTCCGCCGCGGCCGCGGACGTGGCTTCGATTGGAGCGGAGGTCGCGGCGGCACACCGGGACATGGCGGGTGCCACCACCGGAGTATTGGCGGCGGCTGAGGACGAGGTGTCCGCGGCGATCGCGGCACTGTTTTCCGCACACGGCCGGGCCTATCAAGCTCTCAGCGCACAGGCGGCGGCTTTTCACGGGCAGTTCGTGCAGGCGCTGGCGGGCGCCGTCGGTGCATATACCGCTGCAGAGGCGACGAACGCTTCGCCGTTGGCGACCCTCGAGCAGGCGTTGGTCAGTGTCGGACAGGACATTCAGCAATTCCCCACGACGTGGGCCACCGGCGTCACCAATGAACTCAATTTCCTCACCTCCGAACCGGGTTCGCCGCTCTTGGCGCTGTTCACCGGAGAGAATCCGCTGCTCGGGATAGGCATCAGCAACGGCCCGCCACCATTGTTGCCGCAGCTCCTCGGAGAGACGGTCCAGTACACCACCTATAACGGAATGAGCGTTGTGCAAATCACGCCGGCGCACCCAACCGGCGATTACGTGGTCGCCATTCACGGAGGCGCGTTCATCTTTCCGCCCTCGATCTTTCACTGGCTGCAATACACGGTGACGGCCTATCAGACCGGTGCGACCTTCGAAGTGCCGATCTACCCGTTGGTGCAGCAGGGAGGTACCGCCGGCACGGTCGTACCGCAGATGGCCGGTCTCATCTCGTCACAAATCGCTCAGCACGGTGCCTCACACGTCAGCGTGATGGGCGACTCCGCGGGCGGCAACCTCGCACTGGCGGCCGTCCAATACATGGTGCAGAATCCCGCGCTTGGCCCGGTACCGAATTCCATGGTGTTGGTCTCTCCGTGGCTTGACCTGGCCTCGACCGGGGGGCAGATCGGCAAAGTGTGGGCCGGCGGTCTTTCGCTGACCAACCCCGAGGTGAGCCCGCTGTACGGGTCGCTGAGCGGGCTTCCCCCGACGTATGTTTACTCCGGCTCGCTGGATCCACTCGAAGCATCGGCGTTGGCCCTCCAGCAACTGGCCGCAGCCCAACAGGTCCCGATGAGTTTCGAGTTCGCCTACGGCGGCATTCACGACTGGGTGCTGCTCACACCCGTCGGCCCGCTCTCCTGGCCGCTGATCGACCAGCAACTCGGCATCGCGGCCTGATTCGGATCATTCAAGGTCGACGACGCGCCCGTCACGTCGTCCGGCGGCCAGGGGAGCGTTGCGCGCGCTGGTCACCCGCCGCCAGGTGTATGGACGTGCGAAGTTAGGGTAAGGAACCGTTATGACCTTTCGTCGTCTTGCCTGGGTGCTCGGCGTGGTCGCCGTGGCGGCCGGCATTCCCGTCCCAGCCTCTTCCGAGCCGCTGACAAAGTGCCTGACGAATACGCCCAAGGGCAGGCAGGTCTACGTGCCCTGCGATCTTCTCAACGCCGGCGCCAACTTTCCGCCCGGCCAGCGTTGCCCTCCGCCGCTCGAGCAGTACCCCAAAGACGTCGCGGAATGGTGTGGTGACGGGCCGGGCCTTGCCAGCGCCACGCCCACGCCGACTCCGACAACTCCTACGACTCCTACAACCCCGACGAGCCCTGGTAGGCCGACGACCTCGACGAGCCCCACCAGCCCGACGAGCCCGGGGCGGCCGACAAGTTCTGCGAGCCCGACGAGTTCGGCGACCCCAACCACCACCACGAGCTCCGCGGCTCCGGCCGGGTGATGGGTTGTCACCCGAAATGTCCGGCCCTGCGAGTCGGCGGGCCGGGTAGCCCGTCCTGCGCACCAGCCGCAGCGGTCAGCGTTTCTTGACCACTCCGCCCGGTGGCTGCTCGTCGACGCCGCTGTAGATCAGCTCACGCACGGCGGGGCGCGGTCCGTACGGTCGCAGCATGGTGCTGGCCGGCCGTGGCCGCACGTGCTGCGGCCACCAGAACCAGCGCCCGAGCAAGGTGGCCAGCGACGGTGTCATGAACGACCGCACGATCAAGGTGTCGAACAACAGGCCCAGCGCGATCGTCGTACCCACCTGGGCCATCACCAGCAGCGGGCTGAACATGAACGTGGCCATGGTCGCGGCGAACACCAGACCGGCGGAGGTCACCACCGAGCCGGAACCGGCCATCGCGCGGATCGTCCCCGTCTTGAGCCCGGCGTGGATTTCCTCCTTGAACCGCGATATCAACAGCAGGTTGTAGTCCGAGCCGACCGCCAGCAGCAGGATGATCGCCATCGCCAGCACCATCCAGTGCAACTTCATGCCCAGGATGTACTGCCATAGAAGCACGGAGAGCCCGAACGAGGCGCCCAGCGACAGCAACACCGTACCGACGATCACGAAAGCCGCCACGACGCTTCGGGTGATCACCAGCATGATGATGAAAATCAGTGTGGCCGCGGCGATTCCGGCGATCATCAGGTCGATGTTGGAGCCGTCGTGCATGTCCTTGTACGTCGCGGCCGTGCCGCCGAGGTAGACCTTGGCGCCCTCCCATGGGGTGCCCTTGATCGCCTCGTGCACGGCCTGCTTGATCGGTTCGATATGGGCGATGCCCTCAGGAGTAGCGGGGTCCCCTTCGTGGGAGATGATCAACCGGACCGCGCGCCCGTCCGGCGAGATGAACTGTTTGAGGCCCCGTGCGAAATCCGGGCTCTTGAACGCCTCCGGCGGAAGGTAGAACGTGTCGTCGTTCTTCGCCTTGTCGAAGGCGTCACCCTGGGCGGTGGCATTGTCGGACTGCGCTCTGGCCTGTTCGTTGAGACCCATGGTGGTCGCGTAGTTCGACATGATCGTGTCGAGGTTGTGCTGCTGGCTTTCGATCTGCGGCGGTATGAGCGCCACCAGCTGCGGCTGGATCCGATCCAGCTTGTCGAGGTTCGCGCTGAGGTTCACGATGTTCTGGGCCACCTGGTCGATGCCGTCGAGCGCGTTGAAGATCGACCGGATCGCCCAGCAGGCGGGGATGTCGTAGCAGTGCCTCTCCCAGTAGAAGTAGCTGCGGATCGGCCGGAAGAAGTCGTCGAAGTTGGCGATGTCGTCGCGCAACGCCTCGGTGATCTGCACCGTCTCTTTGGTGAGCCTGGTGGTCTCGTGCGTGGTGTTGCTGAGATCCTGGGTTACCCGCATCTGCTCGTGCAGCGTCGCCATCGTCTTGCGCAGCTCGTCGGCCTGCTTGAGCAGGTTGGCCGCCTGCTCGTCTTGATAGTGCTGGGTCTGGATCCGTCCCGCGGCCTGTGCGCCCATCTGGAAGCCCAGCGTGCTGTGGTCCAGCGGCGTGCCCAACGGCCGGGTGATGGTCTGGACCCGGCCGATGCCGGGGATGTGGAAGACCGCCTTGGCGACCTTGTCCAGGACCAGGAAGTCGGCCGGGTTGCGCAGGTCGTGGTCGGTCTCGATCATCAACAACTCGGGGTTGAGCCGAGCCTGGTCGAAGTGCCGGTCCGCGGCGGCATAACCGACGTTGGCCGGGGTGTCCGCCGGCAGGAAGTGGCGGTTGTCGTAGTCCGTCTTGTAGCCGGGCAGGGCGAGCAGACCGATCAGGGCGACCGCGATGGTCACCGCGAGAACCGGCGCGGGCCAGCGGACGATCGCCGTGCCGATTCGGCGCCAGCCCCGAGTCTGGAGCTTTCGCTTCGGATCCATGAGCTTGAAGAACGACGCCACGGTCAGCACCGCGGGGCCCAGAGTCAACGCCGCGAGCACCGCGACCAACATGCCGATGGCGCACGGTGCGCCCAGTGACTGGAAATACGGCAACCGGCAGAAGCTCAGGCAGTACATCGCGCCGGCGATGGTCAGGCCCGACCCGAGCACGACGTGCGCGGTGCTGTGGAACATGGTGTAGAAGGCTTGTTCGCGGGTCTCGCCCAGACCGCGGGCCTCGTGATAGCGCCCGACAACAAAGATCGCGTAGTCCGTCCCGGCGGCGATCGCCATCAGCACCAACAGGTTGTTGGCGAACGTGGAGAGTCCGATGATCTCGTTGTTGGCCAGCAACGCAACGACGCCTCGAGCCGCTGCCAACTCAATGAACACCATCGCCAGCATGATCAGCATCGTGGTGAACGAACGATAGACGATCAGCAGCATCACCACGATCACCACGAAAGTGACAAGAGTGACCAGCGCGACGCCCTTCTCGCCCGCGTGGGACTGATCGGCGAACAGCGGACCCGCGCCGGTGACGTAGGCCTTGATTCCAGGCGGCGCGGGCACCGAATCCACGATCTTGCGGAGGGCCAGGGCAGACTCGCTGGCCTGCCCGCCGCCCATGTTGCCGGAGAGGTAGACCTGGACGTACGCGGCCTTCTGGTCGTGGCTCTGGGAACCCGCCGCGGTCAGCGGATCGCTCCAGAAGTCCTGGACGTGCTGAACGTGCTTCTTGTCTTGCTCGACGCGCCGGACGATCTCGTCGTAGTACTGGTGGGCTTCGGCCCCGAGGGGCTTGTCACCCTCCAGCAAGATCATGGCCGAGTTGTCGGAGTTGAACTCCTTGAACGTCGAGCCGACCTTCATCGTCGACTGAAAGGATGCCGCGTCCGTCGGACTCATCGACACCGAGTGGCTCTTGGAGACGGCTTCCAGCTGAGGCGCCGCGGTGTTGGTGACGAAGACGATGCCCAACCACACCAGGACGATCGGCAGCGCGAGCCGGTGAATCATCCGCGGCAGGAACGGCGGGATGAGCGGCTGATCGACGCGCGGCGGAGCCTCGCCCGGCTGGCTCATGCGGACTTGTCCAGGCAGTAGACGAAGGCGTTCACGGTTTCGTTGGGATCCGAGCGATTCGGAGCCTTGATGACGTCACCGCGCCCGTCGTGGTTGTTCACGACGAATTGGCAGGCGATCCAACTGCCGTCGCCTTGCGCGACGAGGTTTGCCGGGATGCCGGGCTTCGTTGAGCTCAATACTTTGCTCCAGGGCAAGGGCACGTTGAGAGCCTGCTGCGGATGGGAGTTTTCGTCCAGGTAGTTGATGGTTGCCGTGCTGCCCGGCGAGCCCCAGACCTCGAGCGTGATCGTCTTGGCGTTGAACTGGTCGAGGACCTCGCCCGAGGTGCCGCCGCCGAACGAACCCTTGTGAACGCCGAAGATGCCGTGCAGTCGGTAGACAACGAATCCGGACACCGCGACGACGGCCACAATGGTGAGGACTAACCAGAACCGGGTGAACAGGCCCGCGAGGAATTTGCGCTTGGCTGGCTTGCCGGATGCCGTCGCGCCCTCTTTGCCGGCAGTGCGCGGTGTCGTCAAGGGTTCGGTCCTTGGCTCAGTCGTCGTCAAATGCGCTTCCCCAACCGGTGACGAGAAATGCTCAACTAATTGAGCGTGTGTGTCAGCTTAGCTACTCTAACCTTCAAGGCGGCTGCGCGCGATCAAAACATTACAAGACCGTCATCGCACCGGCCCCTGGCGCTTTAGGAGTGCGCTGTCTTTTCTGCAGTCCCGTTGCCGCTGGGCAAGCCTGGGCCGGGGTCAAGCTAGCCGTGATGCGGCGGTCGCTCGTCGTAAAGTCGGCCCTCGTCCCACGCCGCGCGCGCTTGGTCCTCGTCGCCGAACCTCTCCCAGTCCTCGGGCTTGACGTCGACCGGCGGGGGCTTTGCCGCGGCCGGTCTTGGCGGACGGGGTTCGGTCGGCACGCCGCAATCATCTCAGGCCCGCGGGAAACGCCGGGCCGGGCAATGGTCGCCGGGAGCTCGACGACCTCACGCGGCCGCCTGCAGCGTGATCTCCGAGATCGCCATCCGGCTCTGGCCGTTCGTGATTCCCAGGGTGGAGATCCACACCAGCGCATCGGATGTCTTCGTCTGGTCGTGCACGGTGATCCGGTTGTGCCCCGGCTGCAGTGATGTGGTCGGGGTCAATGCCTTGGTATCGGCCAATCTGGCGGGATGCTCGGTGGGCGACGAGCGGATCTGCACCTGGCTTCCGGTGCTCGACACGTCGAGCGTCACGGCGCTCAGCGCAGTCGGTTCGGGCAAGTGCAGCAACAGACCCATGCCCGAGATGAACTTCGGGAAGGGCACGGCGTCCATATAGGTGACGGTGGACCACGCGGTGTTCGGGTTGCCGTCGATCGCCAACCCGGCGTCCTGCGGGTTGTCCGGCGCGCCGTCGGGGGAGAACACGGTGGCGCTCACCGGCTTGACGATGGGTCCGGGACGCGACGAACGGCCGAAGCCGTGGGTGAACCACACGACCCCGGCGGCCGCCAACACGATCACAGCGGCGACGGCGACCAGGGCGGCGAGGCGAAACTTCCGCCTGCTGGATGTTTTTGGCGCTTGGTCGGCCACCGGTTCGGCCGCGGCCTGCGGCCGCCTCTGCTCGGGCGCCGCTCCGGTCGAGAAGTTGATGAGTTGGTCGGCATCCAGGATGTCGCCGTCCCAGACGCCGGAGACCTCGATCTCGTCACCGTCGGCGAGCTGACCCGCCGCGAGTTCGCTTTCGATCTCGACCGAGATGAGAGCGGGCAGGTCGTCGAGTGGCTCGTAGGGGATCACCCGCAACGACCACGTTCCGGGCTCGTCGTGCGCACCGGCCGCGGTTCGCCGCACGTCGCGTGCCGTGCCGTTGACCACCCGCCGCTCGAGGCGCTGCGTGGGCGGCCGTTCGCCCGGTTCGACGGGGATGGCGGGACACGAGCCGGACGGCTGTGATGCGGATTGCGCTTGCGTGAGGGCGCGGGCGAAGTCGGTGCAGGTGGGGTACCGCTTGCCGGGGTCCTTGGCCAGCGCCCGGGCGATCACGGCATCAAGGTGCGCGCAATCGGGGCGGCGCTCCGAGACCCGCGGGGGCGGCGCATTGAGGTGCTTGCTGAGAACGACGGCACGGTTCGAGTCGTCGAAAGGGGGCGCGCCGGTCAGTAGGTAGAAGGCGGTGGCCGCCAGCGCGTATTGATCCGCCCGTCCGTCGAGCGGCTTCCCCAGAAGTTGTTCTGGAGCAACGTAACTGATGGTGCCGACGGCGACGTTGGCCTCGGTGAGGTGGCTGACGTCGTCGATCTTCCGGGCTATGCCGAAGTCGGTCAGCAGCACCCTGCGGCGGTGGCCGTCGGCCGCCGTCACGAGGATGTTCTCCGGCTTGACGTCCCGGTGGAGCAGACGGCGGTCGTGACCGAAGTCCAGCGCATCGGCCACCGCGGTCACGATGTCCACGACATCTTGTTCCGGCATGCCTTTCGGGTAGCGTTCGCGGACCAAGCGGCCCGCGTCGGTGCCGTCGACATACTCCATCGAGATCCACAGCCGTCCGTCGGACTCGCCCCGGTCGAGGACGCTCACGATGTGCGGATGCCACAGCTGCGCCGCCAGCTCGGCTTCGCGGATGAATCGCGCCCGGAACTCCTCGTCGCCCGTGGCGGACAGCGACAAGATCTTCAGCGCGTCGTGACGAGGCAGCCGCGGATGCTGGGCGAGGTAGACCTCGCCCATGCCGCCGGTGCCGAGCAAGCGCTCCAGGACATAGCCAGCGAAGACCTCTCCGGTTTCGAATGGCATGGAGGAAAGCCTACAAACCGGCGTCCCCGGCTACCGAAAACCGCCGGTCACGGGCGTGCGCACGCCACAGAGGGCAATGCGGATCGCGATTTCCGCGACGGACGGGCCGTCAGGGCTGACGCGCCACGATCACCGGGACCTTGGCCCTCTTCACCACGGCCGCCCCGACCGAGCCCAGCAACGTGCGTCCGAACCGTCCGAGACCGTGGCTGCCGACCACCACCAGTTGCGCCTGCTCGGACGCGTCGACCAGCCGGCGTGCCGGATCGCCGACCTCGACGGTGCGGCTCACCCCCACCTCGGGATAGCGTTCGTGCCACCCCGCCAGCCGTTCGGCGAGCGTCTCCTCCTCTTCGGACAGCTTCGCGTCCCACCTGGAGTCTTGGAATCCCGCCCGGGAGCCGGAGACCCGCGGATCAGCCCAGACGTGCATCGCCTTCAGGCGCACACCTCGCCGCGAGGCCTCCTCGAACGCGATGGCAGTGGCCAACTCCGATGCCGGTGACCCGTCGATGCCCACCAGCACCGGTGCCCGCGAGTGATCGCCGGTCACGGCCTTCTCGTCGTGGATCACGGCCACGGGGCAACGCGCGTGGTGGACCAGGGCCGAGCTCACGGAGCCCAGGAAGGTGCGGGCCAGGGCGCCGCCACGTCCGCCACGGCCCACCGCGACCATCTCCACCTCGCTCGAGAGGCCGACCAGCGTGGGGACGGTGGCCGAGTGAAACACGTTCCTGCTCAACGGCACTCGATGGCCGTCAAGGGTGGTCTCCTCGGCGACCTTGATCGCCGACTCGATGAGGAGGCCGGGCTCGTGTTTACGCTTTTTGCCGGCGCCGGCCGGGGCGGCGACGTCGAACCACTCGGGTAAGGCGCCGTCGGCGACGTGCACGACAGCCAACGGCGCCTTGCGCGTCGCGGCGTTGCGGGCCGCCCACCGCACGGCGCTCAGCGCCGCTGCCGAACCGTCAACACCTACCAAGATCGCGCCACGTGGTGGTTGCCACATCTGCAGTTCTCTTCTGATCGGCGGGTCCCCACCGGAAGAATCACGGACGAACGCGGCGGCTGTGAGGGTCGAAAAGACCCAAGCCGAAGGACCAAAGACACCGTCGCGACGGCCGGTGGCTCCGGGGTGACGCGGCGGCGGTCAGGAGGCGTCGCGCAGGCGGGTCTCGACGTCCTTGATTCCCTGGCGCAGGTGCTGAGCGAGGTACCACTCCTCGCCGCTCTGGGCATGGTGCAGGGCCTTGTCGACCGCCAGCTTGGCGTCCGACAGGTGTTCCCGGCGCTCATCGCCGCGCGTTGTCATGGCGTGCAGGATCGCCCTCACGGACTCCTGACAGGCGGCGGCGAAACCGGTGAGATTGGTGACCGACACGCTGGCCCCTTTCGTCGGAGAAAGACGTCTGCCGCAAACGCGACGTTCAGCGCCCTGTTCCACGTATGTCGAATGACATTCCCGGCATGCGGTGACGGCAAACCTGCGCCCGACGCCGTCGCGCGAGCGCGGGCAGGCGTGGCTAAGCTGCCCGTTGGCCCGGCGACTGGAGGTCTGCGGTGCGCGTGCTCGTTGGAACGGTGGCTTTGTCGATGGCCTTGTCCGTGGCCGCCGGCTTGGTGCTTGTCGGGTGTCACGGCCCGGCCGAGCACCCGGCCAAACCGAAGGTCGGCTCGTGGGGCGTCGACCTGGCCGACATGGACAAGGCCGTCCGCCCCGGCAACGACTTCTTCGACTACGTCCTCGGGACGTGGGTCAAAAACGCGAAGATCCCGCCGGACAAGGTGTGCGCCGGCGTCAACCTCGACATCCAGAATCAGCTCAACGCCGACCTGAAGGCGATCGTCGCGGGCGCGGCCGCCAAACACGCCGCCGCCGGGGACGTTTCGCAGCAGATCGGCGACCTCTACGCGTCGTACATGAACGAGGCGTTGCTGAACCAGAAGGGCGCCGAGCCGGTGCGGCCGCTCCTGGCGTCGATCGACGCGGTCAACGACAGGCCGGGCCTGGACCGGGTTCTCGTGTCGTTCAACGGCAAGACGGAGGTGGAGGACCCCTTCCCGGTTTCGGTGGACATCGACCCGAACAATCCGACCCGGTACATACCCGACATCTCCCAGGGCGGCCTCTCGCTCGGTGACCGCGGGTATTACGTGAACGACGACCCGCAGTCGGTGCAGCTGCGCGACAAGTACGTCGCCCATGCGGCCAAGCTGATCGGCCTCGCCGGTTACGCGGACGCGCGGCAGCAGGCCGAGCAACTGCTCGCACTCGAAACCAAGCTGGCGGCCGTGCAGCTGCCCATGGAGGAAGCGCGCGACGTCGAAAAGACGAACAACATCATGCCGCGCGCGCAGGTCGAGCAGCTCGGGCAGGGCGCGCCACTGCGGCAGCTCTTCGACGAGCTGAAACTGCCGCCCGTGATCGACTTCCAGGTCGGCATGCCCGAGGTGTTGCAGAAGACCGCACAGCTTTTCGCCACCGAGCCGTTGGACGCGTGGAAGGCGTACCTGCGCTACCAGGTTCTGCGCGCGTACGGCGGCGACCTCTCCACGCCGTTCGCCGACGAGCTGTTCGACTTCTTCGGCCGGACGGTGCGGGGCGCCCAGGAGCGCACCCCGCGGGACAAGCGCGGGGTCTCCATGGTGAGCGACGGCCTCGGTGACCCGGTCGGCGAGCTCTACGTCGACGCGCACTTCGGCCAGCAGACGCGGGACCGGGCGCGGGCGCTGGTCGAGAATCTCCGCACGGCGTACAGCAAGCGCATCGCCGGCGCCTCGTGGATGGCGCCCGAAACCAAGAAGGAAGCGCAGGCCAAGCTGGCGGCGCTGGTCGCCAAGATCGGCTACCCCGACAAGTGGAAGTCGTACGCGACCGTCAAGATCGACTCCGGCGACCTCGTCGGCAACCAGAACAACCTCGCGGTGTGGTCGTGGAACGACGACGTCAGCAAGTTGGGAAAGCCCATCGACCGAGCCGAGTGGAGCATGACGCCGCAGACCAACAATGCCTATTACTCTCCGCGACTCAACGACATCGTCTTTCCCGCCGCCATCCTGCAGCCGCCGAACTTCGATCCCGCGGCCGATCCGGCCGCCAACTACGGGGCGATCGGGGCAACCATCGGCCACGAGATGAGCCACGCGTTCGACGACCAGGGCCGCAAGAGCGACGGGACCGGCCTGCAGCGCGATTGGTGGACACCGGCCGACGCCCAGCGCTACGTGCGCGAGTCGGACAAGCTGGTCGAGCAGTTCAACTCCTATGAGCCGCTGCCGGGCAACCACATCAACGGCAAGCTGACGCTCGGCGAGAACATCGCCGACCTCGCGGGGCTGCGCATCGCCTACGACGCCTACAAACTGTCGCTGGGCGGCAAGCCCGCGCCCGTCATCGACGGCCTGAGCGGCGACCAGCGGTTCTTCATCGCCTTCGCGGCGAGTTGGAAAGAGATCTGCCGTCCCGAAGCCGAGCGCGACCAATTGCTGACCGACGTCCACAGCCCCGCCAAGTTCAGGGTCAACGGGATCGTCCGCAACATTGACGAGTGGTACGCCGCTTTCGACGTCCGGCCGGGGGACTCGCTCTTCCTCAAGCCCGAGGACCGCGTGCGCGTCTGGTGAACCGGCCGCGATCTCCGCGGATCCTGTGGTGTGACGTACGTCACACTCACCTGCTTCTGCGAACAGGGGCGCGTCGCCGCTGGTAGAACGCACCTACCGGTCCCGCTAGTAGACACGCGACAAACTAATTTCACATCTTTGCTGGCGGACGAGCTGTGACCGCGAGTAGTGAGGAATCCGTCGTTGACCGCAGGTGTCCATGACGCGACAGCGGCCGAACCGGCGACCGAAGAACAGTTGATCAGCCTCCCGTGTGACGCGCCGGCTGCGGGCGCGGACGCGGACGGAGATCACTCCGCGATCACGTCCCCTGCCCCGGACGAACTCCCGGACGCGGCGGCTCCGGTCGGCCGCCCCGTCGCCGCTCTGCTGACCAGGCCGATGCGGTACGCCCTCGGCCAGACGGATTCCTCGCTGCAGACCCTGGGCCGCTTCTTCGACTTGGCCGCACAGTCCTTCGCCTACCTGATCGCCGACGTGGTCCGGTTGCGGCACCCCTGGCGGGACACCCTCAACCAGGCCTGGTTCATCATCAGCGTCACGGCGATACCGGCGTTGCTGGTGTCCATCCCCTTCGGGGTCATCGTGGCGGTGCAGGTCGGCAACTTCATCCAGCAGGTCGGCGCCTCGTCGATCTCGGGCGCGGCCGGCGGCCTCGGCGTCATCCGGCAGGGCGCGCCGATCGTGGCCGCCCTGCTGCTGGGCGGTGCGGCCGGTTCGGCCGTGGCCACCGACCTGGGTGCCCGCACCATTCGCGAAGAGGTCGACGCCCTGCGCGTCATGGGCGTCAACCCGGTGCAGCGACTCGTCACCCCCCGGTTGGCCGCGATCCTCTTCGTCGCGCCCGTGCTGTGCTCCTTCATCGTGTTCATGGGGCTGGCGGCGGGCTACGCCATCAACGTCGGATTCCAGTCGGGGACCCCCGGCAGCTACATCGCGTCGTTCGCGTCCTTCGCCAGCGTCAGCGACGTGGTGGTCGCCGTGCTGAAGACCTGGCTCTTCGGCGTGGTGGTCATCCTCGTCGCCTGCCAGCGCGGCCTGGAGACCAAGGGCGGGGCACGCGGGGTTGCCGACGCGGTCAACGCGTCCGTGGTCATCGGTGTGGTCGCCGTGTTCGGGCTCAACCTGGTGATCACCCAGGGCTTGTCGATGTCAATGCCGCTGAGGCTCGGCTGATGGCGGCACCTTCGCGGCACGTTCCGCGCGGACTGGTCACCGCCCTGCGGGGTCCCTGGTGGGTGGCGCAGCGGGGCGACTCGCTCATCCAGCGGCTGGGGCACCAGATCACCTTCGGGTACCAGGTGCTCGCGGCCATTCCCCACACCCTCAAGCGCTACCGGCACCAGACCGGGGTGCTGCTGGTCGACATGATCTGGGGCAACGGGTCTTTGATCGTCGGCGGCGGCACCATCGGCGTGCTGGTGTTCATGGGCGCGGCGGTGGGCGGCTCGGTGGGAATCGAGGGGTACGGCGCCCTGGACATGGTCGGCATGGGCCCGCTGACCGGGTTCGTCTCCGCCTACGCCAACACCCGGGAGATGGCGCCGATGATCGCCGGGATCGGCTTCGCGGCCCAGGCCGGGTGCCGAATGACCGCCGAGCTCGGCGCCATGCGGATCTCCGAGGAGATCGACGCGCTGGAAGCCCTTGGCATTCAATCCATTCCGTTCGTCGTCACGACGCGGGTGATCGCCGGGTTGATCACCATCGTCCCGCTGTACGTGGTGACGCTGGCGTTGAGCTATGTGTCGTGCGTGCTGGTGGTCAACGTGCTGCACGGGCAGTCGTCCGGCACCTACTACCACTACTTCGACTCGTTCATCCAGCCCTCCGACGTGGTGCTCTCCGTGCTCAAGGCGGCGGTCTTCGTGACGCTGATCATCGCGATTCACGGCTATCAGGGCTACTACGCGAGCGGCGGTCCCGAAGGTGTCGGACGCGCATCCGGCCGGGCCATCCGGGCCAGCATCGTCACCGTGGTCGCCGCCGACATGGTGCTGACGCTGCTGTTCTGGGGCAACGGTCCCGGCGTTCGGATCTCGGGGTAGGCGATGCCCGTCTTCGCCGACCAGGGGGTGCGGGCGCCGAGTTCGCGTTCGCTGCGGATCCGCGGCCTCATCGCAGCGGTGGCGCTCGGCAGCGCGGGAGTCGTGCTGTACCAGTTGGGCACCGGCGGCTACGCCGACACCTACAAGCTGACCGTGGTGGCCGACACGATCGGCGAGGGGCTGACGCCGGGCGCGGAGGTGAAGTTCCGCGGCCTCACGATCGGCACGGTCAAGACGCTCGACTCGTTCGGCTACAACAAGCAGAAGATGACGGTCGAACTCGACCCGGGGCAGGCGAAAGCCCTGGCCGCCGACACCACCGCCAGGTTCATGTCGTCGAACACCTTCGGGCTCGCGGCGGTCGAACTGATCAGCAGCGGTGCCGGTCCGCGGTTGAGACCCAACCAGACACTGTTGATCGGCGGCGGCGTGCAGTCGACGTCCATCACCGGACTGCTGCGGCAGGGCGAGAAGCTCGGCAAGATCGTGGACTCTCCCGACGTCGGCCACATCATCGAGGTGATGCGGCGCCACGCCGACCTGACCGAGCCGGTGACCCGGGCGTATTTCGACCTGGCCAAGATGCTCGTCGACTCGCAGAAGACCCCGTTCTCCCAGTCGCTGTCCGTGTTCGCCTCCGTGGTGAACGGGTCCAGCGACGCCATTCCGCTGATCAAGCTGGCCTACGACCTGCTCAACGGGATGGCGTTCCTGGCGCAGCGCGACGGGGTGGAGCGCACCAACCTGATCCTGGATCAGACCGCCAAGCTGCTGTTCAAGAGCGAGGACGTGTTCACCAGGAACATGTCGTGGGTCGTCCCGATCATCTCCTCGCTGACCGACTTCATGCTGCCGCAGATGTTCACCCTGGGCAGCCTGGCGCCCGCCTACGACCGGCTCTCGGGCCTGCTGGACCGCACCAGCGCCGCCTTCCCGGTGATCGACGGCAAGGTGCGCATGAACGTCGAGGTGGCGCTCGAGGCGATGCCGGGGCTGCCGGCGGCCCTGACACCGCAGCCACCCAAGCCACCGCCGGCCCCGGGCGCGCCGCCACCGCAGGGGGGCCCCCGATGAGGAGCGTCACCAGATCCGTTGTGTGGCTGACGATCTTCACCGCGATCGCGGTGGTCTGCGCGCTCGTGGTCCTCACCGCCCTGCGCAGCCCGGTGACCGGTGCGGTGTCCCGCTACACCGCGGCGTTCTCCGACGTCTCGGGGCTCTACGCCGGTGACGACGTTCGCATCTCCGGTGTGGGTGTCGGCAAGGTGCAAGCGATCCGGCTCGACGGCCGCATCGCCAAGGTGGATTTCACTGCGCAGGACGATCACCCGGTGTTCGCGAACACCGTCGCCGCGGTGCGCTATCAGACCCTGCTCGGCCAGCGCTACGTGGAGCTCGTGCAGCCGGCCAAACCGGGTGCGCGGCTGGCGCCCGGGGGCGTTCTCGGGCTGGGACAGACGATCCCCTCGTTCGATGTGGCCAAGCTGTTCAACGGGTTTCGGCCGATCTTCCAGACCCTCGACCCGGCCCAGTTCAACCTGCTGGGGGAGAACCTGCTGCGCCTGATCCAGGGGGACGAATCCGGCATCGGCCCCTTCCTGCACGACCTCGACGTCATCTCCAAGCTGGCCGTGGACCGCCAGGCCGTCATCACCGCGGTGATCCGCAATCTCAGTGCGATCTCGCAGGACCTGGGCGGCAGGTCGCAGCAGCTGTTCCATCTCATCGCCACGCTCAACGACGTGCTGACCGGATTCAACGCGAGCGCCGAGGATTTCCGTCACTCGCTGGACACCGGGCTGCCCGTGCTGCGCACCAGCACCCACCTCCTGCAGTACATCGAGCACAGCTTCGACGGGAGCACCGTTCCGCTCTACGACCTGAGCAGCAGGATGTGGCCACAGACGCCGACGATCATCGCCGGCCTCTCGCTCGTGCCGTCGTTGATCCAGGGGATCCGCGACTCGCTGGTCGACGACAAGCCCGCTACGCCAACGTTTTCCTGCTCCCACGGCCAGGTCACCCTGCCGGGAATCGGCGAGGTGTCCTTCGCGGAGCAGAACCTGGTGGTGTGCCGGTGAAGACCTTCGGCAACCGACTCGCCATGTTGGGCAGCAGGCAGTCCGGGCGCGCCGTGCTCGACGAGCGCGCCGCCGCCGTCCGCAGTCGCCGCCACGGGATCATCGGTCTCCTCGTCATCGTTGCGGCGCTGGCGGCCACGGGACTGGCGTACCTGAACCCCTCCGGCCAGGCGGGTTACACCGCGCACCTGCCCAGCGCCGCGGGTGTGCGCGCGGGTGACCAGGTCCGCATCGCCGGCATCCCGGTCGGGAAGGTCACCGGCATCCGGCTCGCGGGCGCCGTCGTCGAGATGACGTTCGACGTCAAGCAGTCCGTGGTGGTCGGTTCGGAGTCCACGTTGGACATCAAGCTGCTCACGCCCCTGGGCGGCCACTACGTCGCGCTCGACCCCAAGGGCGCGCTGCCGTTGGGGCACAACGTGATTCCGCCGCAACGCGTCACCCTGCCGTTCGAGGTCAACGACATGATCCAGGCCGCCACCCCGGTGATCAAGGAGGTCGACGGCCAGGTCATCCACGACACCTTCACCGAGGTCGCCAACGCCGCCGACCATTATCCGAACGCGGTGCGCGACCTGCTCCGGTCGGCCGACGCGCTGACGGCGTCGCTGGGGACGACCACCGCCGAGTTCCACCGCAGCCTGGAGTTCGTCGGCAACGGGTTGCGGGCCATGGTCTCCGGGCGAAGGCAGCTCGTCACGCTGTTCGAGCAGGCCGACGTCCTGGGTAAGGCGTACACGTCGAAGACGGTCGACATCGTCGAGTACTTCACCCTGCTCAAGGAGTTGGCTCGCATCATGGACCGGGCCGTGACGTTCTACGGCCGGGAGGTCGAACCGATCGTCAACGGCATCGACGACATCATCGACACGCTGGTCGCCCATCCCGACCGTCTGGGCAAGGCGGCCGAGGAACTCGGACAGACCCTCCGAATCGTGGGCCCCATGCTCAGTGGCAACGGCGTGGTCTTCGACGAACACAACCGGCTCGTGCCGGGACAGGACCTGTGCCTGCCGAACATCATGAAGAACTGTTGACATGGCGACGATTCCGGGCTTCGCCACCAGGCTGCGCTCCCCGCTGGGGGTGGCGACGGTGGTGGCCGTCGTCGCCGCGGTGGCGGCCGCGGCCGTGTTCGGCGCCAGAATCCTGCTGCCCAGGATCAGCCACACGCGCGCGATGTGCGCCGAACTGACGGACGCGGTCGGACTGTACCCGGGGAACAAGGTGGCGCTGATGGGCGTCGAAATCGGCTCCACGACCGCGATCGTCAACAAGCCCGACCACGTCGAGGTCGACTTCACCGTTCCCTCCGACCTCGACCTGCCGGCCGACGTCGGTGCGGTCACCTACTCGCAGTCGATCGTCACCGACCGCCATCTCGAGCTCACGAAGCCCTACACGTCCGGCCCGAAATTCACGGGGCCGGGCTGCATCAAGCTGGCGTCCACCAAGACTCCGATCAGCGTCAGCGAAACCTTCTCGGCCATCGGCAGACTCGCCGACGCGATCCTCGGGCCCCAGCCCGGCCAGGACCCGTCCCGGGCCCCGGGCGTGCAGGCCATCAACGACAGCCTGCGCGCGGCCAGCCGCTCGCTGGACGGCACCGGACCCGGACTCAACCAAACCCTGCGCAACCTGGTCACCATGCTCGCCGACCCGTATCAGGCCGACGCCGAGTACCGGCAGGTGTTCGAAAACGGTGAACTGTTCACCTCGGGCTTCCTCAAGCACTGGGACACCTTCGCCTCGGTGATCGGGACGCTTCCGCAGACCACTCAGGTGATCGAAGGCCTGTCGGACAACTTCGCGGACGGACTGAGCCATCTGTCGCACCTGCTGCCGATCCTGATCGAGGCCCTGGACCGGTTCGCGCCGCGGATTTATCACAACATCGGCGACAAATTGATCCCGGGGATACGCGACTTCCTGAACCGCCACACCCCGGCCATCCTCGCCATGATCAACTCGTGGCCGCAGTTCAGCCATTGGCTGTCCGACATCTACGAGCCGGCGTGGGGCACCCACAACGTCACCTACATCCCACCGCAGGTGGCCATCTCCCCGACACAGGCCGGCGCCATCTGCGAGGTGCTGCGCAAGCGCCACACCCCGGGCGCCGCGGCGGCGTGCGCGTCCGAGACCGCGTCGGACCCGGTCACCCTCGGGCTGACCGACCTGATTCTGGGGGCCGCGCTGTCATGACCCGAATCTTCCTACGCCTCAGACGAATTCTGCTGTGCGCGTTCGCGGTCGGCCTGACGGCGGCTTGCTCGCTGGATCCGACGCGGCTCCCGGTTCCGGGTGCCTACGCCCCGCACCACCCGTACCGCATCAAAATCGAGTTCTCCAGCGTGCTCAACCTGCCCGCGCGGGCCAAGGTCGACTCCGGCGGAATCCAGGTCGGCGTGCTCGACCACGTCGCACTCGACGGCGCCACCGCCGTCGCCTACGTCGACATGTCCGGCGACGCCGCCCTGCCCGATAACACGCGCGCCGAACTACGCCAGGCCACGCCCCTGGGCGACATCTACATCGCGCTGCTCCCGCCGGACACGTCGTCGGGCGATGCCCCGGCATTGCGCGACGGCGACACCATCCCGTTGCGCAACACCGTTCCCGCCGCCAACGTTGAAGACGTCCTGCGATCGGTGTCCAACCTGATGGCCGGCGGCGCGATCGGCACGCTGCGCGACACAGTCGTCAACGCCAACAAGGCGTTTCCGAAAGACCCCGCCGAACTGACCAGGACGCAGCAGACCATCGCCGGTGTCCTCAACGACCTGGCGGCCAATCAGCAGACCATCAACGGCATCTTGGCCAGCATGCAGAACATCAGCACCAACCTGGCTGGCAACACCGAGGTGTTCAACCGGCTGGTCAGTGAGGGGCCGGAAAAGCTCGAAGGGCTCTCGGTGGTCACGCTTTCCATCGTCACGGTCGTCGCGGACTCTAAAGAGCTGAACGACCTCAGCGCCAAGGCCATACTCCCGGTCGCCGGCGACTGGATGCAGATGATCTCCTACATGACGCCGTGGGTAGGAACCCTGTCAACGGTGGACACCACCATCCCGGTGGTCGCCGACAAGCTCAACGCGTTGATCCGCACGAAGCTCATCCCGTTCTTCCGCAAGGGAGGACCGAAATACTCGGTCTCCGAACTCCATCTGCCGACCGACCACGAAGGTGTCGACCCCGCCGACAAGGCCGACCAGGCGGTGTCGGCGATGCGGTCGATGGGACTGCTGCCATGAAGTTCAACGCCCGCATCACCCTGGTCATCCTGACGGTGTTGACGCTGCTCGGCGCGGTCTACATGGCGGTCGGTGTGCTCGACATGAGCCCGACCAGACAGGTCACCCGGCTCACCCTGCTGCTCAACACTTCCGGTGGCCTGCTGCCCACGTCCGAGGTGACGATGCGCGGGATCAAGATCGGCCGGGTGACCGGAATACACACCACCACAACGGGACTGGCGGTCTCGATCGATGTCGACCGCGCGCACCCGATCCCCGCGAACAGTCCGATCAGCGTGGAGAACCTCTCGGCGGCCGGCGAACAATACATCGACTTCAAGCCGAAACTCATTGCGCCGCCGTATCTTACCGACGGTGCGGTGATTCCCGCGGATCGGGTCGCACCGATGGTGACCGGCGCCGAGCTGTTCACCAAGGCCAATGCTCTGATCTCGGCGCTCAACCCCGACTACGCACACACCGTCGTCACCAACATCTCGGGGGCGCTCGCCGGCAACGACGGCACCCTGGACTCCCTGGCCACGACGGCTGCGTTGACCGCCAAGGTGATCCGCGACGACAAGCAGCTGATGGCCACCCTGTTCGGCAACGTCGCCACGCTGACCACCAACCTGGGCGATCTCCACGCCGCCGACATCATCAGCGACACCGGAAGGGAGCTGCCGCGCACGGTGCCCGCGTTCCTCAAGTTGATCCACGAGATCGAGATCCTGTCGCACAGCGGCGTCGGCGTCGTGGGGCCCGGCGACCCTGCCGGGGTCCTGATGGACAAGCTGAGCGAATACGTGGATGAACTCGCCGGCCCGTTGAGCACGTTCGCGACCGTCCTGCAACCCGCGACCGCACCGCTGCGCCCCATCAAGGTGGACGCGGGGCATTGGCTCGACTTCTGGGAATCGACCTTCAACGACACCGGCGGCGTGCGGGTGCAGCTCAACGTGCCCGAGTGGCACCAGTGACCGGCAACGAGAAAAGGGAAAGAACATGACGAACTCGGCGATCACCGATGACGAAAAAGTAAGCGACGCAGAGCCAGAAGCCGCCGAAGCGGCCCCGGACGACGATGACGACGGGGCGCGTCCCGGCGAGTCCGCCAAGCGGCGATTCAGGAAGCCCCAGAACCCGATGCGCTGGGTTGCGGCCGCTGTCGCGGCGGCGGTGCTCGGCGCCGGCGCGTTCGGGTACATCAAGTACCACCAGGTGACCACCCAGCTCGCCGCGCTGCGGCAGGACCGCGCCGACCGGGAGGCCGTGGCGCAGCTCGCCAGGGACTACGCGCTGAAGTCGCTGACGTACACCTTCGAAGACCCGGACGCCTTCTTCAGGTCGGTGGAAGACGGTGTGTCGCAACAACTCAAGGACAAGTACGTCAACGCCACCGACGTGCTCAAGAGCATCATGCTGCAGGCACAGGTCACCTCGAGCGGGGAGGTGCTGGCAACCGATCCGGTCGCCCAGCCCGGCGGGGCCTACCAGGTGGTGGTGTCGGCCCATCAGACCACCCGCAACCTGCAGAACCCGACGCCCAAGGTGTCGATCATCCTGCTGCAGATCACCGTGAACCGGGCCGGCAACGCCTGGCAGGTTTCCGACATCGGCCCGAAGGCCGGTGCGCATCCTCCCGTCGAGGAGCAACTCCCGCCGCCAGAGCCCCTGCCCGCGCCCGGCAAGCCGGCACCCAAGCGTTAGCCGCTCCGCCGTGAAGCGGCTCGCCCTGCTGACCGTCCTGGCCATGGGGGCCGCGACCCTGGGGTGCCCCGTCGCGGCCGCCGACACGGCGTTGCCGCCGTGCCCGCAGCGGGGCGCACTGATCAGCCCGAAAACCACGTCGCCCCAGGTGGATTGCCGCCTGCACTCCGGCGGCCTCGACTTCGCCGTCACGTATTGGAGCGTTCCCGAGCTGCCCCGGCCCAGGGCGGTGAAGGTGACCGTCACCGATGCGTCGGGCGCGGTGGTGCAAACCATCGACGAGCTGTTGGAGCCGTCCAGCCCTGGGGGCGTGGGTTTGGAGGACGTCGACGGCGACGGCCGCGAGGAGCTGATCATCCCGATCGCGCAGAACCTGTTCAACGGCAGCCCCAACACGCGGTTCTCGGTGTGGCGCGCGCCGGGTGACCGCCTCCACTACGAACGCACCCAGATGGTCGGGCAGGCCGTGTACCCCAGCGGCGACGGCTATCTGGTGACCAATGGCGGCGCGCTCGACAGCCGGGACCTCACCTTCTATTTGCCCACGGGGGCCGGATACACGCTCGTGGTGGTGCTGACGATCGAGGCCGAGCAGGTCGATCCGGACACCCACCACGTCTTGACCGTCATCTGCCGGGCCCACCAGGAAGACGGCCTGCACGCCATCGACATGGACGTCTACCAGGCCGAGGACACCTTCTGCGCGTCACCGGCCGCCATGGCCATTTGGCCCGACGCGCAACGACTTTCGGTTCGCAATCGACCTGCGGGCAGGTAGCTTCCTACGGCGCGCAGTACTCACGGGCCGTCACCAGCTGTTGTCGCGCCGCCGTCAGATCACCGGCCAGCTGCTCCGGGCTCGCCGGCCGATACGGATCGCTGGCATCGATCTGGGCCGCCAGCATGTCCGACCGGATTCGGAGGTCGACGGCGGCCGGACTGGTCAGGCCGTGCAGTGGAGACGACGCGTTGCGCAGCTGGCCGGCCACATAGGGCGGCGTCCCGGCGGGGGAGACGAGGGTGAACACATTCTCCAGCCGGTCGGCCGCCGGCAGGATGATGGCGCACTCCCAGTCGACCGCCGCCGCGGCCGGGGCCGCCGTCAGGCACAGGGTGAGTGTGGCGACCGACAGCGGCACCCCGAGAAGCATCCGGCGGCTTGTCAATTGCCGGCCTCGATGGCGGCGACCTTCGCGGCCGCCTCCGATCCGCAGATGCGCTGGAGGTTCACCGGGCCGCTCGCCAGCAGGGCGTCGATGCGGCGCCTGAGGTCACCCGAGGAGAGATGGGTGTAGAGGTTGGCGCCCGGACACGACGTCTGGGCGAGGTCCCGGTGGCCCGCCAGCGTGCCGCTCGCCACCCGGAACGTCTGCGCGGCCCACGCGAAGGCGAGGGCCGCTCCCTGCAACTGGGCCTCCGTCACCGCCTCCTGGTCGAAGTCGCCCTCGCACAGCACCAGGAAGTGGCCCGTCGTGTCGTAGTCCGTGGCGGTGTCGCCGGCGATCGCGGTGCTCCGCAGCTCGTAGATGTTGCCGTCGCGGTCGACGCCGACGTGGTAGGCGATGTCGACCCAGCCGTGGTCGTCCTGGTGGTATCGCTGGTCGCTTCGCAAGTGGCCCGGGGCATTACGGTTGTCGCCGAGGACGACGGCCTCGTGGTGCAGTGTCATGCGGGTGATGGTGTGGGCCTTGCCGCCGGGGCGGGCCGGTCGGGCGCCCCAGGCGTCGCGGCAGAGCAGCGCGGCCGACGTGGCGGTGACGCTGGGCGTGGCCGGTTCGGTCGTCGCGACCGGTTTGGCCGGCAGTTGTGGCGGTGGGCCGCTGGCCGGCGACGAGGCAACGGACGACGGTGTGTGGCCCGAGCAGCCGCCGAGCACGGATGCCACGCCGACTGCGCCCGCCAGGCTGAGCAGCCGGCGGCGGTCGACGAGATCGGCGGGTTTGCCGGCCCGACCGGTCGAGGCCGAATCCACGGACCTCACCCTACGGGCGTTAGTGCGGGTTTGGGTCGATGTTCGTCGCCCTGAGGTGAGGGGCGCCGGGCGGTCGTTGGGCGCGACGTTAGTTGGTGGTGGGTGGTGCCTGGGGTTGGAAGGGGTTGTACCACCACCAGTCGGCGCGTTCACCGAGCGGTCCGCGACAGGGCGGCACGTCGGGTGGGGGTGTGGTGGG
>NZ_CACRUY010000036.1 GCF_902652685.1 Mycobacterium sp. Marseille-P9652
AACGGCGGCAACGCCGGGAACGGCGGCAGCCCCGCATTCACCACCGCGTTAATCGCCGCGGTGATATCCGCACCCAAATTGGGCAACGCCGGCAAGGTGAACGGCGGCAACGCCGGGAACGGCGGCAACGCGGGGAACGGCGGCAGCGTGAACGTCGGCAACCCCGGCAACGTGAACGGCGGCAGCGTGAACGGCGGCAGGCCGGCATTAACCACCGCGTTGATCGCCGCGGTGATATCCGCACCCAAGTTGGGCAGCGCCGGCAACGGCGGCAGGGTGAACGGCGGCAACGCCGGGAACGGCGGCAGCGTGAACGTCGGCAACCCCGGCAACGTGAACGGCGGCAGCGTGAACGGCGGCAACGCCGGGAACGGCGGCAGACCGGCATTAACCACCGCATTGATCGCCGCGGTGATATCCGCCCCCAAGTTCGGCAGCGCCGGCAGCGGCGGCAACGCGAAACCGGGCAGCCCCGGCGGCGGGAACGCCGGCAGACCCGGCAGACCCGGCAGACCCGGCAGGGCCGGCAACCCCGGCAACCCCAGGTTCAATGTGGTGTTGAGCATCGCGGTGATATCCGCGCCCAAGTTGGCCTGGAGACCGGCCAGTCCGGCGCTCAAGCCGGTCAGGCTGGAAAGCCCGGTTCCAAGGTTAGTTCCGATACTGGTCGCCAGGGCACCACCGGTCTGAGCCAGGGTCAACAGGCCACCGTTCACGTCCGCTGCCAACGCGGTGCCCAGCGTGCCAAGGCCCGAGAGGCTGCCGCCGAGGTTGACCGACAGCGCGAGGTTGAAACTGTCGCTGAGCGCGGAGACGTCGGCGCTCAGGCTGGCCGCCAGGCCGGCCAGTCCCGTACTGAAGTCGATGCCCAGCGCCGGGGCGGCGGCCGCCATGGTCTGGACAACACTGGCTTCCGCCGCCGCGTAGGTACCCGCGCCCGCCGTCAGGGCCTCGACGAACGTGTTGTGAAAGCTAGCGGCGGCCGCACTCAATTGCTGGTAACCCACGGCGTGTTGGGAGAACAGCTCCGCGATGGCAGTCGAAACCTCATCGGCGGCGGCCGGCAGCACGCCGGTTGTGGCCGCCGCGGCCGCCACGTTCGCCGAACCTATTGTCGAACCGATATTTGCGAGATTCGACGCCGCGTCGGCGATAAATTCCGGCCCTGCAATCAGAAACGACATGTGCGCCTCCCCGACTCACGAAATCCCACCCGATATCCCCACGCCCGACGTGCAGGACCGTTTCAATTCGGAGCGTAACGCTATCCCTAAGCGAAAATATTCATTTGCATTTACGAGGCACGCAAAAGGTCGCTGTCCATAAAAGACGCGTCGTAATCATCCGAATCGGTTAAATCGCTATGAATTTCGCGAACTGAAAACAGATGTTTTCGCTTAATCACGCGTACGAATTTCAGGGCCCCGTCTTGATCCACTGGCCCGCGTCGCCGACGGTGCCCACCGGAACCGCACCGGTGAGACTGACGTTCTGCACGCTCGGGCCGGCGGCCACGATGGTGGTGTCCTGCAGGATGGGCAGAACCGTCGACATATTCCATATGCGTGGCTCGACGGCGGTGATGACGTCGTTGATGCTCTTGGTGCCGTTGAGGGCGGCGTCGATGTTCGACTGGATGCTGCGGTCGCAGATTCCGGTGAGGTTCGACGGCGCCTGCACCAAGGCGCCGGGCTCGGGCGGCCGGGTGGGCGACGTCTGGGTCGGTGTCGTGGCCGGGGTGGGCGGCCCGGCGGACGGCGGCGGCCCGACGGCCGTGGTCGCCGCCGCATTGGAGGTCGACACCTGGGTGGTCTGCAACGCCGGGCAGCCGTAACGGGAGGCGAGCAGCGTCGCCAGGTTTCCGCCGGCCTTATGCCAGCCGACGATCGCGTCGACTTGATTGTTGTTCAGCGCGTCGCGATAGAGGGAGACGGGATCGAGCGCCAGCACCGTCGCGGCGATCCCGACGTTGCGCAGTTGGTCGGCCGCCGTGTTGGCGACCGCCACCGAGGTCGGGTCGTTAGCCGCGACGCCGATGACCAGCGAAAGCTGTTGTCCGTCTTTGCTTATGCGGCCGCGGACGACCTCCGGCGGGGCGGTGCTCGCCGGCGTCGGCGTCGGTGACGCCGAGTTGCCCTCGATCGTATAGCCCGCGCCGGACAGCAGCGCCAGCGCCGCCGGCGTCGTCATCGAGGGCGGGGCGGTGGGCTCGTAGCCCGGGTCGCTCGGCGAGCGGATCTGCGCCTGGTCGAGCGTGACGGTGTTGTCGCTGCCCGCTCCCACCGCCGCCAGCAGGTCGACGTCGAGCAACCCGAGGATCGCCTTGCGCACCTGGGTGTCCGACAGCTTGGGTTCGTTCGCGCGCAACGTGAGCTGCATGACGCGGGGAGTCACGATGCGGGCGGTGCGCACGTCGGGAATCGCGGACAGTTGGGCGAACGCGGCCGAACCGCCGTGGACCTGGGCGACCTGCGTGTCGCCGTTACGGACCGAGTCGGCCAGGGCCGCCGGCGCGCCGGCGCGGCGGAACAGGATGAGCGCTGGCTTGGCGGGCGGCCCCCAGTAGCGGTCGTTGCGTGCGATCAGGATTTCGTCGCGCTGGGGGTCGATGCTCTCCACCCGGAACTGGCCGGCCGTGACCGGCAGCGCCCGGGCCAGTCCGGCCGCGAAGCCGCCCGGCACGTCCTTGACGATATGCGCCGGAAGGATGTTGTTGAACAGCTCCTTCCAGGCCGGGTACGGCTGACTGAACGTCACCACCGCCTGCTTGCCACCCTCGAGCGACTGCACCCCGGTGATGAGGTCGTAGCCGGCGGGGTCGACCACGCCGGGCTGGCTGACCATTTGGCGCCACAGGTACCAGAAGTCGTCGGCGGCGATTGGGGCGTTGTCGGTCCACTGCGCCTCCGGCCGGATCTTGTAGGTGATCGTGAACGGGTTCTGGTTGGTCACCTCGGCCGACACCAACAGCGTCGGATCCATCTCCCAGCGCGACCCCGTCGGCGAGTTCGCATCGGGCACCGGGCGGAACGCGCTGGGCAGCACCAGCGCGCTGATCGCCGCGTTGACGGGCGACAGGTCGGACAGCAGGTGTGGGTTGAATCCGGCTCCGATCGAGTCGATGCCCACGATGATCTGGCTGACCCGCGGCGGCGGGGGCGCCGAATTGTGCGGGGTGTCGGTGCTCTGCGGCGCGGGCGGTGGGTTCACCGTGCACGCCGCCAGCATCAGCCCGGCGAGCGAGAGCAGCACGCCGACCGTCGTGAGCAGGCGACGGGCTGGTCTCGGCACGCCGATCAGCGTATCGAGCAGCTGCCCGGCAGCCCGCCCAAGCACGCGCGATTAACCCCGGGCCTTGGCCCGCGCGCGGCTGCGGGCCCGCATGGTGGCGTCCAGCTCGACCTTGCGGACCCGGACGATCTCCGGGGTCACCTCGACGCACTCGTCCTGCGCGCAGAATTCCATCGCCTGTTCCAGGTCGAGCTCGAGCGGCTTGGCCAGGGTCTCGATGACGTCGGCGGTCGACGACCGCATGTTCGTGAGCTTCTTCTCCCGCGTGACGTTGATGTCGAGATCCTCTGCGCGCGGGTTGATTCCGACGACCATGCCCTCGTAAGTGTCCTGGCCGGGCTCGACGAAGAACTGGCCGCGGTCGGCGAGCTGAATCAGCGCGAACGGCGTGATGGTGCCCGCGCGGTCGGAGACCAGCGACCCGGTGTGGCGCGCCCGGATCTCCCCCGCCCAGGGCCGGTAGCCGTCGAACACGGCGTTGGCGATGCCGGTGCCCCGCGTGATGGTCAGAAAGTCGGTGCGGAAGCCGATCAGGCCGCGGCTCGGGACGATGAAGTCCATGCGGACCCAGCCGGCCGCGTGGTTGGTCATCTCCTCCATGCGGCCCTTGCGGGCGGCCATCAGCTGGGTGATCGCGCCGACGAATTCCTCGGGGCAGTCGATCGTCATCGCCTCGAAGGGCTCGTGCAGCTTGCCGTCGATCGTGCGGGTGACCACCTGCGGCTTGCCCACCGTGAGCTCGAAACCCTCGCGGCGCATCTGCTCGACGAGTACCGCCAGCGCCAGCTCACCGCGGCCCTGCACCTCCCAGGCGTCGGGCGCGCCGATGTCGACGACCCGGATGCTCACATTGCCGACGAGCTCCTGGTCAAGGCGGTTGCGTACCATGCGGGCGGTCAGCTTGTGCCCCGACACCTTGCCGGCCAGCGGCGACGTGTTGGTACCGATCGTCACCGAGATGGCGGGCTCGTCGACCGTGATCCGTGGCAGCGCGTGGGCGTGGTCGGGGTCGGCCAGGGTGTCGCCGATCATGATCTCCGGGAGGCCGGCCACGGCCACGATGTCACCGGCGACCGCCTCGTCGGTGGCGCTGCGTTCGACGCCCTCGGTCGCGAGCAATTCGGTGATCTTGGCGCTGGTGATGACGGGCAGGCCGTCGACCTCACGCATCCACGCGACCTGCTGGCCCTTGCGGATCTTCCCGTTGTAGATGCGGATCAGCGCGAGCCGGCCCAGGAACGCCGACGCGTCGAGGTTGGTGACCAGGGCCTGCAGCGGCGCCTCGGGATCACCGGACGGCGGCGGGATGTGCTCCATGAGCACGTCGAACAACGGATCCAGGTTGCTGCCGTCGGGCACCTGCCCGTCCGCTGGCTGTGTGGTGCTCGCGATCCCCGCGCGCCCCGATGCGTACAGCGTCGGCAGGCCCAACGCGTGCTCGGCGGCCTTGGCGGCCTCGTCGTCGAGGTCGGAGGCGACGTCGAGCAGCAGGTCGTGGCTGGCCTCCACCACGTCGGCGATGCGGGCGTCGGGCCGGTCGGTCTTGTTGACGACGAGGATGACGGGCAGGTGGGCGGTCAGCGCCTTGCGCAGCACAAAACGCGTCTGCGGCAGCGGCCCCTCGGACGCGTCTACCAGCAGCAGGACGCCGTCCACCATGGACAGCCCACGTTCGACCTCCCCCCCGAAGTCGGCGTGGCCGGGGGTGTCGATGACGTTGATGACCGTCACGGACCCGTCCGGGTGATGCCGGTGCACGGCCGTGTTCTTGGCCAGGATGGTGATGCCCTTTTCTTTCTCGAGGTCACCGCTGTCCATGATGCGTTCCTGGGTGTCGTCACCGCGGTGCGTCAACGCGCCGGACTGCCGCAGCATCGCGTCGACCAGGGTGGTTTTGCCGTGGTCGACGTGGGCGACGATGGCGACGTTGCGGAAAGACACGTCGGTGATTGTTTCAGCGGGGGCCTCAGATAGCGAACCGGCAGGTGCCGGGCGGCCGGGCTGCTCGAGTGTGCGGTGACGGCGTCGCTCGTGTACTGGTGGCGGCGCGCCTCGGCGTGTCGCCGCCCAGCGTTCACACTCGACGCCCAGGCGGGCGCGCCCTACGGCCCTTCCCGAAGCGCCCGGCGGAGGTCCGCGAGCCAACCCCGATCGGCGGGCACCCAGTCGACATCGTCCAGTTCCGCGGCCGTCACCCACCGCAAAGCCCGGTGGTCATGGGCCTGCGGCTCCCCGCGCACCAACCGCACGCGATAGGCCCGCAGGGTCGTCACGTCGTTCAAGGGGACATCGTCGCCGAGCCGTCCGCCGACCTCGACGCCGTCATCGGCGAGCCCCAGTTCCTCGGCGAGCTCACGGGCCAGCGCCCGGGGCTCGGTCTCGCCGGCCGCGACCTTGCCGCCCGGAAGCTCCCAGCGGCCGGCCAGCTCGGGCGGCCTGTCGCGCTGCGCCACCAGCAGGGTCGAGTCTCGGATCACCGCTCCGGCGACGACGATCTGCGTCGGCATGGCCAGTGACGCTATACGTGCCGGCCGCCGGGACATACGGTGAGCAGCTCCGTGGCGGACGTCCCGTGGATGTCATCGCGCGATCGACAGCCGGTTAGACACCGTTGCGCACAGATCTTTCAGGCCTTCTGGCTATGCCGCCCCGGCCGTGGTGGCTGAATGTCAAACGCTCCGGCCTCGGGCGACATATTTATCCTGGTCCCGATCGACAGGGGCAGCCGCATCGTGCGGGTGACTGAAGCCGCCGTGCGACAACACAAGGCGAACGAGGTAGGCAAGCGCGCTGGCGCCGAACATGAACGCAATGAGCAACAACCAGCGACCGAGAAAGGGCTGCTGGGATTGTCCGGTGGCGGCCGAGTAGGTCCCAGCGCCCTGCCTCACTATGCCGGGCCAGAAGATCAGGAACGTCAGTCCCGACGCCAGTGCCGGTATCCGCACGTGATTGCGGGCCGAAACTGGGAGTCGGCCCTGCCGTCGAGATCGACGAGCCGCCGAGCCCAAGAGCCGGTCGGCGAGGGCATATAGCGGGAACAACACGAGATCATGGAGGAGAACGGCCGCGGCGAGCCAGACGGCGATGGATTGCCACCACGCTCCAGGATTCCACAGCGCCGCCAGTTTGAAGGTGACAACGGTGTAGCCGGCCAGCGCAAAACCGGCGACCATGGTCAACAGGTGTAGCGGGTGCGAGCCGTAGAACTTGCGCAGCCGCAGCAGTAGCGCAGACATCTCAGACCGCCTGGAAGTCAATGGAACTCACCCATTTGGTGTTGTGTACCCCCGGCAGTGCGGGCACGATGGTCCGCGCAGGGTAACCATGGTCCAGCGAAAGGTCGACTCCGTTCACGCGCAGCGCCAAGAGTGCGTCCGGGCTACGCACCTCGTTTGCCTGCAACGCTGCGCGGCTGTAATCCCCGATTCTGTCCTCGGTGCGTTGCTGCAGCGATTGCACACGAGCCGAGAGCGGCGCTGGCACACCGGCGACCGTGGCCAGGTCGGCTAGTCGCACTCCGCTCCAGGTCTGGACCGTCGACCAGCCCTGGACGCAACTGATCGGCAGGCGCACGGTGTGCTGCGGCATGGCGGCCAGCGCGGCACGGTCAAGCACCACAGGCTTGGGTCCCCCGGTCAGCGTAAGTCGCCACGTGGCGTCGACCGCCGCAGCGTCGATCCCGGCGGAAGCGGCGGTCTTGTTGATCGGGAAGTCGTTGGGGCCGCCGGCACGGGTACGACCGTGCGGCAGGAACAGAACCGTCTCGCGGCCGGCGCCGCCGATGGCTTGCCCGGCGGTCAGTATGGCCACACCCAACGCGCCTGCGCCGACCAGCGCCAGAGCACCGCGGCGACTAACCGCAGCCGGCGCAGGGTCCTCCGCCACCAACCCGTCGGGGCCACGCGGCTCGGGGCGGGTATCGCTGCGACTGGTGCGCAACACCTTTCGCATCGACATTGACCGAAGGCCACGCACCATCTTCGGTAGCTTGAGCGTGACGTGCATCAAGAAACCGGCGATGAACACCCACGCTCCGAAGTAATGCGCGGTGTGCCACGGGAACCAGAAGAGAAAATCGTATTGAATGAACAGCAGCCCGGTGACGATCTCGAAGAGGATTCCGCCAACCAACATCACCACCGAAACGCGTTCCACCAATTGGGCGATCGAGCGGGCCGGCGGCCACGCGAAAAGTCGCGGCATCACCGACCACAATTTGGCGATCACCACGGGTATCAACACCAAGCCGAGGCCCACATGTAGACCCTGTGTCAACCGGTAGAGCCACACCGGACGAGACGGCCAGTCGAAGGTCGGCAGCTTCAGCCAACCCACATCGGCGGGAAGAGCCTGCCCCAACTTGGGCGCATATGCGACATACGACAAGAGTCCGGTGACGACCACGATCGGCAACCCGATCAGCAACACTGCGCCGAAAACCGAGGTGAGCCACGGGCCGCGCAGCGGGCTTCGCCAATGCCGTCGCAGGCTCCTAGCGGCCGTACCAAGGCGGTCCAGGCGCCGCCACACCCGGGCGGGAAAGCCGTAGCCTCCCGAGTCGCTCGGGAGCTCGGACTCGAGCCGCTCGGTGGTCTTGGGCCCGTCGGACGCCATCAGTCAGAATCCGACCGTCAGATCGCGCGCAGCACCGCCGCGCGGCCCTTCACACGAAGCTTTTCCATACGGGAGTCCCGCAGTTGGTGAATGCGTTCACGCATCTGCTCGCCGAGTTCTTCAAGCATCTGATCACTCAATTCCACTGGCGGAGGGCATAAATCCCGTTCCTCCTCGTCGGCATGAGCATCCAACACGGCGACGAAGGCCTGCCATTGACCTTCGTACCGACTGTGCGTCGGCGAGGTGCGCAGCAGCGCCGTTAACTGGTCCCACACCTGCCGATGCTCGGCGTGGGCGATGGCCACCAGTTCGCTCGCCGCGGAAACGGCTGGATAGAAAAGGTCATCTTCGATGCGCATGTGGATATCCAGCTCGACCAGCAGCTCGTCGAGCACCTCTTGGCCCCGGCTGGAACCCGGGGGTCCCGCCGATATCTCCTTGCACAGGCCACGCAGCTGGTTGTGGTGCTCGAAGAGCACTTCGAAGGCGTTCATCGGGCACCTCCATCGGCCGCAGTGACCGTCCCGCGGACCTCGACGATGCCGGCACGCACACGAGTCGGATAGCGCGGCAGCGCAGCCGTCGCCGGACCACGCACCACGTCGCCCGTATAGCACTCGAAATACGACCCGTGCCAAGGGCATACGATGCGGCCGCGATCAATCCAGCCATCCGACATCGGCGCTCCCAAATGGGGGCAGTGCTCACCGACGGCGAAGACCTGCCCACCGTTGCGGTACACAACCACGCCCACTCCGGCCAAGTCCACGCGCTGCGGACGCCCATCCAATGCCGCGAGTGGCAGTGCCGGTGTCCACGCGTCCGACTTCAGTCGGGCACCGGAGCGATCCACCCCGATCCCCGCCCCAAAGACCAGCGCGCCGCCCAAATACCCACTGGCCAGGGAGATCCCATAACCAAGCGCAGTGGCAGCGATGCCACGCAAATGGCGGCCGCGGCCGCGATCCCACCACGACGCCACGTACAGTCCCGTCGCCGCCACGTTCAACGCCCCATGGATCAAACCGATGCGACGTGAATGCTCGTGGGTGTGCTGCCAATCAGTCACACCAGTGCAGGCCGCGCCCACGCTCCCGGCGATGCCCAGACCAAGCGCAAGACGCGACGCTTCGCGCAGTGCGGCTTTGTCGCCGGGCAAAAGACTGACCGCGTCCAGTGCCACCGCTGTCCCGATCGCTCCGGTGGGTACCGCCGTCAACGCCGGATGTAGCGGATGACCGAGCCAGGTGCCGTGCAGCGCGTTGCTCACTCGATCGCGATACCGCCCGCAGGAGGCGAACACCAGTGTGAGGACGTGTTCGAGACGATAACTTGGCCGATCGAGCCAAACTTGGCGTCCCAATGTTTGGACTATGCGATTTCCTTTAGTGCGGATTCGAGCGTCCGTGTGACGTGATGGCGTACTCACGGCATCCCTCCTTGGGTGACCGATCTGCGCCAGCGAAATTGCGGATGTGCAGTAGCCATGTCGATTTGCCATAGCGATGTCGCAGGACCAGCTGGCGCCCGGCTCGTTAAGGTTCCCTACTAGGTCTACGAAAGCCGCCGCCAATCCGTTCAAAGCGACACGCTTATCGAATGGTGAACCTGCGCTCCGGCCGTATGCTGGTGCATATGGCTGTGTTATCGGATGACGAGGTCGACGCCGCCCTGCCGGAGCTCAACGGATGGGAGCGCGCCGAGGGCGCCCTTCGCCGGTCCATCAAGTTCCCGGCGTTCCTCGCCGGCATCGACGCCGTGCGTCGCGTGGCCGAGCACGCCGAGAGCAAGGATCACCATCCCGACATCGATATTCGTTGGCGCACAGTGACTTTCGCGCTCGTCACGCACTCCGAGGGCGGCATCACCGATAAGGATGTGGCGATGGCACGCGACATCAACGACATCGTCGGGACGTAGCGACTCGGGCGGCTAAGCGGCCGTAACGCCGGCATCGTGCTCGGCTCGCCGGCCGGCGACTGCGATCCACAGCAATGTCGCCATCGCCGCGACGATGTAGACCAGGCCGGCCCATGCCAGATACCACGGCCGGCTGATCTGCCAGATCGTCGGTTGGGCGAAGCTGAGCAACCACGGCACGCCCACGAGGGTCAGCGCCAGCCACCCCCAACCCACCGTCCGCGCGCCGGGCAGACCGCGCACCGGCCCGTGAATGGCCCACATCATCAGCGGCACCAGCCACACCCAGTGGTGCGTCCACGAGATGGGCGACAGCAGCAGCCCGAACAATTCGACCACCAGCAACCTGCCCAGCCGGTCGGAGTCGTCCAGCGCCCGCCACGCCAGGACCGCCAGCACGGCGGTGACGGCGAGGGCCGCCAGAACCGGCGGACCGTAACCGGCGTCGTGGCCGAGGATGCGCGAAATCCCGCCCCGCCACGACTGATTGAACGAGGTGGCGATCGGCCCGACGCGGTGGGCGTCGCCCAACAGCTTCGTGAAGTAGTAGCGGGTCTGGTCGCCGACGACCACGACCGAGAGCGCGATGGTGGCGGCAAAGACGGCGGCCGAGCAGACCGCCGCGCCCCAGCGCCGCATGCCGACCAGGTACAGGCCGGCGATGGCCGGGGTGAGCTTGATGCCGGCGGCCAGGCCGACCAGCGACCCCGACAGCCACCACCGCGCGCTGTAGGCCGCCCACAGGACGGCGAGCATCAGCAACACGTTGATCTGCCCGTAGTCGAATGTGCTGCGCAGCGGCTCGATCCAGATGGTGACCGCCGTCCACAGCATCGCGGCGCGCCGATCGTCAGCGCCCATGAGCCGCTGGCTGAGGCGGACCGCGCCGTACAGCGCGCCGAAGGTGGCGATCTGCCACAGGAAGGCCACGAGCCCGAACGGCAGCACATGCAGGGGGTAGAAGACCACGGCCGCGAAGGGCGGATAGGTGAAGGGGAGCGGAAAGTCCGGGGTCTGCTCGGCGTAGACGTAGCTGTAAAGGGTGCCGGGATGGTCGAGTGCCGCCGCGCCGCCGAGGTAGACGTGCAGGTCGACGAAGTTCGCGCCGTGGGGGGTCAGGTAGGTCCAGGCGAGTCGCGCGGCGATGCTGGCGGCCAGCAACAGCGGCGCGGCGGCCGCGAGCCGCCGGGATCGGGGTGGCGCCGCGCCGGCCTGGGTGGTGTCTATCCGCCCGACTTTAGCGATTCGGCCGGGCGGGACGGTCGAGCGCGGCGGCCGTGGCGTCCGGTCACCGCCGTCATTCGAAGCGGTAACGATCGAATAAATGCCACACGTGTCACTTGAGTCACACCAGCATCAAAGTAGCTTCGGCCAGGGACCAGTCGTCGACAACCAGGGAGAGTCATGCCAACCATTTGGACTTACGTGCGAGCAGCCGCCGTCGTAGTCGGTTCGTCCGCCGCACTATTGACGGGCGGAATCGCCCACGCCGACCCAGTGCCGGCTCCGCCGGTGCCGAACATTCCGCAGCAGCTGATCAGCTCCGCGGCCAACGCACCTCAAATCCTGCAGAATCTCGCCACCGCGCTGGGGGCGACGCCGCCCGCCGCGCCGGCGACCCCGGGCATCAGCTTCCCGGGCGTGCCGTCCGCCGCCGCACCCGCGGCACCCACGGCTGGCATCCCCTCGATCCCGGGCCTGACGCCTCCCGCGGCACCCGCCGCGCCGACGGCGACGTCCGGTCTGCAGAACATGTTGCCCGGGCTGTTGGGGCAGGCGCCGGCGGCGCCCGCCACGCCGGCCGCTCCGGCCGCTCCGTCGATTCCGGGCCTTCCGGCGATCCCGGGGTTGTCGACCCCGCCCGCGCCGGCGACACCGCCCGCCCCTCAGATGCCGCAGGCGAAGGTCGACATGCCGGCGCTTCCTGGCAACCTGGGGGCCAACGTTCCCGCGCAGCTGACGCTGCCGCAGGACCTCACGGCGCTGGCCACCGGCCAGGCTCCGGCCGCACCGGCGGCGCCGGCAGCGGCGGCGGCCAGCCCGGCGGGGCCGATGGCGCCGCTCCTTTCCGCCATCCCCTGATCGACCGCCAAGACAGCTAAGCCACTACCCAGGACCGGAGGAATTCGTGGCAATCACTTGGAATCTGTCCAAAGGTTTGGCCGCTGTCGTCACGGCGTCGGCTGCCGCGCTCGGGATGTGCCCGAGCGCGGCGGCCGACCCGGCGGCGCCGCAGCCTAACACCGCCCAACAAATGCCTGGACTGCCGGCGCTCTCCGAACTGAGCCCGATCATTCAGCAGGCCGCCAGCAACCCAGGGCAGGCGACCCAGCTGCTCATGGCCGCCGCGCAAGCCTTCGCCCACAGCCCGACGGCGCCGTCGGAATCAAAAAGCGTTGCGGCGAACGTCAATCAGTTCGTGCAGGCACCCGGATCGCCGGCGGGCGTGACGTCGCCGGACGCGGGACCGGTGCCGCACGTGCCGCCCGCCGAGCTGGCGGCCGGCGGGCAGGCGCACCTGCCGACCGGTGTGGACCCGGCCCACGCGGCGGGTCCCCCGCCCGTTGCCGCCCCGACGGCAACCGCCGCCCCCGCCGCCGCGCCCGCACCGGCGCCGGAAGTTCCGCAGCGGGTCGCGGCGCCCGTCGCCGCACCGGCACCCGAGGTCCCACAGCCGGTCGCGGCACCCGCTCCGGCTCCGGCACCGGCCCCGGACGGTGCCGCACCGGCCGCCGCTCCGGGGTTCGGCCCTGACGCGCCGCCGACTCAGGACTTCATGTATCCCTCGATCGGCACCAACTGCCTTGCGGATGGCACGAGTTCGATCGCGACGGCCCTGTCGGTGGCCGGCCCGGCCAAGATCCCGACTCCGGGACCCGGCCCCGGCCAGACCGCCTACGTGTTCACGGCCGTCGGCACCCCCGGCCCCGCCGAGGTGCAGAAGCTGCCGCTGAATGTCACCTGGGTCAACCTGACCACCGGCAAGTCGGGCACGGTTGCGCTCAAGCCGCGCACCGACATCAACGGCGACGGCCCGACGACGCTGACCGCGATCGCCGACACCGGCTCGGGCAGCATCATGTCGACGATCTTCGGTCAGGTGACCACCAAGGAACGGCAGTGCCAGTTCATGCCCACCATCGGTTCGACGGTGGTGCCCTAAAGGTCCGAGACCACATCACGTCGGCGCGCGTGTCCATCGGCACGCGCGCCGTCGTCAGTACGCCATGAAGAGGATTGCGTCGCGGTCGTACTCGAGGCCGGGGTGAACGCTCGCGAGATGCGCCTGGGTCAGTTCGACCAGTTCGTCCTCGTCCTTGCCGACGATGGCCTCCCCGCACGGACACGTTATGTGTGTCTTCACGTTGCCGCCTTTCCCTTCGCTTTCATCTGCGTCTTATACGACCGCACCTGCCCCAGCGACTCGTCGTCGACGATGTCCGCGACCGAAAGGTGGGAGCCCGGGCGGCCGAAGTCCCCCGCGGCCTCCCGCCAGCCTTCGGGCGTCACCCCGTATTGCTTGCCCAGCAGCGCCAGGAAGATCCGCGCCTTCTGCTCGCCGAACCCCGGAAGACCCTTCAGCCGCCGCAGCAGTTCCTTCCCGTCGGGCTCGCCCGCGGTCCACAGACGCGACGCGTCGCCGTCGTACTGGTCGACGATGATCCGCGCGAGCGCCTGGATGCGCTTGGCCATTGATCCCGGAAAGCGATGCACCGCAGGCCTTTCCGAGCACAGCGCGGCGAATTTGTCCGGGTCGTAGTCGGCGATCTCGGCGGCGTCCAGGCCGCCCATCCGGTCCGCGATCTTCTTCGGACCCGCGAACGCGGTCTCCAGCGGCACCTGTTGATCCAGGAGCATGCCGACCAGCAACGCGAACGGGTCGTCGTCGAGCAGCGCATCGGCTTCGGGATCTTGCGCGAGCCACAGTTTCACCGTCAAACGGCCCTCCTTTCGCTCAACACCCTACGACCGGAGACCGGCGCACCACCACAGCGTTATCGTGGCGCGGTGGTCGATGACGCCAGACTGCGGAAGATGCTGACCCGAGACGAACTTGATCGCCTCGTCAATGCCTACTGCCGGGCCGTCGACCGCGCCGACTACGAGGCCCTGCGCGACCTCTACCACCCCGGCGCGACCGATTCGCACGGCTCGTTCTCGTCGGGCGGCGTCGAGGAGTTCATCACGCAGCTACGGGCCGCGGAACCGTATGTGCGTGTCTCCCAACACAACATCACCACGACGAACTTCGTGATCGAGGACGAGAAGGCCCGCGGCGAAATCTACTGCCTGGTGTTTCACACCTTCGCCGGCCCGGACCACGACGTCGACGTCATCATCGGCGGCCGGTACCTCGATGAATACGTCCAACACGAAGGCCACTGGAAGTTCGGCCGGCGCACCATCGTGGCGGACTGGGCCTACCGGAACGACCCGTCACGGGTGGACTTCGGGCACCCCAGCACCCGGGGAAGCCTGCGCGGCGAAGCGGGCCAGGCCGATCCTTCGGTCGACTGGTTCGCTTGAGGCGCAGTAAGTGCCATCCTTTCCCCATGAGCATTGACGGCGAACCGGGTGCGGAACGCCAATTCGTGGCATCGGCGACGGTCTATTCGCCGATCTGGGAGAAAATGACCGGCAAGCGGGCGACCATCGTGATCCAGGTCGTGTTCTGGGCGGTCGTCATCTTTTTCGTGTCGCGGATGTTTATGCGCGCGGAAGGCCGTCATCCTTTCCCGGCGATCAGCGGGCGCGCGATCGCAGTGGGCATGCTGGCGGGGCTGGCGGTTCTCAGCGTCGTTGTGTGCGCCTATTTGCTCTGGCGATGGCGCCTCAACTACCCGATCACCGTCACCACCGAGGGGCTCGCCATCGGCGGCCGACGAGGCGTCTACTCCCTCGACGACGCCGAACTTGGCATCTGGGTCGATTCGGGAGTGGCCCTACATCTGCACCGCGGCCGTCGCCGCTTTCTTCTCGGGGGCCGAGACCGTCGGGTCGGGCCGTCGACACCACTGAATGCGCCGCCCGTGCGACTCGTCGACGCGTGGCTCCCGGAGCACGACTTCGATCGACTTCTCTCGATGAGCGCCCGCTGGAGCGGGCCGACCGCGCGGGCACCCGCTCCGGGGGACCCGACCCGTTGTCAGCTGTTTCCCAATTCGGGCTTGATTCAACAGATGGGACCGTTCGCATTCCTGAAAAAGCAACGACTCATGCGATCACTTTCCGACATCCAATTGTTCGTCGACGTCGACAATGACTCGATCCGGGTGCTCGACCCGAATACCAATGCGCTCAACGGCTCGGCCGCTTTGTCGCACGTCACCGCCAGGGTGTCGACCTACCAATTGTCGGCGGGCCATGCGTTCGCGTCGGCGGAAACCGTGGTGGGCGACGCCGTCGGCGAGTACTTCTCCGCGATGCCGACAATGACCCTGGGCGTCGCGGGCATGCAGCCGCTGAGCATCGGGTGCAGGGACTTCGCCGGGGTTCGGCGCCGATTCTGGTGGCGCGGCGACGTGCCCGTTACCAGCGATCCCCCGGCCTACACGGTGTCGGCCGCCGACTGGCTGACGCTCGTGGAGCGACTGGGGTTGACCCACTACCTGATGGAGAGCGGCGCCGAAAGATGAACTGCCGCAGCCTTATCCGCTCTTGCGGCGGAACTCCCGACGGCCTTCCACCGGCCCGTGCGCCCGGGACTGCTTGCCGCCGGCGTCCTTGTGGTCGGATCCGCCCGACGAATGCGCCTTCTTGCGGTCGAGCGCCTCTTTGAACTTGCGCTTGGTGTCGTCCTCGGGCGCCGACTCGGAAGACTTCGATTCAGCCATAGCGGCAGCCTAGCCCCTACCGCATGCCGGGGGGCATGCCATAAATGTGGGCGATCGGCAGCGTCAGGACCACCCGCCGGTCGGTGACCATCGCCTGCCGGTAGTCGTCCCAATCCGGATGCTCTCCGGCGATGTTGCGGTACAGCGCGATCAGGGCTTCGACCGTGTCGTCGTCCGGCGCCGCCGCGGGCGGGGTGAGCTCGGCGGTGCCTTCGGCCACGGCGTAGGACCAGCCGTCGTCGGCGTCCACCAGGATCGAGGCCCGCGGGTCCCGGCGCAGGTTGCGCGTCTTGGCCCGCGGCTCGGTGACCGAGACCTGGATCAGCAGATTGCGGGGGTCGAAGTAGTACTGCACGTTCGACAGCTGCGGGCGCCCGTCCCGTTTGATCGTGGCCAGCACGCCGAGCGAATTCCCGCTGATCACGGCCAACAGTTTGTCGTCGAACACTTGGCGTCCCATGGGCAGAGCCTACGTCCCGCGTCCCGCGTCCCCTCCCCGGAGGCCGACCTGATGGAATCGGGGGCATGACCCGATACGTGGCCTTCCTGCGCGGCGTCAACGTCGGCGGCGTCAACCTGAAGATGGCCGAGGTGGCGCGGGCACTCACCGATGCCGGGTTCGGCGAGGTCCGCACCGTCCTCGCGACCGGCAATGTGCTGCTCGAGTCGTCCGCCAAGGCCGCCACCGTACGCAAGAAGGCCGAAACGGCGTTGCGCGACGCGTTCGGATACGACGCCTGGGTACTCGTGTACGACGTCGAATCGGTGCGCGACATCGACGAGGCCTACCCGTTCGAACGCGAGGTCGACGGGTACCAGTCCTACGTCACGTTCGTCGCCAACGCCGCGGTGCTCGACGAACTGGCCGCCCTGGCCGCCGACGCCGGCCCGGACGAGAAGGTCCAAAAAGGCGCGGGCGTGGTGTATTGGCAGGTGCCCAAGGGCGGCACGCTGGACAGCACGATCGGCAAGACGATGGGCAAACCGCGCTACAAGTCGTCGACCACTACCCGCAACCTGCGGACACTGGCGAAAGTGTTGCGGTGAACCGGCACAGCGTCGTGCTGAGCGGGGTGTCCGAAACCGCGCTGCTGACCCTGCACGCCCGCGCCTGCGAGGCCCGTCGGGACAATCCCGTCCTCGACGATCCGATGGCGGTCGCGCTGCACGACTCGATCGACTTCGACTTCGCGAAGTTCGGCCCCACCCGGCAGGACATCGCGTTGCGCGCCCGGCTTTTCGACACGCAAATCCTGGCGTATCTCGAGGATCACCCGGCGGCGACGGTGGTGGCGCTGGCCGAGGGCCTGCAGACCACCTTCTGGCGGCTCGACGCCGCGCTGCCCGACGGCCGATTCCGTTGGCTGACGGTCGATTTGCCGCCCATCGTCGATGTCCGAACCCGGCTGCTGCCCGCTTCACCGCGCATTTCGGTGTGCGCCCAGTCAGCCCTGGACTTCGACTGGATGACATCGGTGGACGCCTCACAGGGAGTCATCGTCACCGCCGAGGGCCTGCTGATGTACCTGCAGCCCGAGCAGGCGCTGGGGCTGATCGCCGCGTGCGCCAAGGCGTTTCCCGGCGGCCGGATGCTGTTAGACCTGCCGCCGGCGTGGTTCGCCCGCGTCAGCCGGTTTGGGGCGCTGCGAACTTCGTTGCGCTACAAGGTGCCCCCGATGCCGTTCAGCCTGTCGCCGCGCCAGGCCGCGGACCTGGCGCACACCGTGCCCGGCGTGCGCGCGGTCCGCGATCTGCGGTTGCCCCCGGGACGCGGGCCCGTGTTCAACACCGCGGTGTCGGCGGTCTACCGGATACCCGCCCTCGATTCGCTGCGGCCGTGCCTGACGCTGCTGGAGTTCGGCTAGGCGCGATCGCCGCGCCGCGCTCGCGATCGCCGCTAGGCGCCGGGGTCCTCGTCCGGCACCTCGGCGACGTAGCGCAGGGCGTCGGCCTTCTCGACTCCCAGCCCGTGGGCAACCCGGAGGTACTCGCGGGCCGCGGCCGCCATCGCGGCGTCGGTCGGGTCGTAGCGGGCAACGAAAGTGCCCAACCGGCCGCGGGTTTCGATGATGGCCGCCGACTCCAGCTCGCGGTACGCCCGGGCCACGGTGTTAGCGGCCACCCCCAGCTGGCCGGCGAGCTCGCGCACCGTCGGCAGACGGGCGCCGGGCGGCAGCGTGCCCTCCCGGACACCGTCGATCACCTGAGTCCTGAGCTGGTCGAACAGCGGTTTGCCCGCCTTCATGTCGACCCGCAGCCAGTCGCGAAGCTCCACCCAACCAGTATCACCCAGTCACGACTATCTTTGTGGGATGCGAGTAACGGTGCTGAGCGGCGCGGGAATCTCCGCCGAGAGCGGCGTGCCGACCTTTCGGGACGACAAGAACGGACTGTGGGCCCGGTTCGACCCCTACGAGCTGTCCAGCACCCAAGGGTGGCGCGACAACCCGGAGCGGGTATGGGGCTGGTACCTGTGGCGTCATTACCTCGTCTCCAAGGTCGAGCCCAACGAGGGGCACCGCGCAATCGCCAGCTGGCAGCGGCACGTCGATGTCAGCGTGATCACCCAAAACGTCGACGACCTGCACGAGCGCGCGGGCAGCGTGCCGGTGCATCACCTGCACGGGAGCCTTTTCGAATTCCGTTGTGACCGTTGCGGTTTGCCCTATTCGGGCATGCTCCCGGAAATGCCCGAGCCGGCGCTGGAGGTGGAGCCCCCAGTATGCCACTGCGGCGGGCTGATCCGCCCCGACATCGTGTGGTTCGGTGAACCACTGCCCGACGAGCCGTGGCAGCGGGCGGTCGAAGCGACCGAATCCGCCGACGTCATGGTGGTGGTCGGGACCTCGGCGATCGTGTATCCCGCGGCCGGACTGCCCGAACTGGCGCTTTCACGCGGCATACCCGTCGTCGAGGTCAACCCGGAGGTGACGCCGCTTTCCCGGAGCGCCACCATCAGCGTGCGGGAGACCGCCAGCCAGGCGCTGCCCGAGTTGCTGCAGCGCCTGCCGGCGATGCTGAGCTAACCGAGTCTGCGCACAGATCGGGGTTCGTCCACAGAAACGCACGCTGGGCGCAGTTTCGATGAGGCGTTGTCCCCCGATTCGGCGATGCTGCCGCGGTGGACGAGCCGTTCATCGGCAGCGAAGCTCTGGCGGAGGGATCGCTGAGGCCGCATCAGCTCCGGTCGCGGTTCCGTGCCGTGTTCCCCAACGTCTACGTGCCGCGCGATCGTCAGGTGAGTTTTTGTGATCGCGCCGTGGCGGCGTGGCTCTGGTCGCACCGGCGGGGAGTGCTCGCGGGGTTGACCGCGGCCGCCTGGCACGGGTCGAGATGGGTGGACGAGGACACGCCGGTGGAGTTGGTGTTCTCGAACGCGCGACCGCCTGCGGGGATACGCACCTACGACATGCGGCTGTCCCCGGACGAGTTCCAGGAGAGGCGAGGCATTCCGGTGACAACGCCTGCGCGTACGGCGTTCGACATCGGCAGGCGCGCGACGACGGGTGTCGCCGTCGCCCACCTCGACGCCCTCATGCGAGCCACCGGCGTCGCGGTGCACGACATCGCCCTCGTCGCCGACCGGCACCGTGGCGCGCGGGGGCTTCGACAACTGGAGACGGCGCTCGACTTGGTGGACGCCGGTTCCCAGTCGCCCAAGGAAACCTGGTTGCGACTGCTGCTGATTCGCGCCGGCCTGCCGCGGCCCATAACCCAGATTCCCGTTCTGATCCCGGACGGCACCGCGAAGTATTACCTCGACATGGGGTGGCCGGACCTCATGGTCGCTGCCGAGTACGACGGCGAGCAACACCGGCTGGACCCGTGGCAATACCGCAAGGACATCCGTCGATGGGAGGCGCTGGACCGAGTGGGCTGGATCGTCATCCGGGTGCTCGCGGCGGATCAGCCGTCGGAGATCGTCCGTCGCGTCCGCGACGCGCTCGACTTTCGCGCGTCGAGCCTGCGGTGAGCGCGCCGACCCTGAGCCCAGATCGTGAAATTGCGCGAAATCACGCGCTGGGCGCAGTCTCGGCATCGTTCGCCGCCGCGCTCAGCGCTCTCGCCTGAGGTCCGTCGCGTCCGCGACGCGCTCGACTTTCGCGCGTCGAGCCTGCGGTGAGCGCGCCGAGCCTGAGCCCAGGTCGAGGAATTGCGCGAAATGACGCGCTGGGCGCAGACTCAGCGCGGCCAGCGCAGACTCAGCGCGGCCAGCGCAGACTCGGCGCGGCCAGCGCAGACTCGGCGCGGCAAGAAACGCGGCCCAAGAAACAGCCGCTTAAGGCCGGCGCGCGCGGCCCAGCAACAGTTCCGAAACGGGCATCGGCGCCCAGGCCGGCAGCGTCCACTCCCGCCGCGACGTGTCGACTTCGAAGCCCGCCTCGATGATCGAGCGCTCAGTGTCGCGATGGGTGTGGCAGTTGCCGAACAGCCTGGGCCACAGCGTCGCGTCGGCGAGCCGCTGAAAGCGGCCCCGCGCGCCGGCGCTCGCCACGTGTTCGAGATAGCGCAGCTCACCGCCCGGACGCAGCAACGAGTAGAGCCGCCGCAAGACGCCCACCGGGTCGTGCACGGAGCACAGAACCAGCGAGCACACGATCGCGTCGAACGGCTCGTCACCGCTGATCCCCTCCGCGGTCTCGCTCACCACATCGACGTGGGTGGGCACGACGGCGGCCGCGGCGCGGGCCTGCTCGGCGAGGCGCGGCTCGGGCTCGACGGCCAGTACATGCTTCACGGACGCCGGGTAGTTCGGGAAGTTCGTCCCGATGCCGGCGCCCACCTCGAGCACGCGGCCCGACAGGCCGGCCAGGTTCTCCCGGCGCAGCGCCCGCACCGCCTCGGTCTCATGCGAGGCGACGACGGGCCAGACCCGCGCGAAGAATGGGTTGTCGACCTTGACCGCCCCCGCCCGCGTCATCGCCGCGCTCCCCGCGGCGACCGGTGCGCGGTCACCCACTCGGCCAGCAGCCGGGGGGTGGAGTCGGTGTCGCAGTAGCCGATCACCACCTGCCCGCAGAAGACCGAGCACAGCACCCGGTCGGCGAACGCCTCGGCGTCTCCGAATGGCAAGTGCGGCTTGGAAATCAGCATGGCCGCCACCCCGTGTGCCGCGCTCCACACCTGCAGGGCGACCTTGGTCGGGTCGTCCTCCGAGAGGTAGACGCCGTCGTCCATCAATTTCTGCACGGTGTCACGCATGTGCGTGAAGGCCGAGCTGTCGAGTGTCACGTCGACGCTGCTCCCCGACCGCCACTCGCCCATGGTGGCGATCCGGTACAGCTCCGGGTTCTGGATGGCGAAGCGGACGTAGGCCAGGCCTTGGGCGCGTAATACCTCGACCGCGGAGGTGCGTTCGGCGCTCACCCGCTGCATTTCCACGTCGAGCTTTTCGAAGTAGCGGGCGCACACCGCGTCCATCAGCGCCTCTTTGTCGGCGAAGTGCAGATAGATCGACGGCGGTGTGACGCCCACCCGCTGGGCCACCGAACGGATCGACACCGACCTCGCGTGCCCGGTTTCCAGCAGCAGACCGGTGGCGGCATCGAGGATCTCGTCGCGGAGCCGTTCACCGGAACCGCGGGGCGCACGCGCGCGCCGGAGGCCCTCAATCGCCACGTCAACCAATGTTGGTCACCGACTCCCTGATCTCCCTGCCGTTGTGCTCGACCGGCGCCCCGGTCGGCTCGACGGGGGCCGGTGCGGGGGCGGGCCCCTCGCTGATGCCGAACCGCTCGTGCAACCAGGCCAGGGGCTTTGGCGCCCACCAGTTCCAGCGGCCCATGACGTGCATGAACGCCGGAACCAACACCATACGCACCAGGGTGGCGTCAGCAAACACCGCGAGCGTAAGCCCCAGACCGAACATTCGCATGAATGACACGTGAGCGGCGATCAGGGCCGCGAACGACATCGACATCACCAGCGCGGCGGCGGTGATCACCCGCCCGGTGCGGGCCACGCCGTGCGCGACGGCCTCGTCGTTGGCGGCATTCGCCTCGGCCGCACCGGCCTTCGCCGGTCGGTATTCGAGCCAGTACTCGCGGATCCGCGAGATCAGGAACACCTCGTAGTCCATCGACAGGCCGAACGCGATGCAGAACAGCAACACCGGCATGTTGGCCACCAGCGTGCCGCTGGGGGTGGTTCCCAACGCGCCGAGATGCCCGTCCTGGAAGATCCACACCAGCGCTCCGAAGGCCGCGCTCAGCGACAGCACATTGCAGGCCAGCGCTTTGAGCGGCAGCACCAGGCTGCCGGTCAGCAGGAACAGCAGCGCGAAGGTGATCGCGGCCATCAGTCCCAGGACGAGCGGCAGCCGCTCGGTCACCGCGTCCACGCTGTCGCGGTTGATCTGGGCGAAGCCGGCCATCTCGACCGCCCGGCCGGCGGGCCCGCGAACCTCGTGCAACCGCCTGAGCTGGGCGTCGGAGGCCTTGGAGAACAGCGGTGCGGCGCTGTTGACGGTCAAAAACGCGCTGCCGTCCGCCGTCCCGGTGGCCGCGGCCGGCGGTCCGACCCGGTTGCCGGCGACGAACGTCCCGCTGGGCGCGCTCACGGCGGAAACGTCGGGGACCCGGGACAGGTCGGCGGCGTAGTTGTCGAGGTCGGCGGGGCCGAGCCCGCGGACGTCGGGCACGACGATCGGCACCGCCGTCGCCGAGTCGGTGGCGAAGTTGGTGCGCAGCTGATCGCCGACCTGGTGCGACGATGCCGAGCGGGGCAGCACGCGGTCGTCGGGGAAACCCCATTTGACCGAGAAGAACGGCAGCCCCAGCAGCGCCATCAGCGCGACCACGGCCGCGCCGATCGGCAGCCAGCGCCGCATGACGAACTTGCTCGACCGGTACCAGAAGAGCTGCTCGACGGGCTTGTGCACCGGTTCCGGACGGCGCAGGGCCCGGCGCACCAGCCGGCGGACGTCGAGCGCGTCGAGCTTCGGGCCGAGCAGGACGATCGCGGCGGGGGTCAGCACGATCGAGGCGGTGGCCACGAAGGCCACCGTGGCCACCCCGGCGTAGGCGAACGACTTGAGGAAGTACATCGGGAACAGCGCGGTGGCCGACATCGACAGCGCCACGGTGACGGCGGAGAACAGCACAGTGCGGCCGGACGTGGCCATGGTCCGGATCAGCGCCTGTTCGCGGTCACATCCGTCGGCCAACTCGTCCCGATAACGGCTGACGATCAGCAGTGTGTAGTCGATCGCGAGGGCCAGACCCAGCGCCGTGCTGAGGTTGAGCGCGAAAATCGAGACTTCGGTGGTGAAGGTGATAAGCCGCAGCACCGTCATCGAGCCGACGACCGCCAGGGCGCCGAGCGTCATGGGCAGGGCCGCCGCCAGCAGGCCGCCGAACACCCAAACCAGCACCAGGAAGCTCAGCGGGATCGCGATGACCTCCATGACCAGGAGGTCTTCCTGATTCTGCTTATTGATCTGGGCGTACTCCATGGCCGAGCCACCGGCACGGACGGAAACCCCGTCACGGTCGTGAACGAACTGGTCGGACAGCGTCTGGGCGTTCTTCTGGGCGTTGTTCTCGCCGCCCTTGAGGTTGACGACGATCAGCCCCGACTTCCCGTCGCTGCTGGTCAGGTTCTTCGCGGCCTGCGGCGGCGCCGTCCACGGCGCCGTCACGTTGTAGACCAGCGGCGACTGCCGCAGATCGTCGGCGAGGCCGGTGGCGACCTTGCGCGCCTGGTCGCTGTCGACGCCCCCCGGCGCCGTCACCAGGATCAGCATCTGCTGGCCGCTCTGCCCGAACTTGTCGCTCAACACGGCGATGGCGCGGGCCGACTCCGAGTGGGGGTCCTGAAAGCCGCCGGGCGACAAGCTGTCGGCGACGGGAATGCCGAACACCGCCGCGGCGACGAAGATGAGGAACCAGATCGCAACGATCCGCCGAGGCGCCGCAATGGCCAGTCGAGCGATCCGTTGCAACATGTTCGAGCCCTCCCCGTCAGCCGGTGCCCCACGCCCGGCCGCTCTATCCGCGCAAACTTACCGGCGCTAACTTACAGGTGTCAAACAACGCCATGGCTTGTAAACGGGTGGGCCGGAGGCCAAGTTCAACGCGGCGCGAAAACCACGGCGACACTAAGAATCCGGCAAGAAAACGGGGCGAGAAAGGCCCGCTCAAGGCCGCAATCCCGGCCGCGACCCCGAAAAACCTACCCGCCGGTAAATTGCCACCATTTTCCGAATCGCGACTCAAAGATTCCTTAGAGCCGGCCCATACGCTCAGTGTCATGTGGATCGACGACACAAGTGCCGACGTCATCAAGGCCGACTTCGAGGCCCTCTACCACGGCGACATGTTGGTCGAGGGGGAGACCTCGGAGCAGTTCGAGGACTACCAGCCCCTCCCGACGGCGAGTTGAGGTAGATCATGAGCATGCTTGCACGGTTACTGATGGCCGAACCCGCCGTGAGCCGGTGGTTCCGCCGCTAGGTGAACCTCAGTGAAAACGTCAGCCCCCCGCGCATCGCGGGGGGCTTTCGTTATGTCGGGGCGCTGAAATCTCAGCGGGGCGCCATGCGGATGGCGCCGTCCAGCCGGATCACCTCGCCGTTGAGCATCGGGTTTTCGATGATGTGCACCGCCAGCGCGCCGTATTCGTCGGGATCCCCCAGGCGAGCCGGGTGCGGCACCTGCTTGCCAAGCGATTTCTGCGCCTCCTCGGGCAGCGAACCCAGGAGCGGGGTCTTGAACAGGCCCGGCGCGATGGTCACGACGCGGATCAGCTCGCGCGACAGGTCCCGCGCGATCGGCAGGGTCATGCCGACGACCCCTCCCTTGGAGGCGGAGTAGGCGGCCTGCCCGATCTGACCGTCGAAGGCCGCGACCGAGGCGGTGTTGACGATGACGCCGCGTTCCTCCCCGATGGGCTCGGTTTTGGCGATGCGTTCGGCGGCCAGCCGCAGCACGTTGAACGTGCCGATCAGGTTGACCTCAATCACCTTCTTGAACTGGTTCAGCGGGAACGGGCCGTCCTTGCCCAGGGTCTTGATGGCGTTGCCGATGCCCGCGCAGTTGACGTTGATCCGGAGCGGGCCGAGCGACTCGGCGGTGTCCAGCGCCTTGGCGACGCCCGCCTCGTCGGTCACGTCGGTCTGCGCGAAGTGCGCGCGATCGCCCAGCTCGCGCACCGCCTCCTCGCCCCGCAGGTCCAGCACGACGACCTGCGCGCCGGCGTCCAGGAGCCGCTTGGTCGTGGCCAGGCCCAGGCCTGACGCGCCCCCGGTGACGACGGCTACGGCGTCTGAGATCTCCATCCGAGTCCTTCCCTATCCAGCCAACCAGTTGGTTGGCGACTATACCCAGTCGCCGAGGATCGTCTCGACGTCGGTCACCGGCGCGGACGGAGGCCGCGGCCTGTCGGTCGCGGTGCGGGAGAACCGCGGCGCGGGCAACGGCTGCAGTCCGCCGTCGACCTCGTAGAAGGTGTTGCGTTCGGTGATGTGCGGCTCGCTCTGCACCTCCCCGAACGCCAGGACGGGCGTCACGCAGGCATCGGAGTCGGCGAACACCTTGGCCCAGTGGTCGCGGTCCTGGCTTGCGAACCTCTCGGTCAGGGCCGCCCGCAGCTCGGGCCAACGGCCGACGTCGTTCTGCCCGGGCAGGTTGGCGGGATCCAGGCCGAGGCCGGCCAGCATGGCGGCGTAGAACTGCGGCTCGATGGCGCCGACGGCGACGTAGCGCCCGTCGGCGCACTCGTAGGTGTCGTAGTAGGGGGCGCCGCCGTCGAGCATGTTGGTGCCGCGCGCGTCCGACCACATGCCCATCGAGCGCATCGACCACATCATCTGGATGAGCATGCTGGAGCCGTCGACCATTGCGGCGTCGACGACCTGTCCCTTGCCCGAGTGCTGCCGCTCCCACAGCGCCGACAGGATTCCCAGGAGCAGGAACATCGAGCCACCGCCGAAATCGCCGACCAGGTTCAGGGGCGGCACTGGACGCTCGCCCGCCCGGCCGATCGCGTGCAGGATCCCGTTGAGCGAGATGTAGTTGATGTCGTGACCCGCCTGCTGGCTGCGCGGGCCCGTCTGTCCCCAGCCCGTCATCCGGCCGTAGACCAGTCGGTCGTTGACCTTTGCGCAGTCCTCGGGTCCCAGCCCGAGGCGCTCGGTGACGCCGGGACGGTAGCCCTCGATCAGCACGTCGGCCTTGGCCACGAGGCGGAGCACCGCCTCGCGGCCCTCGTCGGACTTGAGATCGGCCGTCACGACGCGGCGGTTGCGCATCATCGCGTCGCGGGCGGCACCCCGGGGGCCGCCGGTCGGCCGGTCGATGCGGACGACGTCGGCGCCGAGGTCACCGAGAATCATCGCGGCGTGTGGGCCGGGTCCGATGCCGGCAAGTTCGATGACGCGCAGCCCTCTCAACGGTCCAGCCATATCCCTGAAAGACCTTTCGTCCACTCTGACGCACCCGGTGACAACCGGCCGTTCGCATCTTCGCAGCCGACGCGCGCGGGCGCGCACCGGGTGGCTCTCCGGGCCACTAGGGTGAGCGCATGCCACACTCTGGGATCGACTCCCTCGCACCCGTCGCGGGCCTCGCGGTCACGCTGACCGACGGCGTGCTGTCGGTGACCATCGACCGCCCCGACAGCCTGAATTCGCTGACCGTGCCGGTCATCACGGGCCTGGCCGACGTGATGGAACGCGCGGCCACCGACCCCGGCGTGCGCGTGGTGCGCCTGGGCGGCGCGGGTCGCGGCTTCTGTTCCGGGGCCGGCATCAGCGCCGACGACACCGCCGGCGGGGTCCCCCCGGACGAGATCGTCCGGGAGATCAACCGGTTGATCCGCGCGATCGCCGCCGTGCCGCACCCGGTGGTCGCCGTTGTCCAGGGACCGGCCGCCGGCGTGGGCGTGTCGATCGCGCTGACCTGTGACGTCGTGCTGGCGTCGGAGAAGGCGTTCTTTCTGCTCGCCTTCACCAAGATCGGGTTGATGCCCGACGGCGGCGCGTCCGCGCTGGTGGCCGCCGCGGTCGGCCGCATCCGGGCGATGCGGATGGCGCTGCTGCCCGAGCGCCTGCCGGCCGCCGAGGCCCTGGAGTGGGGACTGGTGACCGCGGTTTACCCGCCCGACGAATTCGATGCCGAAGTGGACAAGGTGATCGCACGGCTGCTGGCGGGCCCGGCGGTCGCGTTCGCCAAGACCAAGCAGGCGATCAATGCGGCTACGCTCACCGAGCTCGATCCGGCGTTGCAGCGCGAACTGGAAGGGCAGGCGCACCTGCTGGTGTCGCACGACTTCAAAGAGGGGACAACGGCTTTCCAGGAGCACCGCGCGCCCACATTCGTCGATCACTGAAAACCCTCGCCGCGCACGGTTTCGCGCGGCCGCGGCAGGCAATCCTCTCCAGCGTCGGGTCCGAATCCCTGACCGACCAGAAACGGAGATTCCATGGTGGATCAGGTGCGGTGCCTGGTGACCGGCGCGACGGGCTACATCGGCGCCCGGCTAGCGCCGCGATTGCTGGACGCGGGCCACGGTGTTCGCGCGCTGGCCCGCAACCCGGACAAGCTGTCCGGCGTGCCGTGGCGCGACCGGGCGGAGGTGGCGCGCGGCGACCTGGGTGACGTCGACTCGCTGATCGCGGCGTTCGAGGGGATCGACGTGGTCTACTACCTCGTCCACTCGATGGGCACGTCGGACGACTTCGCCGACGAGGAGGCCCGCTCGGCCCGCAACGTCGTGACGGCCGCCCGGCGCGCCGGGGTGCGCCGGATCGTGTACCTCAGCGGCCTGCACCCGGAGGGCCGCAAGCTCTCCCCCCACCTCGAGTCGCGGGCGGCGGTGGGCGACGCCCTCATCGAGTCCGGCATCGAAACGGTGGTCCTGCAGGCCGGCGTGGTCGTCGGCTCGGGCTCGGCGTCGTTCGAGATGATCCGCCACCTCACCGACCGCCTGCCCGTGATGACCACGCCGAAGTGGGTGCACAACAAGATTCAGCCGATCGCGGTGCGCGACGTGCTGTACTACCTCGTCGCCGCGGCGACCGCGCCCGTCCCGTCATCGCGGACCTGGGACATCGGCGGCCCGGACGTGCTCGAGTACGGCGACATGATGCGCGTCTACGCCGACGTGGCGGGGCTGGGCAAGCGCTACCTGATCGTGTTGCCGTTCCTCACGCCGACGATCGCCAGCCTCTGGGTCGGCACCGTCACGCCGATCCCGCCGGGACTGGCCCGGCCGCTGATCGAATCGCTGGAGTGCGACGCGGTGATGCGCAACCACGACATCGACGGCGTCATCGAACCGCCGCCGGGCGGCCTGATCGGCTACCGCCACGCCGTCGAGCTGGCGCTCAGCCGGGCGATGCGCGGCCTGCCCGAGGCAACCTGGGCCTCGCTGCGCACCGAGCCGGCCGAGCCGCTGCCCAGCGACCCCGACTGGGCCGGCGAAATCGTCTACATCGACGAGCGGACATTGGCCGCCCCCGCCCCGCCCCCCGACGTGTGGAAGGCCCTCGAGCGCGTCGTCGAGCGTTCACAAGGCTGGCGGGTGGAGGAGAGCGATCCCGGCTCGATGATGCGGCTGCAGGTGAAAACCCGCGCCCCCGGGCGCGAGTGGCTGGAGATCACCATCGCCCCGCAGGACGGCGGCACCCGCTACACGCAGCGGTCGATCTTCATGCCGACCGGCATCCCGGGCCGGGTGTATTGGGGGGCGGCGCGGCGCCGGCACGCCGCCGCCGCGCAGGCTCTGGCCGACGAGGTCGTCGGAGCCTAGCCGTCAGACCCCGAACATCGGGGGCAGGACCAGCACCATGATGAGGCCCCACACGAAGTGGGTCAGCACCGGCGCCAGCACGCCCCCGGTCGCGCGGCGCTCGAACGCGCACACGGTCCCGAGGATCACCGCGGCGAACCCGAGCATCGGGTTGCCGCTGGCCAGCGTGGCGCAGGTGTACAGGATGGTGGAGATCAACACGGGGCGGTGGCGCCCCAGCGCGCTGTAGAGCGCCCCGCGGAAGAACACTTCCTCGGCGACGGCGTTCACGACCGTGATCGCGACGATCACCGGATACCACCCCTGGTGCGCGTACTCGAGCACCCGCGTGATCAGGGCGGCGACGGGATGGATCTCGCGGGCGATCAGCCCGCCGACGATGAACACGAGCCCGAGCAGCAGGCCGACGGACGTCCCCGTGATCACCGGCCGCTGGTTGCGGCCGCGCCAGCAGATCCCGCCCAGGTGCAGCGGGCCGGAGACCAGGGCGCCGGCGATCCACACCGCCGCCAGCGCGAAGGTCAGCCAGTAGAAGCTCGGCTCGCCCGGGTGCAGGCGCAGCGAATAGCCCAGCACCGCGGCGCCGACGACCAGCGTGATCGCAACGATGATGCGCCGGCGCCGCACCACGCCGGGCGCCTCGTTGGGTGACACCGCGACCTTGGTGAGCGCGCGACGAAACTCCGAGACGGCGTTGACGGGGGTCTCGGAGGTCTGTGACTGGCTCATGCGAGGCGCACCTTCGGGGTCAGGGAGATCAGGATGTCGAGGCCCGTGCGCAGCGCGCCGGCCAGTGGGCCGGGTACCCGGTCGACGAGCCCGAGCGTCGGCCGGGCGAGGGGCGGCGTGACGGCCCGGGCCAGCCTTCGAATGCGCAGCGCGTCGCCGCCGGCCCAGGCGGGATCGCTGTCGGCCAGGTGGTGCGGATCGGCCAGGGCGTTGACGGGCTTGGGGCGCCCGTCGGTCAGCGCCAGCGCGATGGCCTCGTCGACGCCGAGCAGGCCGCCAGGTGGGTCGGGAACGCGGCCCCGCAGACCGCTGGCGGATGCCACCATCGGGTGGTCCAGCGACCCGACCAGGTCGCCGGCTAGCCCGGGCGGCACCGGGAGGGCGACGCCGGTGATCAGCGATGCCAGGCCGGTGTCGACCCTGCCGACCGGCACGGCGGCGTGCCACCGGCCGGAGACGCGCGCGTAGGTCCGGAGCAGCTCCCGGTACGAGGTGGTGTCCGGTCCGGAGATGTCGTAGGAGCCCGCGGGCACCCGCTCCGCGTCGGCGGAGGCAACCAGGTAGTGCAGCACGTCCCGGATTGAGATCGGGTCGATCGGGTTGTCCATCCAGCTCGGCGTGGGGATCAGCGGGAATCGGTCGCCGACGTAGCGCATCATCTCGAAGGACGTCGAGCCGGCGCCGATGATGATCGCGGCGCCCAGCCACACCAGGTCGGGGCCGTCCGCGACGGTCAGGGCCTCGGCCACCTCGGCGCGGCTGGCCAGATGCTCGGAGAGGGCCTCGTCGGCCGGCACGAAGCCGCCGAGGTAGACGATGCGCCGCACGCCGGCGTCGCGCGCCGCGGCCGCGACGTTGGCGGCCGAGGCCCTGTCGACGTCGCGAAAGCCCGGCTGGCCGATGGCGTGCACCAGGTAATACACGACGTCCACGGCGCCCGCGTCGGCGAACGCCGCACGCACGGACGCCGGGTCGGACGCGTCGAGCGCGACGGGCGTGACGTCGGCGAACCAGCCGAAGCGCCGGAGGCTTTCGGGTTTCCGGGTCGCGGCAACGACCTGGTGCTTTTGCTGAAGCAACTCCGTGACCAGCCGCGATCCCACATAACCCGTCGCCCCCGTGACGAGGATGCGCATAATCTCGACACTAGCCGCTGCGCGACAATGCAGCAGATGAACCCATGCGGGCTCGGCGCCGTGATGCAGCCGGCACGAATGGAAGAAGTGGAGACATGTATTACCTGCTGATCCTGGCGGTGGGCATCGAACGCCTGGTTGAGCTGGTGTTGTCCAAGCGCAACGCGCAGTGGTCGTTTGCCCGGGGCGCCAAGGAGTTTGGCCGGCCGCACTACGCGGCGATGGTCGCCATCCACACCGCCCTGCTGGTCGGCTGCCTCGTGGAACCGTGGGCGCTGCACCGGCCGTTCCTGCCCTGGCTGGGCTGGCCGATGCTGGCGGTGGTGGCGGCGAGCCAGGGGCTGCGCTGGTGGTGCATCGCGACGCTGGGCCACCGGTGGAACACGCGGGTGATCGTGCTGCCGGACGCCCCGCTGGTATCCGGGGGCCCCTACCGGTGGCTGCACCACCCCAATTACGTTGCCGTGGTCGCCGAGGGGCTGGCGCTGCCGCTGGTGCACACCGCGTGGCTGACCGCGCTGGCGTTCACCGCCGCCAACGCGGTGGTGCTGCGGGTGCGGCTGAACGTCGAGAACTCCGCGCTGGGCTACGCATGACCGACTACGACGCGGACCTCTTGGTCGTGGGCGGCGGCCCGGGCGGCCTGGCCACCGCGCTGCACGCCCGCCGGCACGGCCTCTCGGTGATCGTGGCCGAACCGCGGGAGGGCCCCATCGACAAGGCCTGCGGCGAGGGGCTGATGCCCGGGGGACTCGCGGAGCTGACGTCTCTCGGCGTGGACCCGGCCGGCATGCCTTTCCGCGGCATCGCCTACGTGAGCGGAACCCGCCGCGCCCAGGCGCGGTTCCGCGGCGGACCGGGCCGGGGCGTGCGCCGGACCACCCTGCACGCGGCGCTGCAGGCGCGGGCCAAAGAGCAGGACACCGAATGGATCCGGGCCAAGGTCACCGGCGTCCGGCAGGACCGGCAGGGAGTGACGGCCGCCGGCGTGCGGGCGCGGTGGCTGGTGGGCGCCGACGGGCTGCACTCGGCGGTGCGGCGCGCGGTCGGCATCCCGGCGACGGCCGGTACCCCACGACGGCACGGCATGCGGTGGCACTTTCAGGTCCCGGCGTGGTCGGAATTCGTCGAGGTGCACTGGTCGCGGTGGGGCGAGGCGTACGTGACCCCGGTGGAACCCGACCTCGTCGGCGTGGCCATCCTGTCGCGGGGACGCCCCGACCTGGCGTGGTTTCCGGAGCTGGCGGCGCGGTTGGACGGCGCCGCCCACGGACGGCCCCGCGGCTGCGGGCCACTGCGCCAAGTAGTTTCGCGCCGGGTCGCCGGGCGGGTGTTGTTGGTGGGCGACGCGGCGGGGTACGAGGACGCGCTGACCGGCGAGGGCGTCAGCCTGGCGGTCAAGCAGGCCGCCGCGGCGGTCGAGGCCATCGTGGACGACGCACCGTCGGCGTATGAATCTGCGTGGCACCGGGTTACACGCAATTACCGGTGGCTGACCCGCGGACTGGTGCTGGCCACGACGCCTCGCCCGGTCCGGCGTGTCGTCGTGCCCGCGGGCGCCCTGCTGCCGACGGTGTTCGAGCGGGCCGTGAACGTCCTGGCTTCTTAGCGGGCCTGCCAGACCGGTTCCCGCTTCTCGGCGAAGGCCCGCGGCCCTTCCTTGGCGTCCTCCGACCTCATCAGCGACCGCATCTCGCGCATGGTGCGCTCCCAGCCCGGCTCGTCACCGGTGATCACACCGTCGTCGACCCCGTAGGCGATGCGCTTGCTCGCCTGCACCGACAGCGGCGCGTTGACGGTCACGCGGGCGGCCAGCGCCAGCGCGGCGTCCAGCACCGCCCCGTCGTCGACTACCTGGTTGATCAGGCCCCACTTGCATGCGTCGGACGCGGAGATCGGCTCGCCGGTCATCAGCAGTTCGAGCGCCACCTTGCGGGGCAAGTGGTCGACGATCCGGAACACGCCGCCGGCGGCCGCGATGAGGCCGCGCTTGACCTCCGGCAGGCCGAACGTGGCGCTCTGTGCGGCGACGACGAGGTCGCTCGCCAGCGCGATCTCCGTTCCACCGCCGAGCGCGGTGCCGTTGACGGCGGCGATGGTCGGCTTGTCGATGAAGTGCCGCACGTAGCCGGCGAAGCCCCACTCGGCGTGGTCAGGGTGGTAGATGTTCTCCCGGCGCGCGATGGCCTTCAGGTCGGCCCCCGCGCAGAACGACTTGCCACCCGCGCCGGTGATGACCACGGCCCGCACTTGCGGGTCACGCTGCGCCTCGTCCAGCGCTCCCCCGACGCCGATGCTCACCGCCGCGTTGATCGCGTTGCGCGCCTCCGGCCGGTTGATCGTGATGACCATGACGTTGCCGCGACCTTCGGCCAGCACCGCCGGCTGGCCATCACCAGCCTCCGTCACAGGAGTTCGACGATGGTCGCGTTGGCCTGGCCGCCGCCCTCGCACATGGTCTGCAGGCCGTAGCGAATTCCCTTGTCGCGCATGTGGTACAGCAGCGTGGTCATCAGCCGCGCGCCCGATCCGCCGAGCGGGTGGCCCAACGCGATGGCGCCGCCATTCGGGTTGAGCTTCTTCTCGTCGGCGCCGATGTCCTTCAGCCACGCCAGCGGGACCGGCGCGAACGCCTCGTTCACCTCGTAGGCCCCGATGTCGTCGATCGACAGCCCGGAGCGCTTGAGCACCTTCTGGGTCGCCGGGATGGGCGCGGTCAGCATGATCACCGGGTCGGCCCCGGCCAGCGTCGCGGTGTGCACCTTCGCGATCGGCTTGAGCCCCAACGACTTCGCCTTCTCGGCGGACATGAACAGGATCGCGGCCGAACCGTCGGAGATCTGCGACGAGTTGCCGGCGTGGATCACGCCGTCCTCCTTGAACGCCGGCTTCAGCGACGCCATCTTCTCCATCGGCGTGCCGCGGCGGATGCCCTCGTCCTTGAGCACCACGTTCTCGTCCTGGTCCTTGATGCCCACGATCTGGTCGTCAAACGCGCCGGAATCCTGTGCGGCGGCAGCCTTTTCGTGAGAGGCGAGGGAGAACTCGTCGAGCGCGGTGCGGTCCAGGCCCCACTGCTCGGCGATCATCTCGGCGCCGATGCCCTGGTTGGGGATCCGGCCCTCGTAGCGATCCAGGAAGGTCTGCGGGTACGGCCGCCCGCCGTTGGCCAGCGACGATCCCATCGGGGTCCGCGACATCGACTCCACGCCACCGGCGACGACGACGTCGTAGTGCCCGGCCACGACGCCGGCCGCCGCGAAGTGAATGGACTGCTGGCTCGACCCGCACTGCCGGTCGACGGTCACGCCCGGCACAGTCTCCGGCCAGCCGGCGGCCAGCAGGGCGGTGCGGCCGATGTCGAGGGCCTGCTCCCCCGCCTGCATGACGCAGCCCCAGATGACGTCGTCCACGATGCCCGGGTCGATGCCGGCCTTATCGGCCAGCCCGTTGAGCACCTGCGCGGACAGGTCGGCCGGGTGGACCCCGGACAGTCCGCCGTTGCGCTTCCCGATCGGCGATCGCACTGCCTCGACGATGACGGCTTCAGCCATGGTGATGTCTCCTTTGACGGTCGGACTTCAGACGCTTGCGTCGATTGTCAACCAACGCGTTGGGAGGGCGGGGGGCGGGGTGGTGTCAACAAGCTGGACAGCGAATGCCGATCGGTCGCGCGCATTGACATTTCGCCGTGAAATTCGTCGTCGCGCAATCAAAGTCGGCACCGAATTCCATGCGGTGTTGCGCAAAAGCCCGCAAATTTCCCGCCGGAGTCTTTAGCATCGCGATAAGACCGTGACGACGGACTGATGTAGGCCGGCCGAAGGATCGCGCATGTCATACGTGGATTTCGCACCAGAGGCAGCGGCGGCCGCGGCGGGCAACATAGCGGAGATCGGCTCGAACCTCACGGCCGCCAACGCGGCGGCGGTGGGTCCGACGACGGGCATCGCGGTGGCGGCGGCCGACGAGGTGTCCACGGCGGTCGCCGCGCTCTTCGGGACATTCGCCCAGGACTTTCAGGCCCTCAGCGCGCAAGCGGCGGCGTTCCACGATTCGTTCGTCCGGGGCCTGGCCCAGGCAACAGGTCTGTATGCGTTCGCCGAGTCGGCCAACGCGTCGCCCCTGCGGGACGTCGCCCGGGCATTACTGAACGCCGCGGGTGCGCCTCTGGAGGAGGGCGGAGCCGCCACCGGGGGCGGCACCACCGGAGGCGGAGGCGGAACCACGACCGGCGGAACCACGAATGGGGGCGGAACCACGACCGGTGGGGGCGGGAGCGGCGGCGGTGGGCTGGCGGCGACGTACACGCTCACGTCGCAGTGGAGCAATGGCTTCACCGCCGATTACACGATCACCAATTCCGGCACGACTCCACTGACCAACTGGCAGGCCCAATTCACCCTGCCGGCAAACGAATCCATTACGAGTGTGTGGAATGCGCAGTTTGCGCAATCGGGGACGCAATACACCCTCACCCCGCAAAGTTTTGACGCGACCATTGCGCCGGGCGGTTCGGTCACCGTGGGCTTCCAGGCCAGCCAGACCGGCACGTACTCTGCGCCGACAAACCTGCTTGTCAACGGCCAACCGGTGACCGTGGGCGGCACGGGCACGGGCACGGGCGGCACGGGCGGCACGGGCACGGGCACAGCCGGTGGGACCGTCATCACCACCCAGTACGGCACGACGACGATCGCGAATGCCTACGTGGTGCAGAACAATGCCTGGAACAACCCGGGCGGGCAATCCATCAGCGTCAGCCCCACCGGGTTCACCATCGCCACCGAAATCGGCTCGGCGCCCACCAACGGCGCCCCGCTTGGGTACCCGTCGATCTACGACGGCTGGCACTACGGCACCGGATCGCCCGGGACGAACCTGCCCCTGCAACTGAGCGGCATCCAAACGGCCACCAGCAGCATCAGTTACACCTATCCGAGCAGTGGAATCTACGACGCCTCCTACGACATCTGGCTCAATCCCACGCCCATCACCACCGGGGTCAACCAGCAGGAGATCATGATCTGGTTCAACCACGTGGGCCCGATTCAGCCGGTCGGCTCCGTGGTCGGCAACGCCACGATCGACGGGCAGAACTTCCAGGTGTGGAAGGGCGGCAACGGCCAGAACAACGTGGTGTCGTACGTCGCGACCGCCCCCATCACCTCCTGGGACAACATGGACGTGCTGGGCTTCATCGACAACACCGAAACCCTTGAGCCCGTTACCAACTCGTGGTACCTGACGAGCATCCAGGCCGGCTTCGAGCCGTGGACCGGCAGCGTCGGCGCGTCGGTCGACTCGTTCTCCGCCAGCGTCAACGGCGTCAGCTAGGGACGGCCTCGCACCGAGCTTGCCGTAGAAGTCGTGCGTCGCACCACGATCGCAGCCGCAATCTCGGCGACAAGCGCCTCAGCCCACGGGGTACCCCACCGACTTGACCTCGGTGTACTGGTCGAAGCCGGCCACCCCGTTCTGGCGTCCCACCCCCCTGTACTTGTACCCGCCGAATGGGGTGTCGGCGCCGTAGGGGGCGCCGCCGTTGACGCCGATGAAGCCCGCGCGGATGCGGCGGGCCACCGCCAGCGAACGCTCCAGCGAGCCGGACATCACGTTGCCCGCCAGACCGTACTTGCTGTCGTTGGCGATCCGGATCGCGTCCTCCTCGTCGTCGTACGGGATGACCGACAGCACCGGGCCGAAGATCTCTTCCTGCGCGATGGTCATCGAGTTGTCGACGTTGACGAAAAGCGTTGGCCGCACGAAGAATCCCTTGTCGAAGCCGGTGGGGGCGTCCGGTCCGCCGACGAGGGCGGTGGCCCCCTCCTCGACACCCTTGCGGATGTAGCCCATCACCCGATCGCGCTGCCGCTCCGAAATCACCGGGCCGCAGAGGGTTCCGGGGTCCTGCGGGTCGCCGCAGGTGACGTTCTCGTAGATGCTCTGGAGAATCGCCACCCCCTCGTCGTAGCGGGACCGCGGCAGCAGCATCCGGGTCGGGTTGGCGCAGCCCTGGCCGGCGTGCATGCACGGCGCGATCCCGATCGCGCACGCCAAGCCGAAGTCGGCGTCCTCCAAGACGATGGTGGCCGACTTCCCGCCGAGCTCCAAAAACAGCCGCTTCATGGTGGCGGCGCCCTTTTCCATGATCCGCTGGCCCACCACCGTCGAACCCGTGAACGAGATCAGGTCGACCTTCGGTGACAAGGTGAGCTCCTCGCCCACGAAGTGATCCGAGGCGGTGACGACGTTCACCACGCCGGGCGGGATGTCGGTCTTCTCGGCGATCAGCCGGCCCAGCCGGGTCGCGTTGAACGGCGTGTTCGGCGCCGGCTTGAGCACCACGGTGTTGCCGGTGCCCAGGGCCTGCCCGAGCTTGTTCAGGGTGACCTCGAACGGGAAGTTCCACGGCACGATCGCGCCGACGACGCCGACCGGCTCCCGCCACACTTTGATGGACGTGTTCGCGCCGGTCAGGCTGATCACCCGGTCACCCAGATCGGTTTCCCAGGCGTACTCGTCGATCAGCCGGGCCGGATACTTCAGGCCGTCCTGCAGCGGGGCGTCCAGCTGGGGGCCGTACGTGATGGCTCGCGGTGCACCGACCTCGAGAATCAGCTCCTCGCGCAGCTCTTCCTTCTCCGACTCGATCGCCTCGTGCAGCTGGAGCAGGCAGCGCTTGCGCAGCTCCCGGTTGGTCGACCAGTCGGTCTCGTCGAAGGCCCGCCGGGCGGCGTCGATCGCCCGGTGCATGTCCTCCTTGGACGCGTCGGCAACCTCCCCGAGGCTCTCCTCGGTGGCCGGGTTGATGTTGGTGAAGGTGCCGGCCTGGCCGTCGACGAGCTTGCCGTCGATCATCATCTTCGGCTCGAAGCGGACCTTTACAGCCTCGGTCATGTTTGTCACTCTCTTGTGGGTCGTTCGGTGGCTATGGAGAGCCTTACCGGAAACTAGCCGATTGGCAAGGTGCAACCGCCGCCGCCCTGCTCACTGGGGGTCGAAGAGCACCGGCAGCGACGTCGGCGACCGGAAGACCTGCCCCCGGATGTGCGGATCGTCGCCCTCGGGATCGAGCCGCAGATTCGGGAGCCGGTCGAGCAAGAGATTGACGGCGGTTCGCATCTCCAGCCGGGCCAGGTGCATGCCGAGGCAGACGTGTACGCCGTGGCCCCAGGCAAGATTGGGCTTGTACTGCCGGTTGATGTCGAACCGGTCCGGCTCGGGGTAGCGATCTTCTTGCCGGTTCGCCGAGCCCAGCATCGGCATGACCGTCGCACCGGCCGGGATCGCGACCCCGCCCAGTTCGGTGTCGCGGGTCGCCACCCGGGTGATGGTCAACAGCGGCGGCTCCCATCGCACGCCCTCCTCGATGGCCTGCGGGAGCAGCGACCGGTCCGCGCGGATGGCGTCCAACTGCGCCGGATCGCACAGCAGTCCGAACAACAGGCTGCCCAGCGCGCGGTAGGTCGTCTCGACGCCGGCGGGCAGCAGCAGGCGCAGGAACGAGTAGATTTCCTCGTCCTCGAGCTTTTGCCCGTCGATCTCGGCCCGCGCCAGCGCGCTGATGAGATCGTCCTTCGGTTCGGCGCGGCGGGCCGCGAGGATCGGTGCGAAGTAGTCGCACAGCGCGGCCGAGGCGGCCAGCCCGCGCTCCGGGTTCATCAGCCAGCTCAGCAGCGAGATCGACCAGCGCTGAAACTGCGGGTAGTCCTCCTGCGGCAGGCCCAGCAGGCCGGCGATGATCTGGCTGGGGTAATCGAAGGTGAACTCTTTCACCAGATCCGCCTTGCCGCGGGGCGCGAATTCATCGATCAAGGCGTTTGCTACCCGGCCGACGAGCTCGTCCTGCCATCGCGCCAATGACTTCTGCGAGAACGCCTTTGACACCAACGACCGCAGCCGGCCGTGGATCGGCTCGTCCATGCCGAGCATCACGCCTTCGCCCAGCACCGGTCCGAACGCCGCGATCACGGCCGACGACGAGAACGTCTCGTTGTCGCGCAGCATCTGCTGGACGTCCTCGTGGCGATACACGATGAACATCGGCAGCGATTCCTCGTGCGGCAGCGCCCCCGACGTCTCCAGGCGCTGCACCGGTTCTTCGCGGCGAATCCGCGCCAGTTCGGTGTACGGGTCGCGCACGTCACCGGATATCGCGTCGTCGAAGGCGCCGAAGTCCGCCAGGTCGTCGAAAAGCTGTTCCATTACTTCTCCCCTGATTGTTGATGCCGCGCGGCCAGGCGCTCCAGCAGCGGCTTCGGCAGAATCCGCGCGACGAGCACCATCCCGCGTTGGGCAGCGGTCAACGGCCACGCACCGCCGCGCATCGACCCCTGCCGGGGTATGCCCAGCACGATCCGCGACATGTGATGCATACCCGAGGCCGGCATGAATCTGTTGGCGGCCAACAACATCGACGCATCCAGACCGACGCCGCGGCGGCGAAACGCCCCCCGGTCGTTCAGCGCCTCGAGCAGGCCGTCGGCGAACCGCTCGGGCGGCCGTGCAAGCTTCATCGCCGCCCGCCCGCGGGTGTTCATGGTGGTGTGCAGCCGGGCATACGGGCCGGTGAAGTCGCGGTTGTCGGTGGTCCCCGCGTCCGTGATGATGTCGGTGTCGTACATCCCGGCGACCAGGATCGTGACGCCGAGACCGAACGGCGCGATCTCGGACGCCATCGCCTCGCCCCAGCGCTCCCTCGCGCCCTTGGCCGCCGAGTACGGTCCGGTGGCCGGCTGACCCCGCACCCCCGCCGCGCTCGACACCAGGACGATGCGGCCCTCCCCCGCCGCCCGCATCGACGGCAGCAGCGCCTGCGTGAGGGCGACGGGACCCAGGACACTGGTGGCGAACATGTTGTGCCACAACGCCATATCCGTCTCCTCCACCATGCCGGCCGCGGAGATGCCCGCATTGTGGACGAGGGCGTACGGCGCACCGACGGCGTCCTCGATCGCCTTGGCGGCTGCGGCCACCGACGCGGCGTCCAGCAGATCGAGCTGGACGCCGATCAGCCGATCGTCGTCCGGTCGGGTGCCGGTCGCCTCGCGCAGCGCCGGCATCCCCCGGTCCGGGTCGCGGATGGCCGCGACGACGCGCCACCCGTCACGGTAGAGGCGGACGGCCGAGGCGAACCCGAGCCCCCGCGACGCCCCGGTGATGACGACGGTGCGCGGCTCAGCCATTCTTGCCCGAAGACGCAGTCGCGCACGGACCTTGGCCCGGTGGCGGCGGCTCGACGTGCGGCCGCCCGTTGGGCTCCCCGCTCGCCCACGTCGACCAGATGCCTACCGAGTAGGGACCTTGGGCGCCGGCCTTCTCGTAAAATCCTTGCGGGTCATACACTTTGGCCTCGGGGTACGGCCACGGGCAGGCCACCGATGTCGCGGCGTGGCTGACCTTGATGAGCCAGAACCAGCCACCGTAGGCGAAATAGGACACGTTGATGATGGCGAACATCACCAGGAACGTGCCGAGCACCGGACGCGTCGGGAAGATCTTCGCCTTCGCGGCCAGCTTCTCCGCAACCGATTTGCCGGTGTCGTCGCGGTAGCACAGGATCGCGGCCGGGATCATCACGAAGGTCACCGACAGCGATTCCCAGATGAGCGGGAATTGGAAGGTCGTGCCGGTGAACACCGACCCCCACGGGATCACCTGGGCGTAGATGTACATGCCCCAGTGGATCAAGGTGTTCTCCAGGAAGGCATCCATGACGAACCCGAGCACCAGGACTATCGCCCCCAGGCAGAGGAGCGGGTGCCGCGACACGAAGGCCTCCGGCCCGTGCCGGGCCTGCAGCCTGCGCAGCATCCATACCCCGGGGAAGTACGGCCCGAAGTAGAACATCACGTATCCGAAGACCACAAAAGGTTCGACCGTGGGCGAGATCGACACCAGTGGCCAGGATTCCGGCCAATGCACCAGATCGGGGTTGTAGACCGCGAACGGCGACCAGTTCATGATCGGGTCCTGCCACACGATCAGCGTCGTGCACAGGAACATCAGCATCACCGGGCTCCCGGGATTGCGGCGCCAGCCCCTGACGAACACGATCAACAGCACGATCAGCGCCACGACCGTCGCCCAGTCGAGGAAACCGATGTAGTCCAGCCCGAACGTGAATCTCACCGGTCGCGGCCGCCCCTGCACGTTCGGGTTGGCGACCCGTGGGTCGAGCGCTACGCGGCAATTCGCGATGAAGAAAAGCGTGAACGCCGCCAGAGCGGCGCCCGCCACCCAGCCGCCCCAACTTCCCCTGCGATCGGTCCGTGCGGATTTCAGATCCTGTTGCGCCGCAACCGGTGCGGACTGCTCGGTGCTCATCGCTCGTCGCCTACTCTCCGAAACGGTCGACCAGATGTGAGTTGACGCCGTCGGCGTCGAGGGAGCGGGCCACCAGGTAGCCGGCGCCCATCCAACCGCGGCGGGTCCACTTACCGAAGGACACTCGGGTGCCCGGCGCCCCCGAGGCGGCGGGCATCATCTTCACCCGCTCCAGTGCCTCCTTGACCCCACGCGGGCTGAGCGGATGCGCGTCAGCGAACGCCCGCACGAGGGTGGCGGCCACGTCACGGTTGACCACCGAGACGCAATATTCCGGACGGCTGCCGTCGTATCTCGTCGCGTACCGGTCGAGGAAGTCCTGGCCGATGGGATTGCCCTCGTCGTACTGGTCGACCCCGATCCAGCCCGTGAACGCGTCCCACATGATCGGATTCACCCACGCGTTCTGGAACGCGGTGGTCGTGAATCTCGGTGGATCCCAGTCGACGGCCTGCAGAGCGGGGTTGATGAACACGATCCCGAAGCCGAAGCCAAGGTGCACGAGCGCCTCGGCCTTCGCGTCGTGCAGGGTACGCACGGCCTCGTTGATGTCCTGGGCGGTCTGCGCGATCGCCGCCTCAGCCACGATGCGGATCCCGTTGCGGCGGCAGGCGCTTCGGAGGTTCTTCAGATAGCTCTCGCCGATCAGGTTCTGTTCGACGAGGACCCCGATCTCGGAGAGACCGCGCTTGGCGAGCAGGTCCGCGATGAAGATGGGTTCATCGGTCATCGAACCCTGCGGAAATGAGAAGGTCCATTCGCCGAGCCAGTCGTCGGTACCGGTGACGCTGATCGCCGGCACCTTGAACCGCTCCTCGATCGCCTCGCGCGTGGGCACGCAGTTGTCGGTGATGTGCGGCCCGAACACCACCAGGCAGCCCTCCTCGACGAGCTCACCGAACGCGTCGATCACCGCCTTGACCGATCCCTTGGGAAGGCCTTCGACCTCGCGGTAGATCATCTGCACCGGGCGATCCATCACGCCCTGCTCGACGGCCTCGGAGAAGACGAGGTCGAAGCATCGCGTGAAACTCGCCATCAATTCCTCGGGGAACCCGGGGGGAAGCGTGAAGTCCATCAGGTAGCCGACCTTGATCGGCTCCGCGCTGCTTTCGTAGGACATTCGACCTCCCGGGGCGACCACCGACGTGCACTGACCCCAACGCAAAACCTAATATTTGTTCAGCACCCTAGCCCGGGCCCGCACGCACCGTCAATCAGACCCCAGGTAGATCTCGATCATGTCGCCCAGGGCCGTTCCCATCGCCGCATCGTCGGTGAGCGGCCCGGCGATCGCGGCCCGGGCCGCCTCCCGCAGGCTCAGGCCGCCGGCGGCCAGCCTGCCCGCCGCGACGAGCACGCGGGTCGACGCCACCTCGCGCAGTCCACCCGTCTCCAAGCGGCGGATGGCATGACCCAAGCGCACCAGCTCGGCCGCGGTGGCATCGTCCACCCCCGCCTCGCGCTGCACGATCCCCTGCTCGACATCGGCTGGCGGGAAACCGAATTCGATGGCCACCATCCGCTGACGCGTCGAGTCCTTCAGGTCCTTGAGCACGCTCTGGTAGCCGGGGTTGTACGACACCACCAAGCCGAATCCGGGCGCCGCGTTCAACGTGACGCCGAGGCGCTCGATCGGGAGCTGACGGCGGTAGTCGGCCAGTGGGTGCAGCACCACGGTGGTGTCCTGCCGGGCCTCCACGACCTCGTCGAGGTAGCAGATGGCGCCCTCGCGGACCGCCCGGGTCAGCGGACCGTCCACCCACACCGTCTCGTCGCCCTGCAGCAGGTACCGGCCCACGAGATCCGCGGTGGTGAGGTCGTCGTGGCAGGCGACGGTGATCAGCGGGCGGCCGAGGTCGTGGGCCATCGCCTCGACGAATCGGGTCTTCCCGCAACCGGTCGGCCCCTTCAGAAGCAGCGCCAGCCCCTGCCGGTAGGCCGCCTTGAAGACCGCCTCCTCGTTGCCGATCGCCTGATAGTAGGGCCGCACCGGTTCCGCCTCGACGCCCCCGCCGACCCGCCGAGCCAGCCCGGCCTCGTCGCCCATAGCCACCTTCCCTGAGTGAATCAACGACCGCGAACGTGCGTGGATGTACGCGACTCGCCGCGTGTCGTCGCGCCGACACGCACGCTCACGGTTCGTCGCCGGACTTCGGCCGAGCGCAGCGCGGAGCGGAACAGCGGTCCGATGACACCGGCGAGTTGGTCCGGCCGCGCGATCGTCGCGTGGGCGGTATCGCCGAACACCCGGCGCAGGGAGGGCACGTCGGTGCCGGCCCCGATCGTGAGGCACACGCTGCCGGTGCCGCGCCGCCGGGCCTCGGCCAGCGCCCGTCGCGCGTCGGCGGCGCCGTACGCCCGTTCGTACCCGTGGTCGTACGCGAGCCCGTCCGACAACACCACCAACAGCCGCCGGGACGTGCCGCCGCGCGCCTCCACGACCGCCGACCCGTGGCGGATCGCCGCACCCAGGCGGGAGTACGCGCCCGGCTCGAGGCTGTTGAGCCGCTTCATCACTCGCGAATCCAGATGGTCGTCGAATCGCTTGACGGGCACCATGGTGACCGCGCCTCGGCCCTGTGAGTAGTAGGCGTACAGCGCGACGCGGTCACCGAGGTCGTGCAACGCGACGGCGAGATTGGCGACGGCCGCGCGCTGTTGTTCGTGCACGGTGCGGCCCGCGGTCCCGGGCTCCGCCGCCGACCCGGAGACATCGAGGAGGAGGAGGACCGACAAATCGCGGCGACGTCGCAGGCTGGCGAGGTACACCGACTCGTCGGGGACCGACCGGGCCAGCACCTCGACACGCGCCTCGACCGCCGCGTCGATGTCGATGTCGTCACCCTGCGACTGGCGGTGGCACCGGTGCGGGCCCACCCCCAGGCGCGCCAAGGGGCGCCGCACCCCGACGGCGGCTTCGATAGCGTGGGTGGCCGACGCGCTGATCTGCGGCTCCACCTCACGCACGGTGCACCACGCGGGCCGGTAACGACGGCGCGCCGCGTCCCACTCCGGATACCTCAGGCCGTCCTCGCCCGGCGAACGCCGGTAGCCGTCGGCGGCGTCGTTCGACACCGCCGCCAGCGAGGACACCGCGTGCGCACCGCGTGTCGCGGAGTCGGTCCGGTGTGTCGGGGTGTCCGCGCCGGGCGGCCCACCGCCGCTACCCGTCTTGCGCGCGGACGACAGCATCTTCTTCAACCACGTGCCGATGAAGCCGCCCCCGCCGACCGGGCTGGTGAACAGGTCCGGATCGTCGGACTCGTCGGTCGCCGCCGCGTCGAGTTCGTCGAGTTCCGGGGCGCCGCGGCGTCGCGGGGCGTGACCTTGGTTCTCCCTTTGCTCCTGTTCCGCGGCCCGCGCGGACGCGATCAGCTTCGCCGGGCGAATCCCGCCGAATTCCGGCGGTGGGTCTCCGACCGCCGCCCTGCTACGGGCGACGTCGAGGGAATCCGCGGGTGACCCACTGCGACAGGCGATCTCGGGGTCTCCTAGGGAGGCCAACGTCGCGGGGAGCAGGTCGGAATTGCCGACCAGAGCGCGGTGCCCCTCGACCGCCAGGTAGCGGGTGGCCAGCCGCGGGCGGTGCAGGATTGCCCGCGCGACGACGGCATCCAGGCTGCCGGCCCCGATCATCGAGGCCTGAACGGCTACCGCTTCCAGTCTGGCGCGCGACGGTGCACACGCGTCGACGTAGATCGTGTGGCCGTCCGTCCACGCAGGTCCCGGCGAAGCATGTCCCGCCACCGCGACCGGCCGGCCGGCGAGCGCCGACGCGAACATGCTCAAGCCGGGTGACCACGGGGTCTGGGCGTCGTTCGCCACGCTCGACCTCATTTGCACACGGCGTCGTTGACCAAATATCTGTTCCACCGTAAGGTCCCGGCGTACCGCGGTCAATGAACGGCGCAGCCCCTCGCATGCACTGCACCATTGATTCCACCGGCCGGGCCGCGGTGGTCACCCGCGGCGGCCGGGGGCTGGGGCGTCTTCACCGGCTCGAGCGAGCGCGTTGACCAGATTTCCGCTCCGCCGTAGAGTCCGGCTTGGCCGCAGTCAATCGCGCGAAGTCGAGCAACGTGGATTTCTCATACCCGGCGGAAGTCGAGCAGTTCCGCGCCGACCTGCGCACCTGGCTCTCGGACAATCTCACCGAAGAGCTTGTGGCGGCGCGCCGTTCCCCCGGCCGTGACGACGCGACGTTCGAACTCCTGCGCGCCTGGAACCGCACGATCGCCGACGCCGGATGGGCGGCGGTCTCCTGGCCGCGGGAGTACGGCGGCCGCGGCGCGACACTCCTCGAGCAACTCGTCCACAGTGAGGAGACCACACGGGCGCGGGCGCCCATGCCGCTCAACGTCATCGGCATGAACAACATCGCGCCGGCCATCATGCAATACGGCTCCGAAGCCCAGAAGCTGACTCTGCTTCCCCGCATGATGCGCGGCGACGACATCTGGTGCCAGGGCATGTCCGAACCGGAGGCGGGGTCCGATCTCGCCGCGCTGCGCACTCGCGCAATCCGCGACGGCGACGACTTCGTCATCAACGGGCAGAAGATCTGGACCTCCCTGGGCCATCGCGCCCAGTGGTGCCAGCTCTACGTCCGCACCGATCCGGAAGCTCCGAAGCACAAGGGCATCTCCTGCCTCATCGTGGACATGACCCTGCCGGGCATCGAGGTGCGCCCGCTCGTCACGCTGAACGGCGACACCGATTTCGCCGAGGTCTTCTTCCACGATGTGCGGGTGCCCGCTACCGCGCTCCTCGGCCCGCTCGACGGCGGCTGGCGGGTGGCTACCACCACGCTGAGCCACGAACGCGCCGGGGCCGCGCGACTGTACGCCGAGTTGGAGGTGCGACTGGAGGAACTGGTGGCCGACTTCGCCGCCGCCGGCTGCCTCGACGACCCGGTCACCCTGCGGCGCCTCGGCGAGATCGCGGTTCGCATCAAGTATCTCGAGGTCCTGTGCCAGCGATCGATCTCGGCGACGCTGCACGGGGGCTCAGAGAAGACCGCCATGGGATCGGCGAGTCTCGCCAAGACCGTGTGGGGCGAGATCGGACAGGACATGGCGGCGTTGGCCTTTGACGTCCTGGGCTGGCGGGTGCCGCAGGGCCGCTGGGTCGACTACCGCCTCACGTCACGATCCCTGACCATCGCGGGCGGCACGACCCAGATCACGAAGAACATCACGGCGCAGCGCGTGCTGGGATTGCCCCGCGAATGAACCTCGAGCTCAGCGACGAGCAGGTGGCGCTGCGCGACACCGTGCGCCGCTTCCTCGCCGAGAAGGCGCCGCTGTCGAGCCACGTGCGTCCGTTGCTCGACGACGAGACGGGGACCACCGACGCCACCTGGCGGAGCCTCGCCGACCTGGGGACCACCGGCCTGTTGGTGCCGCCGGAATTCGGCGGCGCCGGCATGACGATGACCGAGGCGGGCGTCGTCGCGGAGGAACTCGGCGCCGCCGTGCACCCGGGGCCGTGGTTGTCGACGGCGGTCGCCGCGCCGCGCGCCCTGACCCGATGCGGTGCCGCCGGCGCGGCGACCGAGATCTTGACCGGCATCGCCGACGGCAGCGCCATCGCGGCGGTCGGACCGCTGGAGCCGGGCCCCGGCCCGGTGGCCGTTCAGCGCGGGGCGGACGTCGCGCTGAACGGCGCGGTTCCGATGTCGGACGCGGCGGCGGCCGACGTCTTGCTGGTGTTCGCCGAATACCGGCAGTCGGTGGGCCTTTTCGCGGTGCGGACGCGCTCGGACGGCGTCTCGCTGACTCGCGAGCGCGGCGTCGACCCGACGCGCAAGCGATTCCGGGTCAGGTTCGACGACGCGGCCGCGCAGTGGCTGGGCAATGCCGCACCCGACGCCTTCGGGGCGGTGGTCGACGACGTGCTGATCGCCACGGCCGCCGACGCGCTCGGCGCCGCGCGCGAGATCATGCACCTGGCCGTCGAATACGCCAAGGTGCGAAGGCAGTTCGGCCATGCCATCGGCTCGTTCCAGGCCATCCAGCACCTCTGTGTGGACATGTTCGAGACGGTCGAGCTGGCCCGCAGCGGAGTGATACACGCGTTGTGGGCGGCCGACAACGCGGATCCCGGCGAGCGGCACCTGTCCGCCCTGCGCGCCAAGGCATTCGCCGGCCGGCTTGCCACCGTTGGGGACACCGCGATCCAGATTTTCGGCGGCATCGGCTACACGTGGGAACACGACGCCCACCTGTACCTCAAGCGCCTACTCGGCTGGAGCACGTTCCTCGGTGGGCCCGACCGCTACCTCATCGAGCTGGGGTCCGCCCTCGCGAACGGTGCGGTGCCCGGGCTCGGCCGCATCGAAGCCCGGTAGCCCCCAGCAGCGATCGACCTTCGCCGCGAAACAAATCTTAGGTTATGCTACCGACGGACCGCGGCGGTCCGTCGCGCTACGTGCTGGGAGTTGTTGGATGTTGACGCTCAGGTTCGACATGCGCAGCCCCCGCTGGGGTCCCCCGACGCGAGACCTGTACGCGGCGGCGATCGACATGTGCGCCTGGGCGGAGCCGCGGGGCGCGGTCCTCGTGGTGCTCTCCGAGCACCACGCCACCGAAGACGGACATCTGCCCGCGCCGACCATCCTCGCGTCCGCGATCGCCGCGCGAACCACCAACCTCGCCATTCTCCTTGCGGCGGTGCCGCTTCCGCTGTGGGACCCGGTGCGGTTGGCCGAGCAGATCAATGTCCTCGACCTCGTCAGCAACGGCCGCGTGTCCTACGCCTTCGGCGTCGGGCATCGCGAAGCGGAGTACGCCCACTTCGGCGTGGACTGGGCGGCGCGCGGCCGGCTCGCCGACGAAAACCTCGCGGCCGTACGGAGCCTCGTTGTCGGCGAGCCCTTCGACTATCGCGGGCGACGGGTATGCGTGACACCGTCGTGCGGGAGCCGGAAGGGCCCACCGATGGTCATCGCCGGCGGCAGTGCGGCGGCCGCCCGACGAGCGGCCCAACACGGCATGGGACTGATCGCACAGGCGGACGTGCCCGGCCTCGCGGAGACGTACGAGACTCTCTGCCGCGCTCAGGGCCGAGAGCCCGGCTTCGTCCAGTTCCCGATCGCCGGCGCGCCGACTACGGTGTTCGTCACCGACGACGTCGATCACGCGTGGCAGGAACTCGGGCCGCATCTGCTGCACGACGCCGTCACGGCGGCAAGCTACCGCCACGGGGACGACTCGGTCGCCAGCATCACCCGCGCCACGACGGTCTCCGAATTGCGGGAATTTGATGGTCCGTACCGCATCATGACCCTCGACGAAGCCGAGGCATACGTCCGCGACGGACGGCCACTGCCGCTGCACCCGCTGTGCGGCGGCGTCGCCCCCGAGGTGGCATGGCGCTACCTGACCCTCGCCGCCGACGCCGTCGACTCCGCACAACGGCCAGTCACCAAAACGGCGGGATGACAACACCGATGCCGTCGTCCGCGTCGCCCACCGGGCCGCTTCGCACCGTCGTGTGGTCCACCGGGGGCGTCGGCTCGGCCGCCATCGACGCCATCAGCCGCCGGCCCGACCTCGACCTCGTCGGGGTGTGGGTGCACTCCCGCGACAAAGTCGGGGCGGACGCGGGCCTGTTGGCCGGCGGGGAACCGTTGGGGCTCTGCGCCACCGACGACGCCGACGCGTTGATCGCGCTGCGACCCGACTGTGTCGTCTATGCCGCGAGCGGCCCCGACCGCGACGCGGGGGCCGTGCCCGCATACGTCAGGCTCTTGCGGGCCGGCCTCAACGTCGTCTCGACGTCGTCGACCGCCCTGGTGTACCCGCCCGCCTACTTCGCGGCCCAGTGGCGCGACGAACTCGAGGCGGCGGCCCGCGCCGGGAAGGCATCGCTGTACGTGTCCGGAATCTTCCCGGGCTTCGCATCGGACCAACTCGCCCTGCTGCTGACCACCCAGTCGAGCGGGATTCGTTCGATCACCGTCAGCGAGGTCGCACTCAACGACCACTACCCCGTCGCCGACGTCATGATGGACGGGATGGGGTTCGGCAGGCCGCTTGATTTCGAGCCCCTCCTCGCGACGCCCGGCTTCATCGAATTGGCCTGGGCCGCACCGATTCGCCTGATCGCCGCGGGGCTCGGGGTGGAGATCGAGGGGGTGCGGGGAACTCTGGACCGCCGGCCGACCGACCGCGACATCGAGGTGGCGTTCGGAACCATCGCGGCGGGCACCTGCGGCGCGGTGCGCACCAGGGCAGCCGGTGTGGTCGACGGGCGCGACGCGATCGTCCTGGAGCACATCATCCGGATGTCGCGCGATGTCGCGCCGGACTGGCCCTCCGCGCACAACGACGCCACGTACCGCGTCGACGTCGACGGGGTCCCCGAGATTCACTGCGAGATGACGGTGGGAGCCGTCGAGGGGCACGGCGCGGGCCGCGCCGCCATGGCGGCCACCGCCATGCGTGTCGTCAACGCGATCCCCTATGTCGTCGCCGCCGAACCCGGACTGCTGAGCTCGCTCGACCTGCCGATGACGCTGCCCCGGTTTGTGTTCGGCGAGCGCACGCCGACCCCTGCCAAGCAAGCCCGATGACGACCGGAGCGCCGGCCGTCGACCTCTCCCCGTGGTGATAACCTTCAACAAAGATTTGGTTCGGCCGGAGGCTCAGTGCAGTCAGTCGCGATTCCGCAGTCCCCACGATCAACGGACCGCTAGGAAATGCCCAAAGGCCCGTCTCCGGCGAACAGCCGGCCCGCTCCCACCGACGAAACCGGCACCCGCCGCGACGAAATCCTCACCACCGCAGCTTCGTTGATCGCGACGTCCGGCCTGCGGACGTCGTTGCAAGAGATCGCCGACGCCGCGGGCATCCTTCCCGGCAGCCTGTATCACCACTTCGAGTCCAAAGAAGCGATCCTGATCGAGCTGATCCATCGTTATCAGGAAGACCTGGACCGAATCGGGCGCACCGCCCTTTCGCGATTGGACGGGCCCGACCCCCGTCCCATATCGGATCAGATCGTCGAACTCGGGTCGGCGATCGCCGACTGCGCGGTGCGGCACCGGGCGGCCCTCCAGATGTCCTTCTACGAAGGGCCGAGCACGGACCCGGAGTTGGTGCAGCTCACGCAACGACGTCCCGTCGCAATCCAGGAGGCGATGCTCCAAACGCTGCGCGCCGGCAGGTGGAGCGGCTACATCAAAGCCGACCTGGACCTGCCCACGCTGGCCGACCGCATCTGCCAGACCATGCTGCAGGTAGGGCTCGACGTCATGCGCCACCGATCCCCGGCCACCCAGGTCGCCGGGCTGCTGTGCCGAATCATCCTGCAAGGCTTGGCGGCCCGGTCACCGACCGACTCGTCACTCGATCGGTCCGCCGCCTTCGCCGCCGCCAACGACGCCATCGCGACGTGGTCGGACGACGGCGACGCCGACCCCGCGGACAAGGCCGCGCACGTGCGCGCGGTGGCACGGACGGAATTCGGCCGCAGGGGCTATGAGGTCACCACCATCCGGGACATCGCGTCCGCCGCGGGTCTCGGCACGGGAACCGTCTACCGGGTGATCGGCTCTAAGGACGAACTGCTCGCCTCGATCATGGAGTCCTTCGGCCGCAAGGTCGAGGCCGGCTGGGTGAGCGTGCTGCGCTCGGACGCGGGTTGCATCGAGAAGCTGGACGCCCTGAGCTGGGTCAACGTCAACGCGCTCGACCGGTTCTCCGACGAGTTCCGCATCCAGCTGGCGTGGATGCGTCAGTCGCCGCCCGACACACCCAACCCTGGCTGGCTCTACACCACCCGGCTCCGGCAGATGAAATCACTGCTGGCGGAGGGCATCCGGTCGGGAGACGTCGCCGTCGACGCCCCGTCCACTGCGATGCTGGCGCGGTGCGTCATCGGACTGCAGTGGATACCGGAGAACATCTTGAGGGACGTCGGTAAGCGCGCGGCCTTGGTGCACGTCCGCGACACCGTCCTGCGCGGCGCGGCGGTCCGGAGCGGGTAGGTGTTGAACCCGATAACTGTTACCCATACAGTTGGTCGATTAGAACCGGGTTGGCAGTTAGCGAGAAGGGGATTTCCATGACCATTGTCGATCGGCTGCGCTATGACGGCAAACGGGCACTCGTCGTCGGCGGCGCGACCGGCATGGGCGCCGCGGCGGCCAAGTCGGCCGGCGAACTCGGCGCCGAAGTCATCGTGATGGACTACGCGCCGGTGAACTACGACGTCGCCCAGGCGATTCAGGTGGACCTGCGAGACCCTGCGTCGATCGACGCCGCGCTGGATCAGCTGGGCGGACCGGTCCACGCGGTCTTCTCCGCCGCCGGCATCGCCGACGGGACGACCGACCTGATGGCGATCAATTTCCTCGGCCACCGGCATCTGATCGACCGCCTGATCGAGAAGAACCAGCTTCCGTCGGGCTCGGCGATCTGCTTCATCTCCTCGGTCGCCGGCATGGGCTGGGAGAACGACCTGGAGCTGCTGACGGAGTTCCTCGCCGCGCCGGACTTCGCGTCGGCGCAGGAGTGGGTCAAAGCCCACGAGGCCGAAGGCATCATCCACTACGGCTTCTCCAAGAAGGTCGTCAACGCCTACGTGGCGACGCAGGGCTACCCGCTGCTGAAGAAGGGCATCCGGATCAACGCGATCTGCCCCGGCCCCACCGACACCCCGCTAGCGCAGTCCAATGCCGACCTCTGGCTGACCTTCGCCCAGGACTACCGCGACGAGACCGGGTCGAAAGTGCACACCCCCGAGCAAATGGGCGACGTCATGGCGTTCCTGAACAGCGCCGCCGCCTTCGGCATCAACGGGATCACGCTGCTGGTCGACTACGGGCACACCATGGCGTCGCTCACCAACGCCTACCCGCCGGGCAAGCCGATCATCGACCTGATCATGGGGCGCGTGAAGCTTTAGCGGGAAGCACCCACCCGCCTGCCCGGCCGGCCGGGCGCTCGGCGCGACGGCTACCGTCGAGGACATGGCACGCGTCACCGTCATCGGCGGGCACGGCAAGGTCGCGCTGCACCTGGCCCGCATCCTGACCGGCCGCGGCGACGAGGTCAGCTCGGTCTTCCGCAACCCCGCCCACACCGACGACGTCGCCGCGACCGGCGCAACACCCGTGGTCGCCGACATCGAATACCTCGACACCGATGCCCTGGCGGGCCTGGTCGCCGGCCACGACGCGGTCGTCTTCTCCGCCGGGGCCGGTGGCGGCGACCCCGCGCGGACCTACGCCGTCGACCGCGACGCGGCCATCCGTGTGATCGACGCGGCCAGGCGCGCCGGGGTCACGCGGTTCGTGATGGTGTCCTATTTCGGCGCGGGGCCCGATCATGGCGTGCCAGAGGATAATTCGTTCTTCCCCTACGCCGAGGCCAAGGCGGCCGCGGACGCGCACCTGCGCACAAGCGACTTGCGGTGGACGGTGCTGGGCCCCGGCCGCCTGACCCTGGAGCCGGCGACGGGCCGCATCGCGCTGGGCGAGGGCAAGGGGGAGGTTTCGCGGGAGGACGTCGCACTCGTGGTCGCCGCCACGCTGGCCGACGACTCCACGGTCGGCCGCACCATCGACTTCAACAACGGCGACACCCCCATCGCTGAGGCATTGGCTCACCGGTAGATTCCGCTGTCGAGCCACCTCATTTGCCACCGCTGAGAACGAGCAGGGAGGCATGACGAGGGCGTAGCTGCGCGAGCGGACTAACCCGACAGCACCTCGACCGGGACGTCGTCGGCCCACGGTTGCCGCGTGACCATGTCGGCCACCTTGACGATGCCGCGCTCGAACTCACCGGTCGCCGCGTCCACCAGGCGGTAGGCCTGCGTCTGCTTGTGGATCGGCTGCGCGTCGAGCAACACCACCCGCACCTCGCCCGGCTCGAAGTTGCAGCGCTTCTGCAGCGCGGCGATCAACTGCTCGTTGTGCATGTGGCCGTCACCGAAGTTCCACCCGATTGCCGTGCTGCAGATCCGTTCGCCGTCGGTGATGACGTAGTCGTCCTCGTTCTGGCCCGCCATGGCGCGGTGGGCCAGCGTGAACAGCGCGCGGCCGTGAGTGTTGAAGCCGCGGAACGCATATCCCATGTAGATCGGGATCTGCGCGGCCTCCGGGCTGCCGTAGAACCGCTCGAGTTGCGCCTGCGGCATGCTGGCGATCGCGACGATGCCGCGCGAGATCTTCTCGCTCGCCGAGGGCTTGATGCACCACAGCGTGGTGTCCCAGTTGCCGGCGTAGTACCGCATGCCGGGCAGGAACGAGATCTTGCGCGGAAACATGTTGCCCAGCGCGACGATTCCCGCGATGACGACGAAGAGGATCGCGACCGCGACGGGGTGCCTCAGGTCGGCCAGGCCCAGCCGCGCGTGCGCGACGAACAGCGACAGCACGCCGAAGATCATGAACACGTTCCACTCCAGCGGCACACCCATGGGGATCGACAGCAGGATGCCGAGGTGAAAGCACACCATGACGATCGCCGCGATGACGGTCGGCCGGCCGCCGTGGGAGAAGAACAGGACCAGTGGCACGAGCATCTCGATGGCCGTGCTCACGTGCGCCACCCACCGCGACAACCGGCCGGGCCGCAGGTCGTCCGGAAACCGTTCGAAGAACCGGCGTTTCAGCCACCGCGGCCGCACCAGCGGATTGTTGGACATCATCGTGGAGATGACGAACGGGAAGTGCTTGTTGAGTTTCGAGGTCGCCGCCCCCATCCAGATGACGAGAAACACCACCTTGGAGGCGACGATCATGTCGGGGCCGCCGAACAGGAACGTCACCGCCATGGTGGCGTAGACCTCGCCGCGCGCGGCCAGGAAGATCACTTTGTCGCGCAGCCCGAGGACGCCGAGGATCAGCAGGATCAGCACGATCTGCCACGTCGGAAGCAGCCCGACGGTGGTGCCGAGTTCGGGCACCGGGCCGGTGCCGTCCGAGAACAGCACCCGCAACGTCACCAGCAACAGCAGCGCGTATAGCGCGACGTCGATCGGCTTGCGCTTGGTTCCCTTGGTCCACGGGACGCGGTCGGGCCAGGGTGGCAGCCGGATGGTGCCGAAGCGCATCCAGTAGAGGATCGAACCCATCGGCGGGAAGAACCGGTTGTTCAGCGGTCCGAAGCCGCAGCCGAGGCCGATCACCTCGAACAGCATCGTGTAGAGCACGACCTTCTCGAAAACGATCGGCTCCGACCACCACGACCCGACGTGGGTGAACCCGCCGAGGCCGTTGGTGGCGGACGCGAAGAGCCATCCGCCGAGGATGTACAGCAGGATCTTGGCGACGTAGAACAGGTGCAGGGCGACGGGTGTGCCGAAACCGACCTCGGCCCAGTGCCGGGCCATGGGCCGGATCTTGTCGCTGCGGCTGCCCTTCTTCCACTCCTCCATGTTGATCTGCGGAAGGTCGGGCTTGAGGAATCCCATGGTTTCACAGACTAGAACGTGTTCTAGGTCGGCGCGGAAGTACCTTTGCGATTCCTTTGCCGGAAGGTCGGCGTGGCGTTACCGTGAGGCTTCGGGTTTCTTGGTTCGGGCTGCCTACTCATCGCTGAGGGGATGTCGACAATGACCAGACTTCGCTTTGCCGCATTGGCCGCGGTCACTGCCATCGCACCAGTCGCCGTCGTCGCCGGAACGGGCGTCGCGCAGGCCCGAGGGGCTCACGCCGGTGATACCTGTTCGGTGTTGCACGCGACCACGATGGGCCCTGACGGCGAGACGTTGACGTGCAACCCGACGATGACCACGAACCCGGCCACCGGGCAGCCAACGCTGGTGTGGCAGATGGGCGGACCGGCCTAGAAGCCGGCCACTCGAGTGGGCGCCCGGCCCAGTCGAGCCCTCAGCCGAAGACGCCCGCCGGAACGTCGGGCGCCCGCTCCATCACCAGCGGGTCGACCACCACGTTGAGCGCAGTCACGGCGTCGCCGTCGAGTGCCGCCAGCGCATCGACGGCGGCTAAAAACCGTTGCTGCTCAGCGGTTTTGACGATGCCGTCGGCGAGGTCGGTGAACTTCTTCACGTATTCCCGACGTCGGAACGGCCTGGCGCCCAGCGGGTGGGCGTCCGCGACGGCCAGCTCGTCGACGACGACCTCACCGCTCTTCAGCGTGACCTCGGCGCGCGCCCCGAACGCCTTCTCGCGCGGATCGTTGGAGTGGTAGCGGCGGGTCCACTCGGGGTCCTCGACGGTCGAGATCTTGCGCCACAGGACGACGGTGTCGGGGCGGTGTGCCCGCGCGGGGGCATAGGAGCGTTCGTGGTGCCAGCTACCGTCCTGGAGAGCGACGGCGAAGATGTAGGGCAGCGAGTGGTCGAGGGTTTCCCGCGACGCTTCCGGGTCGAACTTCTGCGGGTCCCCCGATCCGGTTCCGATGACGACGTGGGTGTGGTGGCTGGTGTGCAGCACGATCGACACGACGTCGTTCAGGTCGCCGAGGCGCGTTCGCAGCCGCCGCGCCAGGTCGATCGGCGCCTGGCTCTGGTACTCGGCCGAATGCTCCTTGGTGAAACTGTCGAGAATGGCGCGCTTGGGCTCGCCCGGGGCCGGCAGCGGCACGCGGTCGTCGACCGGCGCCGGGAAGCGCCCGGGCAACGAGAAGAAAAGCAGGTCGCGGCCGTCGGCCAGCTTCGCCCGCGTCGGCCCGGT